>JAEZTJ010000078.1 GCA_023421505.1 Bacillota bacterium
TGAAGATGTTTTTGAGCCTAATTTTTATTTCGATATTTTCAAGGTTCAAACTCCGGAAATTATTCCGGATAAAAATATATGCAGATGATGCAGTAGCCGCTTAGCGGCTCCTGCTGAGCAAGCATTAATTATTACGGAATGTCCTTCAATCCATTTGATAAGGAGATTGCCACAAAGAATGCATTTTTGACAAATGACATGAAAGAAATGAACAGACGTCTTGACTTTTCCGGAATAACCCGGGGATTGAAGTGTTTACAGCGGAAGCCGGGCAGAGAAAGACCTTTTCCTTAAGGTATTTCAGCGAGCGGCTTAACACAAATATCACAAATTTCAGTTATATCCGTCTTTCCACTGTAATCACAATCGAATTTTACCAGCAGTTATACATCAGTCTGGGACAGGATGCCTCTTATCGGAAATCCTAATGGTTATTAATTGAATTTTATTCTATTACTTATTTAATTTTAGAATTTAGCCTCTACTTAGATAATGTCTTTGAACATCCGCTGCAGCCACTGCATTGATTGGAAGAATCCTTATTAGGCGTTACATCAAGCTGATAATTCATCATTGTTTCCAGAAGGCATACTGCATTTGCAGCAATGCCAAGCCCGGCACCGGTAAAGCCAAGCCCTTCCTCTGTAGTTGCCTTAATATTAACTCTATCCTCTTCAATTTCAAGTGCTTTCGCAATATTTTTAACCATTTCGGGCAGATACGGTGACAGCTTAGGCTTCTGGGCAATTATTGTTGCATCGATATTTTCTATTATATAAAGCTTATCTTCAATTAACCTCTTCACTCTTTTTAGCAGTTCAATACTACTGATTCCCTTATATTCAGCAGCTGTATCCGGAAAATGCTTGCCGATATCTCCAAGTGCAGCAGCTCCGAGCAGTGCATCCATGATCGCATGGATCAATACATCTGCATCAGAATGGCCTAATAAGCCTTTTTCATAAGGAATAGTGACTCCCCCCAGAATGAAAGCTCTTCCTTCTACTAATTGATGAACATCATAACCTGAACCAATTCTCATGCTAGTAATCTCCTATCTATGATAATATTACAGCCTGCGACCCTTATCCTAATAATTTTGATGGTTTTCATGCGTAATATCCTATTAATTTTTATATTTAGTGTTACGGATAGCACAACTGATTGACGGTATAAGCTGCTTCTTAATAACTATCCACTAATCCTTATTATAATGGATTAATTAGATTTAATCCAGAACGATTTTCTTTTATTCTTAATCTCGGATGGATGTCTGATTATGTCACAGGATTCAAAAACAGCAATAATCGTAGATTATTGCTGTCTCTAATATTTATCATAGCGAAGGACGGATTTGAACCGCCGACACCGCGGGTATGAACCGCGTGCTCTCGCCAGCTGAGCTACTTCGCCTTATTCTTTATTACTTTTCAGTAAAATGGGACCTATAGGGCTCGAACCTATGACCCTCTGCTTGTAAGGCAGATGCTCTCCCAGCTGAGCTAAGATCCCTTTCGAAAAGTACTTTTTTATTATATTCATTCACAGGCGCTTTGTCAATAGCACTTTGTTCAATTCTTTGAATTTTATATAAAATAAAAACAATAATGCTGAGAAACAAGCGCCTCCTTGAAATGATAATATCATAACAGAGTAAACACATTCATAAATATATTCCTAAGCTAATATATGTTATATATCCAAAAAGCTAGATCTTTTATAATAATAAGTCAGATAGCTTCCCCTCATACACAATGTCCAATTCATGCAATGCACGCGTGATTGCTACATACAATAGTTTTGCATCCCCATCACTTAATCGATAGCTTTTCTCATCCGGATTCCAGATAATAACCACATCGAATTCAAGACCCTTGGTCATATGAATTGGCAGGACCATAATACCGTTTTGGAAGGTCGTTTTCTCAATATCTGTATCAGGCTGCTCAATGGGTACCTTATCCTTCAATTGTTCTTTTACTTTTAGCGTCTCCTCTATGGTACGACATATTACTGCAATCGTATCATAACCGGCTCTGCGAGCATTTAAAATGATATCAACCGTATCCGCTATCCTCTGTTGTTCATTCATTGCATTTAACAGAGAGACTTCCTTACCATGCCTTATGATGGGCTCAATATCATAGGTTTTAAAGCTGCACTTTTTTAATACTTTACTGGCATAATTCGATATTTCAACTGTGTTACGATAACTTTTTGCCAAACAATAAAACCTATCTTTATTAGGAAGAAATACCTCCTGCTTAAGGGTCTCCCAATCATTCATACCTGTATTATAATATATATTTTGTGAGACATCTCCCATGATAGTATAGGTACAGTTCTTAAAAAGCTTCTTAAAAAGATAAAAAAGCAATACACCAAAGTCTTGCGCCTCATCGATAATAATATGACTCACATATTCATAATCCTTCGTTTTCTTCAGTCTTTTCTTGATATAGTTAAGCATACCCAGATCATAAATATCCAGCTTCTTATTTAGAAAATCTGATAGGATAAGCTCTAAGTCCTTCTGTTCAGGAAGGAATAGCTTCTTATCTCTATAATCACTCCGTTTTTTTGATAAATCTATTAGAAATTCCTTGTAAACCTCTGTTATATTATACTTTTTATTACGACTTCCAAAATACTCCTTATATTTGTTAACCTCTGCTTTTGTCTCCTCCTTACTTTTCCTGTTCTCCTCATTGATATATGCTATCTTTTCTGTAAGGCGTTTATTTAGCATGGTAATCTTCTCCTGTAAGGGAAGCTCCTCAAAAAAACTCAGGAAATATAATATATCTTCCTTAGACATGAGAATACTGTTATGATAACGTACTGCTTCCTTATTTACCGCAGCAAGCTCAAACTGCTTCATATATTCTTCTAATGCTTTGATAAATAAGGTAGAGCCCTTAAAGCTTACCTGCTCCGATGTATTTTTCGTAGACTTTATTGTTTGTAGCTTCGTAAAGTTATTAGCAAACGAGTATTTATTCTTTTTATAATCAAAGTCCTTATCCAGAAGAGTTAACAAAAATTCTTCCATTGTCATCTGATTCACATTATATACATCAAGATTTGGCAGTACACCGGTGATATAATTGAGAAGCATTTTATTGCTGCCAATGATATAGAATTCATCCGGTCTGAATTTATCCTTATAGTTATAAAGAATATAAGAAATTCGATGCATCGCTACGGTTGTCTTTCCGCTGCCGGCTACTCCTTGAACGATAACACTATGCCAGGGTGAATCACGTATAATCATATTTTGTTCTTTTTGAATGGTAGCAATGATCTCACCCAGCACTACTTCTTTATTTTTACTTAAGTATTTGGTTAGAAATTCATCATTAGCTATAACATTCGAATCATAAAAATCTATTAGCTTGCTATCAGAAATCTCAAAGGTCCTTTTCAAATTCAATAGTATATCTATCGTTTCACCGGATGGTGTCTGGTAAGAGCTTTCCCCTATGTCACTATCATAATAGATCGTTGATACCGGGGCTCTCCAATCTACAATTAAATTTTCTGCGATGTTTTTTCTAATACCATTTTTACCGAGATATAAGGAAAAAGTCTCATTTTCTTTTATTTCTTTATAATCGATCCGACCAAAATAGGGCTTTTTTATTGCTAAAAGATTTTTATTTAAAAGCCGCTTCATCATAGACCTCATATCAAGCCCAGTAACAAGCTCATTATGAAGCTCTGGATTATTTGATCTGTAATTATCATAAAGTTCCTTCGTCTCAGCACTGATTTCACTATATTTTTTAAAGTAATCATCTATATTATGCTGTATTATCTGCACGCAGTTTTGAAGGTGATGTTCCTCCCTTTTCCACTCCTCAGACTGATTTAAATTCTGTCCTTGCAATAATGTCTCATCCTGTGGCTTCTCCTGTGCCTTTTCCTGTTGCTTTTGTAAATTAAGTATTTCCTGCATAGTAAACTCCTCTCTTTATCACGATCCAGTTGATTTATAATGCCGTACTCCAAGCTTCCAAAGTAACAGACTTGGAATTAAAAACAAGCATCCTAGTAAGGGAAAAAACAGATACCACCCATTATTTGAATGACCGGTCAAGTATAAAAACGGATAATACTGAAACATCGCATAAGGCACCAGATAGGTGCAAAAGCGTAATACCCCTTTCCCATAAATATTCAGTGGATATTCACCAAATTCACGTGCTCCGTCGGTTAAGACATTCATAAATTCCAGCCCTTCCAAGGTAAAGAAGCAAAGACTTGCATATATGATAAATAAGCATCCAAAGATAACTGTACCACCAATCACCATAAGGATAATTGTTATAATCTTCTTTGGTGTCCAGGTGATTTGTGAAAACCTAATCCCATAGGCAAACATTACAATTGCCTGAATGATTCTTCCTATGCGTGTAAATTCCATCTTACTTGATACCACTAATAAAATCGCTCTTCTCGGCCGTAGAAGAATTCTGTCAAATTCACCATTACCTATTATTCCTGAAAACAAATCAAAGCCTCTCATAAAAAGCTCTGCCAAAGTAAAAGACATAAGTACTGTTGAAAAGCATAAAAGTACTTCACTAAAGCTATATCCCTTCACCTCATGAAAGCGACTAAATAAAAACAAAATACCAAGGTACACATTAAAGGAAATTAAAAACTGGCCTAAAACAGTGAGTAAAAAGGACACCTTATACTGTATGGCACTTTTTAGGTGGAGTCCAAAAAATTTAAGATACAATCTCATATTTACCTCCATCTGCTGCCAACCTCTGCGAATTTGGGCAGCGCACAAATTTGTAGGTTGAAAAATCTTTGATTTTTCAACCTAACCCCCAACTGCCGCCAAGCTGCGGCACAAATAGTGATAAAAAAGCTTGGAATGAGCACCGCGTGCTCATAATAAGGTTCTTCTAAAGTGTGAAGATGCTCTTTCTTCATAATAACATAACATGCCTGCCCTTTGAATTAGTTTGTGCTAAGCGTGTTTACACGCTTTGAAGACTGCAGGCATAAACTTCCAAGTGAGAATTGTTCTTTTCAACAATTCTCACTAACCGCCCTGTACGACAGCACGTTTTAAGGCTGCTTTGGTAAGACATCTGCCAAGCCAGATTAATACCAGTGCCCAAAACAATTGAAATGCTATTTTACTTAATATATCCACCCCTGCTATATTACCGGAATAGATGCGGAAGGGGATATTCTGCATAGCCGCAAAGGGCAGAAGCTCTGCCACTTGCCTAATACCCTCCGGGAAAAATGGAAGCGGTACAACAGCACCGCCTAATAATTCAACTAAGGAAACGGCAAATAAACGTATTCCAGACGGGGAATAAGTAAAAAAGGTTATGATATAAACTAACATGCAGAAGGCTATCACATTAACAAAGCCAAGTGCTAAGGTTATAAGAAAACCAGCAGCTGCAAAGGTATTAGAGGGAAGCCGCATCCCATAGGGTACAGGCAATATGGCAGCAAATAGAATGATCGGCAGGCACCGCAGTACTGCTTTTGATAGCCTATTTGCCATACTTCGAAAGAACCACATATAATACAAATCAACAGGTCTGCATAGCTCATATGCGATACCGCCTTCAACGATGATCTGAAAGATATCATTTTCTAAGATCCACATTACAAAAAGAGCTAACAAAGACTGCTGCAGCCATATATAGGTACTTACTTCACTAAATTTCATCGGAAAGGCTACTTTATTCACTTCATAAAAGGCTCGAAAAATCAATAGCTGCATTATTCCCCATACAAATTGGGTAACGATCCCTGATGCAGCCGCCGCACGGTACTGAAGTCCTGCTGTAAATCTCATCCGAAAAAAGGCTAAATATTTACGACTCATTTTATTTCTTTTAAATTCCTTCTCCAACCAATCATCTCCTCATTTTATCGGGACACTTGACCCATTTCTGTAAGAATTCAATATTTTCGGGCATGCCAAAATTCCCTCTAATAGCTAGCGGGAAGTTTTCACCTATTAAATTTGATATTGATGATAAAGCTTAGCCACCAGCTCATCAATTGATGTTTCAGCTACCGAGATATCTTTTACCTCAACCTGTCTGGTTATATGATTGATTGCATCCGCTACCGATAATCTATTTAAATCAATATCAAAAGCGGCGATTTGATTACTGCCTGAGATCGGTTGCATTCCCTCGCAGGGTTTTATAGCCTCTCCGGAAAATTCTACGGTTAGACGTTTCGTCGTAGAGAATTGTTTACGGATACTTTCAAGATTACCGTCCATTAATATTTTTCCTTTGCCAATGAGTATAATTCTCTTTGCAAGGGTCTCAATGTCCTGCATATCATGCGTGGTTAGGATAACGGTAACCTTATGCTCTCTATTTAATTCCAATATAAAATCTCTGACAGCAAGCTTAGAGACAGCATCAAGACCGATCGTAGGCTCATCTAGAAATAATATTTTGGGGCTGTGAAGAAGAGAAGCAGCTATCTCGCAGCGCATCCGCTGCCCTAGTGAAAGCTGTCTGGCAGGCGTTCTGATCATCTGCTCCAGATTAAGTAACGTAACAAGTTCTTCAAGATTTCTGTGATAGGTTTGTGTTGGAATACTGTAGATATCACGTAGCAGTTCAAAGGAATCAATAACAGGCACGTCCCACCATAGCTGGGATCGTTGTCCAAAAACAACGCCAATTTCTTTCACATGTGCTGTTCTTTCCTTCCAGGGAACTCTTCCGTTGATCATGCATTGCCCCTGCTCCGGTGTAAGAATGCCGCTAAGTACTTTGATTGTACTACTCTTTCCTGCACCATTGGGACCGATATACCCGACCATTTCACCTTCTTTAATCTGAAAGGAGATATCATCGAGTGCTTTGATACATTCATACTGCCTATGAAGCAAGGCCCTGAATGCTTCTGAAAATCCGGCATTGCGCCGGCTTACCCTAAAGGTCTTAGAGATATGTTTTACTTCAATCATAAATCCTCCTGGTAGTAATATTTTTTCAAATATCTTGCCAAGCGACGGCGTACCTTTTAGTACGCTTTTTTTCTTAGATTTTGCCAAGAAAACCCGTGGTAAATATTCACTTAGTTGTAAATGGAAGTAAATTATAGCACTGTAAAATACTTACGTCAAGACATATACCGATCTAAAAAGTGTGAAATTTTCATTTCATACATGCTTGGATCTATGGTATAGGAAAGTCCATGACCAGCTCCTTCAACGATTAGCATTTCTTTATCTGATTTACAGGCGTTAAACACCTTGTAAACCATTTCTGTTGGAACAAAGGTATCATTTGCTCCATGAATAAAAAGAATTGGTAGCTTACTTTTCTCAACCTGTTTGACTGCCGAGGCTTCATAGAAGTTATAACCTGCCCTGATATCTGTAATTAGACTGGTCAACGGAATAAAAGGAAAGCTTGGAAGGTGATATAGCTTACGAAGCTGATAAGTAAGCTCCACAGAAGCGGAGGAATATCCGCAGTCCTCTATAATCGCTTTTACCTGAATCGGAAGCTCCTCCCCGCTTACCATCATAACAGTAGCTCCTCCCATTGACACGCCAAATAGGGCTATGCGCGAGTCTTCCCCGACCCGGTCAATTACCTTTTCAATCCATATCAAATAATCCATACGCTCCGGCCACCCAAAGCCTATGTAATCGCCTTCGCTCATACCATGTCCCCGCGCATCCGGCAGCAATACATTATAACCAAGCTTTTCATAAAAAAACTCAGCATAAATACCCATATCCTTGCCTCTCGAAGCATAGCCATGCGCTAGAATAACGGTGTTAGACGTTGGTTGTGCTGCCGGAATATAGTAACCGAATAACTGAAGGCCATCATAGGAGGTAATCAACCACTTTTCATATTGCTGATTCTCTACCCACACTGCACCCTTAAGCTCATTTAAAATATTTGCCTCTTCCTTTAAATTTTCATCTTTCTTTGTATTCTCATCCTTTGTATTCTCATCCTCTGTGTAGCTTCCGGTTATACCAAAGCTCTTCTGCAAATATAACTTATCATTTCGTTCGATAACAAGCGTGTAGAAATAAAAAGAGACTGCAATCAGCCCTATTATAATAACAAATATCAAACAGCATATACCTATGATTAATCGTTTCTCCCAAGTTTTCATAACAAAAGCCCTCCTAATTATTTATATTAGAAAGGGCCATTTCTCATGTCAGTTATATGTTTGCAAAGCATTTAAACAGATACCTATTATACAAAGGTTGTAGAATTTTAATCCCATCAGCATATTTCTATGTACAGACATTTAACCTTAACCCTTTAAAGCAAGAAACTCCTTCGCAGTAAGATTAAACTCACCCAGGCTAAGCTTACCATTATCATAATGAATGATATTAATACATGTATTTTTCAGGATAACCTTCCCTGTTCCGGTTTTACCCTCGCTGAGTACAGATAAAACAGAGTTTATAGAAGCTCCATGTGATACCATGATGATATTTTGTCCTTCAAATTGCTCCGCATACTTTTTAATACTTCGAAGCATTCGCTTGCATAATTTGTCCCAAGGCTCCTTATCATCCTTTTTGCCGGAAGCGTAAAATGCTTCTCTTTCAGCTGGGGTCATACCTGAAACCTTAGAAAAATCCCTCTCTGTAATATTTTCTTCAATAATAAGCTGTTCTGCTGATACAATTTGAGCAATAATTTCCGCTGTTTTGCTTGCCCGGCTCAGAGGACTTGTGATGACGGCTTTATAATTTTCTCCAGCCAAAGCCATTCCGCATTCCTTTGCCTGCTGTAGGCCATTGTCGTTTAGAGGTATATCTTCTCTTCCCTGAAATCTTCCTTGCATATTCCAATCGGTTTGACCATGTCTGACTAAAAATATCTTCATCTATACTCTCCGGTTCCTTCTTATTTATAATACCAGTGTAAACGTGTGGGTATCCTGTATGTCACTGTATTAGGTAGTATCAGAATTTGATATTTATTCTACATGATTATCTAATAAAATTCTACTCAAAATATATGAAAAATTTTTCCTAATTCGTTTGGGAGTATTAACAAGACTATTTGCAATAGTTTTATGTACTACGAATGTTTCTAATTTGCAAGCAATCCATCCTGATTTTCATTAATTAGTTGTAATATATTACAATTCTTGCTAAACTATAGTAAATTATTTATTCATACGTATACTAGGAGGATTTATATGGATTACAGAACTTATTTACGAAAATATCCGGATGCTAATGGGCGTTTCGGACCATATGGAGGATCTTATCTTCCAGAGGAACTCATTCCGGCATTCGAAGAATTATCCGTGGCATATCAGACAATATGCCATTCATCTCAGTTTATTAATGAGTTAAGAAGAATTCGAAAAGAATTTCAAGGTCGACCCACCCCTGTTTTTCATTGTGAAAGATTATCTGCAAAGGTTGGTGGAGCGCAGATATATTTAAAGCGAGAAGATTTAAATCATACCGGAGCACACAAGTTAAACCATTGTATGGGTGAAGGACTATTGGCAAAGTTTCTGGGTAAAAAACGACTGATAGCTGAGACAGGCGCTGGTCAGCATGGTGTTGCACTTGCAACGGCTGCCGCCTTCTTTGGAATGGAATGTGAAATTCATATGGGAGAAGTCGATATAGCAAAACAGGCTCCTAATGTAACCCGTATGAAAATACTTGGAGCAAAGGTTGTTCCTGTAACACACGGATTAAAGACACTCAAAGAAGCGGTTGATTCAGCCTTTGAATCCTATTCCAAAAACTATAAAGATTCCATTTACTGCATTGGCTCTGCTTTAGGACCGCATCCATTTCCTTTAATGGTGCGTGATTTTCAATCTGTTATTGGCTATGAAGCGAAGGATCAGTTTAAAGAAATGACCGGATTACTTCCTGATGTTGTGTGCGCTTGCGTTGGAGGTGGTAGTAATGCAGCAGGAATGTTTATTCCATTCCTAGAAGAACCTGTGGATATTGTAGGTGTGGAGCCCCTGGGAAGAAGCTCTAATCTGGGTGACCATGCTGCTTCGATGTCTTACGGCGAAAAAGGAGTTATGCACGGCTTCGAAAGTATTATGTTAAAGGATGAGAAGGGAGATCCGGCTCCAGTTTATTCTATTGCAAGCGGACTTGATTACCCTTCTGTTGGACCGGAGCATGCGTATTTACGAGACTTGGGACGTATTAAATACGATACGGCAACCGACGAAGAAGCAATCGAGGCATTTTTCCAGCTTTCAAGACTTGAAGGTATTATTCCTGCCCTCGAAAGCTCACATGCAGTTGCATATGCTATGAAAAAAGCAAAGGATATGAAGCAAGGATCTATTTTAGTAAATCTAAGCGGTCGTGGAGATAAGGATATTGACTACGTGGTAGAACATTATGGTTACGGTGATTCGTATCAATAGAGACCATATATAGTGGGTGCCTCTTTGCTGATAGAGCAACCTAATCTTAACGCTGTCAGCCAAAATAGGCTGCACTTATTAAAAGTATGAATGTTCTCACAGTAACAACTCAATAAGATAGCGTATGATTATTGTATAATAATCACACGCTATCTTGTTATAACCGATGCAAAAGACTCCCCCAAATGCGATGTTTCTCGAAGTCTCTCTATTGCTTCTCGCACCATCATCTTGATTTTCTAGCAATCTTATTCCATCCGAATGAATATGGGTAGAATTATTCGCTATTGAATGATCTCTATAATCCTATCTACAACAGTATCCCATGGCCTTGATTCTATGACTTTAATCCCTGATTTTTCACAGGTATCCACCAGCCAATCTCCATATGCTACGCTAATATCAGCTCTGTAATGCTGCAATTCGCCACCTTCTCTGGAAAGATAATTTTGCATAATTTGATTCTTATCCGGCTCATATATATAGATAGCTTTTACCTTTGGATTCTCAAAAGATGCTGCAAATTCAGGGTGTATAAAATCGCCCTCAATAATGATTGGTACATCAGCTTCAATATGGTTGTCAACAATTGCCTTTAATGCAGGAATCATTTCTTTGCTTACATCAATAAGCCACTTAACATTACCGCTTACACCAATATCCATCCAGTTTATGCCGCTACTCCAATAATGAATAGCCGGATGGAGCTCTTTCGTTGTCATTGCCTTCACAGCTTGGCAAATATCATCCACTTCCATGACATTTACGTTATAAAAACGAGCCAGTTCATAGGCAACGCTTGATTTACCTATACCGGAAGCACCGCCTATAAACAAAACCGTCCAATTTCTATCACTGTTCATTTTATCACTCACCTTCTTATCAGTATTTAGCACCTAGTATATAGATAATTACTGCATAGCGCAATATCTTACATACAACAATTTATCATTGCACTCATTAGTCTTCACTGCTTCTTCCTTCCAAGGTACACTTATTAAGCGCTGCCCTGATGGCAAGTCCTCTTACTGCTATTCCTTTAAAGCTTTAGCAGTCTGATATGTCCCTTCGATGAACCTATTCACTTATTTATATAAATGGTCTGTCCAACCGCTTGTCTAGTGCCTTGTTTTGTCTTAACACTTTATGCCAGCCAATATTATTCAGCCCTATATCACAAAAAAACTGAAACTTCCGCACCTGGGACTTTGACAATGTATATGGTTTTCCCAATTCCTCTGTTAACTTTGGATCAAAGGTATGGGTTATTTCATAAATTTCACCCAGCTTATTTATTTTTCTTAACACCTTTTTAAACATTTTGGGAAACATATAGATTCCGGCGGCTTCACCCTTAGAAACAGTTCCCAAATAATGATAGTTAAGTTGTTTTGCCAAAGCTGCAAAATAACTTTCCACGTACTTTTCCTGTGCTGTTTCAATAAAACCAGCCTGTATGATAAAGCCCATAGATTTTCCCACTTCAGTAGTTGGTTTTAAATGCTCAATAAAATTCATCATAATACCCGGCATAGCATGTATGTATAGAGGTAGGATAAAAATTATGGTATCGTACTGTTCCACATGAACTTTAAGCTCTTCCAAATCCGAATTCACGATAAAGCTTATATCGCAGGGAGCTTTCATGTTGCGTATAAATTCTTCGCAGATAATTCTTGTATTACTGTTTTTTACATTCCCCTTTGGTGATGCATTAATAATTATTGTACTCATCTTTCCTACCTGCCTTCCCCCATAAATTCTTCTATAGGCTTAACAATAATACTGTTAGAGTAAAATTGATAAAATACACGATGGATATATTCTTCTAATATTGTGCGACCATCGTCAGTCTGAAAATCTCCGTCATAGTAAAATTCTATATCAGGGTATTTCTCATATCTTTTTACATGCATGGACTCACCGGTCTTATAAGTGGTATACGGAAGAAAGAGAGGAATCATCCGGTCGAAAAGGCTCTTCACTCTACCAGAAACAAACCCTTTCGTTACCTTTGCAAAAAATATCACCTTATCTGCTGTGATATATTCATGATAATATTCGTTCAAGTCCTTGAACACACATCTCCCCGGAGTCTTCCACCAACAGGTCCAGCAGCCAACGCAGTGGGATACCTCTATTTTTGTTAAATCAAAGGTAAAAGCATCCTTTACTAAAATATCTTTCATTTCCTTTACGACTAAGGTTTTCATATCTTCTTTCCTCCCTAAGCTTTCATTTGCTTTCAGTATAAAGTAGGGGGTTACACCCATGTCAAATTGTTTATTAATTATTCAAAGGGAATAAAAATTTCCATATAGGTTTTTGATGTATTTTCAGTATATGTAATAAGGCGTATCATAACAAAGGCTTCTCCCAACAACCTAAGCCCATGCTGCTTGGCATATTCTATAGATATTTGGTACATTTTTTCGATTAGATCTACAGGCTCAACAGGTGGCTGTATTTCCTCTTCCACGGTATAAAGGCACTATGGATATTGAATGTACTGCTCTGTGTTATTTGTGGTCTTTGCAGTCTCAACTACTAGTATTTTTGTACCTGTGACTCTTTCTGTATTAAAGGAAATGTAACGCACAATTTGTGATAACAGATCATTATTATTAGCGTTTATCACATCAATTACTGTTTCAAATTCTTCTACAGCGATAAAGTCCGACACCTCTCCAATAATTCGAAATAGTGGCATGGGCCTAACCGAAAAAACCTTAAGATTACTGATTAAGTCTCTGCTGAATTTTTGTGTTTCTTCAATTCTTTGTACCATGCACTGACAATCATAAATCATTTTTTCGAGCTCATCTTTCTTGTTCTCTAATAGGCTCAGCATATCCTGTGTGTCACTAAATTTTAATAAGTTTTGAATATGGTGTATTGACATTCCCCTCTTCTTATAGAAGTCAATTACCATAATTTTAAATATATCAAACATATCGTAATTTCTATAATTATTTTCATCATTTTTTTGGGGACATAATAACCCTTTCTCCTCATAAAAACGTAAGGTGTCTCTTGAAACACCTAAATAGTGTAGTAGCTCTCCAGTACGGTATTTTTTAAGCATTCTAAGTCATCTCCTTAAACATTTTAAAAGAGTATTTTTCCCTTAATTCTTATATTACTATTTTCAAACATTCCTACAAACCAACCGTTATCCACATTTCCTATATTAGCATTTTTACAGTTATTGTTTTTTACAGTCGTAATATGTCGTAAACATATTAACATAATATTCTACTTTTTTCCATGAATACAATAAACTAATTATCTACATCATTGTAATCAGTACTTGCTGAATTTGTAAAATAACTCACAGTAGGCATATTGATTAAGACAATATACTAATTATTAAAAATTTCTGAATTATTAAATTAATGTATTGACTATTCTATATACAAGGCTTATTATATCTCAATAGTGAATATGTCATTCGCTATTGGAGGAATTCATTTATGGCTCAATACAAGAAAGATGAGATCAAGGAAAAAATCAATACTGCAGCATTAAACATTTTTGCAGAAAAAGGTTATGAAAGCTCTTCAATCTCCGATATTGCTGCAAAAGCAAATATTTCTGTCGGCAATATATACCGCTATTACAAGGGAAAAGATGAAATCTTTTATACGGTTGTCCCAGAAGATTTTATCATTGGGTTAAAAAGCACCTTGCTTAGCAAAATAGCATCTGCAAAAGATTTAACAGAAAGTGGAGGTAATTCGCCTCTATTCTCTCTAATTAATAATGAATTTATAGAACTCATGGTTTCGAATAGGGAAATCGTGCTAATTATTTTTATGGGGGCTAAAGGTACCCGATATGAGAGCGTGAAAGATGAGGTAACTAATCACTTAATAAAAGTAGTGAAGGAGAACTACTCCGGAAAGGATAATAGGATTATATATGATAGCAATAATGATTTAGTAATCAAAATGATATACATGAATTTACTTGAGATGATAATGAACATTTTAATGTTATCAAATGACCTTTCAGAAATGCAAAAATCATTGCATGTAATTAATTCATATCATTTATTTGGAGTCACTAACTTATTTAAGTAGTAATCAAAATGTATGATCTAAAATATTGATGGGAGCAAAAAGCAATGGAAACAACAATTTATTATTTTAGCGGTACTGGAAATTCCTTAAAGGTATCAACCGCATTAAGTAAGAAGCTAGGCAATTGTGATATTCTTCCAATTGCGTCATGTGTAAAGAAAAATGATTATAAAGTTAACAGCAAGCAAGTAGGTTTTGTGTTTCCCCTTTACTACCTAGGTCTTCCTAAGATTGTCGCTGATTTTATTAAAAATTTAAATATGAATGACGTGACCTATGTTTTTACAGTAGTTACTCGTGGCTGGCCAATCGTAGGCGGAGCTATTAAGCAAATGAAGAAATTAATGTATGACAAAGGAATGTGTCTGGCTTACGGTGCTTATATCCATATGCCGATGAATGATATAACCTTAGCCCAGATACCATCGGAGAAGTCTCAGGACAAAATATTTGGAAGTTTCAATAAACAGATAAATAAGGTGGTTAAGAATATTAGTAATCATAATAAAGGATATGAGCCTGAACCAATCTCATTTTTATTAGAAAAACGAAATACTCCCTTTATAAACAGAGTAAATCATATGGATCAATTCTATAGAGTAGGCACATCCTGTATTGGATGCGGGATTTGTGAAAAAGTATGCCCTGTGGATAACATACATATCGAACGTGGAATACCTCATTGGAATAATCAGTGCCAAATGTGTCTGGCATGTTATCACTACTGCCCCAACCGAGCAATTCAGTATGGTAATAAAGGCAAGAATACTAAACAATATCATCACCCGGATGTCTCTGTCCAGCAGATTATGAATCAAAAAAGTATTAGCTGAAATCATTTTTAATAGATAGTATTTTCTCATCTCGTTATGTCTTCATAATCGCTTAATATGTTAAGAAAAGCCCTCCAAACATGATATGCTCCTACTTTAGATAAACAGTTTTTTTATATCAACTGTCTACCTAAAGGAGGAGCATATTAATAAACCGGGCTTTTCTTGACATTTAAATCGATTTATTCAAGAAGATATGCATCTATCCATTTCCAATAAGTCACTTCCAGAATTATATCAATCCGGCTAACACAACAACATGATCTATAACATAATAGCGTTCCTGCTATTAAATCAAATACAATAAAAATATCACTGAGGTAAAGTGTCAATCTTTTCAACTGGCCGTTAGTACCGCTTCAGTCATGGTTTTTCCACTGAGCGGTATATCGTACATCATTTTTAACACAAGAAATTGTAAATAGATCTTCCTTATTATTCTCGTTTCTTTTTAAATAAATGAGCAAGCCATATTTTTTGGCTGCAATTTACTTATTAAAAAATTGATCTATTTATGTAATAATAAATTTATATCTGGTAATTGCGAAACTCCTCCTTTGTATAAATGTACTGTTTCAAAATTACCCTATAAATTTATACTGCTGAGAGGAATACATAAAGTGAAAAGACTAAAAATATTTACGTTTGTTGCTACTTCTTTGGTTACATTGCTGCTACTAACAGCCATTCCCCGAATAGTCTTTGCTGACACAGTGAATTATTCCTATAATATAAGTGAAAATGGTATTATTATTACAGGCATGAGCGGGAATGACAGCAGCATAACGATTCCACAGGAAATTGATGGTCAGAGTGTGGTAGGAATAAGTGATTATGCATTTTCTTATGCTACTAATCTGACAAGTATAGTTTTCCCCGCTAACATAGTTTACATAGGTGATTATGCGTTCAGTAATTGTCCAAAGCTAACCAGCGTTAAATTTATGGGAGATGCTCCTTCAATTGGTTTATCTGTTTTCAGTAACTCCTCGCCAGCATTGACAATTTATTATGATCCTGACAAAAATGGTTTTAGTAATCCCTGGAACGGTTTTCCTGCACAGACCTACTCTTCTGTTCCGGATGTGTCACCCGTAACCGGAATTACACTGGATAAAGCCTCTGCGACCTTAATACTAGGTGAAAGCTTGAGCTTAGTGCCGACAATAAGTCCCGTAGACGCCACAAATAAGAATGTAATTTGGACCAGCAAAAATCCTTCTGTGGCAAAGGTTGATGCAGCTGGAACGATTATGGCTCTCAGAGAAGGTAATACAATTATTACAGCTATCACAGAAGACGGAGGCATTATAGCGACCTGCAGTGTTAATGTAATCAATTTACCTGCCGTGCCCGGCAATGAATTGGCAGTTCCTCTAAAGCACGATTCAGTTAAAGTATTATGGACTACCGTTTCGGATGCCAGTGGTTATGAAGTATATAGGTCAAAAAACATTAACGGAGAGTATATAAAGCTAGCTGAAGTTCAATCGACTGAATTCACTGATACCGGTTTAAAAGCAGGAACAACATATTTCTATAAAATCAGAGCCTGTAAAGTAATAAATGAAGGAACCATCTATAGTAATTATACTCAGCCAATCACTATAAAAACCTTAGATCTAAGTATTGGTTCATCGTTATTTTTATACATGTCAGATTTAAATAACAGAAACAGTGTAGTAAGCAAAGCAACTGTATTACATAATGGTGATCCCAGTAATACCTGCGCTATCACCGTAAGCGAAGCCCTTCGAAGATTAGGAATCGATATTCCGGTTTCAACCATCCGGACTAACCAGGTAGAAGCTCAACTGGTTGCCAGAGGCTGGAAAAGAGAAATGAATCTTAACCTGCTGCAGCCTGGTGATATTTGTTTTACAACCGATAAGTATGGTAATTTGTTGGGAGGACATTCGACCCACACCTTTATATTTATGAGCTGGGCAAACCAAAAAAAGACCTTAATGAATATATGCGATAATCAAATTAGCAGATATGGCAGTGTGCTTCACACTAGAACGATATTTAGAACAAGCATTACCGATGCAACGGCATTTTTTTATCATACTAATCTGCCTAATGTTGGCTCAATCCTTAAGCTACCGTCCAAAACTGATGTTGCTCCAATTGCTTATAACAAAGTAAAAATTACTTGGGGCGCCGCTACGAGTGCGTATGGATATAAAATTTATAGAGCCACCTCAAAAAATGGTATCTATCACAATATAGCGACCACCAGAAGTACCAGTTATATAGATACCTCTGTATTAACAGGAAAAACCTATTATTATAAATTAAGGGCATATAATTATGTTGAAAACTCAATTATTTATGGAAGTTATTCAGATATCTATTCTACCGTAACTTCACTAGCTGCGCCCTCGGCTTTAGTAAATACAAATTATAGCGGTAAGACAAAGCTTTCATGGAAGGCTGTAAGCGGAGCAAACGGTTACCAGATAGATCGGTCAACTTCAAAGAACGGAACCTTTTATCGACTAACCAATACATCAAAAACTAGCTTTACAAATTCAAGTCTTGTAAGAGGCAAAACCTATTACTATAAAGTCAGGGCATATCGATATATAGGAAATACAAAAGTGTACAGTAAGTATTCCTATATTAATATAAAAGCTCTTTAACAGCACCGCTAAAAGCTTTTAGACTGATGCAAGAACCAGGGTATGAATAAATTACTCGCTTGTTTGTTTCCTTATACAAAAGAATACGCCAACAAAGACAAGCGACAGTTAGCTACTGAAAAGATAGTGAGCCTGTCGCTTTCTTTTTGCCAAAAATCAATGATATGCCACTTATTATTTTTCTGATGTTCTGAGCTAATTCATCATACCCAACTGCTCCATCATAGAATACATTGTATTAGCTGAAGATCTGTCAACCTGTCTCTGATTATTATTTTCCTTAGAAAATGCAATTGCGGTTGTAATTAATATATGATGGTAGTAAACATGCCACCAGATTCTTCAGTCATATTGTTAGTCATATGATGCGGAATATGGCAATGAAGCGGCCATATTCCAGGATTATTTGCATGGAATATGATATCCCAGGTTTCCCCTGATGCTACATTAATGGTATTCTTTCTTCTTACACTGGTTGGTGAAATAGAATTTCCATCGGAAGCTATGACATCAAATTGGTGCTCATGTATATGAATCGGATGGGCATCCATCATCGCATTTCCTAATCTTACTTTCACATCATCAAAATACTTAACCCCATGTATTTCCTTATACTGCAAATTATTCAGATCTGGCGAAATAACCATAAAATAATCTCCATCAATATATTATACAAACAATTTATGAGAGAAAAATAATTATGCTATTATTGTTAAATTTGATTTCTATTTCCATGATTTAATGGGTGGACAATTTTCGCAAAAACACTTTTCATTATGTGCAAAAATTTGATTCAGATACTATTATCCGAACCAGATTTTTTATATTATTCTATTTTCAGTTAACAGATATTACTTTCTACTTGATTTATCTTTTGTTCTGTTAAGATCGCAACAATCCAACCTTCCACTGCCGTATAATTCCTTGTTTTCCTTAGCAAGCTCTTCGAGAAACTTATTTATTGCATTTTTAATTTTTTTGAGCATAAATATACCTCCGTCATTTGTAAAATTATTGATTATCTAAGTTGCTCTCATAATATACTATCTAATGTCTTTTATAACTATTTTTTTAACCACATCACCCACAAGATCAATTTCTTCGACGTTAATAAACCCGGCTGCCTTTATATTTTCGATTGTTCTCCGATTAATATTTGCACCCATCAAAACCGGGCAGATAAATGGAGCGATTACTCCAAGCACAGCAGCGATTGCTGGACTAAATATATCATAATACTGTTGTATGAAGATTAAATGAAGATTTCAAATAAAGTTCCATTACCTCTCGAGCTTTTTACATTGATAACTCCTTCATGATCTTCAATAATTCGATTTATAATTGATAGGCCTAAGCCAGTCCCCTCTTCTTTCGTAGTATAGAAGGGATCAAAAATCTTTTCAAGGTTTGCTTCATCAATCCCGAGACCCGTATCCTCAAAGCTAATCCTAATTCTCTTCTCAGCTATGTATTGGGTCGCTACTTTAATATCTCCTCCACTTGGCATTGCATCTACTGCATTTAGGATCAGATTCACAAATACCTGTATGATTTGTTCCCTGTCATAGTACCCTTCTGGTACATCACCTTTTAAGAATGAAACAGTGACTTTGTTCTGAGCAGTATATTTGTTTGTTATTATTTGTACATCATCAATGATTTGATTGATCGAATAATATCCTCTCTCATTCCTTTCAGGTTTACCAAACTCCATTAAGGATTTGATTACTTTATTCGCACGTTCTACTTCCTCATCAATAATTTCTAGTTCTTTCAACATATTATTATTGCTTGATAATTCCTTACTCATCGTCTGTTCTATCATCTTAATGATCGCCAAAGGATTCCTGATCTCATGAGCAATTCCTGTTGCCAGCTGCCCAACCGATGCCAGTTTATCATTCCGATGCATCTGAAGCTTCATCTTGTTCATATCCGTAATATCTTCAATGATGATTACCAGCCCTTTATTTTTGCTTTCCAAACTTAGTGGAAATAAATCAATTTTTATATTAACTTCTTTATTTTCTTTTCGAAGATTTCTTTCAATACTGGTTTTCGGTTGATTGCTCCAATAAGCTTTATTAATTAAGTCCTCGATATCTTTACTACAAGAAAAAATATCAATAAAATTCAGACCAATACAGTCTGTTGTCATTCCCAATATCTTCTTTGCACCTTCATTAATTGAGGTGATAAAAAAATCATTATTGATTGCTATAATTCCAAGATGAATACTTTCCAGAACAGAATTCGTATAATTCTCTAATATCACATATTTATTTAGCTGACTATCCATTGTTTTAACTGCCAGATTCTTTTTCTCCACCAATATTCCTGTAACGATTCCAATCGCAACAAAAAGAAATACATCCAACAGCTCATAGATTGCGTCTCCTTGTGGTCCCAGAGATAACAGTTTCTGAGGTGAATAGATAATACTGATTATGACCGCTGTCACGGTTCCACCTTTAAAACCGAATTGGATTGATGCAAGAATGATAGGAATATAATATAGTAAAGTGAATACTTGATGCCATGGTCCTTCCTGTGTTTTGGTAATTAAATGTAATATGGTAATCACTGCTATCAAAATTAAAATAATAATTTTAAAGCATGTTTTTCGTTTCATTCATTACCACCTTTTCTTAGAGTCGCTTTGCAATATGGGCAGTACTTCCAATTAACATCTACCATTTTCTCACAGTCAGGACACTTCCTTTTCAAGGTCTCTTTACATACCGGGCAGACATTATAGCTTGATTCAATATAATAACCACAATTCGGACATTTCTTACCACTTTTTTGCTCAAACAATGTTTTATAATTTTCTTTATATATTAAAAAATAATATACGATCAATATAACCGCTACCAGTAACAAAAGAGTCATTTATTTCACACTCCCGTCCTTCAGAGGGTTCCCACATCTGGGGCAAATCTTCCAATCATCACCTTCTATTGGATATCCGCATTGATTGCATTTCTTTGGCTCTGTTGTGGTAATGATTTTTAGCAATGTTACAGCGACTAAAATTAATATGAGTGCAAACAGAAGGAAACCAATGATATTGCCATAATAATATACTGAATTGCTATAATAATTCATGTGCATACCCATCCCACCGGTATACCCGTTAGCCATCATCGGGAGGACATAATTATAAATTAGTAATAAAATAAAGATGCTTAAAAGTAGATATAGAATTGTTTTTTTAAAATTCATATAGACCTCCTTAATTGAATCAGGCAATGCTTTTCTTTTGTATATAATAACACATACAGATAGGAAGCCCCTTTTCTGTATATGTCATTATAGATCATGATGATAAAAGTTCGTATTTCTATCGTAACTTTTGGATTCACTACATCTGAGATGCCGGCATTAGACCGTACATATAAACCAAATATCCAACAACTAATACAACAACAATACCTGCTACGATACCTAATATGGTTAAAGTTTTCTTATTCATGATATCACCCCTTTGCTTTTATGTAATATTTATAATTAAAGCAATTTTTATGCCAATTGTAATAGCATAATACTTGCTGCTGAACTAATATTTCTTTCTTTTACTTGAAGCTCGAAATCCCAGCTCTTCTCTATACTTTGCAGCGGTTCTTCTTGCGATATTCAAGTTCTCCTTATTTAGTAAATTACAGATTTCTTGATCAGAGAGCGGTTTGCGGCTATCTTCCGCCTTAATTAATTGTTCTATCGTTTTCTTTATTCTATTTGTTGAAACATCTTCTTCTCCAACCCCGATGAGGATTCCCTTTGTGAAGAGGTTCTTAAGCTTAAGTGTTCCGCCTGGCGCACTGATATATTTATCCTTAATCGCCCTGCTCACGGTAGATTCATGGAGATTTAACTCTGAAGCAAGATCCTTTAAATTCATTGGTTTTAGATATGCTTCCCCATGATCGAAATAATCCTTTTGATACTTAATTATAAGCTCCAATATCCGGTATATCGTAAGCCTTCTTTGTTCAATGCCCTTAATGAAGTAAATAGCATGATTGACTTTATCTTTTAAAAAATCCGTAACCTCCTGATTATGACCTTCTTTTATCATACTCCGGTAATACGTATTTACATTCAACCTTGGAAGCATGGAGTCATTCATAATAATGTAATACTCCTCGCCAATCTTCTTCACAAATGCTTCCGGAATGATATAGCCAACGTCCGAACCCGTGTAAAATCCGCGGGAAGGTTTCGGTTCCAATGATCGAATGATGTCTGTATAATACTGAGCCTTTTCAAGTGATACTTTAAGTAATTTTGCAATATCCTTTAGCTTATTCTCTGCCAGCTGCTCCATATGATGATGAATAATCTCTTCTAGATTTACATCATACTGATTTTTCTTTTTCAGTTGAATGATCAGGCATTCTCTGAAATCTTCCGCGCCGATTCCCCAGGGTTCCAGCTCTTTAATCTTATTCAATGCCTGCATTGCAAGCGAATCCGATATCTTTAATTCTTGCGCCACTTCACTTATATCATCCGTTATATACCCATCCTCATTGATCATTTCAATCAAATATTCACAGATAACCTTAATATCTTCATCCAGTCCAATCAACTGCTCATACAAGTAATCCTTTAATGAAGCCTGCTGAGATACATAATTAATTGGATTGTCCTCCGTATCATCCGGGTGTTGATAGGATATTTCACTCAGATACAATTCATGGTTACCTGCTGGCAGGAGCTGATCATAATCTAACTTTTTTTCTTCTTTTGATGGGCTTTTATCATCCATTTCGTCGGTTTCAATCGGTGAATCGTAATCAATTTCAAGAAGCGGATTAGCATCCAGCTCACTCTCGATACATTCTTGCAATTCATAAATCGGCATCTGGAGAAGCTGCAGTGAGACTCTCATTTCATTGGTTAAAATAAGTCTTTGCTCCTGGTACATCCCATGATTCAGATTCATATTCAACTTCTCCACCTCCATTCATGTTCTATGGCTATTTTATTGTCTTAATATGTAGTTTGTATGTAGATGAAAATGATAATTCGCCGACAGTAAATGGTAAAACATTGTGATGTATCCCTGTAGATGCTTCTGAGAATATATAATAAGAGCTATCCTAGAATTTACACTTTTCTCGGATAACTCTTATTCGTTAACTACATATCAAAGGATCGGATTACATACCGCCCATCATTCCCATCATGCCGCCCATCATTCCCATTCCGCCACCGGAATTTCCTTGCATGTTCGTACTAGAATTAGAATTTCCGCTCATATTGCCCTGCATGTTCATTCCTGCACTCATATTTCCCTGCATATTCATACCGGAATTCATATTGCCCTGCATGTTCATTCCTGCGTTCATGTTGTTCTGCATCATACCATTCATGTTGCCATTCATGCCATAGGTACCGTTCATACCGTATGAACCATTCATGCCGTTCATTCCGTTCTGGCTCATGCCATATCGGTTCATATTATTATAATACTGATAATTAGAAAACTGCTGAATTCCCCAAAGTACTGCAAAACTGATAATGATACCAGCAAGCGAAACAACTGCCAATTTTAACCAAGGATTCTTATTCATTTTACTACCTCCTTACTAATTTTCTTTTACTTCTGCTGCACAATAAGGGCAAACCTTCCAGCCATCTTCCAATGTTCTGCCGCAAACATCACAGGTCTTCTTTGATCTCGGAGCCTGAGTAAAGCTACCCCTAAACGCTGCATAATCCTGCTGAGTAAAAAGATAATTCTTCGCTGCCATAACTAATCCCACGAGTAATGCTATAACGAATAACACAAACAATACTTTAACTAAAAATACAAGTAAAACAGAAAAAGTTCCTAAGCCGAATCCATAACCATTCATGTACATATGTTCACCTCCATAGCTTCCTAATATATTTACACTAAAATAATTTGTTGGGAATAATAGTTCTTTCGCCAGCCACAAAATTGCGATGCCGGCAAGTGAAATAAGAATTAGTTTATAAATTGAATTCTTCTGCATCTTATACACCTCCTCTCGATTATTCCTTACATATATAAGTAAAGCAATTACCGTGCCAAAGTAGAAAGAGACTGGATCAAATCATTCATCCTGAGCAAAGTTAGGGAGCCTTACATCCCATAATGCACTATTAGGCTGATTAATTACGACCGGCCTGATAATTGGGATGTTATTATCCTTATAAAATGCTATAGACTATGTTTTAAATCAGTCTCTTCTTATACAAATAATATTGATTATCTTAAATACTTCACTTGCAAAAATTGTAGCTTCGCACACTTTGTGTTTAAATGTGCAATTTTATACATTGCAATGTTCAATTTTGAACAGTACCTATTTTAAATTGAATTTATCCATCCGATAGACCAGGGCATGCCTGGATAATCCTAATAACTTGGCTGCATGTGTTTGATTTCCTTTTGCCATATCGAGCGCCTGCTTTACAAAGCTCTCTTCAACCTCTTCCAAGCGAATCCCTTCTTCCGGCAGTACGAAGTAATCTTTTTTATTTGAAAACGCACCCTTTAATATTTCCTTGGGAAGCAGGGATGGTTCAATTCTTTGATCGGATGACAAGATAATAAGACGCTCAATAAGGTTTTCCAATTCTCTGATGTTACCCGGAAAATCATAATTTTTAATTATCTCCAAGGTATCTTTATCCATTAAAATTTTCCCTTTATTAATCTCTTTGCAATACTTATCAATAAAATAATCAACCAAGAGCGGTATATCATCTTTTCTCTCGCGTAAGGGCGGTAAATAGATCGGGATCACTTTTAATCGGTATAATAGATCTTCCCGAAAATCTCCCTTTTCCACCATCTTTTCCAAATCACGATTCGTCGCAGCAATAATTCTTACGTCTGCTTTAATCACTTCCAAGCCACCAACTCTCTCGAATTCTTTTTCTTGTAAAACTCGGAGAATCTTAACTTGCAGAGGAAGACTGAGCTCCCCTATTTCATCTAAGAATAGCGTCCCTCCCTGCGCCCGGTCAAACCTTCCTGCCTTCCTGGTATTCGCTCCGGTGAAGGCTCCTTTTTCATAACCGAACAGTTCACTTTCGATCAAAGTCTCTGGTATTGCACCACAATTGACCGTAATAAATGGTTTGCTATTTCTACTGCTTTTATTATGAATCGAGGCTGCAATTCCTTCTTTTCCTGTACCGCTTTCACCGATAATCAGAACGGAGGCATTTGTATCGGCCACTTTATTTACCAGTTCATAGACATCCTGCATCTTCTTACTGCTGCCTATTATTTTCCCATTAAAGATTTGATTTGCCGTTTCCTTCAGATAGTCGATTTCCTTATTGAGCCGATCTATATTTAGTGCTTTAAAAATGGATAACTTCAAGTCATTAATATCAAATGGTTTCGAAACATAATCAACTGCTCCAAGCTTCATTGCTTCCACTGCAGCATCGGTACTACCGTGAGCTGTAATCACAATAACAGGTAGCTTATTATTTATTGTCTTTATCCTACGAAGGACCTCCATACCATCTATCTTAGGCATCCGATAGTCTAAAATCACCAAATTGGGCTCTTCATCTAGGAATAGATGATAAGCCTCCTCGCCGTCGCAAGCTTCCACTACGTCAAAGTTTTCTTCTCTGAGATTTTTTCCTAATATCCATCGCATATTTTTTTCATCATCTGCGATCAGTATCTTCATAAGTAGCCTCCTAACCCATATACAAATGCATCACCTGTGAAACCTTACAATAACATCAGTCCCAACACCTTCCTCACTTTCTACATCTATCACTGCAGAATGATGGATTAGTATCTTCTTCGAGATTGTCAAACCAATTCCGCTTCCCTCGATCTGATTCCGGCTTTTATCCCCTCGATACAATCGCTCAAAAATAAAAGGAATATCTTTTTTGCTTATGCCCATTCCCGTATCCTTAACTTCAATAATGATCTGATTCTTATCGCCACCAAGAAGGATAGAAATAGTCCCATCCTCCTCTGTGAACTTTACGGCATTGGATAGAATATTAAAGAATACCTGATGTAATTTATCCTTATCTCCAAGTATTAAATAGTTTAGTTTCGGCTTGATTTTCATTTCCATATTGATACTTTTTCTGCTTGCATGCATAGAAAAAGTATCGTATATCTTTTTAACAAGCTCTTCGAGATCCACTTTGTCCATATGGTACTCAACACTTTGTTCTTCTAACTCCTTCAGTAATTCCAAATTATTCAAAAGCTTTCCAAATCGGATTACTTCCTCATTTAAGTTAATTAAGCGGTCTGTTGTAACAGAATAAATTCCATCGATCATCGCTTCTAAATTGTTTTGAAATATGTTCAATGGGGTACGAATTTCATGTGAAATATCGGATACCAAACGCTTCCGAAGGTCGTCCTGATATTGTAATTTATCTCCTAATATATTAATGCTCTTAATTAGATTATTTATCTCAAGTACATTACTTCTCGCATCTGCCTTCGACATATAGTTTCCTTTTGTCAAATCTACCGAAGTTTCCGATACTGCCTTAATCGGATTGGAAAATTGTCGGGAAAAATACAGGCTGATCAATGATGCTAAAGCGACTGCAACAACCACACTGATTGCGATATTCTGATTAATCGACATCTTAAAATTGATGTCCTGCTCTGATAATAATACCGGATCATACTGCCCAATGATAACGTATCCTACTGTCTGATCCAGATAGTGGATATCAAAGGTTGTGGTTCGATATTCACTCCCGGTATTATCTTCGTTCATATTTTTTATTTCATTTGGATCCATTGCCCAGATAACACTATTATCTTTATCCAGTAGTGTCAGACAATAATTACTCATATAACCCTCATGTTGTATCTCTTTTCCTGAATCCTCGGTCCAATTTTGATCTCTTTTATAAACCTCTTCAAAATAATTAACGATTCTCTCATCTCTTTTTTGTTGATTGTCTGAGATGTATTTATTAAAAGTACTATTAATGGCCAGATTTACAAATAATGCAGAAAATAGCAAGGACAATAAGGTGCAAGAAATTAGAATAAATGCTAATCTTCTACGTATTGTATGCATCATTCTACTCCTCCAAATTTATAGCCGGCTTTTTTTACCGTAATAATATATCTTGGATCTTTTGTATCTTCTTCAATTTTTTTCCTGATATTCTTAATATGGACATCAATCGTCCGATCAGAGCCCTCATAGCTGATATCAAAGGCTTGCTCAATTAATTGTTCTCTTGTAACAACACGTCCTTTGTTTTTAGCTATAATATATAGTATGTCAAACTCATTCGGGGTTAATGAGATATCTTTATCTCGTATTCTAACTGCTCTTTTATCATAGTCAATATTTAGTAGACCATCTGCAGAAGTATAAATCTTGGATTGCTTTGTTTCAAATCTTCGAAACAAAGCATTCACACGAGCCGTCAATTCTCTTGGACTGCAAGGTTTGGTCAGATATTCATCTGCCCCGGCATTCAATCCTTCTATCTTGTCGTGAAGAGTAACTTTTGCAGTAAGCATAAATATATATACATCAGATATTCTTCTTAGGATTCTACAGACCTCTTCTCCTTCGATATCCGGCAACATCAAATCCAGTATAACTAGTTTCACCCTCTTTTTCTGAAAGAGCGTAATTCCATCTAATCCATTAGTAGCACAATAAACCTGATAACCTTCCTTTTCGAGATAAGCTTTGATTACATCCGATACTTTTACTTCATCTTCAATCACTAAGATCTCATTTCCCATGATATCCCTCCCGGATTATAAATTCAAATACTTCAGCTTTACAGATAATAATGTATCGTGTATTCAAAAATGTATTACAGAAAGCAAGACCTACAGGCTATCTGTAATCATGTATGAAATATCGCCATGAGTAATTTTTATCCTATTACACCATGGCGATATCATTATAAATTTCTTCGGCAATTACATCATCGGCATCCCGCTCATACTACCGCTGCTATTCGAATTACTATTCATATTATTAGTATTCATGCTACTATTGTTCATATTGTTGTTATTATTCATACTGTTTCCTGTATTACTCTGCATGCTATTCATTGAGCTATTACTCATCTGATTTTGTAATTGATTAATCTGTTGCTGCATTGCATTTAATTGTTGCTGAATTGTGTATAGATCCGGGTTTGTGTTATAAACACCCTGCATTCCATATCCGGTACTTCCCTGCATACTCATTTGATTGTTCATACCCTGCATGCCTGTCTGACTATAGCCGCTCTGCATATTCATCGAACCAGCATTATATTGGGAAGCCATATTCATATTACTCATCGAGTTGCCCGTTAAACTAGGTAAGGCTGTTAGTATTGCTGCACTAATTACAATTCCTACCAAAGAGAATACTGCTAATTTTATAAAACCGTTGTTTTTCATATTGACACCTCCAAGAATATTTTTATTTTTTATACTATTGTAACTTGAGCTTACATTACTCATTATCTTATCTTTATTTTCTTTTATTTTTTCTTTCTTATTAATGATAGCATTGATACCAGCCCAGACTGCCAATCCAGACCCAAGAAAGAGGAGAACCAATAAGATGAATGTATATAATTTACCGATCGAACCCAATATGTCCATAAATACCTCCATCTTTTCTTTTACTTAATCCAAATAATTGCTAATACGACTGTACCAAATAGAATGAGAGGCAGTAATGCAAATATAACAATTGTTGTAAAGATACCTATTGTCTTCACACCAGATGCTTCCTCATCATGATGACTTGAGTTTATATCTGTTTGGGATTGTGAAGCGGAGGTTGAACCCATGTCATTCTCCGAGGAACCGACTAGATCATAGACCGTAACATTCTCAAGATGCATTCTTGACATAGTTGCCATGCTTTCTGTCATCATAGCAGCCTTTTGCTCCTGAGGTGATAACCATAATGCGATCAGTGTTACCCCGGTGAAACCAAGGAAAATTATTGCTAATCTCCAAAAATTCAGTTTCTTTTTATCAAACATGCTTATCCTCACTATTCTTTTTTCTCAAGATAAATCCAATGATTATGCTTAGTACAAGTCCAAGCGGAAAAGTGGCTACCGTCCATATCAGAATGGTTCTTAATGTAGTATTACTTTCTATACTCATCATAGCACCCATAACTCCGTTTTCCATCGCCCCCATCATTCCTGCCATATAACTCATAACCTCACTTTCGGAAGGACCGGGCTTTAATAATGAGATCAATGCAGCAGATGAGAGGAAAAAGAAAAAAGTGGCCAGGAACCAGACAAATATCTTAAACCATGGTTTTTGTAACATATACACCCTCCAACTTCTATCGAACTACTATTTTGCTTCTTTTTTTGCTTTGTTCTTTGGCCACAAAAGGATATATGTTTTTTGGAATATATGCCAAATCACGCTGACAAGGGCGATATAGGAAATATATTCATGGATTTGTATAGCGAATGCAACAGCTTTCATATTAAACTCCATACAAATCCAAATCAAAGCTCCACTAAGAATGAGCAAAAGACTAACAATAAAAGTGAACAGTTGATAACCGCTTCTACCGATAATGAACCAGGGTAATGGACGTTTCTCCTTCTTAACCTTTTGTATGATCTCATATAAAATCGAAATAAATGTGATGAGTACAAAGGCTGCTGCGCCAATTCTGTGAACCTTATCTGCGAGTATAAAATTAAAATCTAAAACCCAGCCAAATTGTGCACTAATCATTGAGTAACCGCTGATTGCCAGAAGTGCCCATATTATCGCAAATATCCAATGTATAACAAGATCAAATCTAATGTTCTTCATGCTTTACCTCCACAAAAGCCTTGTCACTACCACAATATGGACAGCACTTCCAATTATCTTTCATTTTAGCGTTGCAGTCAGGACATTCTTTTATGAATGTTTTTGAAAACTCAGGTTTCTTTTCAAACCCAATGTTTTTATTATTTTCTTTCATATACATTACGGCTCCGTATGCAAGTGTAAGGACTAGAATAAAAATCAATACTTTTAATATAAAAGAAAATATGGATGTCAAACTAAATGGTATAGAAGTTGCTGAATATGCCACACCGCTTGGTATCATCTCGCCTCCGCTTCTTGGAGCTATGAAACCGCGAAGGAACCAGAAGCCAAACAATAAAACCGCTACGGCACCAATGATAAGCAATGTATTTCTAATGATTGGATCCTCTCTTAGCCAAGTAAAACGATCCATTTGAGTTGTGCCCATTTGCTTTGTTATACTGCGGAATATCCATACGATAGTACCAATCAGCAAACCTATGATAACCAACTTGATCAACAATGCAATAATATATTCCAAGGTATTACCCAGAGAATTTCCACTGCCCATCATTGATCCTTCCTCCATTGTGGAGCCACCAGAACCAAACATAATATTAAAAGCAAATCCAAAAGCCAGTATACCAATAAGTACAACAAATATAGTTTTTATGAGAGGGTCCTTTTTAATTGTTTCCCACACCTTGATCACTCCTTTTCATATTAAGATTACATTCTCAAGCAATATTATCCTCTGTTATAATCCTTTGGTTTCCCGCCTTAAACAGATTTAAGATGCTGCCAATCAGCCCGATCAGAAAGATTACCACAAATGCAATCAATGCAAATGTTGCGATAGTTGATATATTCATTCCTGATGATGGAGTTGTCATATTCATATTGCTCATCGTATCTGTATTCTGACTCTGTAGCTCTTCATTATATGCGGCTTGGGCTAAGGATCCTAAATCGACTGCCTGAGCTAAGAAATCACTATCTAATTTATTTAAGTCAACTACACCCTGGGCGATCCTGTAGATGCTATCATGTAACCCAGTCATTCGTTTCGAATCATACACCAATCCATTGGCATCTACATATGGATTAATATTGATCAGATCAACTGCTTCATTAATATAGGTAAGTGCATTATTCAACTTATTTTTATTCGATACTATCTTATTATATTGCTTCATGTAATACTCGGTTTTGCTACCAGTATCAACACTTGTTTTTTCAATTTGTAATTCTATATCACTTTGTAACTGCTTTAATAGCTGCATTCCGACAGAGACCTTATATAATCCGAAATGTAATTGCTGCATCTTTTCTGCATCATAGGTTGTACCCATATTGGTCATCTGTGTTCTCTTTTGATCTGTAACATCACCGGTATATATGTTAACTGTTGTATTTCCCTGCGTATCACCGGTGGTATCCTTTTGCATTCCTTCCATGGATTGATCGCCCATCGGATCATTCATGGAAGCGCTCTTATCGGTGCCTGCTGCATAGGGATCAAGTGTCATGTTCTCCAGCGCTGATGATACCGTTTGATACGCCTTATTAAGTGCTTCATTGTTTAACATCATTTGATTAAGTTGATTAATTTTATAGGTTTCAACTACTGCGGTTGAAGTATTATTATCTGTTGTAGGTTGATTCGATGTCTCAGTACTTATTGTCCCTGCACTGTCGGTACTTTCCTTTATTGTGGCTGTTGTGTCAGAAGCCATATTCATTCCGGGCATTCCATTGGCATTACTAATGATATTAAAGCCAAGATAACCTACTCCACCAAGAATGATGATGATTAAGACAAAAACCACCAGCCCGCTTAAAAAGCTTCTTTTTTTCTTCATATAAAACCTCCTTAAAATGTTTCGTTCGACATAATAATAGAATTTCAATATGTAGAATACATAAAGAAATAATTTATATTAAAATATTCTTTTTTATGTAAATACATATTTATTGAACATAAAAAAACAGTAGATCCATTACCCTACAGTATCTGCAGGATTTGTATTCTACTGTTATTATTCAATCATCTGTATAGGGTTCTAAGGGTTATTATTCCGGGTTATTCCATGTTTTATTAGAATCCGGAATATAACTCGATTGACAATCTAAATAATCACTTTTTACATCATACCCGCTGCTGTCTCTGGCAGCATAGAAGAACTGAAGCTTACTCAAAGAATACATCCTATCGGTTTTTCCTCTTTTGCCCAATTACTGCAAATGCAATAATCCCTATAAATCCCATAGTTCCAATAACTACTGTGATCTGAGTAAAAAGTCCATAAAATTCCTTTATAGAAGTAAGGTTTCTTAATAATGTTACATAAGTGAGAAGCAGAAACATCCCCATCATCTGCAGGCACATCATACATATATTATAGATATTATTGCGAAGCATTCTGAACAGCAGATACATAAAACTAATTACCAAAAGTAGAAACAGTATGCCCCACACTTTATTCATAAGCGGTCCTAGGTGTGCATTTCCCACAGATAGCATATTTTTTCCATTAAAAACACCGTTTATTACATAAAGCATGAAACCAATTGCGCAGATAATATCTATTATGGATAGTATAGCTACAATATAGTCTTTCTTTTCTGAACGTTTCATATCCCCTTTTTCCCCCGTAAATAAATACAAACCAATCATGCAAATTGGAAAAAGTACATAATAAATCATAGCGGACAGGCTGATGTAATTGGTGCAAAAATTATACGTTCCTAGCCCAATCAACAGAAGGAGCAATACTACACTGAACAGCTTCATAAACTTCATATGGCTGTGAAACTTCTTAAAGACATCAATCTGTTTTTGTTCAATATTACTATCAGATATCTCAGTATCCCGAAATATCTCAATCCGCTTTCTACATTGATTGCATTCCCTTACATGTTCCTCCACACATTCTTTTGTAGCATCTGAACATATTCCGTCTACATAGGACGGTATCAGATCCTGAATAATATCACAATTCATTAACTTCATATGACAACTCCTCTCCTTATTCGTATTCCTTTACCAAAATAAGTTTTGCTCTGTAGAAGGTGACTCTCGCCCAATTCTCACTTTTCTTAAGCATCTGTCCGATTTCCTTGAACGAGAAATCACTTAGAATTCGCAGTTCAACCACCTGCTTCATTTTTTCCGGTAAACACTGCACCTTATCCCAAATATCAGACAATTCCATCCGATTCATGACATGCCTCTCAGTATCACTTAGGGCTTCCAGAGATTCATCCAATTCTACAAAGGAATAATTTTTGCAGCTTGTCCAATGTTGGTACAGGAGATGCTTTGCAATCTGACACAACCAAGTAGAAATCTTGCAGCTCCCATTAAATCTTTGAATTGATTCAATAGCCTTAAGAAATGTTTCCTGAGTCAGATCTTCGGCAAGGCTCTCATCCCGGCACATAGAATATAAGAATTGATATACAATTTTTGCATTCTGTTGAAATATTTCGTCCATAGTGGGAACCTCCTTCTACTTTGTATATCTTAATTCAGACTCTTTCGTTACAATTATTTTGAAAATTTCACTTAATTGTTTTTTAAATACGAGGATGAATGGGTTCGTAATGGATTTTCCATTAGTCCATTCTCCTTGCCATTGCAAAAAGGGGTGTTCATACCGAATAGTTATGATCCTTTTGATGGATTGTTCGGGGTGTTTTCAGATAGTCTGCCTGACGGATGGGGACGACTATTAGTTGACAGACTTCTCCTGAAAAAAAAATGAATTCAGCAGAGGTTGATGCGGTTAATAGACTTGCTATTGTTGGAGCATCGGGTATGGGAGCATTGACTTACAGACCGGAAAGTAATTTGTCTCTTACACAATCAGAGCTTTCACTGGATGAGATTGCAGCAGAATGTCGGAATATTTTTGAAAGCAATAACAGTGATAATCTGGATGAGCTATTAAGAATGGGCGGATCTTCGGGTGGTGCAAGACCAAAGATTTTTTATAAATTAGATGGGCAAGAATGGATTATTAAATTCCCATCATCACAGGATAAGGATAATATTGGCGTGCAAGAATACGAGTATTCCTTATGTGCACGCAAATGTGGAATTCATATGATATCTGTCAGCGCATTGCTTGAGACTTCTCATCGTATTCCGAATCTGGATTATAATATTTTGATGAAACTTACTTTGCGACTTACCAATGATTATAAGCAGGTCGAGCAGATGTTCCGGCTTATGTGCTTTAATGTTTTTTCTCATAACAGAGATGATTATTCAAAAAACTTTTCTTTCCTATATAGTGAGGATGAAAGCCGGTGGATTTTGTCGCCGGCATATGATCTCACTTTCAGCAATTCTATTGGTGGCGAGCATGCAACTACAGATAATGGAAATGGCAAGAACCCTGGAATGAAAGAATTACTTGCGGTTGCTAAGAACATCAAATTAGACCATAACAAGGCAAGGAGCATTGCTGAGGAGATTCATGATATTGTTTCGGAAAATTTATAATTTGTAGTTATAGTGCCTTTGATTTGTTTTACGAGCAAGATGAAAAAAGCATATGGAACTTGCTCGTTTCTCTTTTACAATAGAATACTGCGACAAAGATAAGCGTCAGCTTGCTACTGAAAAGGTAGTGAGCCTGGCACTTTCTTTTTGCTCAAAGTCAAATTACGACCTGATGGAACTATCGATCACAGAAAAGAGATGTATGAGACACAATTGATTATGAAAACATCAAAATTACTCATTATCAGGATCAGATAGTGCACGAAGCATCAGTTCTTCCATCATTTCATAATTCATTACAAATGACCTTGCGCTAGCCTCCAACATTTCTTCACTGCTGATTTTCATAAAATCCAACTGATAGCCCAGAGAAACTGCGAGATGTTCAACAAACATTCTTTGTGCTCTGCCATTACCTTCTCTGAATGGATGAATGGAATTTATTTCACCAAGATAATATGCAAGTCTTCTTGCTATTTCCCTTTTTTCATTACAGTCTTTTAAATAGTTCTCCCGACGCAATTTCTTAAATATATCATCCATCTGATGCTGAATAAATTCACATAAACAAAATTGATTTCCCTTTGATATATTGACCATTCTTATTTTTCCTGCCCATTCATAAATATCACCGAACAGGAAATAATGAATTTTCTTTTAATGTTCAAAATCAAAGTTTCCCTCAATTCTGTTAATGATGGCTTGGGCTGTTCGAAGAGAAGAAATTTCCCGTTCCGCAGACTTTAATTCATCTGCATTCCGGATATTTAATTTATTCTTTAATACAAAGGAATTCGGATAGCAATAATAATTATCTTGTTCATAGTCATAACAGTAATCACCCTTCATGGATTATACCGCCTGTTTATGCATAAATTTACGAATCAGCTCATTAATTGCTTCCTGAAAATCAACTCTTCCCTCAATGCATTCCTGCATCCGTTTTCTATCAGATTCTAAAAGCGGCATATCTTCCATGCTCATTGTTGCATTAACATTTTCAATGATACGTTCTGTTTTGCTCATATATGCACCTGCTTTCTTTTTCGTACATTTGACTATCTTTATTATATCATTATCGGTAAATTTTATAAACATAGTTTTTCATATTCTTGTAGCGCAAATGTATCTGTCGCTCCAGCAATATTATCACTTATAACCTTCATTAATATATCTTTACTGTTATTTGTACCTTCCTTCTCAATAATATCAGTAAATATTTTTCTTACTTCTCCTATCTTAAGTTTACATTTTTTGTTTTTCTTCTATGTAAATTAATTCCATATTGGAGCTATTAAACTAATTAATGCTTTATGTGAGCGTTTTACGCTACACTTCCAACGCAAAAAAGTACTAAACCCGAAAAATTGACTTTCATTCTTCAAGAGTAGTCGACGAGACTTGAATACGAAGAGTAGTAAAAAATAAGCTAATACCCTATTATTACTAGTACTAGCTAATAATCAAATATTTTTAACTTATCGGTAACAAAAACAAAGTAACATATTATCTTCTCTACAATAATGCTATCCCGAAATATACTCCAGTGCCGCATTTGTAGCAACACTCATAATAGTACGAGCACGTTTTATCCCAATCATCAAGTGCCGCGTAAGTGTCTACGTTCACTTCCAATCATTATTCTTCAAGTTTATACTTATCCATATTTGCCTAATACTATATTACATACGAATCCCTTAATTCCATACCTCTCAGCAATCTTGGCACACTTTCGCGCTCGTCTTTCAACGCAAAAAAGAACCAAACCCAAAAGTTTGATTCTCATTCTTTAATGCGAGTATTATTCTCGCTATGTCGAGGAACCTTGAACCCCTACCAAAACCCGGACTAGATCCTTAGTTTCCCACGATTTATTTCTTTTACATTTTCCCTTTCACTTTTATAAGCTTTTTATATATCTCCTTAACTTTATTTTTTAAATTCTGCATTCCTATATCAGGAGCCACTTTCTCTATTTGATCCATGACCTCCATCACAGGCCCGGTAAGCGCAACACCTCCATCACCTGTCTCGATAAGATATTGGGTAATCGTATCTCTGGAGCTGGCTTTCATACTGATACCTAAGCTGTGCTTCATCATATAATTAAATGCTGTATATATCTCATTAGCCTCTTTTGCTTTCATCATTTGCTTGTATAGCTTAAATAACGTTTTATCCTTCTGCTTTCCTTTCTTCATTAAAATGATAGCTGTAGCAATGAGTGCGCTAAGTAATCCAACAGTAACTAGTCCAGTATAGAACATCCTTTTATGAAAACGGATTGTTATATACCCGTCCCTATGATTATCATAGCTTACCTGACTGATTTCCATTGTTTGATAAGTCGGGGTTTGCTCCTGAGAATTCATTTGGGGGATTTCTCCGCTTACTTTTATTGTAGTGCCTGGAATTTCAACCTGCTCATAGCTTTGTGTTTTCGGATCAAAGTAGGAAATAGCAATGGGAGAAATTGTGGTATCACCGGTATGATCCGGAACCAGGATAATATCAAATTCCTTTTTTGCATAATAATCATTATCCTGTATCCCCTCCTCGCTGCTTTTTAAAGTTTCATAAACCTTAAAGCCCGGTATGTTATCCTTAATTAGCTTACTCATTCCATCAAGATTACAGTTTCCAGAAGCATTGACATGAAGTGTCAGAGAATCCCCATAGTTAAGCTCCTGTTTATCGTAGCTGGCTTCTATATTAAGCTTCCCAACAATACCAGAAAAATCTACAGGCTGATTATCCTGCGGCAGAGGCTTTACCGTAATATCCTTAGCTTCCGATTGTAGATAGACCGGGGAAGAGGATTGAAAAAAGCCGCCTGTGCTCACATTTGCCTGAAAATTGTAGGACGCAATAGTATACGTACCGGTTGAAATCGGCGATAAATATAACTGCTTTGCTTCGTATTTTGCATATTTTTCATTGTTAATTGTGACATATTCTGACTTCAGCTTATCCTCCGAAGCTTCCTTTAACACGAAGCCATCTATAGTAACATTATCCAAAAAGCCGTAATTCTCCAGGTTATAACGAGTGTAGAGCTCATAGCTTAGTAGCAGCTTCTGACCGTAGTAGATCTCTTTCTCCGATAGCTTGGTTTTCAAAAATACATCGGAAGACTTCTCTTGCTTCTCTTCGTTGCCTCCCTGACTCACCTTAACTTTAAGCTCATTCGTCTGATAGGTATTGCCATTATATTTGACAGAGGCCTGCAACGTAAATTCTCCGGTGGTTTTCGGCATGATAACATAATTTATATCTGTTTGATTACTTGCGATTCCATTAATAACCTGGCTCATTTCCGACTGATTTTTTGATAGTACCTCAAAATTCTCCAAGCCTTTAACTTCAGTCACTTCAGCACCCTTGGCATTGATCAGGGATACAACAAGGTTAGTACCCACACCTGTGGTGAATTCTGTACTATCGGCAGTGATTTGAAATTGAGCTTCTGCTGCCTGCACCTTCACTTTATTATAAAAGATTGCTGTTAATATAATTAACAGTATCATACAGCTACAATATCTGAATTTCTTACCAGCCATGCTCTTCCTCCTCTCCTTGCTGATTGATTTCCTGATTGTTTTTAAGGCTCTCCTCTTCTTGTCTCTCAAGAAGCCCTAAAGCGTTTTCTATTTCTTCCCGCTGCTGAACTTTTTGTGAAGAGTCACCTTCCTCAGATGAAATACCCTTCTTCTTGTTCTGCTCGCTGCCCTGATTTTTGTCTGTCTGAGAGGCCTGCCCATTTTGTTGATCTTGATCCAGTCCCTGCTCTTTATTCTGGCCTGAATTCTGATCCTTGCTCTGTTCCTCGTTCTGACCTTGATTCTGATCTTGTCCCTGCTCTTCATTCTGGCCTGAATTCTGATCCTGTCCCTGCTCTTTATTCTGACCTGAGTTCTGATCCTGTCCCTGCTCTTCATTCTGGCCTGAATTCTGATCTTGTCCTTGCTCTTTATTCTGACCTGAGTTCTGATCCTGTCCCTGCTTTTCATTCTGATCAGAATTTTGCCCTGAGTTCTGATCCTGCCCCTGCTCTTTATTCTGGCCTGAATTCTGATTCTGTCCCTGCTCTTTATTCTGGTCTTGATTTTGTTCCTGATTATTCTGTCCGTTCTCTTTATTCGAAGCATCCATTAAGCTTTTTACATATTCATAATTATATTTTAGCTCTATATCCTCAGGAAACTTAAGAATCCCCTGTTTATAGCTTTCGATTGCCTGTTGATACGACTTAAGCTTCTGGTTATCCTCGCTGGCACTTTCCCCTAATCGAAGATAGGAATTTCCAAGCTGTAGATATTGATCGGCTGAAGCCACAGCCTTTGAATAATAGTCAGCTGCCTGCTGATAATCCTTTTCCTGATAGGCAGCATGACCTGCATTTAGCTTTAGCTTTTTATTTTCCGGTTCCTTTTCTAAGCCCTTCTTATAGCTGTCAAGTGCCGCAATATAATCTCCATTGGCGTATTTCTCATTTCCCGTTGCAATTGCCTCATTGGCAGCTGTATGAAAACTGATTAGCCCGGTAAAAAGCAGGATAGCGAAAAGAGCGGTCATAACTCCCGAAATAATAGCCGTTTTCTTCATTTTTCACTCCTTTCCGGTAATAGATAGGCTAATAAAAGGAAAAGCATACCTGCTCCCAAAGAGTATTGATAAAGCTGCCTAAATTTGCTTACCTTGCCTGTCTTCAATGTATTACGCTTCAAAGCAGAAATGTCAGTTAGCAACTGGTTAACTTCTTCCCCTGTAACAGTGGCCTGATAAAAGGAACCCTTCCCTTCTGAAGCTAAAGCTTTTAATGTGTCCGGTATCAGTTTGGAAGTAACATACTCACCGTTACTGTCTTTCATATAATCAACCACCTTCATTCCTGTCTCATCATATATCGGTATCAAGCCACCTTTTTTTGTACCGATTCCAATCGTGAAAACATGTAGATCGTTCCTATTAATTTTTTTCAGAACTTCAACGCTATTAGAATCATGTTCTTCACCATCACTTAATATAAGGATTACTGAATCAGAACTCCCAGTGTGTTCAAAGGATTTGGCTGCCAGCTCGATAGCTGAACCAATGTCCGTTCCGCTTCCGCTTATCATATCTGTATCGATTACATCGAGAAACATCCTGGCTAATTGGTAATCATCTGTAAGCGGCATCTGAATATAGGACGAAGAAGTAAATGGAATATACCCGATTCTGTCTCCTTCGAGACTTTCTATTAACTCCTCCAGCACTTTTTTGGCACTATTTATCCGGTCAGGCTTAATATCATCTGTAAGCATGCTTTTTGAGGTATCCAATAATACGTAGATATCAAGTCCGTTGCTTTCAACCTCCGTAAACCCCTTCTGCAGCTGAGGACCTAGCAGGGAAAACACTGTCATTACCAGTCCCAAAAGCAGGAATGTAATACGAAGTAATTTGAACCTATGACGGATTTTAAGCTTTAGTTGCTGAAGAATTCTTTCTTTTCTATGATATCCGAAAACCATCAGTAACACGCCTATGACAGGAATTATCATAAACACAATATAGTTCAAATTCTGAAACTCCAGGTTACCCATACGCTTTACTCCCCCTTTCTTCTTTTAGGTAATATAGGTAATTGTGTAACTCATAAATTGTAAGTATTGTATACACAGCATATACTATTCCGAAGCGTAAGTTAAGCTCATAGGAGCGTTAAAGCGAAGGATTTTTAAGTGCTGTGTATACAATTAATAAAACTATATAGTTTAGAATAAACTATTTAGATAATAAGCTTAGATATCAAAAGCACTTGACTAATATAGCTCGCCATTTTGCACGAGCACCATCAACCTGCCACCTTATGGAATTTGGATGTAATAGTAACGGTCAAAAAATATACCTGCTAATAGAAAGATAAGTGCGATTTGAATTAGCATAAATGCAAGTTCCGTATACTGCATGTAATTTTCCTGATAAAACTGCGTCTTCTCTAGCTGATTAATGCTTGAAAAGATATCGGACATTGCTTTTGGATCCTTCGCCCGGTAATATTGCCCACCTGTTGTCTTTGCTATATCCAGCAGTAGCTCTTCATTCAATCCACCCTCATACTGCTGATATCTGGTCTCGCCAAATACATCGATTGGAATAATTGTCTTATCCGTGCCCACCCCAATTGTATATATTTTAATCCCCAGCTCCTTTGCCATCTCGGCAGCTGTCTCTGGATTTATCGTACCGGCATTGTTATCACCATCTGTTACTAGAATCATGATTTTTGATACGGCATCACTCTTCTTCAGTCTATTTACCCCAACGGCAATTGCTGAACCGATTGCTGTGCCATCCTGATCTACAGAATCAGGATTTACCTCCTTTAATGACTCTGTCAAAATGCTATGATCCAGTGTTAATGGAATTCTTGTATATGCCGTCCCCGAAAATATAATGAGAGATAGCCTGTCTCGGACTCGTTGATCAATAAAATTCAGGATAGTACTTCTAGCTGCTTCAAGACGGTTAGGTTCAAAATCTACAGATTCCATTGAGCCTGATACGTCAAGCACTAAGGCGATATCAATTCCATCCTGCTTTATCGGTACAAGCTTCTCCGGTAATTGCGGTCTTGCCATAGCAACATCTAATATAATCAGACCGATCAAGAATAGATATTTTCCTATAACATGCTTTCTGGTCTTTTTCCTGTCCGAACCCATGAGCAGGTGTATACTTGAAAATTTTAAGGCAGCTCTTTTCCTCTTCCTTAAAAATAAAAATACGATTAAGGGGATCAGTATCAGGAAATACCAATTTGCGAATCGAAACATGCTTCTACCCCTTTCCTCTCTTCAAGGTAATTTACTAATTCCTTTAAATCAAAGGCTGCTTTCTGCTTTTGTTCCATTGAGGCAGCAGTCTTCGTATATTTATAGATATCACTTTCTAAAAGCCAGGAGTGTAGTGCTTCAATTTCTATCTGCAGATCAGGCACGAGCATAAGCTCCTCTATTATCTCTGAGGTTGTTTTACCGTTTAAGCTACAGGAGTAACTGGCTTCTAAGTAGCTCTTTAAGCATTTTGATAGTTTTACAAAGTAATCCTCCTCTGTAAGCGAAATAACTTCCAGCTGCTTATGAAAATTTTGAAAAGGATTTAGCGCTGCAATTTTCCTGCTCTTTATTCCCCTGATAAGGGTTATAGCGCCTGTTATGATAAAGATCAGTGCGCAAGAGTAAAAAATATACTGTACCTTTTGGGAAAAGCCTGCTCGTACCGGGTCTAAATCCCCCTCATATAGATCAGTTCTTTCAATATCTTTTAATGTTGAATGGACTGTAATTTTAAGCTCCTGCTCTCCTATCTGTATGATTTTCTCTCCTACCTCGAAGCTTCGAAGCGTGATTTGGTATCCATCCTCTTCTTTCTTCAAATCTACTATCTCAAAATCTGTAAACTTATCCCTTATTTCTTCTTCTGAAATACTGCGTGACGTAATTTTAAGCTTAATCAAATCTCCCACATAGATATTACGGTTTTTTGCATATGCATCCTTTGTAAAAAATAGTACAACAAAGACTAACAGCAGGAGTGTGATTACTATTTTTGTCCTTTTCATCTTCCACCCCTCTTTTTGAAAAATTGCTTCAACGGCTTTACATAATCCTCATCGGTATATAGATTTATCAGGCTATTCTTATAAGGCAGCAGCAGTTGATCCGTTCTAAACTCTTTCCTACGATTATCAAGAATCATTATTTCACCGGTTTCTAGATCCTCAAAGGTAAAGATTGCACCGGAAGGAATGCTTTCCTCCGTCCTGTCAATTACCCGCAGCATGACGAGATCATGACGGGAGAAGGTTATCTTAAGCTCCTTCTGGTAACCTTCATCAAAGAAATCTGAGATCAAAAAGATAATGCTTCTTTTCTTCTCAATCTGATTAAAGTACTTTAATGCTTTTGCTATGTCTGTTCCGTTATTTCCCGGTAAAAAACTTACGATCTCTTCAATCGTTGATAGCACATGCTTTTTTCCGTTTTTAGAAGGTATGAATTTCTCAACCTTATCCGTAAATAGAATTAAGCCTACTTTATCATTATTCCTACAAGCAGAAAATGCCAGGGTTGCTCCGACTTCAGTAATTAATTCCTTTTTCCGTCCAAAGCTGTTTGACTTTGACAGATCGATTAAAAGGAACATATTTAACTCCCGTTCCTCACAGAACTGCTTCACATAGGCATTATTCTGACGTGCTGTCACATTCCAGTCAATGTTTCTGACATCATCTCCCGGATAATACTGTCTGATATCCTCAAATTCCATACCCTTTCCTTTGAAGCCGGACCGGTATTCACCGGAGAAGATTTCATCCACCAGTTTATTTGATTTTATTTCAATTTGCCTTATTCTACTGATTGTTTCCTTAGAAAGCATCGTTACTTCCTCCGTCGGTTTTCCTTCTTCTCTATGGCAGATTAACCTGCTCCAGAATATCTGCAATTATTTTCTCAGGTGTGATATCCTCTGCTTCGGCTTCGTAGGTAAGTAAAATCCTATGTCTTAAAATATCAAAGATCATTGCCTTGATATCATCCGGTACAACATAATCCCTGCCCATAAGAAATGCCCTTCCCTTAGCAGCCTTAATCAGATTGATGGAAGCACGCGGAGAGGCACCGCAGGCAATGTATTCTGATTTTTCCCTGGTTTTAAATACAAGGTCTAGAATATAGTTTTTTAAAACATCATCAATGTAGATATTTTCAACCTGTTTTCTTAACTCCATTATCTCTGCACCTGATAGAATTTTATTTATGATGCTGCTTGACTGTTGTTTGACTGAAAATCGATCAATAATCTTGTATTCTTCATCACGATTAGGATACTGAACCTTTAATAGCATCATGAAACGATCCTGCTGCGCCTCCGGAAGCGGATAAGTACCTTGCTGCTCAAGCGGATTTTGAGTCGCTATGACTAAAAAAGGATTATTAAGCCGATAGCTCATCTCTCCGATTGTAACCTGCTGCTCCTGCATAGCCTCTAATAAAGCAGATTGAACCTTGGCAGGCGCTCTGTTAATCTCATCGGCGAGTAACAGATTCGTAAAGATTGGTCCCTTCTTTATAATGAATTCACCTGTTTTTTGATTGTATATCTCTGTACCAAGGATATCTGCGGGCAGTAAATCAGGCGTAAATTGTATTCTTTTAAAATCCACTCCAATAACCTGCGCCACTGTGCTTGCTGTCAGGGACTTTGCCAGTCCCGGAACACCCTCCAGCAGTATATGTCCGCCGGTTAAAAGACCGATTAATATTCTATCAATCATATAATCCTGACCGATAATCACTTTACCAATTTCTTGTTTTACTTTTATTACACTATTTTTATCAATAACAACACTTGCTTCCATCAGACTATTCCTCCTGGTAATGTGGTTCCTAATTCCATATTTTTCTTTATGATAAAGACTGCCTGTGAAATATGTTTGTATGAAATGTGAATTATTTGTGTCTTTGGACCTGCATGTCCTTTGCAAGACTATTCATACTAACATGCCTGCCCTTTGGAGTGTGAATTATGCTTTTCTATCATTCACGCTATTAATACATAAAAAATACTTCGCATGGTACAGTCAGCTTTTATTCTGCTGCAGCACCTGCGAAGTATTTATACTACCTCTTATCTAAACTATTATCTATTATCTTTATCTATTATCTTTATCTATTATCTTTATCTATTAACTTTATATATTTATAAGCTCTTCGGTGCTAAGCATTTGCAGACACCTCTATACCGCTGCCTTCAAATATCTTTTTAACCTCCTGTAAAAGCTCCCTGCCCGGTTCCTTTGTATCTGCAAGCTTATATTCGAGACCAAGCTCCTTCCACTTGTACTCACCCATCTTATGAAATCCCAGAAGCTCTATCCTAGATACGTTTGGATATTGCATCAGATGCCCAGAAAGTGCTCTGATACTTTCTATATTATCAGTCAAGCCGGGTACTAATACGTAGCGAAGCCATGTATTAATCTGCTTACTTTTTAAATAATCCAAAAGCTTAAGCGTAGGTGATAAGGAAACACCGGTTACCTTTTCATATACCTCCGGATCATAATTTTTGATATCCAGAAGTACGATATCCGTATACTTTAGCAGCTCCACTACCTGATCATTCCAGACATAGCCGGAGGTGTCTATGGCAACTGAGATATTCTGCTGCTTTAGAAGTTTACTGACCTCCAAAATAAATTCCGCCTGAAGCATCGGCTCTCCTCCGGTAAAGGTTACACCTCCACCTGAGAATTCCATATAGGATTTGTACTTAAGTATTTCATCGGCTAATTGCTGCGGAAGATATTCCGTTCCTTTATTCACTTCCCAGGTATCGGGATTATGGCAGAATTGACAACGTAGCGGACAGCCCTGCATGAATACTACAAATCGTATGCCCGGACCATCCACAGTCCCGAAGCTTTCCAGAGAATGTATGCGCCCAACTATACTCATATCCCACCAACCTTTCTGAACTTATCAATACACTGACAGTAAATATCGTTTACTAGAAAACTAATTTATCCTCCGATGTGACATGCTTACCCTTTGAATTAGTTTGTGCCAAGCGTACTTGCACACTTTGGTTACACAGGCACAAACTTTGAGGTGTGAATTATGCCTTTCAATAATTCAATCTAATATAACATGCCTGCCCTTTGAATTAGTTTGTGCCAAGCGTGCTTGCACACTTTGGTTACGCAGGCACAAACTTTGAGGTGTGAATTATGCTTTTCAATAATTCACATTATTATCTCTCATGGAAGGTTCTATTAATTACATCTAGCTGCTGCTCTCTGCTTAACTTAATAAAATTAACGGCATAACCGGATACTCTTATCGTAAGCTGAGGATATTTTTCAGGATGCTCCATCGCATCCAGTAAGGTTTCACGATCAAATACATTTACGTTAATATGATGTCCGTTACTATTAAAATAACCATCTAATAAGCCTGACAGATTGTTTTCTCTTTCTTTCGCGTTTTTGCCTAATGCCTTCGGAATGATGGAGAAGGTATAAGAGATACCGTCCTCCGCATGCTTATAGGGAAGCTTGGCAACGGATGACATGGAAGCAATTGCCCCCTTCTTATCTCTTCCATGCATCGGATTTGCACCGGGAGCAAAGGGCTCACCGGCCTTACGACCATCTGGAGTACTTCCTGTTTTCTTACCGTACACCACATTGGAGGTAATTGTCAAGACAGATAAGGTCTGCTTGGCACCACGGTAGGTCTTAACCTTACGAAGCTTATTCATAAAACGCTCAACTATTTCAATAGCAATCTGATCCACCCGGTCATCATTATTACCATAGGCCGGATATTCTCCATCGATCTCATAATCAACCGCTAAGCCAGCTTCATTGCGGATTACCTTCACCTTGGCATATTTAATTGCAGACAAGGAGTCAGCGACAACAGAAAGTCCTGCAATGCCGCAAGCCTCTGTACGAAGAATATTGATATCATGGAGTGCCATCTGCAGTCTCTCATAATTATACTTATCATGCATATAATGAATAACATTCAGCGTATTGATATAAAGCTCTGACAGCCAATCCATTGTCTGGTCAAATTTCTTCATCACTTCATCATAATCCAAATACTCACTGGTTATCGGAGCAAACATCGGTGCAACCTGTTCTCCGTAGATTTCATCCTTACCGCCGTTGATGGCATAGAGAAGGGCTTTGGCAAGATTAGCCCGCGCTCCAAAGAACTGCATCTGCTTTCCGATTCTCATCGCAGATACACAGCAGGCGATACCGTAATCATCCCCCCATACCTCTCTCATGATATCATCACTTTCATATTGAATAGAGCTGGTGTCGATGGAAACCTTTGCACAGTATTTCTTAAAGGCTTCCGGCAGACATACTGACCATAATACTGTTAAATTTGGCTCCGGTGCCGGTCCAAGATTATAAAGGGTGTGCAGAACACGGAAGCTAGATTTGGTTACTAAAGTTCTACCGTCTAAGCCCATACCTCCGATTGATTCTGTTACCCAGGTAGGGTCTCCTGAGAAAAGATCATTATAGGACGCGGTACGAAGGAAACGAACCATACGAAGCTTCATGACAAATTGATCGATTAACTCCTGAACCTCTTCCTCGGTGATTTTGCCGTTTCTTAAATCTCTCTCATAATAAATATCGAGAAAGGTTGAAACTCTTCCTAAGCTCATTGCGGCTCCATCCTGCTCCTTAATTGCACCCAGATAAGCAAAATAAGTCCACTGGGTTGCTTCAAAGGAATTAGAAGCGGGGTTACTAATATCGTAGCCATAGTATGCAGCCATCTGCTTCAATTGCTTTAGCGCTTTAATTTGTTCAGAAATTTCTTCTCTCAGACAAATATCAGGGGATTCTAAGATTGGAATCTCTAATAGCTTCTTTTCCTGAATTTTCTCCTCCATCAGGAAATCAACTCCATATAAAGCTACTCTTCGGTAATCTCCAATAATACGTCCTCGACCATAAGCATCAGGAAGACCGGTAATAATTCCGGTATGTCTTGCTTTCTTCATGGCATCGGTATATGCATCGAATACACCATCATTATGTGTTTTTCTATTTTCAGAATAAATCTCCTCTGTTTTCTTATCCAGCTTATATCCATAAGCCTCTAAGGCATTCTTAACCACACGAATACCACCGTTTGGCATAATTCCTCTTTTTAATGGCTTATCAGTCTGGAAGCCGACAATTACTTCCTTCTCTTTATTTAAATAGCCTGCTTCAAAGGAAGTGATTGTAGATGGAATTGAGGTTTCCGCTTCAAGAATACCCTTCTCTGCCTCCTCCTTCATTAGCTTCATTACATCTTCCCAAAGCTCAGTAGTTCTTTTGGTAGGTCCTGCAAGGAAAGCAGCATCTCCTTCATAGGGTGTATAATTATGTTGAATAAAGCTTCTGACATTTACATCCGTCATCCAGCTTCCGGGTTTAAAATCATACCATTCCTGTCTCATAATATTCCTCCTTTTGCATTCTTTCGTTGTTTTAGTATCATATTATTCCACTAAGTTAACATGCCTTCCCTTTGAATTAGTTTGTGCCGAGGAAGACACAGGCACAAACTTTGAAGTGTGAATTATGCTTTTTCAATAATTCACACTAATATCTTAATTCCTATCGGTTTTCTTGTCAATAGCAATTGATATTAGTAATCAATACTAATTTTGATATTTATTATGAATTTTGCACAAGAATGAGGTTTATTTTTAAATTCGAGTATTCAGTTTAGAAATGAAAGGTGAGAATTTTACCACAATAGGAATAAGAAAGAGAAAAAGTTTATCTATAATTTTTTATTTCCAATTCAATTACCACCGGCTATTTCGTATTTATTTCCCAAATAAATACAACGGTTTATCTTAATGATATTAACCTTATGATAAAGTACTGATTATAATCCAAAGCATTTGTATAATACTATCTCTCGGTAAATCTCTAAAGGTATATTGATAGATATAATTATGAATCTCCTCCCAAGCATCCAGTTTTAAGATTTCTTTTGCTTCTCTTAAAAGCTGCTCTGTATTCTCCTGATATTCCAGTTCTTTAAATCGAGTAATGACATTAACCAGATCTGCATATTCTTTTTCTTTATAAAAGTAACATACTATAAAGTATCGAAATGTATGAAATGCTAATTCAGTGATCAAACGATGCACCCCTTTTCATAGATATCAGACGATGACTACACACTAATATATGTGATATTAATTAGCATCTCTAAGTTATATTATTCCTCTGTTTGCCAATGATTTTAACAAAAATAGTTATCCCTAATCCATCTCATAAGCTTCAGTATAACACTATAAATACTTTCACTCAGAGATTATTATTAAGGATAACTATTAATATCTTATCTTATTTTAGATTATTATTACTTATAAATTACTGTAGCCCATTAAGCTTACATCAACAGCTTTTGCGACCTCTCTGCCCTCACGGATCGCCCAGACTACTAAGGATTGACCACGATGCATATCACCGGCTGTGAATACCTTATCTACATTGGTATTATATTGACCAGCTTCGGTTTTCACATTGGTTCTACCGTCAAGCTCTACACCAAAAGCTTCCGCCACATAGGACTGCGCCCCTAAAAAGCCTGCTGCTATAAGAACAAGATCAGCTTCTACTTCCTTTTCACTGCCGGTAACTTCAACCATCATATATCGCTTAGAGGCTTCATCTAACTTGCTTTCTAGGGCAACCGTAATAACCTTACATACATTACCTTCTTTATCTGCGATAAATTCCTTCACCGTTATCTGGTAACCGCGTGGATCCTTTCCAAATAAAGCTGCTGCCTCCTCCTGACCGTAATCTGTCTTGCAAACCTTCGGCCATTCGGGCCAGGGATTATTCTCTGCTCTCTGTTTTGGAAGCTCCGGCATCATCTCTAACTGCAGTACTGATTTTGCACCCTGTCTAATCGAGGTTCCGACACAGTCATTACCGGTATCACCACCACCGATGACAAGAACCTTCTTGTCCTTTGCGGATATGGTAAAGCTCTTCACCTCAGAAGCATTCGTAGTTCCGGCATTTAGTAAGTCCTGTGTGGCTGACTTTAAGAAATCTACCGCAAAGTAAATTCCCTTAGAATCTCTGCCCACAGCCTTGATATCTCTCGGATTAGAGGCACCGCAGGCAAGAATCACTCTGTCAAATTCCTTCAGCAGTTTACTAGCCTTATAATCAGCACCTATGTCTGCATTCGTAACGAAGGTAACTCCTTCTTCCTTCATCAAGTTCACTCTGCGGTCAATGACATGCTTCTCCAGCTTCATATTCGGAATTCCGTACATGAGAAGACCACCGATCCGATCTGAACGCTCAAATACGGTCACGGAGTGCCCCCTCTTATTGAGCTGATCCGCGGCAGCAAGGCCTGCCGGTCCTGAGCCGACGATCGCAATTGTTTTACCGGTACGGATAGCCGGAGGATTGGGCTTAATATAGCCTGCCTCATAGCCATTCTCAACAATAGCATATTCGTTTTCCTTAATTGTTACCGGTTTGCCGTTTAAGCCACAGGTACAGGCGGTCTCGCAAAGTGCTGGACATACTCTTCCAGTGAATTCAGGAAAATTATTCGTCTTTAGAAGACGGGATAATGCCATCTTCATATTCCCTCTATATAATAAATCATTCCATTCCGGTATTAAATTATTAAGCGGACAGCCGGAAGCCATTCCGCTTATCAGCATACCTGACTGACAGAAAGGCACACCACATTCCATACAACGTGCTCCCTGGCATTTTCTTTCCTCCATGGAAAGAGGCTGATGGAATTCGTTAAAATGCTTTACTCTATCCTTCGGAGCTTCAGCCTTTGTTTCCGTCCGGCTAAACTCCATAAATCCTGTTGGTTTTCCCATTTTTGTTACCTCCATACTCCCGATACCGGGCACTCTATTAATAGACTATTTTCTGGTATTTGCAAAAAACGCTTCAATTTGTGCCTGCTCACTGCTCAGACCCTTTTCCTCCATCTGGACGATGGTCTGAAGCATGCGTCTGTAATCATGAGGAATAATCTTCTTAAACTTTGGCAGGTAGGACATGAAATTATCAAGAATTTCCTTACCCTTTGCTGAATTCGTATATTTAACATGCTCTATAATCATTTCCTTTAATTCGAGCACGTCATATTTCTCAGTAACTGCTTCGAAGGAAACCAAACCTTTATTCAGCTTCTTATATAAATCACTGTCTTCATCAAGAACATATGCGATACCACCGCTCATACCAGCTGCAAAGTTCTTCCCTGTCTTACCAAGTACAGCCACTCTACCGCCTGTCATATATTCGCAGCCGTGGTCACCGACACCTTCTACCACTGCCATCGCTCCGGAGTTACGTACACAGAAGCGCTCGCCTGCAACACCATTAATAAATGCCTTACCACTGGTAGCTCCGTATAGAGCAACATTTCCTATAATAATATTTTCGTCTGCCTTGAAGATACTTTCCTTCGGAGGGTACGCAATCAGCTTACCGCCGGAAAGTCCCTTACCAAAGTAGTCATTACTGTCACCCTCAAGCTCGATGGTGAGGCCCTTCGGGATAAATGCACCGAAGCTTTGACCACCGCTGCCCTGTGCTTCGATGATAAAGGTATCCTCTTTTAAGCTCGTTCCGTACTTCTTTGTAATCTCTGAGCCTAAGATTGTACCGAAGGTACGGTCAGTATTTGTAATCTGAACCTTAACCTTCTGGCTGTGTTTCTCCGATAATTTAAATTTCTTAAGAAGTACCTTCTCATCAATGGTATTCTCTAATTCAAAATCGAAGATCTGATCGGGACTGAAATGAATTTCTTCACCCTGCTCTGCAAATGGATTGTTTAAAACTGCACTTAAATCCACTAACTTTGCTCTGGCATCCTTTTTACAGGCTTCCTTCACCTTGAGCAAATCGGTACGTCCGACTAGCTCATCCACTGTTCTAATTCCTAACTTAGCCATGTATTCACGAAGCTCTTGTGCTATAAAACGCATGAAGTTCTCTACATACTCCGGTTTACCCGAGAAATTCTTGCGAAGCTCAGGATTTTGAGTAGCCACACCAACGGGACAAGTATCTAGATTACATACACGCATCATGACACAGCCTAAGGTAATCAGTGGAGCCGTAGCAAAACCATATTCCTCCGCACCAAGAAGTGCTGCGATGAGTACGTCACGTCCGGTCATTAATTTGCCATCTGTTTCTATCATAACCTTTTTACGAAGACCGTTCATAATTAAGGTTTGATGTGTCTCAGCAAGGCCAAGTTCCCAAGGAAGGCCTGCATTATAGATGGAGGTTCTCGGCGCTGCTCCGGTACCACCGTCATAGCCTGATATTAAGATTACACCTGCGCCGGCTTTTGCTACACCTGCTGCAATGGTTCCGACTCCGGCCTCTGACACCAGCTTAACTGAAATTCTTGCATTTTTATTGGAATTCTTTAAGTCATAGATTAACTGTGCAAGGTCCTCAATCGAGTAAATATCATGATGAGGCGACGGTGAGATTAAGCCTACACCAGGAGTGGAATGTCTTGTTTTTGCAACCCAGGGATAAACCTTCTCTGCAGGAAGCTGTCCGCCCTCACCGGGCTTAGCACCCTGTGCCATCTTAATCTGTATTTCCTTAGCGCTTACCAGATACTCACTGGTTACACCAAATCTTCCGGAAGCCACCTGCTTTATTGCAGAGCATTTATTTAATCCGTCTTCTCCCACCTTTAAACGGTCTAAGCTTTCACCACCCTCGCCGCTGTTGGACTTACCTCCGAGACGATTCATAGCAATTGCCATAGCCTCATGCGCTTCCAAAGATATAGAACCGTAAGACATCGCTCCGGTTTTAAACCTCTTTACAATCGTATCAACACTTTCCACCTGATCAATGGGAATTCCATTTTCAGGATATTCCACCTCAAGTAAGCCTCTTAAGTTAATCTTTTCCTGCTCAATCGTTACTTCCTTCGAATACTCCTTGAACATATCGTAATTACCGGTTCTGGTTGACTGTTGAAGTAAATGTATTGTCTTAGGATTGTAAAGATGCTCTTCCTTATTGCTTCTTAGCTTATGGGAGCCGGCACTGTCCATTGTCAAGTCAACATTTAAGCCAAGAGGATCAAAGGCTTTGGAATGAAGCGCATCTACCTGCTTTTCCATCTCCTTAAGCGTGATACCTCCGACACGACTTACCGTACCAGTAAAATATTTATCAATTACTTCCTTGCTGATACCGATTGCTTCAAATATTTTAGAGCCCTGATAGGACTGAATTGTAGAAATACCCATCTTAGAGGCAATCTTTACAATACCGTGGAGCACAGCATTGTTATAATCATCTACAGCAGCATAATAATCCTTGTCTAACATATTATCATTGATTAGCTGACGGATTGTCTCCTGTGCAAGGTAAGGGTTAACTGCACAAGCACCGTAACCGAGCAGACAGGCAAAATGATGAACATCTCTAGGATCAGCACTTTCCACGATCATTGCTAATGCAGTTCTTTTCTTCGTGCGAACCAGATGCTGCTGAAGTGCAGATACTGCAAGCAGGGATGGAATAGCTACATGATTCTCATCTACACCTCGATCGGAGAGAATAAGAACGTTTGCTCCCTCCTTGTAGGAACGGTCTGCTTCCAGACACAGATGATCAATAGCCTTCTCTAAGGAAGTATTCTTATAATAAATCATAGGAAGTACCTCAACCTTAAAGCCGGGCTTCTTCATATGCTTAATTTTTAATAAATCCGTATTTGTAAGAATTGGGTTATTAATCTTGAGAACGTTGCAATTATCGGCCTTTTCCTCAAGAATATTGCCGTCTTCACCAATATAAACGGAAGTAGCTGTTACGATTTCCTCGCGGATTGCATCAATCGGAGGATTGGTAACCTGAGCAAACAGCTGCTTAAAATAATTAAAGATAGGCGGATTATTCTTAGAAAGTACCGGAATCGGTGAATCTACACCCATCGCAGCAGTTGCTTCCGCTCCTGTAGCAGCCATCGGTAGGATGGTTGTCTTATAATCCTCATAGGTATATCCAAAGGCTTTCTGAAGCCTTGCAATTTCTTCATCGCTGTATTCTACGACTTTTTTATTCGGTATACGAAGATCCTTAAGCTTGATTAAATTTTGATCCAGCCATTCTCCGTAAGGCTTACGGGTAGCATAGCTGTTTTTCAAATCCTCATCATCTATCAGGCAGCCCTTAATGGTATCCACTAAAAGCATCTTACCGGGACGAAGTCTTTCCTTCTTCACGATCTTCCCGGCAGGAATATCAAGTACACCTACTTCGGAGGAAAGGATCAGGTAATCATCATTTGTTACATAATAACGGGAAGGCCTCAGACCGTTACGGTCAAGGATTGCTCCCATGATATCACCATCGGAGAAGAGAATGGAAGCTGGGCCGTCCCATGGCTCCATCATCGTTGCATAATACTGATAGAAGTCACTCTTCTCTCTGCTGATGGAAAGGTCATTACTCCAAGGCTCAGGAATAGTAATCATAACTGCCAGTGGAAGCTCCATACCACTCATTACTAAAAATTCAAGGGTATTATCAAGCATCGCTGAATCAGAGCCTTCAACATTGACTACCGGAAGTACCTTATGAAGCTCTCCCTTTAAATGCTCAGATTCCATCGTTTCTTCTCTGGCAAGCATCTTATCTGCATTACCGCGAATTGTATTAATCTCACCATTATGAACAATTATGCGGTTCGGATGTGCTCTTTGCCAGCTGGGATTTGTATTGGTCGAAAATCTGGAGTGTACGATAGCAATTGCGCTCTCATATGCTTTATCCTGTAAGTCTTCAAAAAAGAGACGAAGCTGCTTTACTAAAAACATACCCTTATATACAATCGTACGGCTTGACAGAGAAACCACGTAGGTATTGTCATTACTCTGCTCGAAGCATCTTCTTGCGATGTAAAGCTTTCTGTCGAAATCTATCCCCTTGGCTACATTTGCCGGTCTCTTAATAAAGCACTGCAAAATATGTGGCATACAATCAAGTGCTCTTTCCCCTAAGGTTTGCGGCTTAATCGGGACTTCCCTCCAGCCGAGGAATTTCATTCCTTCTTTTTCTACTATGATTTCAAACATCTTCTTTGCCTGATTACGGCTTAATTCCTCTTGAGGAAAGAAGAACATACCCACTCCGTAATCACGTTCCGAACCAAGGTCAAAGCCCAGTGGTTTTGTTACCTTAGCAAAAAATTTATGAGATATTTGAAGAAGAATTCCTACACCATCACCAGTCTTGCCATCGGCATCCTTGCCGGCACGATGCTCTAAATTCTCAACAATTTTTAAAGCATTTTCAACTGTCTCATGTGTCTTAAGTCCCTTCATGTGTACAACTGCACCAATACCACAGTTGTCATGCTCAAAACGGGGATCATACAGTCCCTGCGGAAGCTGTGTAATTTCCTCTCTGATGTTTTCCTTCATATACACTCCTCTTTCTTTATCTAAATTTATGATTTACATTCATGACAACAAAAAAAGCGCCTTAGACCTCACCTATGCTGAGTCTAAAACGCCTTTGTTTTATGGTGATGATTATAATATAGAATCTATCCATTTACAAGTGTCTTTTTGACAAAATATATTGATTTTCATTATTTTATTAAATAATTAATAAAAAATACCTTACTTAATAAGGTAATAACATTTAATTTCTTAATATATTTAAGTTTGTATTTCTTTTTCCCTAACATAAACTTATTTTAAGAACCCGTCGATATATTAATTGTACCTGACTAATCATGATTAGGATGTCACGAGCCTTCCATAGCGGAATATATGGATATGGTTATATATATTTATTTATGTTCAATACCTAAATCAGGATTTGACACGCTTATCAAATTTATATGATATATAAAAAAACAGACGGGGGCTATCAAATGGATATTAATCAATCTTCCTATTCGCGCTTTAAGGCTAATAAATCAAATATATCTCAACCTGCCTCCTCGTCAAAAGCCTCCTCCGATGCAATGAGGACAAGGGATACCGCAGGGATAAGTTCACCAACTATGAATTTATCTGATTTGAAGGAAGGTCAGGTAGTGAAGGGGCAGATCATTGATCATCGCTTCAATGAGGTACAGCTTCAGCTCGAACCGGGAAAACAGATTGTCACTGCAAAGTTATCGGGAGATGTCCCGTTATCCATAGGTCAAAATGCAAGCTTTCAGGTAGTAAAAGGCTCGACCGATCAATTAATATTAAAATACGTACCAAACAGTACTACCACTACTGCAGACAGCACAATCCTTAAGGCTTTATCTGCCTCCAATATCGCGGCAACTTCAGTTAACAAGGCAATCGTAGCAGAGCTGCTTAATCATAGAATGCCGGTAGATAAACAAACGCTTCAGACATTGATAAAATTATCCTACTTAAATCGTGAGGCCTCACCCCTCACGTTAGTTATCATGCTTAAAAATAACATTCCCTTGACACCTGAAAACATAAAGCAGTTTGAAGCCTATCAAAACAGTACGAATAAACTTCTCGGTGACATCAATACAATCACAAAGAATATCTCTGAATTATTAAAGCAGGAGCTTACTGCCGAAGGTGAGCTTACTGCTAAGGAACCTTCTGATATGACAAACCCGTCAAAGGAACAGCTATCCCCCGCTAAAGCTTACAATACGATAGCTGCACAAGGCGGTGAATGCCCAACAGCACCCTTATTAAAGAATAATCTTAATCAGGCTATTCGCATCAACGGAACGCTCATAGAGCTATTATATAATAATGCCGGCCAATTACCAGAAGAAGCTATTCGCAATATCCCAAGTAATCTTTTAAGCTCTGAGGAGCTTTCTATACTTAGTAAAGCAATTGAGCAGAAGGTAGCCGAAAGCTCTTCTCTTTCCACTAATTCCGCCTCCGACACCGTTCAGAAGCTATTACAGGGCACTCTTCCGGCTGAGGAAGCCTTCCGGCTTCTTAATAGTGGTACGATGCAGGAGGATACCGCTGTAGCTTCTATCCTTTCAAAATTACAAAATAACTTAAATCCTTCTGGAGAAACTCATACGGTGTTATCGGAGGTGCTAAACCCTGCTGAGAGAGCTTCCTTGCTTGAATATATAAACACCTTTCCGGATTCATCAAACATAAAAGCTAACATTGAGGATGGAAGTGCAGATCTTACAAAGCTATTAAAATATGTTCAGAATAATCTGGAAGCTTCCGATGGTAAAGCTGCAATCAGCCTGCTTAAAGCACCTGAGTATCATAAGCTGCTGGAGAATGCCTTCCTGCATAAGTGGACTCTTACTCCCGAAAAGATAGCTCTGAAAACACCTGTTAAAGAGCTCTACCAAAATCTCAAAGAGGATATGGAAAGCCTAGACCAGTTAGTAAAGATCAGTCACAAGGATGCGGAAGCCTTATCACTAGGTGATGCATTAAAAAATGTTAAAGAAAACATTACCTTTATGAAAGACTTAAATGAACTTTTTACTTATCTGCAGCTGCCAGTTCTTTATCAGGACAAACAGCTGCATAGTGAGCTTTATGTATATACAGACAAAAAAACACTTAAGGAGAAAAAAGGCCCTGTCAGTGTATTACTTCATCTTGATATGAGTAATTTAGGTGCTTTAAATATCCATTTACAATTAAATCTCAAGACGCTTCAGGCTAAATTCTATGCTGAGGATAAGGATGCAGGACAAATTATTCAAAAAAATATCCCACTTCTTGAAGCTGCTCTTCAAAAAAAGGGATATTCCTTACAGGCTGAGCTTATGGAAAGCCTGCAAAAACCTGACTTCATTAAGGACTTTCTTGAACAGAATACCCTTGATAATACCCTGAAGCATTATACCTTTGATATCCGGACATGACAGCTTTCCTGAGATAATAAAACATAACAGCTTCTTTTTATTATCTCAGGAAGCTGTTTGCATTCTTATTATAGATTGAATCAGTTTACTTCATTACTTGCTTTTTCATCATACTCATCAAAAAGGTAGGATAATATATCCGCCATGCCGACAAACTCGCAGCCATAATTGGTTTTACCGTCCTCTAACGGTTGACTTCTAAGAATTTTAACTACGCTCCGTAAGGTGTCTTCCTTGCCCAGATTAATATTCGCATTAAAATAATAGCCAATAGGAAGAACACTGGTTGTATCGAAGCCGATCCCCGATTTTGATATATTAGTCACTTCAATAGGTGCATTTAAATCACTTACCTTAACATTATCCTGCTTATAAAGATTACTGATTTCTAAGGATAAAGTAATAGGCATTCTTTTTGCTTTTCTTCTTTCCTCCATAAAACCATCTCCGATCCAATAATTTATAATAAAATCAATTTCATTATAGCTTATCCGTATCAGATGTACAATATAAGAAATAGTAAATACTCATACATGTATTAGGCAATTACGAAACTCAGCATTTACCTAATACATAATTTACCACCTGTCTCCTTTCTATGCTTCTTCGTCCAGCAGCATGCTCATAAAACCTACTGTAAATGGCAACTGTTCAAATTTATGTGTTCCAGTATGGGAGAACCGATTCTCACTATACCATTTTTTTAAAACTTTATTTTCCTCAATAATTCCAATTGTCATCTGCTTAGCTCCTAGTTCCTTTGCTCTTTGCCTTGCAAACTCCAACAGCATTTTACCATAGCCATAATGCCTGTATTCGGGCAAAACGGTTAGCTTCTCAAGCTCTATTCTGTCTTCTGATTTTCGCTCTAATTGCATAAAGCCTATGATCGCTCTGTTACAAAGCAGTACATACATATGATTGCCCTTATTTTTGTCCTCTCTTAATCGATCTGCTTTAATAAATGCCCCGTTTGTTGGACAGTTCAAAGGAGTAAGACCAAAATCCTTTGCTATGGTTGCAAAGCCTTTTCTAATTACTCCCGCACACCACTCAAGTTCCTCCTCTAACATTTCACGTATGATTACATCTCTCATTATTTACCTCCATCTCTATGTTATTAGTAGGTAATTGCGAAACTCATTAATTGTAAGTATTGTATGCACAGTAAATACTATTCCGGAGCGGAAGTTAAGCTCATAAGAGCGTTGGAGCGAAGGAATAGTATTTATTGTGCATACAATTATCAAAAATATATTGTTTCGCAATTACCTCTATGTTACTTAGTACTCGCTTAGCAAGACTATGTGTATACCAAAATTCCTTGCTATCTGATTGAAATTATTATATCATTTAGTTATATATCAGTAAAATTCATAGATTTGATATTATAATTCAAAATATTTGATAAGGAGTATTTATGGAGCTTCGCAATATTATATCCTTTCAGAAAATATGTGAGCTAAACAGCTTTTCGAAAGCAGCCACTGAATTGGGCTATTCACAATCAACGGTTACGATGCAGATGAAGCAGCTGGAAAACGAGCTTGCTGTCAGCCTTTTTGACCGTATCGGTAAAACGGTTCGTCTGACGGATGACGGTTACAAATTCTTAAGCTATGCGGTCGATATCATACGGACAGCAAACAATGCCAAGCAAGCCTTGAATAAGGATGCTGTTCCCAAGGGTGAGCTTAGAATCGGTTTGCTCGAATCAGTTTGTACTTCCTATCTGCCCGGTATTCTAAAGCAGTTTCATACAGAGTATCCCGGAGTCAGCACGGTAATTAAAATAGGAACCGATCGGGAAATTGAAGCAATGTTATCCTCCAATTCTATTGATCTGTTGTGGACCTTTGACCTTCCGATTGAGAATGCGGAATGGACGAAGGTATATTCCTACCGAAAGGATATCTGTGTCATAGTCTCTCCTGAACACAGGCTGGCAGGCAGTCCGAATATCAATTTAAAGGATATCAAAGATGAGACCTATATTCTTACCGAGAAAAACTGCAGCTATAGAACCATTTTTGAAAAACAGTTGAGTAAAGTAAGGTTCAATCCCAATATATTTCTTGAAATTGGGAATACGGAAATTATCAAAAGATTCGTAACTGCGAATCTAGGAATAACGGTATTGCCGGAATTTGCTGTCGCCGAGGAGCTAAGAAACAGAAAAGTGGTCAGATTATATCTTGAAGATTTTGGACTAGAAATGGAAGGTCAGATATTCATACATAAAAACAAATGGCTAACATCTGGTATAAATGCTTTTATTGAAACAATCAGGAATACCGGGTTACTTTAGGCACCTTTTCTAAAGTAACCCGCTTGTTTTCCTATTCGTTTCGTAAGGCATCTATAGGATTGAGTTTTGCCGCCTTGCTTGCCGGCATATAGCCGAAACCGATACCAATAGCGGCTGATACACCAAACGCCAGTATAACAGACCCGGTCGTCGGCGCTGCAGCCACGCCGACCATATCACCTACGGCTCTGGTCGCAACTGTACCTATAATAATTCCGATGAGGCCTCCCAGCATGCTGATGGATGACGCCTCGATAACAAATTGTAACATAATATCTAGTCGTTTCGCTCCGAGTGACTTACGTATTCCGATCTCCTTTGTTCTTTCTACAACAGATACCAGCATGATGTTCATAATACCAATGCCTGCTACCAACAAAGAAATTCCTGCAATACCACCCAATACAGAGGAAAGAATGTCCGTTATGGAATGTATCGTATCAAGCAGCTTGGCACTGGTAGAGATTGTATATAGATCTTCATTTTTAAATTCGTTATATAAATAATCATCCAGTATGGCTTCTGCTGCAGTTACATGATCCGGGTTTTTGGTAACGAAGGAATAGCTTGATATATTCGAGGATCCCGCCAATCTGGTAGCACAAGAATAAGCAATGTAGATGCAATCATCTGCTGAACCCCGCTCTGAACCTGCCTGCTCCTGTTGTATTCCGACAATTTTATAGATATCTCCACTAATTCTTATTTTATCACCCAGTTCTGCTTTGCCCTCACATAGCTCTTGAACGACATAGCTGCCTATTACACAAGCATTATATCGGTTTTTAATATCCGCATAAGATATAAAGCGCCCTGCGGATAAAGATAGACTGTTGAGTGTGAGATAGTCTTCTCCTACGCCTTTTACCGAGGTATTCATAGAGGTGCTATTATACTTCACGGTATAATTAGAATTAACATTTGGAGTGACTCCTTGAAATATACTGCTGTTATTCTCTGCCAATTGGTACATTTCATCAATCTCTGCTTTACGGGTGTCCGTATTTGTAACTGATACGTTAAGTACATTTGTACCCATATCCGAGAAGGTATCGATCAGATAATTTGTTGCACCCTGCATCAGTCCTAACAGTGTAATGACAGAACCGACACCAATTATCATGCCCAGCATGGTAAGAAAAGACCGCAGCTTACTGCCAAGAATACTCTGCCCTGCGAGCTTAAACGCCTGACTGAATTTCATACTGTCACCTGCTTCCTGTATAATTCTACACTCCCGTCGAAGGTGATTTTTCCATCATGCATCGTTACAATACGGTTTGTTCTTTCGGCAACTGCCCTGTCATGGGTAATAATCACAATCGTATTTCCTTCATCGTTCAACTCCTTCAGAAGATCCAGAAGTTCTTTGCTAATTTTTGAATCCAATGCTCCGGTCGGTTCATCTGCCAGTATGATGGATGGCCTGCCTGCTAGGGCTCTTGCTATGGCCCCTCTCTGTTGCTGCCCTCCCGATAGTTGGTTAGGATAATTCTTCCATTTATTCTCCAAACCAACCTTTTTAAGCGCTTCCATCGCTGCTTTCCTTCTCTGCTTTCTGTTTAAGCCTGCATAGAGAAGCGGGAGCTCCACATTCTCTAATAAATTCTGTTTCCCAAGCAGATTGTATTGCTGAAAAATAAAGCCTATCGTTTTATTTCTGATCTCTGCTAGAGCATCATCCTTCAATTTGCTTACATCTCTGCCACTCAGTATATATTGACCGGAGGTTGGAACATCAAGACCCCCTATGATATTCATAACGGTCGACTTTCCGCTGCCAGACTTGCCTACGATAGCGACAAATTCACCTTCTTCAATCACAAGATTAATACCATCATTTGCCTTTACCTCTTCCTCGCCCATATGGTAGACCTTATGGATATCGACTAATTGGATCAGTGGTTTGTCGGTGCTATTCTCTATTCTTTTCTTCCTGCCCATTATCATACCCACGTATAATCCACCTCCTATTGACTCCAGTTGTTGCTTCTGCTGCCACCGCTTCTAAAATTACCGCCTCCAAAGTTACCGCCTCCAAAGTTACCGCCTCCAAAGTTACCACCTCCACTGAAGTTCCCTCTGGCTCCGGAGGGCATTCTTGCGCCTTCGTTTCCACCAAATCCGAGACCATCAAGCCAACTTTCTTCTCCTGTAGCAGCTTCAGAGCTAATATTTCGTTTGATATATACTTCTTCTGATCCGGTCAGGCCACTGAGAACCTGCACATAATCTCCGTCTGTTATTCCTGTTTCCACTTGAACTTTTTTAAACCCTGCGGGCACATCGCCATCAGCCTCTGTGATAGTGTCATCTTTTATGTAGACAACATTATTACGCATCAGCGCATCACTAGGAATTGCAATGCAGTTCTCAGCCTGCTCCACGATGATGTCACCAGTAACATTCATACCGGGAAGCAGATCACCGGCTACATCGATCCGCACCGTTACAGGATATTGTGTCACCCCAGAATTTGAAGAACTGACCAGACTGATGTTTGTGATAACCCCGGTAATTTTTACGCCCTCTAATGCATCTGCAGTAATGCTGACCTCCTGTCCCTCTTTTACCTGTTTCACATCCAGCTCATCTACATACATAGAAAAGGTTACCGCCGACAAATCGTAAATCACACAAAGGGCTGAGGAATTGCCTCCGTTTTTCACCGTATCTCCGACCAGAGTGTTCTTGCTGATTACCTTTCCTGATATTGGTGCAGTGATACTATAATCTGCTTTTGAGTCAATGACATCCTGTAAGGAAGCTTTTGCATCCTCCAGAGTATCTTTTACATTCTCGGTGCTGTCAAGGGCTGAATCAACGGATTTCTTTGCATTTTCAACCGCATTAGCATAGTTTGACAGCTGGTCATCGATTGTCTCCTGACTCAGTGTTAATATTAAATCACCTTCTGATATCCTGCCTCCCACTTGAATAGGAACCGAAGCAATTTCGCCGGATACTTCAGAGATTATCATTGTATCTGTCAGTACACGAAAGCTTCCTGCCTCCGTACTACAGAGATCTCCGATCGCAGCAGCAGCCCTTGTAGTATCTGTAATCCCCCCCGGATTCTTCACCTTAATCGTTACGTCTCTTACTAATCGGTTTCCTGATAATACCCGATCAAGTAAACTCACCCCAGTTACTGTTCCTTTGATTGTCTCAAAGTTGCCTTCTATTGTAACGCTTGAAGTTTTGCCCACTAGAGATGCTTCTGCATCTGAGGCATTAAAAGGAATAGTCAGCAGCATATAACTATTATCATAAATTTCAGCAATCTGTGCTCCCTTTTGCAGATTTTCGCCTTGTTTTACAAATAGGGTTTTTACCACACCAGACACAGTGGACTTTACATTAGGATCACCGTATTTAGCCTTTGCTTTCTCATAATCGGCTTTTGCTTCTACATAATCAGCTAATGCCGCTTTATAATTTTCATTCACCTTTGATAAATCCTTTTCGGCTCTCTCTACCTTCGTCTGTGCAGCAGCTATCTGACTGTCGAGCGTGTCTGTCGCGATCTGATATAATACCTGCCCTTTTTCAACAGTATCGCCTTCTTCAAAATCCGCTGCAATTACTTCGCCCTCCACCAGCGACATAACCTCATATGTATTAAGCGGTTCGATTGTACCGGAGGAAGATAATACATTCCGGATTGTTCTAGTTTCTACCCTGCGGGTGGTCTGCACCGACCTAACAGCACTGGGTGCAGCCTTATCCGCGTATACATGCCTAAATCCAAGATACGCACCTGTACCTAAAATTGTTATAATTACTAATAATCTTATTACTTTCTTCCATTTTATCTTATATAAAAGCTTTTTCATCAATACCTCATTTCTGCGCTGCTTATAAGATTTGCATTGCGAAATTATGTTCAGATACAGGCTTTATGGTTGCAGCGCAGACACTTACCTGTATATCCACCAGATCATATTATTTGAATCATTTGATATTTTCTGCAACTAGCACTCTGATTTTTCCACCCAGATAGGGATTCTTGTCATAATAAGCCTTAACGCTATACTTCGTTAAATCAGATATTTTATCAAGTGAAGTGGAAAAGTATTCGCCATCTATCAAAAAATAGATATAAATTTGATCAGCCAAAGGATAGATCGTATTACCGGCTTGTATCGTTGTCAATCCGACTGAGACAACAGATACTTCTGTTAAATCAGTGGAACCTGTTATTATACCGTTATCAACAGTAAATTTCTTAGGCCCAGAACTGAGACTAAATCCAGAAAGCTGGTTAGAATTAAGACTTCCCTGCTTATCTCCGATCAGATAGGTATAGCTTATTTTATCATTTTGCATATTGCTTCCGACAAATATGCCATATTCATCCATGTCACCGCTTATATCGTTTAAAATCAACTGGGTAATCTGACCTTTCTCATTCAACTCATAATAATAGACCGAAGTACTCAGTAGTCTTACCCCTGCTAATCTTTCTGGACTTAAGCTAATGTAACGGTTAACTTTTAAATCCAGTATCTTTACATTGGAAGCCAGGGCTGTACCCCCAAGTGCACTACCATCACTACTAAAGGTATTATCTCCAAAAGTCCTGCTTGCTGGAGTATAACTGCTTATTGCCGCGCTTCCGTCTTTAAAGGTTAATCTTACAATGCCTCCTGCAAGGAACCAAATAGTATCATTATCATAATCCTGTTCGTATACATTGCCGGAGGCATCTACAAATTTAACATAGCCTTTACTGGTATAACTGCCGTCCGAATTTTCTGTCAAATGAGTTCCTGTCTCTAGTACAACACCAGTAATTGTTACGTTTTGTTCATCAATCGTTATAACTCCGGCCACCTTATCATTTCGATCCAGCAGCAAGGTCACATAATTGCCCTTTTTTACTGACCCCATAGAAGTAAACTTTAGCGTAACGCTATTGTTTGCTAAAGCATAATCCTTACCTGCGACAGTTACAGAGGCAGGGGAAGTATAATCGGGATTAATCGCTTCTACCTTACCGGTTACTTTATTGTCATAGACCCACACCGTTTTAAGCTCTTCACAGAAATACAGGACATCATAATCGGAGATATCAGAAAGCGCACACTGAAGTCCATTCTTGTAATATTTTGCATCAGAGGCCGAAAAAGGCAGTTCATATTTCCAGTTGTCATCTGCTATGATTGGTCCTTTGATACTCTGATTTACTATTGATAAATAATCCAACTCACCGTCAGCATCAAGCTTATAGCCTAGCATTGCCGCATATACATTGCCGCTCTTCGTTTTAGCTGTCAACGTATTATAAAAAAGATTCATGCAGTCCTCCTCCGTTAAGTACTGCGATTTTGATTTATTGATATTTTTATTCAATTCTTTTGTCTTATACAGATTCATGATGCCCCCTGATAAATTACTGGCAAAATCACTGTCGGCATAGCCTAGTAGCTTTATTGCGGCATAGACCGCTTCCTGTAGGGTAATACCCTGTTCCGGCTTGAATTTTCCGTCCAGATAGCCGGACATCCATCCCTGATCAATTACTGTCTGTATGTAACCTGCTGCCCAGTAGCTTTTCTTAACATCACTAAACAGGGACATATTACTCTCAGAGGATACTGTGTCTTTTAAAGCTGACAGATTAATAAGCATCTGTGCAAACCGGCTCCTTACTACGATCTCTGTTTCATTATTACTATTATCTTTGTCCGTATTCATAATTCCGATTGCCTGAATGATCTGTTCGGCATTGCTCCCTGCATATGACTGCATTGTCATGCGAGAGGTAAATATTACGGAAATCAATAAAGTAAAAAGTAATAACAAAGCTTTTTTTCTTCTCATATGAAATCTCCTTTACTGTAGATTAAATCTAGGATATCCTGCAGCCGGATCCGTGCTTTTATCCGAAGCTTCTAATTCCAGGTTCCCTTTTTCATTCCATCGGGTATATTTCTTACCGTCACCGTATCAGAATAACAAGTGTACTATATAAACTATATCTTAATAATCACTTATGATGTAATTGTGAGGTAAATTATTACATCTAAATCTTCAGTCCTGTTATCTATCACAATTTCATCACATTATTGCGGTATTGTACAACTGTATCAAAATTCTAATGTAAATAATTCGGAGGTGCTCATGGATGAAGAATGATAAACGTTGTCTGCTTATCATTGACGATGAAAAAAAAATACGCCGGGCAGTGAAGGACTTTCTTGTCGCTTCCGGTTTTTGTATACTAGAGGCAGCTGATGGCGAGGAAGGGTATGAGGTTTATTATCAGAACATTGCCGATATAGACTTAATTCTATTGGATGTAATGATGCCAAAGCAGGACGGCTTCTCCTTATTAAAGAAAATTCGTGAGACCTCCTTTGTTCCTGTTATCCTGCTTACGGCAAAGGGTGAATCCTATGATCAGATCAAAGGCTTTAAATGCGGCGCAGATGATTATATTGCAAAGCCTTTTGTTCCTTCCCTGTTACTACTTCGATTAGAGGCAATTTTGAAGCGGGTGGGAAAAGACAGCTCACAAGAACTGCAAATAGGCAATATCTGCATCAATCTACAGAGAAGATTGGTAAAAATAAGTGGAGAGACGCTAGATATGACCCGAAGAGAATATGACCTTTTGACTTATTTTATTATGAACAAGGGAATCACCCTAACCAGAGAGCAATTGCTGAATGGTGTGTGGGGCTATGATTATGAGGGCGATTTCCGGACAGTCGATACCCATGTAAAGCAACTCAGGATTAAGCTTGGAATATATGCTGAATACATTAAAACTATTTTTCGTATCGGTTATTGCTTTGAGGTAAAAAATGAAAGCTAGTATAAAGACAAAAATTATGTTGTTTTCTGCAACACTGCTCTTTGTTGTAATATTCTGTCAGATATTTTTTGGGGTATTTCTCTCAAAGAATTTATTTATTAAATTACAGCAAAAGAAAATCGAGGATTTATTTGATATACTAAAAAACAATTATAGTGATGATCCAGATGTGATTTCCTCTCTGGCACAGGAAACACAAGAAATTTATAATATAAGTATTGAAATCTTTGATAATAATAAAATCATATTCAGTAACGGAGCGATGCGTGACCGCACCAGATATGAACCGCTAGACTTCTTAAGGAGGAAAGAACCCAGGAATATTTTCAGCTATAATGCAAAGGCTGTAGTCATACCGGCAAAAAGTAGCAGCAATGGCCTGATCCGTTTAAACGGATTAATTGATTACGCATCCTCCGTCCGATTTGTCTCCATCACTTCACCGATTGGAGCTATAGAAGCCAGTATTATACTGTTTACGGAAAGTAATTTTATTATTGCAGTCTTTGCATTAATCATTGGTATAATATCCTCCTTACTCTTTGCCATGCATATTTCGCGGCCGATAAAAAAAGTGGAAGCTGTTGCACACAATATTTCCTCTATGTCCTTCGACCAGTTTGCCGATGAAACTGTCAGCACATCCGAGCTGTGCAATTTATCTGTGAGCATCAACCAAATGGCTGCTAAGATGAATTCCATGATACAGGAATTGCTGCTGACGAATGAAGCATTGAAAAAGGATGTGGATTATCAAAAACAGATTGAAATCATGCACCGAGAATTTATAGCCAATGTTTCCCACGAAATGAAAACACCGCTATGTCTCTTGCTTATTTACTGCGAAAACTTGAAAAATAATATAACCGGTATCGATAAAGACTATTATTGTGAGATAATTATGGAAGAGGCTCAACAGCTAAATGAAATGGTGCGGACATTACTTGATATCTCTTCCATAGAGAACAACCTGACCAATATTCAGCTTATACCGGTCAATTTTACCAAGTTATGTAGGCAGGTTCTGCTGAAAACCGATGTGATCTTGAATGAATTTATAGTTACGCAGGAATATCAGGAGGATCTATGCGTCCTGGGAGCTCCAAAGTATTTAGAGCAAGCCATCTGTAACTTTTTAACCAATGCTTTTTCCCACACTCGCTCTTATGGGAAAATTCGTGTTTCTCTGTGTAAACAAGACAATAATGTATTATTTTCTGTCCATAATGAAGGGAAACTCATTGAAGCATCAAAGCTTCCAAGAATTTGGGATAGCTTTTACCGTGCTGATCCTACCCCTCAGGATGATATGCATATGGGACTCGGACTTTATATCGTACGGACAATCATTAATGCCCACGGCGGTAAATACGGTGTGTTTAACGAAACCGACGGCCCGACTTTTTATTTCTCACTACCCGTTTACGAAGAGATATGCACTTAATTATTTCACAGACTGCGTAAAAAGGCCTATGATTCATTACTAATCCTCATAGGCCTTTTTTACGATACCAAAGAATACATTTGATATTTTACTTGACGAACTATTTCCCGTTTCGGAAAATATACCTGTAATAATTCTCATTTAATATACTTTTTGAAACGGAAAATTTATTTTTTATCAGGTTGATTATATTACTCACATAGTCCCTCGGAAGGTCCTCCTTCGTCAGCATTGTGATATCTCCTGTTTCCGAATTATACATCACCTTATCCGTAATAAAGCTTCGGTTTGATAAGATAACAAGTGGTGGTGCATCTGATAGAATATCCCGACCCATAAGAAGCCTTGAGTCATAGGAGAGGCCAAACAGATTGGACAGCGTCGGTAATATATCAAGACTGGAGCATGGTTTATCAATTACAATATTTTGCTTCATTCCCTTACACCAAAGTATAAAATGATTCTTATATTTTTCAAAGACGGGTTCAAGCGTATGACCCGCTGCTTCATCAAGAATTTTCTTATCCCATGCATAGGGATAATGATCTGCACTAAGTGCTATGACCGTACGATTGGCAACGCCTGCTGCTTCAAGCTTCTTGATTAAAAGCTCCAGGGCTTTATCTAATTCGATCTGACAGGCAATATAAGCCCTCACATTCTCAGAATATTGCAAATCTGCTACCATAGCCTGATTCTTATTAGAGATAGAGTTACCACTAAAGGAATAATTCATATGACCGCTGACGGTAAGATAATATACATGAAAAGGTTCATTCTTTACATATTCCTCAACCGTACTATCAATCATTTCTAAATCCGATTCCGGCCAAGTATTCGGGTGCTCCAAAACAAGCCCATTTCCTTTTGCTTTAAAGCTGTACCCTAGATTCGGATGAGTCTCATTTCTCTGATAGTAAGTATAGGTATGGTTATGATATGCCCTGCTTGCCACACCCAGCTTGTTGAATTGGTTACCCAGTGCAAAGGGCCAGGCATTTTTTCTGCCCTTATACATACTTCGTGTTCCTGTTGGTATCAGCCCTGTTAAAGCAACATATTCACCGTCACTTGTACTGGTCTGCCAGAGAGGTGTATAGAAATTATTAAAAACAAAGCCCTCATGGATCAGCTTATATAGAGTCGGTGTTTTCTCTTTATGCACCGCATAGGGAGAGAAGCCCTCCGCGGTAATCAAAATAAGATTATATCCCTGAAACATACCTGTATATTTGTTCTTATTTGTCGGTTCAACCGAGGCAAAATATTTATCAAGGGTCTTAATGGTTTTATTTGTTTCCTTTGCAGCTAAGTTAAGGAAATCAATATTCATGATATTCGGAGAAGTATCAATAGGCGTAGGGGGTGGCATTTTCTTGATGGTTGGCTTCAGCTTTTTACCAGTATCGCGCTTCATCACTGGAGCCGAAGGAGCCTTTGTTGGTAAAGTTGTAACAGAAGCTTTCTTTATTGCCCTCGTATCCACTAAAACCAATTTTTCCTTACCACCAATTAGATTAGTAATATCTATTCTGGTCATAACTGTTATGCCAAGCTCTTTACCACATAAATCCTGTACCCTGGATTTGTAATAAAGATCATAGGGAGAATAATCCGCCTTACCAGTCAGAAGTAAGGATGCAAGCGCTACCAAATGAAAAACGACCCCGACACCGATCAAAAGAATCTGAAGCTTAAGACCTCTCCTTGAAAAATCTATCTGTCTGAAGAATAGTAATATTAATATAAATAGCGGAACAAATAGCAGAAGAATTCCGCCAATATTGGCTTTGACCGCAGGTAAAGCATCTGCTCCAAATTCTGAAAGTGCATCACCAGCCATACCAATTGACTGAAATGAAAAATACACCTTAAAAAGACTATAATAAATCAGTTGAACAGCGAACAGCAGACAAGCGAGTCCAATAAAGAGCGTAAATAGACATTTATTCACAGTAGAATTAAATAAAGCGGTAATAACTCCAATAAAAATTCCGAGCGGAATTGCAAAAAGTATTGGATATATAATTTTGAGATCTATACTACGATAATTTAATAAGTGAATGATAATTTCCAGATAAATGACCGTACTGATTAAAAAAGCAACAGGAAAAATAAGGCTGCTATTTGATATATGGATATATCCATTCCAGGCAGCCCCAAGCTTTGAACTAATCATTCTAGTTCGTGATAACAGCTTACTCTCTGCAAAAAGCTGCTTATCCTTTATCAAACTGTTATTTTTCTTATCGCTTTTACCATTGTTTAAATCCACATCATCAATTGACTTTTGATTTACATCCATATGAAAGGAATCACAGTCTCTATTTTCTTCCCTTAAGGTATCTATATGCAACTTCTTCTCAAATATGAGCTTTTGCGAAGAAATTTCTTCGATACCTTCCTGCTTATTATCCTTACCGCTTTCTACCTCTAAATCAGTATTGCCATCCCCATTATTTTTGAACTGCCCCATATCCATTCAAAATTTTACCTTCTTTCGAAAATAATACTGCCCTTACCTCCGAAGCTTCTGATCTTAGCGATTGCACCATTCATCATAGAAAATTGCGGTGGCTTATGCCCAATATCCGCATCCAGTATAATGGGCAGCTTAAACTCACCTAATACAGACATTACCGCTTCCTGATACGTTGTATCTGTATCTGTACGGTACATAGCGGGTCTGCCAAATACAAACCCCGCAGCATGTTCAAACCAGCCTGCTTCCTTAAACTGCCATAAGCCCCTGATGAGCGCATCGCTTCCAAGATTAAAGCTTTCGAGGAACCATAAAATCTTATCCTCTTTATAATGATTAATAAATTCCCTGGTCTTATCAAATCTGGTACCAACAAGATTCAAAAGTACATCGAGGCACCCCCCAAGTGCTCTACCATGTATCTGAAGCTCTGTATCTTTCTTCCAATCGGAAGGATAAATATTTATCCATTCAACCTTCTTCTCAAGTTCAAACTCTTCATAGCCGGTTATTCTTGGCTTGAAGCCATCCTGAAATTTCTGAAAGCTCTCCTGTAAAGTATCTTCTCCCTCCAAAAGACTAAGATTATGATACAAAGAACTATGCCACTTCTCCATACCAAAGCTGCTGAAATTATACGTATATATTGTAGCTATCTCTAAATTAGTCGTTACAGTATATAGTAGACCTGTGGTATCAGAAAAACCCTGCAGCCATTTTGGATTGGATCTTATAACCTCAAGATCCAGATAGGAAAGCATCTCCACCAGATAATCTCCGCCACTCGCTGCTATAATTACCTGTACCTGTGGATCCTTTATTAATTGCAGCAGCTCCTTGGCCCTAGTTGCTCCGTCAGAGCTTCTTCCCTTTTCACATTTTCTCACATTATTAGTAACCGTTACGGGATATCCCATTTCTGCAAAATGTTCAATTCCGCTTTCTAAGCGTATCAAATCCACTTCTTTATCAAAGCCGGCAGAAGTAGCTGTAACACCAATTTTATTTCCCTTTATCAGATTACCGGGATATATCATATCAATTCTCTCTCCTATTAATCATACCTTTGTATTTTTCTAATTATTTCTAATTTTTGGATTAAATAGTATTAGCTGTATTATAACATTCTCCAGTTAAATTATCAATCTACTTAGTAAGCTTATCAATAATCGCTCTGATTTCTAATAGTTTCTCCTCAGTATTCCCTGCCTCTACTGCCTCTTTCAGACACATATCAATATGAGTATGCAGTATCTCCCTGTTAGCCTTGTGTAGAATTGCTTCTGTAGCAATTACTTGATTCGAGATATCGATACAATAGCGGTCCTCTTCAATCATATTTAATATACCATCGATCTGTCCCTTTGCCGTTCTAAGCAGTCTTATGACTTTCTCCTTATCTGCTTTCATATATCCTCCATTATTATAAATAAGGTAGGTGATTGCGAAACTATACAGTTTTATTAATTGTATACACATTAGATACATATTCCTTCGCTCCAACGCTCCTTCGGGCTTAACTTCCGCTTCGGAATAGTATCTAATGTGTATACAATACTTACAGTTAATGAGTTTCGCAATTATCAATATAAATAAGAAGAACAAAACATAAAATTTTATCTCATGCTAAGTTCTTCTTAAGAGCTGAAATTATATCGTTGTTATTATTCCTAAGCCGAAAAAACCTCTATCAGCTATGAAAATAATCCTTTCTTCTCAGTAACTGATACTACTTCATATCCTGCTTCCATCACCGCATCTTTTAAGGTCTGATCGCTAATTTCCTTTGATAAGTTAACTATTGCTCTGTTTTTCTTTAACTCAACCTTCGCATTTACACCGTCAATCTCATTTAAAACCTTCTCCACTCGTGCCTGACAATGCCCGCAGCTCATTCCATTTATCTCTATAATTTTCTTCATTATAAGTCTCCTTCTATCCTAGTTTTCGGTTTACACTTTACTGTAACAGTATAACTGCTAATTACTATTATAACCCCACCCCTCCTGGGGGGTATTATAATAACATCATAGTTTCTATATAATTATTTGTCAATAGGTATTTACTTCATACATAGTTGATTATCAAAACTTCTTATTCAATTTAATTCCCCGGAATATCGTATCAATGATGAAGATTCCCAAAGCGATAGCTCCAGCCATTTTAAAGGTTTCAAAAAAATACGCTATCGCATTATCATTTTCATTATTCAATATACTGTTCACAATATGATACATACCGGCTCCCGGCACCAGAGGAATAATTCCGGGAATTAAAAACATTGTAACCGGAGTCTTATAGTATCGAGCCAGGATATGTGAAAGCAATGCCACAAACAGAGTGGCGCACAAATTAGCCAACGACTTATCTGCTTGATAGTTCATGATTATTAGATATACTAACCAGCAAAGGCTGCCTGCCATACCGGCATGAAGAATATATTTTTTAGGTGAATAGAATAAAACCGAAAATGCTGCTGTTGCAAAAAAGGCGCTTATTACCTGTAATATCATTTTATTATCATCCTCTCCAACAGATTATATATTCCCATTCCAAAGCCTATTCCAAATGCTATACCAGCAGAAATGACAAAAGCCTCAACCGTTCTTGCCGTTCCCGACATATAATCCCCCTGCAGAGTATCTCTGATGGCATTGGTTATGGGTACACCCGGAACCAACGGCATGATAGAGCCAATAATGATAATCTCGGTATTTGCTTCCCGGAATACGACAGTACAAAGCATTGTAAAGGCTGCAATGGAAAAGCTTTTAGCAGCGTCAATCATAAAAGAGCTGCCAATTCTGTTTTCTAATAGCCTACCAATGAAAACAAGAATCAGCCCATTGATTGCTGCTATACCACAGTCTAATAAGCTTCCGCCAAATAAACCTGCAAAGCCTCCGGTTGATATAATAGTTGCAAATGCAATAATAATTCTCGAGTAATTTGTTCTATACCTGACCTGCTGTAAAAGCTCATAAGCCTCCTCAACCGTTATTAATCCGTCACATATATTTCTGGAAATCTGATTTACCTCATTTATTTTATTTAAATTATTCATACGCTTGTTTATTCTTAAAACTTCACTGATCGGCTCTATGGAAGTGTCTGAAAGTGTAGCCATGACACCCGTCATAGTTGCATATACCTCAGCCACCTGTAAGTTAGAGGTTCTTAAAATACGAATCATGGTATCTTCAACCCGAAAGGTCTCCGCTCCGCTTTCCGCCATAATCTCGCCTGCCAGCATGGCTGTCTTAAATAATATTTTATAATTCATAGGAATCACCCACAATCAATTTAATTACTTATTTTATTTCATCCTTACTTTCATTATCAAAGGAACATTTATTCGTTTTTAATAAGTTAAAAAAGTATTATATTCCTTTATTTTTATCTCAATTAAATTTACCTGTTTACACTAACTGAATGCAGTTTTTTAACTGCTCTAGTTTTACAGTAACCTCTTCTAATTCCCTCAGACAACTGTATCTGTCATCATGTAAGATACATTGATAAAATACCTTCTTTACATCATGTCCTACCTCTGTTGATGTCGTAGCTATTTTATCCGCAATATGCGAATAGTAAAAAGTTCCTCTGTAATCTCCGCTGACATTCATGATATCCTCTATATATTTAAGAAAATATTTTACTGCACAATCTATATTATCCATCGCAAGATAGGTATCTACCATAAGTTCATACCCACACATTTCATTTGTCCCAGCCAACTTAATTAAGGATAAGTAATCCTTTGCACATTTTAATGCCTTATCATAATCCTTATTTTTCAGATATACGGTATGCTGGCTCCTGATGTCTCCAAGTAAATGATCCTTATCCCGTATCATATTAGCCTGTGAACACTCCATTACCTTATCATACTCACCCTTCATCAAGTATAAGGACGGGTAGAAATGCCTGACTTCAAAGCTCTGGTTCTTAAATTTCTGTAATATTGCTTCTGCCTCATCAAAGCGCTGCTGTTCCATATATCTGTTTAAAATATACAGATTTGCGGACATCCGAATTAAATCATCGTTCGAATGCATTAATTCTTCCAGAAGCACCGTTGATTCTTCCATTAATGACTGATATTTTGCTTCATCCCTAAAATACTCTTCTTCAGCCGTATAAGCAAACACCATGGGAACCATAGCAATTTTTAACTTTAGCTCATCGACATTAGGGTATTGCCTCAGATATTCATGGCACTTATCCATACCCGCACTCAAGCCATTTCGTCTTGCAGTGTCTTTAATTACTTTCATGATTTCCTCGACTTCTGTCTTAGTTAAAGCTTCCCGAAATGATAACAAGTTATCTAAATCTGTATTCAATTTTCTTGCTATCGGAGCCAGTAAGGTAATATCCGGCAGGGACACTCCTGTTTCCCATTTGCAAACAGCAGGAGTACTAACTCCAACTGCTTTCGCTAATTGCTCTTGTGTAATATTATTTAATTTCCGCAGTTCAAATATTTTCTTTCCTAAATCCATATTTACCTCCACTCTGTTAAATATACGCCGTATTAAGACTTTGCGAAAATTATGCGCACTTGCTTTGCCTTGAGCATTGTTTTATTTTCTTTTGAAATCCCTCTTATTTCATAGCCATTAGCTTAATATATTATTGAGAAGGCATTCTTCTTCCTATATAGTATACAATTTCATCCATGACTTCAATTGATTTATTAGTAATCCTTCCGTCTTAATAATTAACCGAAAGTTAATATGCTAAGAAGAATAGCTGACCAGAAGTACCTTGTGAGAAAACCGATACATATATAATATTTGGAAGTAATACTATGTCATAATGTAAGATTTGTTTACATGATACTTTTCATGCTAATCAAATAATTTTCCACTATATTGGTTGCTGGAGGTTTTTACTATGGATATTACAATGATATAAAAATAATAAAAGCTGGAACAAAGTATCAGATACCTGTACCAGCTTTATATACAATTTATCTACTCAAAGCTTCTTCCTATAATAGTCTTACAGCTTCTGTATTCTCTCGATCGCCTCTAAGGTACTCTCATAGGTTCCAAAAGCAGTCAGTCTGAAATATCCCTCTCCGCTTGGTCCGAAGCCGGAGCCAGGTGTTCCTACAACATTAGCCTTATTAAGGAGATAATCGAAGAATTCCCAAGAGGTCATACCCTTCGGAGTCTCAAGCCAGATATACGGTGCATTAACACCACCGGATACGCTATAGCCGGCTGCTTGAAGTCCTTCCCGGATTACCCTGGCATTCTTCATATAGTATGCGATCTGCTCTACGGTCTGCTTTCTGCCCTCCGGTGAATAGATGGATGCGCCGGCAACCTGCATGATATAAGGAGCTCCGTTGAATTTGGTTCCATGACGTCTTGCCCATAGACTGTTTAACATAACATCGCCACACTTAAGCTCCTTGGGAACTACCGTAAAGCCAAGTCTGGTTCCTGTGAAGCCTGCATTTTTGGAGTAGCTGCGGATTTCAATCGCACAGGTCTTCGCTCCGTCACATTCATAAATCGTATGAGGAACATTTTCTTCAGAAATATATGCTTCATATGCAGCGTCATAGATGATAACTGCTCCTACCTTATTCGCGTAATCAACCCACTTCTGCAATGCATCCTTCGTTATGGTAGAACCGGTAGGGTTGTTCGGGAAGCAAAGATAAATAATATCCGGCTGTTCCTTTGGAAGCTCTGGTGCAAAATTATTCTCTTTTGTACATGGCATATAAATTACATTCGTCCATTTACCGGAGTCTACAAGATAATCTCCTGTTCTGCCTGCCATTACATTCGAATCCACATATACAGGATATACTGGATCACAGACTGCAATCTTATTATTCACGTCAAAGATTTCCTGAATGTTACCGGAATCACTCTTTGCACCGTCACTAACGAAAATCTCGTCAATATCAATCGTAACGCCTCTAGTCTTAAAATCATGCTCAGCAATCGCACTGCGTAAAAATTCGTAGCCCAAATCCGGTGCATAGCCCTTAAAGGTCTCCTTCTTGGCCATTTCCTCCACAGCCTGATGCATCGAAGCAACTACAGCAGGGGCTAGTGGCAGCGTAACATCACCAATACCCAGACGGATAATTTTCTTGTCAGGGTTTGCTTCGGTAAATTCCCTAACCTTTTTGCCAATTGTCGAAAAAAGGTAACTACCGGGTAACTTTAAATAATTCTCATTGATTTTAAACATTGTATAACCATACCTTTCCGGAAATTGTACTTTATGATTACTTATCCTTCGTATTAAAATAATTATTTAAACCATCGTACTATTCCATCATATTTATTTTAATTTTAAAAAACATAATCAGCAATCGATTCAGGAATTGTCTTAAACTCGACTAAATGTATGAGCTACCGCTGTTATAGCTCTATCTCTCCCTTAAACACCTCGACTGCGGGGCCGGTCATATATACCGTATTCTGTTCTTCATCATACCGGATCATCAGCTCGCCGCCAACTAAGGATACTGTAACCTCCGGCTCTGTTAATCCGTTAAGTATGCAGGCAACAACGCTTGCGCAGGCACCGGTTCCGCAAGCTAAGGTTTCACCTGATCCACGCTCCCAGACGCGCATTTTTATATGTTTACGATCAATTATACTGACAAATTCCGTATTCACTCTCTCAGGAAAGATAGGGTGAAACTCGAACTTTGGCCCGATTATTTCAATCGGAACCTTTGCAGGGTCCTCCACAAATACTACTGCATGCGGATTGCCCATAGAAACACAGGTAATCTCATAGGTTTCTGCTCCGATTGTAATCGGTTCTTTGATTAATATATCTTTATCTGAGAGAACCGGAATAAGAGAGGGCTTTGTTATCGGACTTCCCATATTAACTGTAACAAGCTCTACCTTACCCTCTTTCACAGTTAGATCCAGTTCCTTAATACCGCTAAGTGTTTCAATTCTTAGATGCTTTTTATCAGTTAAACCATTATCATATACATATTTGGCAACACACCGAATACCATTACCGCACATCTTGCCCACTGAACCGTCATTATTATACATGTCCATATAAAAATCAGCTGTATCCGATGCTTTAATCAGTATCAATCCATCAGAACCGACTCCAAAATGTCTATCACTAACCTTAACAGCCACCTCCGGAATATTCTCTAATACAACCTTCGTGCAATCCACATAGACATAATCATTACCGCAGCCTTGCATCTTAGTAAATTTCATACAGGTACCACCTTTCATAAGACCTCTCCATAATTTTCAATACAGCAGATCAACAAGCTTTCTCATATCGGCACCTAAATTTGATTATTTATGCCATTATAACAAAAACCTTTAGAACGGTAAAGCCCCCATTTTTATTCCTTGTTTATCAGCCGTATTAATCTTATCTCTTTCTGTATCTATTTTACATGACATTATTTAAATGAAATATCATAATAATGTTTACAATATTGCATATAGTGCTTGATGATATATGCGAACAGGGGTATCAGCAGCTGTGTTTCATTTGACGGACAGCAGATCCTACTATTTGGATCAGGAAGACATTCGTTTTACATGTCTTACCGAAGACAAATATTTGGATTTGCTAACCGAAAATTGAAAGCACAGGCTGATACCCCTGTAAGTATATCTCCTACCCTAACCACATTAAGTTACTATCGGTGCTGTCAAAATCTTAAAATCTTAAAATATCAATATGTCGAGATCTCAAAATTTCAAATTATGAATAGAACATTTTAAGTACCATTTCAGACATCTCTACCAGATTAGTACCACTATCCATACTGGTTTTTTGTAAATATCGATGCGCTTCTTCCTCCGTCATATTATTACGGTCCATCAAAATCAGTTTAGCCTTTCTGATTAATGCCTTTTCCTCTTCTGTTCTTTCCTTCGGACGTTCTTTTTCTTTCTTCTTCTTTCGCTGATACTGGTATGACATTAATTGAAGAGTGTTCAGTAAATCATGGGTTTTAATCGGCATTGGCAAACAGACGATATTATGGTCCTGACAATACTCAAGTTTTTCAGGTGAAGCGACCAAAAGCATCTCAAAGCCTTTTGGCAAATAGTTGTTCAATTCACTAAAATGCATATCTGTAAAGCGGTAACCGCAGACTACAATACCTTCATCTAAATCATTCGCCATAGAGACGATCTGAGATCCTAAGGTACATGCCTCGCTGCAATTAAAGCCATTCCTGATCAGTACATTTTTAATATTGTTTGCATCCTCTATTTTTGGAAATCCAACTATAATACTATACACATCTGTCCACCTCCGTTTCTTTCATATCATGAAATAAAATGAGACGTTACAGACTTAAATCCGATATAGGTATTGATCTATCTCCCATTTGGTAACCTGAGTACGATAGTCTTCCCACTCTACTTTTTTTGCCGTAATATATTTTCTGCACAGATGATCTCCAAGTACATTACGTATAAATTCACTGTTTTCCAAATCAATTACCGCTTCGTACAAATTTGCCGGAAGCCGCTTTACTCCTAAAGCCTTTCTTTCCTCATCTGTTAAAGCAAAAATATTCTTATCCACACTCTCCGGAGGGGTTAACTTGTTTTTGATTCCGTCTAAACCTGCTGCAAGACATAAAGCAAGGGTTAAATACGGATTGGCTGAAGGGTCTGGACATCTAAGCTCTATTCTTGCTGAGCTTCCTCTTCCTGCCGGAATGCGGATTAAAGGACTGCGGTTGGAAGCAGACCAGGCAATATAAACCGGTGCTTCAAAATTAGGAACAAGTCTTTTGTAAGAATTGACTAGCGGGTTGATTATCGCCGTCATACTTTCGATGTGCTTCATTATTCCGGCCATAAAATAATAAGCTTCTTTACTCAGTCCCAATTTATCCGATGGATCATCAAAGATATTGATACCGTTTTTTCTTAATGACATGTTTACATGCATACCGGAACCATCAATTCCATATTTAGGCTTCGGCATGAAGGTCGCATGAAGGCCGTGTCTTTTCGCGATTGTACGTGCTACGAGCTTAAAGGTCATGATATTATCTGCTGTCGTTAAAGCATCGTTATATTTAATGTCTATCTCATGCTGCGCAGGAGCTACCTCGTGATGGGAGGCTTCAATCGTGATTCCCATATCCTCCAAGGTAAGAACCATATCGCGTCTTGCATTTTCACCAAAATCAAGCGGTCCTAAATCAAAATAGCCTGCTCTCTCATTCGTATCGGTGGTGGGCTGACCATTTTCTTCCATATTAAACAGGAAAAATTCCAGTTCAGGACCTACATCAAAGCTATAACCCATATCCGCAGCTTCTTTTATTACTTTTTTCAGGATATATCTAGGATCTCCCTCGAAGGGTTTGCCTTCAGCAGTATATACATCACAAATAAATCTGGCAACCTTACCCTGCTGAGGTCTCCAAGGAAAAGTAACATAGGTATCTAGATCCGGATGCAAAAACATATCTGATTCTTCAATTCGCACAAATCCTTCAATGGAGGATCCATCAAACATACACTCATTATTTAATGCCTTTTCCAGTTGTCCTGTTGTTATTGCTACATTTTTAAGATTACCGAACATATCGGTAAACTGAAGACGGATAAATTCTACATCATCCTCATTCACTAATTTGAGAATATCTTGTTTTGTATAATGCTTCATTTTCCTCACTCCTTACCTCTTATTATATGCGCCTTCACAAAAATAATAATACAAACTGACATATTGTCCTTTGACTAGTTTGCTTTTGTCAAGCACGGTCCTTTTGTTCCACATATCAAGTATTTTTCTGTCTGGAAAGTGTTTACATTACAATTTACTATTTATCCTCTTAAATAAAAAGAGGACAAAGCATTCCTATTACAGAACTTCTTTGTCCACATTAAATACGATAATAACAGTGGACTTCGTATTTGTCAATACTAATTATTAGTTGGATTTTATATCCAATTTTAGAATTCATTTGTCTGCATACTTCTAAAAAAGATATTATAGATGTCCTCCTTTGTGGGTACTACTTTTGAATTACTAATATTCTTAGCTATGGAAGCAAGCTCAGTAAACCGTTCTAGCTCCTTCGCTGAAATATATTCACGCTCTCCAATTAATCTTAAGAATAATGTCTCAAATTCGTCAATTGATTCAAGCCCCATACAAATCAGTATTTTATTCACTAATTCCATATCACTCTTTGCCGTAAATCGTAGAAAGCTTGGAAGTAATAATGCATTCGCTCTTCCGTGATCAATATTTTTGTAATAAGTTAATGAATATCCCATAGCATGTACAGCAGTGGTTCCGGTGTGGGATATAACAATTCCTGCTAACATGGAGCCATACAATAATTTTTCCCTGATATCCATTGTTAAAATAGACGTATTCAAATCGCTATCCGGTGAAAGATACTTAAGACACTGTGTGATTTTTTTTATACTTTCTCCTGCTATATAATTACTTAATTCTGTTGATCGAATAGACATCATTCCCTCAACGGCATGTGATAATGCATCCAGTGCGGTGTTAATTGTTGTTGGCATCGGCAGATATTTCATATACTTTGCATCGAGTAAAGCAAGTTTTGGAAAAAGTACCGGAGATGATATACTTTTTTTCGTCTGAAGCCTGTCACTTGTGAGAATCGAATAAGGTGTAACCTCCGAACCTGTTCCAGCTGTTGTTGGAATCATAACTAGAGGTAAAGCTTCCTGTCTGAATTGGTTTAAGAATAATTCCTCCTCAGGAACTTCTGTAACTGCGAGTAAAGCGATTGCTTTCGCGGCATCCATCGGTGACCCTCCGCCAATCCCAATAATAAAATCAGCTCCCATCTCCTTTGCATAAGCTGCACCTTCATAAACACAGGATACAGTCGGATTTGCCATGACCCTGTCATAAACATGAAACCTTATGTCCAGAGAAGACAAAGCCTCAGTAATATCCTCTAGAGAACCATTATTTCTTGACGAATTCAAACCGGTTACGATTAATGCTGTTTTTCCGAACTCTTTCAAAAGTGAAGTATTTTTGCGGACACACTCATCAGTCATAATTACTTTTGTTGGCATAAAATAATTAATATTCACGTCTTTTAACCTCCCATTAACACATTATTATAGATAATTTGCGAAACTTTATAGTCTTATTAATTGCATACACAGCATATATTATTCCTTTGCTGTTAACCGTAGCAAGGCATTTGTAGCAATCGTTTCAAAAATATCTACTATTGTTTGTAGTAATGCTGCACAATAATTTAATTATACTTTCAATCCAACTTCTGTCAACACAGAAAGCTTTTATGATTATAATATCGTACTTAATATATCCTTTAGTTAAATATATACAATTATTTATGTTGAACTTTGTCGATTTTTTTAATAATTAATATCTTGTATAATTTGGTAATATAAGATAATGTTTTTATATACAAAAGTTTTTCTGGGGGGGTGAAACTTTGACTGTTGATGAGCTGTCTAAATCGGCAGATATTGAGGTAGATGTAAAGTGTAATGGAAAATCGATGAATTTCCGAAGTGAAATAAAACTCATAAAAAACAACTCTATACTAATCAACAGCATCAAGGTAAATGACCAAACAATCGGCTTTTCTGAAAAGTGTACAATTAATTTTTTATACAAATATGAGGGGAAATTATACATATGGGAGAATGTTAATGTTAAACTTGTCAAATATGACGGATTGATTTATCATAAAATCGACCTATCTGGAGAAGGAAAAGCATATAATCGAAGAGATGCTTTCCGCATGTATATCGGAGAAGATATGATTATTTATATTAATACTGCTAATGGCCCTTCTGCTCTACAGGTATTGGTTAAGGATATCAGTGAAACCGGTGTAGCTTTTATTACAAAAGAAGATTTCGATATAGAGAGAACCTTTCGGCTTAGATTAAAAGATGATACTTTAGTAGTTAATTTATCCGGTGTAATTGTAAGAAAGGAATTTTTAAGCCACCTGGATTCTAATCTGTATGGGTGTAAGTTTCTTGAAAAGAATCAGATGCTTGGTAAATTCATAGCCTTTAAGCAAGGAGAACAGCTTCGTAATAAAACAAAGATTTTTTCCTCACCTACTCATAAAAAAGTAATCATAAACTAAATCAAGCAAGTCTGAATATTAAAATACTCCTTCATATGGTAAGCTGTGTATAATTGATGCAGTTTACCATAAAAAGGAGTATATTCTATTCAGACTTGTTTTTATAATCTGTAATTAATACTTAAACTAGTTATGCTTCGTTTTAGTCTTATTATCAGCCAGCCATACCTCTTAATCTGGGAGATATCTACCGCCGCAATATGGTGGGCGATAATTCATTTCAGCTATTTTTACACCATCTCTTAAGTTGGTAGCATGGATGATCTTACCATCTCCAATATAGATACCCACATGATTTACTATATCAGCATAATTTGGTTTATAGAAAACCAAATCTCCCGGCTTTAAGTTTTCTACCGATACTTCCACACTATTACTTAACTGCTCTCTTGAGGTTCTTGCCAGTTCATATCCAAAGTTACTATAAACAGCCTGTACAAAGCCGCTGCTATCCACTCCGGTGCTTAAGTCATTACCTCCCCAAACATAGGGAACAGTCTCAGCTTGCAAAGCAAATTCAACAATAGAATCTCTCAGTGCTTGTGTATCACTCGAACTTCCTGCCGTCATGCTGTTTGCATCAATTGTATTAGAGGCTTCTTGCTCTGGGAGAGAAGTATTAGCCTGAGGTGTGATTATATTTCCATTGGTATTATCAATTGTATCTGGTTCTAATACCTCTGCTTCTACTACATCTGCTGATTCTGTATTAACATTATCAGCTGCTCCCTGCTCCAGTACTTCTGTCTTGGTTTCAGCTTGATCAATCACTCCCAGTTCCGGTACTTCTGCCTCGGCATCAATTTGATCAACCGGTTCTATCTCGCTTCCTTCTGCATCCGATGTAGCCATAGCCTTCTGATTATTGCCTACCACTATAACAGTGGTTGAGACAATACACAAAATCAGTATCAGCAGGAAATTACCTGGACGTCTTTTATTCTTATTAAGAATAGACCCTAATCTTTGTTTCATATTATTTTTACCTCCATAAAAATGAGTTAATAGAACTGGTGTCCGTTTAATCTGCGATGCTGCACAATTTAAAATGAGCCTGCAATAATGAAGGCGATCCGATCTTGTGGATTTACGTAGAACTATTTCATCACAGGCAGCTTCACACCATTTATCAATATTTCCGGATAATACATAGCATAATGGATTATACCAGTTAATAGAAAGAACGATCAACCGAAGGAACTTAATCAAAGTATCACATTGATGAATATGCGTGAGCTCATGCTGCAGCAGAAAGTTTAAATCCTTATTCGTATAGCTTTCTTTCGGTAAAATAATAACCGGCTTCCATATGCCTATCGTAATTGGGCTTGAGATTACGCTACATTCGCATACAGTGACTTTCAAAGGATATTTAATTTTCCAGTAGTACCAGCTTTTCCTTTTTGTATACAATTCTTCCTTAAGCCTTTTTAACTCTTCCTTTATAATTTCCTGCTCTATCGGCTTTAGGTATCTTTTCAGCCGATTTTTATATCTGTAATAGGAAAAGCTACTGCTTGAAAATGTCAAAACTGCGCCTGCAATCCATATCAGGAATACAAAACGGCTATAGAAAGCTTTCTCTAGCCATACCAGAAGCAGCTGGTAAGAGAGCTTGTTACTATTCCCTTTCTGTAGACTGACACCCTTTTCCAGTGGAACCTTCCCTTCTGCAAAGATGCTACTTAATATAGTATCGTTTTGATAATTCTGTTCGTCATACACCCTATTAGCTTCAGAAATCCGCGGTATTCTTAATTCTAATATAGGTTTAATGAACTCAAAACGTACTGGTATTAATAAGCCTAAAAGCAATATCACCCAAATACGATATAGACAAACTGCAGAAAAGTGTTTACGAAGTATTCGTTGCACTAATATAAGGAGAAGGATATACAAGGCTACATTTACGGAATTAAGCAGGTACGAAATAAATACTTTCTCCAAGCTATTCCTCCTCTTGCTTCTTTAGCCACTCGTTAAGCTCTTCAATTTCTTCCCTGCTTAGCTTTTTGTTTTCTGAAAAAGCATTCACCAGCTGATATAAGGAATTATTGTGATAACGTTTTACGAATAGTGAAGTCTCATATTGGATATAATCTTCATATTTTATACAGGGATAATAGGTGCGTTCCTTCCCTGATTTCTCACTGCTGATAAAACCTCTTTCTATCAAACGGTTTAATAAGGTTACCAAGGTCTGCAGCTTCCAGCCCTTTCCATTACCAAGCTGTTTCATTAGAATTGCAGTAGTTACCGGGGGCTTATTCTTCCAAACTGCTGACATTACTTCATATTCTGTCTCTGGTAATTTAGTCAGGATATGCTTGGAACTTACCTCTTCTCTTATAGGATTACCTTTCGCATTATTTTCAGCAAAGTCCGTTACTTGTTCTTTCTCCTTCATATTCTTCTCCTTCTGTTTATCTACATTTGTCTATATCCATAGTATACATTTGTCTACAATGTATGTCAACCCTAATATTTAAATATTTCCAAGAACAATCCTCTTTTAAAAATAAATATTCTAAAGCTGAACGGTTGGATATCGTCTTAACAAGAACATCTTGATTGTATTATGCAACCAGTTATCATGCTTTGTGTATAATCCCCTCGTTCTGAGTTCATTAATATACCGCTTTAATAACAGCAGAACCCTGTGACAAATTTGTTAATTTATTTTCCATATTAGGAAAATCGGTTGATTATGGCATGTCGCTGGTTTCTCTTTTAGGAGAATTATTTATATGCTATATTGGTATCTTTATTGTGCATAAGCTGTTAAAAAGATATATTCATTTTAAGCATTAGTTTTATCTCTTCTTATCATTGAACATTTATTATCAGAAATGACTATGTGATATATCAGCGTTTCAATTATGAGCTAAATAAAAGGCCGCATGCCTATATTTGTTGCTGGGCTTACGGCTTTATTAAAATCTTATTGCAAAAGAGTACAGGATAATAATTCTGAATATGTGAATATATGTTAGACCTTCAATATATTTACTTTTTATAGTTTATATAATGTGAAATATTCTTTTTCTCATTAAAATATTTCTCAATTCCGACTTCTTTAATACGTTTATTTCCATTCTCCCAATCTCGTCCAATTACCTTGTTTATAGTAGCAAAAAAATTAGTTGCCTTTTCACATGGAAACTCAGAACATTCAGCACAATAATCTACACCCTGCTCCTTAACACATTCTGGAACGACGCAGCCTTCAATACAACCAAAACCAGGTATTGGTTTATTCCTACAACCAGGACATTTAGAGTCAGTATATTTTTCAAGTTCCTTATAAAATGATGCAAATTCATCCAGATACCCTCTATATTGCTCAGGTATATTTGCATCATTAAAATCATAATATCCTTCAAAATATTTACACAGCTTCGCTGAACATTCAGCTATTGCTCCATCTTTTAATGATGGACATGTGTAGCAAAGTAATGAACACGGTGCAATATAATTCAATAAATCATCTTTCGTATATTCACTCATTATATAACTCCTTTGTATTGGAATGTCATGAATTCCCACAACCTTATCCTACTTATTTTCCTTAAATATTTAAAATTTTCCTTCAAAGAGCTAAAGGACGATGCCGCAATTAATCTGCTTTCTTGTAGACAGTTTAGGAAAACTGTTTAAACAAGGGGGCGAAGATCATAGACACCGTCCTTTAATTAAATTATGTTTTACTATATCTTTTATTTGATAGCATCAGATGCTTCCACTTCGGTATTATTTTCTAATGCAGGTGCAACTAACTCAAGAGAAACATTATTATCTGCTACCTTCACTCCTAGCTTCTCAAGCGTAATGAACTTAAGAAGAGTATCAAGTATTGTACTGCTGCTTCCTGCACTGTCCTTATCGTTACCGCCCATATTCACTACCGTCTTAGGAACAATATCAACCTTTGCGCTCTTGATTGCATCGGAAAGCTTATCGGTTACTTCCTGAATAACTCGGAATTCTGCACCGCCATACGCCTTAACCTGTGCATCAATTGCACGGGCCTTAGCAAGACCGACATTGGTTTCTTTTGAAGCCTCAGCTTCACCTTCCAAGGTAATTCTTGAAGAATTCGCTTTTGCAAGTGCAACGATCTGATTAGCCTCCTGCTCAGCCTTACTAGCCAAAGCAGCACCACTATTGCGTTCAATATCAATTTGTATCTTGGATTTTGTCAAGAAGCTCTGCTGTTCAGCAATTGCCTGCGCTTCACGTAAGGATTTCTCACTTTCTGCTGCTGACTGCTGCTTCTGATAAGTAACCTTCTTCTCTTCTGCAATCTGTCTTTCACGAAGCTGTGTCAGAATATTCTCAATCTGCTTATCCTCTACAGGGGATTTCGGAGTACCGATTAAAACTTCCTCTAACTGAAGGTTATACTTGGTGAATTTTTCCTTCATCTCTCCCAGTGCCCTCTCACGGATTTCACTACGCTCCTGAATTAATTCAATCAATGTCTTTGTCTGAGCTACATCCTTAAAGTATGCACTTACAAGAGGGTCAAGGGACTGATTTACCAACATACTGATATCGCCAAAGCGCTGAATTACCCAAGGAGCCTGTTTATAATCAATATGCATAACGACTGATAATGGAAGGGATGGTTCAAACGCATCCTTTGTTATAATATCTACTTCCGTTAAGTTCTCATCATATTTATGCGTACCGATTTCAGATTTATTCCATTTTAATATGATGTTAGTTGTAGGAACCAGAACCACTTTACCAGCATCTGTATTAAAGGCATATTTACCAGGCATTAAAGGCTTCTCAAGTACACCCTTGCAGCCTTCCTTTACAAGCTCACCATGTTTATAATCGGCACCAGTTGTATCAATACCTTCTTTACCGAAAAAGGATACCACTACACCGACAAAACCAATCGGAACGACTGTCTTTGGTCTGAAATCTACAGTTGCAAATAACCTGTTAATATAATAGGTACCATCTGTTAAAACCTGAATTTGCTTACCACGTCTACCATTCAATTTGAGGAACATCTCAGGGTCCTGGAAGCTTGCGTGTTCTTCTCCAACATAAGGAGCGATAATTTCTCCTTCTTGAAGTGATGGACCATCATGTACTGTTACGATACCCATGATATCACTTTCTTGGCCTCCGTTCCCCATAATGATAACAGGACTGAAGGCATTTCGTTCAAGCAGAGTCTTCTGCATGCTCACAAGCTCCATACGCTCACTCTTGGAGCTGTTGAAGATTGCTTTGATATCAACAGGTGTGATTACGATAAACTGAGCTAAGTTAATCGCATATGTACCTTCTCTTAAGATTCCTCTCTGAGGTCCTCTCTGTCCACCGTTTTGTAAGAAACCTGTTACATCCTGAAAATTATTAGCCTCAGGTATCACTTTACCTAAGGTCTGAGTGGGTGCCAGTGGTTTACCGTCACGGGCAAAGAGATAAGCGATCTGCCCCTGCGGTATTGTAATGAGTGGATACTTGTGTATCTTAAACATAAGCGCGGATTTAAAATGTATACCACCACGCAGTAAATTGGGTGAATAACCTGCTTCTCCGTTTAACGCAATAATTGAATCCTTTAAGGAGCCTTTTAAGCTCCACCACTTTTCAATTACAGCTACCTGATCTGAAGATATCACCCGAAGACCAAACACAACAAAAATCAGTAAATATAATACAAAAATGACACCGGCTGCAATCAGCAGTCCTAATACTAATGGTTCCATAAATTTGCCACTTCACTTTCTTTTAAAATTGTTATTACAATATGTAATATACACCTACTAGTAAAAAATTCAACATATTTGAAATTAATATTAGATTAAAATCTATTAAGAAAGAAAAATTCTATTGAATTATTAAGGAAACGATATTTAGTTATTCTCATGACTAAGTATTTTAATATCTATTACTAATATCCTTTTCAAAGGGGGAATTATGAAATAATTTCAAAGCTTATTAATCAATTAGTCCTACCTATTATTTTATCAACATGCTGGCTGGTCTTTAAATCATATTGACAATTAATTCTGCTATGATATATGATGTTAGCTAAGTATATTTAATCTCTGAAATATAGTTTCTTAACGCATAACTTATGAATATACCTTAAGTCACTACTACATGACCGTAAAATAATTCGAACCTTTACATTTCCTTTAGAAGCAATTTCTTAAATGCATAAAGCTATGTTTCTGAAGCCTTAAGAATATTCTATAAATAACCTAGCTGTCTGGCAAAATGATTTACCCTCAATTTGGATAATATAATACATTACATAATGATAAGCTTTACAAGTACATAATAATATGTAAGTATACTAACACAGTTTATATATACAGCAAGGAGACTTACTATGAAAATCAGCAGAAGTAATAAGCTAGGCATCAATTTGTTATTCATTAATGCCTGTATTTATATAACCTTCTCCTTATATGCCCCCTTCCTAAGCTCTTATTACTCAAAGGCAGGATTAAATGCTCTTCAAATAGGTATTCTTTTGACCGTTGGGCCGTTAGTTGCTATCGTTATTCAGCCTCTATGGGCGATTTTGAGCGATAAAACCGGTCGAAGGAAAGATATTTTAATGCTGGTTATTATCGGTAGCGGTATTTCCATATTCAGCTATTATCTGGGCAATACCTTTCTGACCTTTTTAATAGCTGCTTCCTTGCTGGCAATATTCAGCAATTCAATTGCTCCATTAAACGATGCAATAACTCTCCGCTTCACCAACAGATACCAGCTAGATTTCTCCCGTATCAGAATGGGCGGTACTATTGGCTATGCGATATTTGTAATTATTGCTGGTATTATTGTAAAACAGAATCCGAAAATCCAGTTTGTACTGGGCTTTGTAGGCTATTTGGTTACTTTACTCATGGTTCGCAAGCTGCCGCAGGATGAGAAGCAATCTGATAGTAAAACGAAAAAAAGTACCTCCATAGAGGCACCAAAATCTTCAGGCTTAGGACTCTTACATATCTTTGAATCAAAGCAAATATACTTCATGCTCGCCTTTGCTTTTATCAGTCAAGCAGGCTTAAGCTTTAACGGCAGCTTTATCGGCGTATATATGATTAAATTAGGCTTAAGTGAGACTATGATTGGAATTATTAACAGTATCTGTGCCTTCAGTGAGATTCCGGTACTCTTCGTCATTAACTGGGTGCTTCGTAAAATCAACACTTCGAAGATTATTGTCTTCTCCAGTGTTCTTTTGGGCATCAGAATTTTATTAATTTCTAGCTCCAACCTTGGCCTTATGATGGCTGCTCAGGCTTTGAACGGCCTGACTTATATGACTATTTATTTTAGCTGTGCGGTATTTATCAGTAGAAATGTGAAACAGGAAAACCAATCTAAGGGACAAAGCGTATTAACAATTGTTCAAGCCGGAATCGGCAGCATCGTAGGTAATATCGTCGGTGGATTTTTTGTTGACAGCTTCGGCCTTAATATTGCATATCGATATATGGCTGCACTTATTATTATCGTTTCTATCCTATTGGCAGTGCTGCAGTACTTATATAATAAAAACTCAAAAGTAGTACATCAGACTAGTTAATTTTCTCATAGACTATTTTACCCAGCCATAAAAAGAATAGCCAAAGTGCGACTGTAATAAATAGAATGGAAAAAATGATAAATATTAACTTTCCATCAAAAACATTTTGCCGGCAAAAAAATCTTTCTATAACCGGAGTAAAAAGCATTAATGGAAAATAAAGCAGCATTGCGAGATAAATTCCCAGGGACATAACGTGCATTACATTAACGATCATACCTGAGGTTAAAAGAATGCTTATCACTACTAAAAGCAGACTAGCAATCTGCTTACCAACCGCAAAATCACCATGTTTCCCCACAAAACCGAGTCCCAGACAGGCTAAGGTAATGATTAGTTGTATTATTAATAAAATCAAAGTCTTCGCATATTTATTTATCAGAAAATGCAGTCTGGTTGTTGGAAAATAGATAATTTTTTCTGTATTCAATTCAAAGTTAATATCCCCTCTGGATACAATAAAATTATGATAGAGTATACAGGTAACGAACATATTAACAAATATGATATAATTGAATAAACTCTGTGCTTTCATGAAACCGAAAAAGACTCCGCTTATAAAATAGATGGTATCCGTTATTACAATGATACCATTACCTCCTATTTTCTTTGCAAACAGAGCTTTATCAAACACCTTATGCCTTTCCATTTTGTATTCTCCCCTTACTATAATAATACATAACATCCTCCAGTGTCGGCCTTTGCAGCATCCCCTTACCGGAAGCTATGTATTGAAGATCTTCTTCTCCCAGCTCAGCTGCCATTGCCTCAAAGCCTCCCGGGTATTTTCTTGTGCCTATCAGCTTCTTAGGTGATAGGCCTAGTAATAACTCCTGTTTTCCCTTTATGATCGTATGCGCTTCCAGTAAGGTTTCCTTATCTTCAGATAATACTATCTCTCCTTTATTCACTAATGTAATATAATCTGCAATCTTGTCTAAATCACTAGTAATATGTGTTGAAAAAAGGATACCCATCTTCTCTTCTGCGATCAATTCCTGTAAGAGGCTTATAAATTCCCTGCGAAAAATCGGGTCCAATCCATCGTTTGGCTCATCCATAATCAGTAATCTTGGATTATGCGAAAGGGCAAAAGCCAACTGAAATCTTGATACCATACCTTTTGATAAGGATAAAATATTCTGTTTTCCGTTTAGGCAAAATCTATTTAAGTAGGACTCAAATTTCGCCATATCAAAGTCATTGTAGTATTTCCCGAAGAGCTCGGCGTTCTCCAATAAAGTATATGTTTTTACAAATGGACACTCATCCGCTACAAATCCGATTTCATTCTTCGCCTTAATTTCTTCCTTAATGTTGTCATAACCGCAGACCCGAACTGTTCCAGAGTTCTTGACAAGTACATTCTGGATCAACTTCAGGATGGTAGTTTTGCCTGCACCGTTTCTTCCGATAAAACCCATTATATAACCAGCGTCAAGTGTAAAGCTTACATTATCAATCTCAAACCCCTTAAATTTTTTGCATAAATCCTGCACTAAAAGAACTGTATTTCCTAATTTTATCATACTAATCCTCCATGCCGCCAAAAACCTGCGAATTTGGGTAGCGTCAACAAACCCACGAATTAGTGCAGCAGTATAATTTTTGCACTTTTCTATAATTTGCACTACCATAACATGATATCCGTTGAATTAGTTTGTGCCGAGGAAGACACAGGCACAAACTACTAAGTGTGAATTATGCTTTATTAATAATTCTCACTACCTATTCCTGATATAGCATATCTATCATATCCTTAACGTCCTTTGCTTCCAGCCCAACTGCCTTACATTCCTTCACGATTTCCGCAATCTGAGCTTCCAGCATTACGATTCTCTTCTCCATCAACATATCCGTATTTTGCTCACATACATAGAAGCCTTTACCGGTGACAGAATAGATTAATCCTTCCCGCTCTAATTCCTCATAGGCACGCTTCGTTGTAATCACGCTGATTTGCAAATCCTTCGCGAGCCCTCGGATGGAAGGCAGTGCTTCCCCCGGCTTAATATCCTTATTCATTATCGCAAGCTTGATCTGATTCATAATCTGTTCATAGATTGCCAGATTATTATTTGCTGAAAATATAATGCTTAAAATAGCGGGTCTCCTTTCCATCACTATGCTGGATTACATAATTGCTGAATTATATACTTTTATTAATTGTATACGCAGTATATACAATACGTAAACTAATGAGATTCACAATCACCTGATTATGCTGACTGCTTAAATGGCCTCTTGATGCAGTCTTTTTCCTATTACAATTCCGGGATTCAATGCTACGATCTGCTTTTGTGAACCCCTGATCAGAGCGTAGTGCGTCATCAGCTCTTCCTTTGAAAGGGAGAAAAGCTGTCTGCCATTCTGAATAAAGGTAATATAGTCTGCTATTTTATCAAGCTCGTCAGTTAAGTGCGTCGAATAGAGAATGCTTCTCCTTCCGTCAGAAATAATATCACACATAACCTCAATCAGCTCTCTTCTGAAAACGGGATCTAAACCTGAGGTTGGCTCATCAAATACCAACAGTCTCGCATCATGGGACAACGCAAAAGCAAGCTGAAACTTCATTTGATTTCCCTTTGAAAGCTTCTTGAGAGGCTTTCTTATATCTAACTCAAATAAATTGCAATAATCTTCGAAGGTGCTATATTCCCATTTTGGATAATATCTTCCGTACATTTTTGCATTATCTCTGGCTGATAGATTCTTAACAAAGAGATTTTCGTCCAGTACAAAGCCAATATTTGATTTTGCGGCCTTTTCCTGTTTCACCAAGTCATAGCCGCATACTTTAATACTCCCCTCCTTTGGTTTATATAAGCCTAGAAGTGTTAGTATTAAAGTGGTCTTTCCTGCTCCGTTCGGACCAATCAGCCCCATGATATAACCAGGCTCCAATAAGATATTTATCCCTTCCAGCTGAAATCTATCCAGCTGTTTTGTTAAGTTTGTAACCTCCAGAATATAATTCATTACAAATTCCATACCTTTCTTATATGACTGCATAGATGCTATAGGTAATAGCTATCTGCATCCGTAACTATATTATAGTTAAACAAATCAGAAGGTGTGCATATACTGTATATATCTATATGCACAGTATATGCACACCTTCTAGGATTGTCAACCACTATTTTCATATAATTACCGAACCATTACACTTTTTATCTGCTCTAGAATACTTAAGTTTTTTATAATTCATATAAATCAATATAGCCAAAGTATTCTGTAAACCTCTCGAAATACCTGTATTACAATTCTCGTAAAATCAGATCTGTAATGCCCGGGTTCATGCCAAGTTCAATCCTGATTACTCTTTTATGCTTTCTGTAATCCTTCTGAACCATATCCTTTAGTTCTGATCCGTTATGATATCCATGAATAATACGGATACGATAAATGCTATTATCTGCTTTTTTTAACCGACTATCAATAGTAAGCTTCGCCTGATACTTTGTCATTCCGTGTATATCTAATTCAATAATCCCTGTATTTACATTATTCTTCATCAATTATGTCTCACTTATTATATTCAATCGTAGCGCCAAAGGGCATTAAGGCGAGCTTAGCTATCTTAAAGTGCTGTAAACCGAAGGGAATTCCTATAATTGTAATACAAAATAAAATTCCAATAGAAAATGACTCAATTGCTAACACCAAACCCGAGAAAATAAGCCACAATATATTTAATAACAGTGAGCCTGCTCCACCGCCGTATTTAACTTCCTTTCCAAAGGGGAAGAAACAAAGTCCCGCAAGCTTAAAGCATTGTAAACCGACCGGTATTCCTATAATCGTAATACACCATAAAGCACCTGCTAATAACCAGCTTAATCCACTTAAGAAACCACCAAAGATAAACCAGATCGCATTACCCAAACATCCCATACAATAATCCTCCAATCAATGTTAGTTATTTTATTTTTAATTTGATCAGCCTTAAGTTAATTGTCTTGAATTACTCCATTCTAAAGCCCCTGCCTTTTAGGCATAAATCCTGAAGAATAGCGCCTTTTGCTATTCTTCATAAGCCTCGTATGTGAGGCTTTTGGCCTGCATGTCTTTTGCGGAACTAAATTGCATCAAAATAAATAATCTGTACTTAGTTTATCATATATTTCTACTAAATTCTATGCTATACGAGTAATATAATCAATTCCTAATGTTCTTGCAATTTACTAGTTTTTACACTTTTATCCTAGTTTTGTAATTTGATATTATATTTTGAATCAGAAAAGAGCCCAATTAACTGAGCTCCTTACTTCTATTTACCAAAGAATTCAAACTATACAATTATAATTTGTAATGAAATACTAATTGCCTAAAACAATTACCCATTTAATATTGTTATTATCTTCCAAACTCGGATAATATTAATTCCTTATTTCTGTCAAGTGCCATCTGTATGCTCCAACGATTAACAAACAATAAAAGCGGATTCCCCTTCAAATCCTTTATTTTCTTGGTATCAGAGGATAGACTTAATTTGCTGATATCTATCTCCTTATTTTCAATCCAACGAATGTACTCGTAGGCAAGAGTATCCATACGGATTTCAACACCGTACTCTGACTGCAGGCGGAATTTGAGTACATCAAACTGAAGTGTTCCTACGACGCCAACAATAATCTCCTCCATACCGGTATTATATTCCTGAAAAATTTGTATCGCACCTTCCTGCGCGATCTGAGATATTCCCTTCAAGAATTGCTTTCTCTTCATGGTATCTACCTGACGGACTTTGGCAAAATGCTCCGGTGAAAAGGTAGGAATCCCTTCATAAGTAAATTTCTTATCCGCTATGCATAGCGTATCGCCAATCGAGAAGATACCGGGGTCAAATACACCAATGATATCACCGGCATAGGCTTCCTCTATAATTGTTCTTTCCTGTGCCATCAGCTGCTGTGGTTGGGAAAGGCGGATTTTTTTATTACCCTGAACATGATTTACTTCCATTCCGGCAGTGAACTTACCGGAGCAAATTCTCATAAAGGCGATACGGTCACGATGCGCTTTATTCATATTTGCCTGAATCTTAAAAACAAAAGCAGAAAAATCATTCTCTACCGGATCAACCGGGCCTTCAGAGGAAACTCTTGGAAGTGGAGAAGTCGTCATCGCCAGATACCGCTTTAAAAATGCCTCTACTCCGAAGTTCGTTAATGCTGAACCAAAGAAAACAGGGGTCAGTTTACCACTGAGTACCAGATCGAGGTCAAATTCACTGCTGGCCCCATCGATTAGCTCTATTTCATCTGCAAGAATATTATGATTTTCCTTACCAATCAGGGAATCAAGACTTGGATCTCCCAGCTCCACTTCAACGGTATCAACTTCCTTCTGTCCATTATTCGCTGCATAAAAACGGTTGATATGCTTCGTCTCCCTGTCATAGATTCCTTTAAAATTTTTGCCTGAGCCAATAGGCCAGTTAATCGGGCAGGTACGAATTCCCAGCACTGTCTCTATATCATCCAGTAATTCAAAGGTATTTCTAGATTCACGGTCTAATTTATTAATAAATGTAAAAATCGGTATCCCACGCATAACACATACTTTAAACAGCTTCTCTGTCTGCGTCTCAACACCCTTCGATGCATCAATCACCATAACTGCCGAATCTGCTGCCATAAGTGTACGGTAGGTGTCCTCTGAGAAGTCCTGATGTCCAGGCGTATCCAATATATTAATACAATAATCATTGTAATTAAATTGCATAACAGATGAGGTTACGGAGATACCACGCTGCTTCTCAATCTCCATCCAGTCCGAAACAGCATGCTTTTCTGTCTTTTTGCCCTTAACCGAACCTGCAAGGTTAATTGCTCCGCCATAAAGCAGCAGCTTCTCTGTCAGGGTAGTTTTACCTGCATCCGGGTGGGATATAATTGCAAAGGTTCTTCTCTTTTTTATTTCATCAGCATAATTACTCAATGTAAATCCTCCAAACTATTTATCAAACTATCTCATCATATATTATCAGGAAGAACATTGTCAAGATAAAGCCATATATTTCTTACATACTTAATATGCCTGCCCTTTGAAATAGTTTATTTCTATGAATAAACAGGCAAAAACTTCTAAGTATGAATTAACTTTCATCACTTAGGTCACTTCTATTATTGACTAATTTATTACCAAATAAAAAGAAGGTCACCCTTCTTCTTATCCAATAGATATCAAGAATTCAGCAGTCAGCATCAATGCTTTTTCACTGGAGTTTAGATGATAATTCACTGAGTAGGTATCTAAAAAACCATGTTTACCAGTTAGTACCTCTGTTCTTATATCTTCTTTATGCCGCAAACCTTCCACTACACTATCTACGTCAAAGGAGTCTTCCATTGCAAATATGAGTAAGGTTGGACATTTTGGCATAACTGAGATATAATCTCTGATTCTTGAGCCATAATAACCAACCATACCATCATAAAATCCACTCGAGGTGCATCTCCATGCTATCGTAGCACCTATGCTAAAGCCCATAAGAAGTACTTTTTTATAGCTTTGCCTTAACTGCTTCGCCTTTATATTAATTTGCTCAAATATATCAAAACCAATCGTATCCTTAAAATTTAAATAAGCTTCTTCACTTTGACTATAATCGAAAGGCCTATCCCTGCTTAATAGATTAGGACAATAAACATCATAACCCTTATTTAGATAGTATTGGCAAACCTCCTCAATATGTTTGTTGATCCCATATATTTCATGTAGGAGGATCATCGCCTTATTATTATTATTGATATATTCTTTATACTTCATAATCTTCCTTCTATATTAATTAATTTTTTGCTTTATATATATCTTTTTGTCACCTACCCGACATATTGATTTTTCGTTATCGCATATAAATTACTATCCTGAAAACCCGAATTACAATAATAATATTCTTTTGCATAGCCCTCTAACTTCATGCCCACCTTCTCTAGTACTCTACCGGAGGCTATATTATTAATAGAATGCGTCGCTTCAAGCCTATTTAACCCAATATCAACCAGCATATATTCTATTACTGCTTTCACAGCTTCCGTCATATAGCCCTTGGACCAATATTGTTTCGCCAGACAATACCCCAGGAGAGCCTTTTGATGATAGTCATCAACGTTAACAATACTTACTGAACCGATTAGTATATCATTAAACTGTATCCCCCATTGATATGTAGTATTTGATTTATATTCCTTAAAAACTTCTATAATATAGCCCCGTGTATATTCTACACTGTCATGCGGCTTCCAACACTCATATCTGCATACCTCCGGGTCACTCATCCATTGAAATACCATCTCAGCATCCTCAGGATTTATTTTTCTAAGCAGTAACCGCTCTGTTTTTAATTGTTGTGTTCCTTTGTGTTTCATCATTGATATTTTCTCTACCCCTCTTATCAGAACTAATCTTCTATCTTTCTTCCCATATAAATTCCATCAGCTTGCTTGAAACCAAACTGTTGGTAAAGTCCATGAGCTTTTTCTGTTAATAGTAATCCTCTCATTTTCTGCAATCTGCTATCCGTAGTAATCATTTCAACTAAAGCCTTACCAACTCCAATACCACGATATTTTTCATCCACTATAACATCACATATATAGTAGGTTGTTGCAAAATCTGTAATAACACGAGCAAAGCCAATTTGTTTATCTTCTTCCTTTGTAAATGCTCCATAGCACAAAGAATTTTCCATGGATATTCTAATTTTATCTTCCTCTCTCTTATTTGCCCAATAAGTCTGAGCTAACAACTCTTTCACCCTTTCAAAGTCCATCTCTTCCTTTGCCTGTTTCATATAAAAAGTATTATCCATAATTTACCTCTTTCTGGGCTGCTTATTTGGATCGCTTACGAGATAATGCGCATCTCCTAATCAAGTTCTTGTTTATCTTTATCACATCAATTATCTCATTTCGTATATGTAATAGTTTCAGAATATTAATTCTAAAATTCAATTTTTCTACTCTGACCAAAAAATCTCTCTTTCATTTCTAATACTAACGAATTACAATACAGTGACTATGTAGAATTCTAAATCTCAATTAATTTATTATTTGAGAAGCTGTATATATTTTCTTTTTTATAACCATATCGGGAGCCTACAGTACTGATATGCGGCTCAAAGGTAAACAGATCAACCTCAGATAATCTAGAAGTATTCCCTTTCTCAATGTATATTCTATCTTCTTTTCTCTTGACAATGGAATGTCCCAAATTACCCATAAAATCAAGATTTACATAGTTACTTTGATTGATTAAATCATTAAAATAATCATAAACCTGTTCAAAGGTGGTATCCGGCGTTACATACTCTTTCAATTTGGTATGTAATCTTTCTTCCATCAATAAACTGTTCTTCCATTCCTCATTCTTTATATCATGAATAGTTTCTTTTACAATACCATTTTCAATAATAACTGTTCTTGCATAGTCACCCCAAATATCATTCCATTGCGGACTTAAATCAATGGTAATAATATCATTCTCCATGATTATTCTATCAGTTGTTTGATACTGTCTGCCTGAAACAGATCGTGCTGTTTCATCGCCCGAAAAAATAAATGCACCAATATCCCAATACCAGAAGGAATCGGCACCCAATTCGAGCATTTTCTGTTCACACATTTTCCTGACATCAATTAAATTTTGCCCGGGCTTTATCATAGCCATCATATATGACATCGTTTCTCTGGCAATTTCCTGCACTTGTGAATAATTCATTTTGTACCTCATTTCATATTTATCTCGATTCAAGAAAAATGTTATTCCTTTCAAATAGGGCTCATTAGGCAATTGCGAAACCCAGTAATTGTAAGTATTGTCCAAAAGCTCCTTGACACTAAGACTAACTCCTATCACAATTCTAATTAATCTATGCAAACTATAGTAAATAATAATGAGGGATGATATCTTCATAGGTACCATCCTTCATCAAAAAGCCACCTGGAATAACGCCTAATTTTACAAATCCAAGTTTTTCATATAGATGAAGTGCTTGTTTATTTGATTTTACAACTGCATTAAATTGCATTATTTTAAAACCCAATTCTCTTGCCTTCATCAAACAGTGGGTTACTAGTTTTTCACCAATATGCTGACCACGCATCCCTTTTTTTACTGCATAGCTTGCATTACAAATATGTCCACACCGTCCGACATTATTTGGATGAAGTATATATAAGCCAACCATTTCTTTGCTATCTGTATCATAAGCTATCCCTGTAAAGGATTGCTCTGAAAAGAATTCCTCACCACTGCTCTCTGTCAATAAAATCATCTGTGGAAAGGCAATCCCGTCTTGAACGACCTCATTCCAGATATAAATTGCATCTGCAATGTCATTTTTATCATAAGCTCTTATTTCTATATTCATGTTCATATCTCCTAAAATAAACGACTTAGTATAACAAAAAAGAATCCTGCAATTGCAATTGAGACTATCATTATTTCAATCACTTTAAGTGGTTTTATATTAATAACCTTAATATAAAAAAAAATACGATAGCGGTCCAGTTAAATGCTTTCATACAGCTAAACATTCCTTTCCTTTGAATCAAGTGCCATTTGTACTTTTTCTTTGGTTAGGTAGGAAGAATTTTTCAGAAGCCGCTAATACTATAAACCGGATATTCATTTACTTTTTCAAAACCCAATTTATCAGCTACTTTTTGCGATGGTAAATTATTCGTCGTTGTCTCCCACAATGGTGAGTAACCTTTTTCCAACATTTTGTTAATTAATTTATAAGAAATCAGCGTTCCATAGCCTTTATTTCTTTCTCCATTATGAAATGTATCAAGATCTATAAAGTAATTATTATGATAAATAAATCCATTGATTAAGCATTGAGATATTATACTGTCCTTTTTCTTTATTGTCATACCTAATACTTTACTGTCAGAAACATCATATTCAACATATTTCTCATACTCCTCCGGGATGATAGGAAAAGTATTCTCACAGATTTCAATGTCTTCCGGAACCTCCAAGCGAGAAGTAGTTGCGATAAATTTCTCTTTATTTAAAATAAAGGTATTTTCATAATGCTTATCAAGTATATACTCCTTCAGTGCTTCCCTTAGCACATTATCCCAACTAATATTATTATCCGCGTACACCTCAAAGCGTATCTCTCCAATTGTCTTTATCACAGGAATTATTTCGCTATTTAAGACATCCCTTATAAAGTTTTTATGTATTGGTAACAGTTCATCACAGGATAGATATGCCCATCTGGAAACGGCCCATACAAGAGCAATTTGAGGATTCTCTCTATTATCTACAAATACTCTTCCAGGAAAATTTCCATGAATAACTGCGCGCGCCGGAATTTGATATAAATTTTTATCAAAATATTTTTCTACACGTTTATACTCTTTATTTTCTAATTCAATAAACATACCTTATCTCCCTTTCTTTCGTTTTATTTTCTATATCTCACAATTTTGAAAGATTTATTAGACAAAAACCATTCGTTCCACTTTTTATCATGGAAATTCTGTCACATATGAAACACATAAAAACGCCTCCATAAATTACGTATCATCAAGAAATAGATTAATCTATATTCTAAAAACCCATAACCCTTTTCACAATTTCCATTTGTTCAGTTGACGTCAATTTTTCTAATAGTTTAAACGCAACACCCGGTGCAGTCTCCGGACAGTAAGAGGTAATAACATTTTTATCCACAACAATTCGTTCATTTACTACATCAACATCAAATTCCTTAAGCTGCTTTTGGCGATATCCATCCTTAAAATGATAGGTTGTAGCTTTTCTTCCTTTGAGTACACCGCTTTTCCCAACCGGAAGTGCTCCAACACAGATGGATGCAATAATCTTATCCTTAGCATCAAATTCACGGATTAGATTTAAAAACTTTTCATCGTAGGCCTCTTCATAAAAACCATACTCTTCAAATCCTCCTGGGATTGCTAATGCATCATAGTCATTTACATCTATTTCTTCAATTGTAGTATCAACTAATACGGGTATGTTAAAGGTGCTTATGACTTTTCTTTGAAATCCACAGGTAACAACAGAAACATCATATCCATAATCATTTCTTGCCCATCCCATAACATCAACGAAAGCACTAAATTCCATTACTTCAAATCCTTTAGCTAAAAACAGTAATATTTTCATAAATCTCTCCTCCTTCCTACCTAACGATATTATAAAACAGATTTTTCGATTTGTTGAAGGCAACCAGAAAATAAATGGTTACGATAATAGATATTATAATACAAATGATTGCCAAAGGAGAAATCTGTAATATAAAACTCGAAACACTAAATATTGCAAGATATTGCCATCTAGTCTTCAAAGTGGGTCCAGCCAAATGCGTGTTATATTGTTCCTCCATATCTAATACACCCATTACAATATTGTATGAAATATATAAGGAGATAATAGTAGACGTAAATGCAAGGAAATATGGCAATAAACCTAATGATACAGATGCTCCAAAAAAATCCATTATATAAATAAGAGTAGAATAGACTGTCATTCCGGTTGCATAAGGCTTTACCTTGATAAAAAACTTACTTTCTCTAGCCATTTCTGCTAATCCGTTTAGCATAATCATGTAACCAACAAAATCCGGAATTAGCCCAATCTTTGAGTTACCAAGCTTCAGATTGAAATCTAAAAACAGGAAGACAAATCCAATAAATATGTTTTTCATTACAACCTCCATTTCCTTAATATATAACTTAAGATTATTAAAACTCCTTTTCATGCTTTTTAAAGAAGTCAAAATAAGTACGGACATTTTCCAGCTCCGTCCAATGCTCAATCTCAACTGGACACTTATCAAGGTTATATATTCTTGCTCCTCTCATAGAAAGCAAGAACGGTGAATGCGTTGATATAATAAACTGACATCCAAAAAATCTAACTGACTCCTCAATAAAGTTTACTAATTCCATTTGTCTTTTGGGCGAAAGACTATTTTCCGGCTCATCCAATAGATATAGTCCATTTTCTCCAATTTTTTCTGTAAAGTATATAAATGCACTTTCCCCATTAGAATATTCCCGCACATTATCGATCAATTCATTTCTAACATAGCGGGACTGGGTTTTACTTCTGGCACCATTCACTTTTTTTAACTGATCATAATCTGCCATTGATTTCATCTGAAATTTGGAGTATTTCGCATCCAGATATTGATCAAATAATTTTTCCCGTTTTAAATCGATACCATCATTAAGGTTTCGAATATTCAACATATAATCAAATACATCATCACTCGTAATGATTCTGCTGTTATCCGGTATCTCCTCTTCTACATTAATCCTGCACATACTCACATAATCCGGAAAGAAATTGGATTTATTATATATAGAATCCCGGCAGATAAGCGCCTTTTCTGCAATAACATTGAGAGCCGTAGATTTTCCTGAGCCATTCCCTCCATATAATATGGTTACAGTATCAAAATCCAGCCTGTCAAGTTCATGCTTAGATAATATCTTAAAAGGATAATATGAATCATAACAGGTTCTTTTGATATCCATAAAAAAGTCAAATTCCATGTCGGCATTCGGGAAGGTAAAATTCTTTAAATAAATCATTCTATTCTCCTAATTCATATCATTATGTAAAGAGATAGCTTGTAAAGTTAAATTTAACAAATTATCCTAAACTAACAAAAATCATCCTTATATATTTATATCGCCAACTAAAAGGAACCTATTTAATAACATTAAATAACTTTATTAAATACTTTACGTCCAACAAAGCTTGAAAGTATATCCCTAATGTTTACGATCGCAAAATCAAGTTAATAATTTGATTTACTCTTCCTTAGTTTAGCAGCATAAATTATTACTGCAATTAATGCCGCAAGAATTAAGATATGTAAGATCGTATGATAAATGTCTGGAATATATCTTGTATCACATTTTATCCATTTCAAGGAAGCCCTAAAATATTCTATCTTTCCTTCTCCATTTCCAACAATCGTAAACCATTCATGACTAAAAAACTGAGTGGTTAACCACATAACCAACCATACAGATAAAACATATTTTCCAATTTGTTCTTTAAATAAATAAGTCAGAAATGCTATAAGAAAAATAACGAAGTAAATTCCATCACTTCTCCACGAGCGTGTAACAAGATATACCTCATCAAAGTATAATCCAACCATATCCAGAAAGAACCATAAAAGCAAAACTGCATTAGCTGCTATACTATATATTTTATTAGGTTTTATTTTTGTTTGCATCCTATCTTCTCCCTTTCAACTTTCATTTTTTTAAACTGATGCAAATTAAATGTTATATAACAATCTACTCTTTAATGAGTATCGTTGGCTACTGAACTATAGACAATATTCCCTTAACTGCGTATTTTCCATCGACCAATGATAGAACTCCTCATTTGTTATATCTTCAAAATATGTATTAATTATTCTACATACTCCTCCATGACAGACTAACAATACATTTTTATCCGGATACTGCTCTTTTATGCTTTCTAATAACCCATATACTCGGTAAGCTACCTGCATCATTGATTCTCCGCCAGGATATTTAAAAGCAAAAAGCTTTTTATTATTTTGAAATCCTATATTAGATCTGTCAACGCCCTCATAGATACCATAGTTCTGCTCTATTAACCTATTATCTATCATAATTTTAACAAAATTAGCTTGTCCGATCATTTCAGCTGTTTTTAAGGCTCTTTTTAAAGGAGAAGCTATTATTAAATCTAGCTTTATATTATTTTTTTTAAAATACTGAGCCAACAATTCAGCCTGTTTTATACCTGTGTCATCCAAATTAATATCAGTTAATCCACAGACTTTATTTTCAGCATTCCATATCGTCTGTCCATGCCTAGTCACATACAAATGCATTTTGTACCTCCAAATACTATAGAATTACCATCTAAAAACAACCGTATAGCAGTAATTACTATTATATAGAATTTATGTTTTATTATCTTAAGATAGCTTTTGTGCCACAATTTTATTAATCGCATGGTAATGCCTAGGCGCTCCTGGATGCTCATCCTCCAGCACAAATTCCTTGGAACCAATAATCTTCCAGTCCTTATATATTTCTTTTAGTTCTCCCTCATCTGCCAAGCCTACAGCAAACTCTTCAATATCAGGAGAGGCAGGAATCTTATTTGTAAAAATCTGAATAATATGTATTCCACTAACATTAGTATATTCTTTCGCTTCATTCAAAAACTTATGCCAGCCCTCTTTATTTACAAAGTGAAGGGTCCCATAGGAAATGACCAAATCATATTTATCCTTCCAGGGATAATCACATAAATCCTGAACAAATGCATTAATATTTATATTATTCATTGCTGTAATTTTTTTGGCTTTTACAATTGCATTCTCCGAAATATCAAATGCATTTACATCTATAATTCCCTGTTTCGCTAGGAAAATCGCATTTTTAGCTTCGCCGCACCCCGCCTCTAATACCTTCCAGTCTTTTTTAAAATATTTAATATACTCTTTTACTTCCGGGTTAGGCTCATTTCCGAATGCGGATATGTCTTCCATCTGATAAGTTTCTTCCCAAAATGGTACATCAGCCATATTATTTTCTCCTTCATTCTATATACATATTTATTTATGTACAATTACATAACGTGAAATCTAAGTACATTTTCCATATAATTGTACTGTAATTTAATTATTAAACTTTAAGAAATATATTTAGCTATTTCACCTTTTACTATATTCCTAGTTTCTCTGCAATCATCCCGCTTATGTTTCATTTCCAATTATATGATGCTATTATATATTGAAATATCAGAATTTACTACCATTTTCTTCTATTTTAATATTTCAAAGAGTCTAGACCTAATAGATGTGCCAAATCTTATCATTAATCTAAAATTAGCCCCGCAAAAGCGGGGCCTGTTTCAATTTGAATAACTTTTATACAGTAATTTCTCAACTACATGTACCAGATGTTCTGAATTATTATTTAAATCACCTGCCGACTGATTTAGTGCTTCGACTGATTGCAGCTGGCTATTAGATATCTGGTTGACATTATTGGTGGAAGCAGCTACTTCCTCTAAAACTGCGGAAATATTCTCAACAATTTATCTTCAAAGGAATATTATAAATTTCAATTCCAACTCCTATCATTCTTCGTCTCTCTGCCTGATATGATATTTATAGATAGAATTATAATAAATGATAGAATTAATATTAATAATACCCAGAAGCTGGCTGTTGCATAATCTCCTCCTGATACTAAAGAAGCTATTGCAACAGCCATTGTTCTAGTCTTTCCTAGGATATTACCAGCCAGCATGGAGGTAGCACCATATTCTCCTATGGATCTTGCAAAGGTCAGGATTGCTCCTGAAGTAATACCTGGCCAGGCAATCGGTATAATAATTTTCCTGAATATTTTCCCTTCTGATAGACCTAAAGTCCGGGCGGCATAGATAACATTTATATCAATCTGCTCAAAGGCCGCCCTTGCATTACGATACATCAACGGAAAAGCTATAACACAGGCAGCAATGACACAGCCTGCCCAGGTCTGTACTATTTTTATATCAAAATTCAAATATAGGAGCCTTCCAAAGGGCCTTCTCAGACTGAAAAGCAATAGCAGGAAAAAGCCAGCAACGGTGGGAGGTAATACCAATGGCAGGGTTAGTATTCCGTCTACAATCCATTTCACCCTTTTTTCCATGTTCATAACGGCGCGTGCTGCCAAAATTCCGAAAACAAAAGCAATTATTGTAGCAACAATGCCTGTTTTTATCGATATAAAAAATGGACTGAAGTTGATTGATGTTATAAATCCCATTTTCTGCAGCCACCTCCCTTTTATTTTACCGATTTCAGCAGTTCTAAGCCGGGTCGTCTGAACTGTTAATTTTCTATCACGGTAAAGCCATACTTTTCAAATATTGTTTTAGCAGCTTCAGAGGATAAGTAATCCATAAAATTCTTTGCCGCTTCCTTCTGTAAAGAATCCGCTTCCGTGTTGTCCACGAGTCCGGCCGGATATACAATCGGACTATCCAGATATTCCTCCGGGGCTTCTGCAATTATTTCCACTGAAGCCTTCACCGAGTTGGCATCCGTCTCATAGACCAAACCTACCTCATTACTGCCTTCACTGACAGCTGCAAGAACAGCCGTCACATTGCTTCCCTCGTTGATCTCCATGGCTTCGATCTTATCCCATATGCCTATGTTCTTAAAGATCTGTCTGCCGTAATCACCTGCCGGAACACTTTCTGCTGCAAGGGCTAAGTTTTCTGCCTTAAATACATCATCAAAACCGGTTACTGCCGTCTCTTCGCCAGAAGGCTTAATTAATACAACCTTATTTTCCAGCAGATTTTTTATGCTAGCTGCATCCACCAGTCCCTCATCCTTCAATTCCTTCATTTGCTTTTCAGCCGCGGAGAAAAACAAATCGCATTCCGCACCTTCCTTTATCTGTGCCTCCAGGGTACTTGAGCTGTCAGCATTAAAAGTAACCTTTACTTTGGGCTGAATTTCCTTATATTTTTCTGAAATCTCCGTCATGGCGTTGTTTAAGCTTGCTGCTATAAAGACATAAATTTCAGTATTCTGCAATACACTGTCATCCGAATTATCGGCAATCTGCGTTACATCCAAAGCTTGAGCAGCCGGCTGAGTCAGGGTTGGCGAAGCTCCGCCTTCGGTTATTCCATTCGTTGTCTCTGATGAACTTTTTCCGCTGCAGCCGATCAGTATAATACCTGCCAGCAGATACACCATAAGCATAGATAATACTTTTTTCATATCAATTCCTCCCTTTGATTAAAATGATTAGGATTAATACTTTATGCATTGGAGCAAACATATCCTTTTTGTATGGCTGCAATTATAATGAACACTTTATGATACGTTCTATAATGTTATAGTACGTTTTGTTATATGGTACTATAAAATGAATGCATGATAAGTTCAATACATCGAATCTTAAAATTTGTAGGGCACAATTTAAGGATTATAGTCACATTTCACAAATCCACTTACCGATCAGAAAAGTTAGTGTACCAGTTCACCTTCTCTGCACACGGATAAATTGCAAATTATACTCCACGAAGTTCGCTTAAGTCAAAAAATCCTTTAACAAACACAAAATACCCCCATATAGGAATTGAATTATTATATTACAATGTCCTATATGGGGGTAGCATATCATGATTTGTCATGGAGTTTTGTTTTCGCAATTTCCATAATTAATACTATGAGGTCAAGTGTGGGTTACGGAAATGGTAATTCCTTTTGTCTTTATTCGATTTGCATAATAACTAAGTGCGCTGATACAGATCTTGTTCCCCCAGCGAGTGGAGTAATAGTTAAGGCTGTTGGATTACCAGCTGGATTTTGAACTGTGAGTATTGAATTAGTAACTGTTGTATCTACAAGTGCCATTCCAACTATCTGAGAAGTTCCTGTTGCTCTACCAACTACTGTATAATCCAGGTCATCACCATTAAGAGTTAAAATCAGCTGTCCTGCTTCGCTAACACTTACTTGGAATAGAATCTGATACGTTCCAATCTCGGATAAATTAAACGAGCTGGGCCCAGTTCGTACTATAGCAGGACCGCTGGAAGGTCCATCTTGTGGAAAGCTTACATCTGTACCAGGTGCAACTGTTGCTGCGTTATCTGTTGGCATTAGTGCAAAGAAATCCGCATAATTTAATACTCCAGTCGAGCCTCCTGTTCCAAATAGGAAGAACAGGAGAATAGGCACAACCAGCAGTATAATTGCAATAGCTGCAATTGCCAGGCCTCTTGGTCTTCTTGCTCCTGCCAGACCTGCTAGGCCTGCTAGACCTGCCAGACCTGCTGAGCCTGGTAGGCCTAATGGACCTATTGGACTTGCTGGACCTATTGGACTTGCTGGACCTATTGGACCTGCTGGACCTATCGGACCTTTTGGACCTATCGGACCTGCTGGGCCTGTTGGGCCTGTTGGACCTGCTGGACCTGTTGGACCTGCTGGACCTTTACAACCGTGCTCCTCACGGCATCTTAAGCATTCCTTTGCACAGTATTCTTTACACTCTTCAATTTTTTTCATGAAGAATTCTCTACATGAATCATCACAACATTCATTATATTTTCTCTTAAAGTAATTTACCCATTCCTCACATTTCCTATTATATTCTTCACATTCCCTTTCACTTTTATCACATTCATCATCATTCGGAAATTTATTCTCATCATCTATATTCCTTTTATCCATTAATATAATATCATCTCCTCAACACAATATGTGTAATAGTAGTTACAATATATATTATGTTGACTAATTTAAATGTGACAACAAATTACATATTTCCTGATTAAATGCGATAGCAAAGATTTACATTATCTTGATTAATTTCTAGCAAAGATCTCACTTAACCTATACGCCGATAGCATTAATTCCATCGGCACTATAATTATTGCCAAAAGAAGTGGTATTCACTATGATACTTCAACTTTGGACACAGAAAAATTTACGCACTATCTAGAGATTGGAATTTAATTTAACAAACCAGCCTTAATTAATTCCTTACCTCTATAAGTATATATAACAACCCCTCGTTATGTATTCTTCCCCTTATATATTGTTCTCAACATAGAGATGCCCAGCTTACCACGGGGTGCATTTCGTTTTAAATTTTGATGGAACAGTTATGTACGCACCGCTTATTTTTTATCTTCATAGAGTTTACTAAATTGTTTGTAATTCAAAGGAGTACCTTGCATACTCTGATACATGCCCTAACTTACCATATAGATGAATAGTCTTGTCATACGAACCTCCAATAAAAGCTGTCATTATATTGTTCTCATATAATCTTTTCATACAAGCTTTAAGAACAATTTGAGCATATCCTCTATTATAAAATTCAGAGTGAGTGCAAACCCTTTCAATTTCAGCGGTATTGTTTTCATAATCGATGAAGGCTTCGCAACCAGATAAATGCCTACCATCATTATTTACTAACACAAAGTCGAATTTGGCATTATAAATAGGACTTTGCCTTGTATATTCTTTAATCTGTATATTTATTTCTTGGCTATAAGGCTTTGGCCAAGCATTAGTCCTTAGATTAGCTTGTTCTTCATAATCACAATTCTCAAACATGCTTTGGAAGGATACAGACGAATCCTCAATAGTATAATCTTTATATAAGCTTGTATTAAATACTCGTGTCATCTCAAGGCAATTACTTTTTTTATATCCAGCACCTTCAAGGAAATTAATATATATAGTTTGAGTTTGTAATGCAGACGTAACTAACTTATCGTATTTATTTCCCCATTCAGTTTTAACCCAGTTTAGTAATTCTGGATATAAATATGAGTATTGATTTTTTATAAATATTGTAAATTCATTATCAAACTCTTCTGAAATTACAAACCCAATAAGGTTATGGAAATAATCAAACCATAAATGGGCAGCTTTATTGAAATTATCAGGAAAGTGCCTTTTAAAATTGGACAGATTATATTTCCAATCAACAATACGTCCAATATGCCAAATAAAAAATTCCTTTTTAAGGGAGTTATCCTCAACAATGAATTTACATAAATTCTCAAAGTCGTTACTTTCATAAATGTAATTGCGGTGATATGTTTTCACAGTGTACCTCCAAATGGTTTTTATATATAATAATATTAACAATAAACCTTATGCATAATAAAAGATATATTAAAAATGATTATAATTGTTTTATATACAATAGTTCATTAAATGAAGGTTCTGGAAACTTTCCGCAAGTTATAAAGAGCAGAGCATTTAAAGGCATCGGAGGCCTCCCCGGGTACTCACATGCTCTTTCCCTCTTATACTCATTCCATAAATACTAACTACATTTCCGTGCAGTTATTGGTTTTTGGTTTGCTGTAACCTATTCCATGCAGTGAGCAAATGTAATAAGCCAGAGTTTTGCCTGATCCTTTCTTCAGACTCCACCTCGCGATGGACGCCCTTGGCTTCGGCTGTATCCTTCCCACTGCCGGGCGGATTAGGGACTTTCACCCGATAGAACGTGTGCCCACCGGGCACACACAAAAAAGCCACTACACAACCGGAGTCATGTAATGGCTATTTTCATTTCCATATTCAAAGTGTGTACTACGACTTATTCAACTTCTGGAAGCCTTGATTTCTCTAGGCTTAATCTACTGTATTAGGCATTAATGTGATGTGTATTCCTTTGTACATTACATTATAATCAATTACCTGCATTTAACAATTGCTTTTTCCAGGATATCGAAGCCTGCCTCAAGCTGTTCATCGGTTACCACCAGAGGACACAGGAACCGGATGACGTTACCGTAGGTTCCGGCTCCTTCAATAATCAGACCATTCAGTACACACTCATCAATCAGCCTTCCTACTAATTCACTATTAGGTTCCTTCGTCGATTTATCCTTGACAAATTCTATCCCAAGCATAACGCCAATACCTCTGACATCACCGACTACCTCATATTTTTCCTTGAAACTTCCGAAGCGTTCGAAGCATTTCCTAGAGATTTCGAGTGCACGTTCACAAAGCTTTTCGTTCTCTATCACTTCAATTACCTTTAAGGCCGCGGCACAGGCTACTGCATTTCCGGAGTAGGTTCCGCCGATGGTACTTACTGGCACCGCATCAAAGATTTCAGCACGGGCAGTGACAGCTGAAAGCGGCATACCACCGGCTATTGATTTGGCGGTAGTGATGATGTCCGGCGCACAACCGGCCTCCTCCCAGTAATTAGAGACAAACAGTCTGCCTGATCTTGCGAAGCCGCATTGAACCTCATCAGCAATTAAAAGAATACCCTTTTCGTCACAGATACTGCGTACTGCCTTCACCCATTCCATCGGTGCGGGAACAAAACCGCCTTCTCCCTGAACAGGCTCGACAACGATGGCTGCCACATATTCGGCAGGTGAGCATTCCTCAAAAACCTTCTTTAAATCATTTAAATAAAACTCAATTGCTTCTTCATCCGTAAAGCCCTTCGGCTTGCGGTACAGATAAGGGAAATCCGCACGGTAGACTCCGTCGGCAAAGGGTCCCATGCCGGCTGCATAAGCCTTCTTGGAGGTCATCGCCATAGTAAGTGCGGTTCTTCCATGAAATGCACCTGAGAAAACAATGATATTAGGCCTTTTTGTATATCCCTTTGCCGCCTTGACGGCATTTTCGTCCGCTTCAGCACCGCTGTTGACAAACATTGTCTTTTTAACCGTCCCTTTAACCGGAACCAGTGAATTCAGCTTCTCTGCCAGACTGATATAACCCTCATGCGTCACGATATTCATCATTGCATGAAAATAATCTTCCGCCTGCTTCTTAACTGCTTCAACAAGCTCCGGTCGGCTATAACCAACATTGAGTACTCCGACTCCGCCAACCCAGTCAAGAAACAGATTACCATCCACATCCTCCAACATTGCTCCTTCTCCGCGTTTGATTACACAGGGATATCCACACTTGATTGCAAGCGGAATTGCTGCATTCCTGCGCTTTATAATCGCTTCTGCTTTTGGCCCAGGCAGTGTTTTTGTAATTATCTTTGGTAATGCATTTTTTAACATGTAAATGACCTCTTTTCTTTAATATACAGACTGATATATCTCGTATATATCTGATTCCTGCAGTACTACATAGTTATTAGCCAATAATCGTCCCTGATTCTTTATCACTGATTCTGTAAATTCTTTCAGCTGTTCCATCGTCACGCCATAGCCAAATAAAGATTTTTTAGGCAGTATCCGGCTAAAAAGCAGTTCGATTTCTTGATATACATTCTTCGCTTCGCATTCTAAAAGCTCACAAAGGAAAAGATTAAGAGCCTTTATTTTTCCCTCAGGACAAAGCTTCATATATTTGTTGAATACACCTAAAAACATGGCATAATTTGCTTCACCGTGGGCGATATGAAATAGTGAGCCTAATGGATAGCTCAGTGCATGCACTGCAGCACAGCCGGCATTGCCAAAAGCTATCCCTGCATAAGTACCTGCCAGAAGGAACTCCTTACTATATGAAAATCTTGCCTGTTCCCCCTCCTTTGCGACGCTTTGATATCCCGTTATAATTAACTCCATCGCTTTTTTTGAATACATCTCAGTAAATGGATTTGCCTTGGGTGACAGATAGGATTCTATTGCATGAATAAAGGCATCTATAGAACTGGCTGCAAAGCTTTCGAAGGGGAGGGTATCAAGCAGCTCTGGAATGAGTACCGCATAATCTGCAAAGATTTCATCTGCTGCCAACCCAAACTTTGTCTTCTTATTCTTAATCTCCAGTATTGAGAGATTTGTAACCTCACTGCCTGTTCCACAGGTTGTTGGAAGCAGGATCAGCTCCTTCTCCTTAATAATCTCAAGCTTTCGTTCAAAAAGCTCCTGTACCGGAGAGATATCCTTCAGTGCAAACAGCTTTGCCACATCCAGAATCGAGCCTCCGCCTACTGCTATGACACGGTTATAAGTAATATCCAAAATATCCTTTCGTATCGCCTCCACCATGCCGTCATTCGGCTCTCCACAGCCGTATTTTCTCATATTTATTATAACTGCCTCACCGGTAAAAGCCTTTAGGCAGTTCTCATAGATATGACCATTTGTTATAATTAAATCCCCTCTCCCGACAGAAAAGGCCTTACAGAATTCTTTCCATCGATCAAACATATGTATCGTAGTTTTCAGTTTGAACTGCATCATGATGCTCCATTCCTAACAGTATAGTTCTCACATTATTCCTTTATCAATTTCAAAGTATGATTTTTCTTAAGAAAAAGTGGCCAATCACCTTATCTTTCCTCATACCAGCCTACGATACCCGGATTTAAGTTGATATTAATCTGTTTCACCTCCTGGTATTCCTCCAGACCCTGAATACCAAGCTCTCTGCCATAGCCGCTCATCTTGTAGCCGCCCCAGGGTGCTTCATTATAGGTCGGATTATAGCAGTTAATCCAGGTGATACCGGCTCTGATCTCCTTAATCACACGCAAAGCTCTTGCTCCGTCGGTGGTAAAGACCGCTCCCGCCAGACCATAGATGGTATCATTGGCAAGTCTTACCGCTTCCTCCTCCGTATGAAAGGTCTGAATAGTTACAACAGGCCCGAATACCTCCTCCTTCACAATCGTCATATTAGGTGTACAATTATCAAAGATGGTCGGTTTGACAAAATATCCCTTTGCACACTCTCCCTCAGTATAACGGTAACCACCGCATACTAAAGTTGCCCCTTCTGTCTTGGCTGTCTCTATGTAATTTAATACGGAATTCATATGGTCTTCGGAAACCAGAGGTCCCATATCCGGATTATCAAGACCGTTTCCTAGTGTCATGGCATTCGCCCTTTCGGCAAGTCTTGCTACGAATTTATCCTTAAGGCTCTCTTCAATAATAATTCTTGAACCCGCTGAACATACCTCACCCTGGTTAAAGAAGATACCAATCATAGCCCACTCGATTGCACCTTCAAAATCAGCATCCGCAAAGATTATATTCGGTGATTTGCCGCCCAGCTCAAGACCTACCTTCTTTAAGTTACCGATTGCTGCTTTTGCTATATCCTGACCAACCTCGGTGCTTCCGGTAAAGGTAACCATATCAACATCATGACTCGCCGCAATCTCATGTCCGACAGTACTTCCCGAACCCATAACAAGATTAACTGTACCCTTTGGAAGACCGGCCTCATCCAGAATCTCAAATAATATAACTGAGGATAAGGGCGTATTGGAGCTTGGCTTGAACACAATACAATTTCCTGCACTGAGAGCAGGAGCAATCTTCCAGACCGCCATTAACAAAGGATAATTCCAGGGTGTAATCTGTCCGCATACGCCAACCGGCTCATGGATGGTATAGGAATGCATCTGGCCAAAATTATCGTTGACATCATATACCCCGCCGTAAGGTGCTTTGATTAATCCTGCATAATATTTAAAGCAGTGAATTGCATCATCAATGTCTCCCTCTGCTTCCCTTAAGGGCTTGCCATTATCAAGCGTATCCGTTCTGACTAACTCATCTCTTCTTTTATCCATCAAATCCGCAATCTTTAGTATAATATCGGCACGTTTCTGGGAATCCATCCTTCTCCATTCGCCCTTGCCGTAAAATGCTTCCTTTGCTGCAGCAATGGCAAGCCTTGCATCCTCTACTCCGCCTTCTGCAGTCTCAACAATTACCTCTGCATTCGCAGGATTGATTACCTTTCTCGTCTTGCCGGATAGAGCCGGAACCCATTCACCATTTATATAATTCTTTTTTAATTCCATATTACCTCCATTTGCCGCTTATGCGGCATTCAAATACTGAGCGAAAAGCATTCTTAGTGCTTTTTGCCGGTTGAAAAATGTGCTTCTTTTCAACCTAACCTCCATCTGCTACCAAAACCTACGAATTTGGGCAGCGCATAAATTTGCTGATTGAAAATCTACTTGGCTACAGCTCAAATTCCGCCTTCGCATCTGCTAATGCTTCGTCAAGTCTTGCTATGATATTATCTATATCCTCCGTAGTAATTACTGCAGCAGGCTCAAAACGGATACATTTAGCATTTACCAAGGTACCTGCCGTCAGTACTCGCCTTGCAAACATTCCCTTTGCAACAGAATAGCCAACCTCGCTGGTTACAAATTCAAGTCCGATCATCAGACCGATACCGCGGACTTCATAGATCACCGAAGGATACTTTTGAGCCAATTTCTTAAGTCCTTCTATCAGGTACTTTCCTTTCTGTGCACACTGCCCGGGAATATCGTTTTCCAGCATATACTTAATTGTTGCTATGGCCGCAGAGCAGGCCAGCGGATTACCGCCAAAGGTTGGAGAGCCTAAGAGCCAGGGATTATTAACCAGTTCCTCCGTCCACATATGAGGTCTGCAGATAATACCGGTGATCGGCATAATACCGCCGCCGAAGGCTTTTCCGTAAGTCATGATATCCGGAACCACCTCCTCTGCTTCACAGCGAAACATTGTTCCGGTTCTACCCATTCCTGTCTGTATTTCATCAAAGATTAGTGCTACACCATATTCATCACAGATTTCTCTTACTTCCTTTAGATAACCCTTCGGAGGAATAATGATGCCCGCTTCTCCTTGAATTGGCTCTAAAATTACTGCCGCAACGCTTTCCCCGACTGCCTTTAAATTACGAATTGCTTTTTTTATATCCTCCGCAATACCATACTCCACATGCTGTACCTGTTGTACCATCGGTGCATAGGGAACGCGATAGGTACCCTTTCCTGCCATGGACACCGCACCCATGGATTTACCGTGAAAAGCTCCTAACGTTGAGATATACCATCTGCCGCCAGTAGCAATTCTTGCAAGCTTTAATGCCATCTCAACCGCCTCGGCACCGCCGTTAGTAAAGAAGCATTTCTCCAAATCTCCCGGTGTGATATCTGCAACCGCTTTTGCAAGGTATCCGCGCAAGGGATCTAATAACTCCTGAGAATGGAGTGCCTGATGCTCTAATTGCGCTTTCACTGTATCGATGATTTCCTGATTTCTATGCCCGCAGGTATAGATACCGAAGCCGCCCAGACAATCGATGAATTCTTCACCGTAAAGACCGGAGCAATAAGCCCCATAATCCTTCCACTCTACAACAGCAGCATTGGTTGAGACTGATTTACGGTATTTTAACCACCCGGGACTTACATAGGTATCAAAATATTCTACGGTTTCCTGTGTAATTTCCTTCTTCTCTGTCTCTGTCAGTTCCTCACTATGTATAAATTTGATCACTTTATTTAATTCGTTTACTACCTGCATTTTATCTCTCATTTGATTACCTAGCCTTCCATATTAGATCATTTTCTATCTGAACATGACCTATTTTGATATTTCATAAATGTCCTCATTCCTATGCTGTTTACTCGCATCATAAGTCAGTGGTTACAGTGCAAACTAACTAGTTATGTGAACAATCTGGTGGCTCCTCCATATCATAACTTAAATCAGATCGTTCCTTGTGATGGGAAAGCAACATACAATTCAAATTACATATCATTATTTTGTAAATTCAGCCCACATCTCACTGTAGATGTCAACTGTCTTTCCAATATTCTTTACATAGGAGCCTTTTGCAATTACCTCTGAAGGGATCATAATAGCCGGATTGCTCTTATAAGCTTCATCCATCAAAGCTGCACCAGCTTTATTTGGATTCAAGTAAGGAAATTCACTTACGATCTCCTTATTCACCTCTGCTTTCAAGACATAGTCTATGAATTTGTAAGCATTATCTACGTTCTTGGCATCCTTTGTGATACAAAGATTATCAAAGAATAAATACATGCCTTCCTCAGGATAGGCAACAGCAAGCTTCTCATTTTCCTCTAAGGCAATCGCTGCTTCACCGCTCCAGAATAGACCTGCCGCTGTTTCCTCTGTAATCATAAGGGTCTTAGGTGAATCGCTGTCTAAGCTCTTTATATTCGGCTTTAAGGTTAATAATTTATCTTTGATTTTCCCTAATTTTGTCTCGTCCGTTTCGTTCATATCATAGCCCATACTTAAGGAGGTTACACCGATAATTGCTCTGAAGTCGTCAAGCGTAACCAAAGAATTAGCATAATCCGGCTTAAAAAGCTCCTCGTAGTGTGTAAAATCCGCACCTTCCGGTACCATATTTGTATTATAAATGATGATTCCGGCACCTCCCATGTAAGGAATGGAATGCTTATTGTCAGGATCATAGCTGGGATTTAAGTAGGCAGAATCAATATTATCTAGATTAGTAAATTTGGATTGATCTAGTTCAAGCAATAATCCCTGATTAATCATATTTTCCACCATATAATCACTGGGGCATACGATATCATAGGTTCCGGCAGAGCTGCCTTCCACCTTGGCAAGCATTTCCTCATTGTTGGAATAGGTCTGCATCTGAACCTTGATACCTGTTTCTTTCTCAAAGCCTGTAATGACGGAGTCCGGAATATACTCCGTCCACATAAATAAGTTAAGTGTCCCCTTACCGCTGCCGTCGCTCTTACCGCAGGCATTTAAAGCTAATGTAAATAGGATTAATAGCGCCACTGTAGTTAATTTTTTATATCTCTTCATAATTTTCCTCATTTCTGCGCTGCTTTTTATCCATCATAAGTTTGTGGTTGCAACGCGGACACAAACTTGTTAAGTGTAAGATTTACTCTTATTTATTTTTTGCATTCTTTTTATCTCTTTGTGTAAATACCACCACAAATATTGTAACCGCTAATACTAAAGTAGATAGTGCATAAACATCCGGTGTAATTCCTGTCTTGGTAAGCTCCATAACCTTAAGCGGAAAGGTATTGCTCCCCGGTCCTGTAGTAAAAAAGCTGATAATGATATCATCTACCGAGAGGGTAAAGGATAAAAAGGCTCCTGCGATAACACCGGGCAGAATGATTGGCAGGGTTACCGTAAAAAATGTCTTAATCCTTCCGGCACCCAGATCCATTGCTGCTTCCTCCACCGACTTATCGAAGCCGGCAAATCTTGCATTCACCGTAAATACGACAAAGGGAATACAGAAGGTGGCATGTGCAATAATTAAAGATACCAAACCCATCGGGATCTGGGAAATATTAAAAATTGCGAGCAGAGAAATACCAAGTACAATCTCCGGAATAACTACCGGAATATATAAAAGCGTATCAAGAATGCCTTTTCCCTTAAATTTATATTTGGACATGCCATAGGAGGCCAGGGTTCCAACAATTGTTGCGAGCAAAGTACTTGCAAGTCCTACGATTAAGGTATTGCCATAGGCCTCAAGTAACGGTTCATTTTGAAACAGTTCCTTATACCACTTTAAGGTGAAGCCTTCAAATACAATATTTCTTTTGGAGGTATTAAAGGAAAACAATACAACAATTCCAATCGGTAGATAGAGAAATGCGTAAATAAAAATATCGTAGATATTTGTAAATGCCTTTCCAACACTCTTTTTTCTTTCTCCCAACTACATCACCCCCAGGTCTTTGATCTCTCCACCTAATTTCTTATAGATTGAGACCAGGATAATAATTAAGACAATGAGCAGCATAGATAAGGCGGCACCAAAGGGCCAATTATTGGCTGCCTTAAATTGATTCTCAATGAGATTACCAATGAGCTGCGATTTTCCGCCTCCCATGATATCCGATACGAAGAAATAACCTAGAGAAGGGATAAAAACAAGTATGGTCCCTGAGAATATTCCCGGTGAGGTTAACGGCAGCGTCATATGTAAGAAGGTCTTAACACGGTTTGCACCCAAATCATTAGAAGCCTCCAGAAGACTAAAATCCAGTTTATCTATGGTAGCAAACAGCGGCAGCACCATATAGGGAAACAGGATGTATACCATGCCTAGTAAGACTGCTCCTCTGGTATAAAGTATTTCTAAAGGCTGATTAATAAGATGAAGATTAACCAGTACCGTATTAAGAAGACCTGTTTTACCAAGTATCGTCTTCCAGCCATTCAGTCGAATCAATGAATTCGTCCAAAACGGTACCATTAGCATGATCATCATCAGTGCTTTCTTCCTCTTATTTGCCCTTGCCATATGATAAGCAAACGGATATCCGAATAAAATACATAATACGGTAGTAAGCAACGCGAGTAGAAAGGAATTCGTATATATCTCAACATAAGTCGGATTGAATAATTCCTTATAATTAATAAGTGAGAATTGATATACTACGTTATATCCGTCTGTCGTAAGAAAACTCAAATAAAATACATAAATTAAAGGTGCTGCAACCAGTAGCATCAGCCAAAGGGTAACCGGTGAAACAGTGGTAAGAAGCGGGATAGTTTTATTGCGAAATTTGTGGCTCTTCTTCATCTAATTCCCTCCCAAGTTCACATTCTCAATTACATTATGGATTAAATGTGCTCTGGACTTCATGATTACGACATCCTCCAAATCCCAATAGATATAAACTATGTCTCCAACCCGCGGTATCTCATCCCTATCCATTCTGCTTAATTTAAGTACCTGGCCATTCCCCATAACAATATTACTTTTTATGATATTTCCAACATAAATCTGTTCCTTTACTACCCCTTGAATAGTAAAGCCTTTGACCTCTTCCTTAGAATATTTTAATTTTTCAGGTCTGACACAGGCATAAACCATCTCTGCTTCTTTAAAGCTTATATCCGCTTCCACCTGAGCGAGTGCTTCCCCTACCTCCAGTCTTAATCCCACTACATCCTCAGACTGCATTTTGATTGTTGCTTCAAAAATATTCGATTCGCCAATAAAATCTGCTACAAATCTCGTCTTCGGCTTATCATAGATACCTTCGGGTGTGTCGAGCTGATCCAAATAACCCTGATTCATGATCGCTATTCTATCACTCATCGTCAGGGCCTCCTCCTGATCATGTGTAACATAGATAAAGGTAATTCCAAGCTTTCTCTGGAGATTCTTCAGCTCCAGCTGCATCTCCTTCCTTAACTTTAAATCCAAGGCTCCTAACGGTTCATCTAACAGTAGAACTTTAGGATTATTAATCAGTGCTCTGGCAATGGCCACCCTCTGCTTCTGTCCGCCGGAAAGCTGACTCGGATATCTTTTATCATAGCCATTCAGCTGAACCAGCTCCAGCATCTCCTGAACCCGTCTTTTTATCTCATTTTTCGCTACCTTTTTCATTTTTAAGCCATATGCAATATTGTGAAAGATATTCAGATGAGGAAATAGTGCATAGCTTTGAAACACCGTGTTGACATTACGTTCATAGGGCTCCTTCTCCTCGACACTTTCCCCTTCAATTAAGATCTGTCCGCCTGACGCCTCTTCAAAGCCGCCTATCATCCTTAAAAGTGTTGTTTTTCCGCAACCGGACGGACCAAGCATTGTTAGAAATTCACCTTCAAAGATTTCAAGGTTTAAATCATGTACGACATGATTGTCACCATATTTTTTATTAACATTTTTAATTTCAACAATTGCCTTTCTTTCTCGAGTCATCCTGATCACTCCTTCTGTAGAGTTATTTTATCCGATTTAATATATAATGCTTTTCACCTCCGATGAAATCTTCGAAGTTATTAATAGAACTTCATTCCTTATTTTGAAAAAGGTGCTGACTCAATCAGTCAGCACCTTTGCTTTATATTAATTTTTATTAAATTGCATCATTTCCTCTTTCGCCGGTTCGAATTCTCATAACATCTTCAACTCTTTTTATAATAACCTTACCGTCACCGACCTGCCCGGTAGCTACCTTATCCCGGATGTCGAGTAGTATTTCTTCTACCAGAGTGTCTTTTACCACTGCCTCAATCCTAATCTTCGGAATTAAATTGATGGAGGTGCGCAGGCCCTTAAATTCCACCGGTGAGGTATCGCCGAGTTGAATTCCGCAGCCCATAATGCTCATAACCGACATTCCGCCGCAGCCATGCTTTTGTAAAATCTCTTTCACCACTTCAAGCTTCTCCGGTTTAATATACATGGTAATCTCTTTCATAACGTTTCCTTTCCTCCTTAAATGATATTGAAGTAGTCATACAGGACCTTACTATCCTATATGAAAAAAAGCGTTTAAGACGAACTTAATCTTCTTAAACGCATTTGTTTGATCAAATGTTACATATAAAATTTAATTTAAAAAATAAGATAAATAATAACTTATTCATTGCTATGTTTAAGTGGATTATAACAACTGTGCGTTATATTGTCAATTATAATTTTTTAAATGTTTAACTCCAGGTAAAGGTCACACTAAATTTAACCATTTGATCGGTAAGATTAATGTACTCATGTTTACAATTCGTAGGAAAACGAATGGAATTTTCCTCTGCTATATCATAGGTTAACTCATCTACTCTGACAGTTAAGCAGCCAGAAAATACGGTTAGATACTCATAGGTATTATCACCGTGGCTTTCGGAAAGATAGCTGGAGTGTGCCTCTAGATTCATCATGTAGATTTCGAAGGTACGATCCTCCTCATACGGAAAATACTCATACGCTTTATATTCTGCCCCTTCGCTGATATAAGAGGGGGTAAGCTTCTCTTTGCTCACAAGGACTACATCATTCTTAGCTGCTGTAATTAAGGAGTTGAAGGAAATCCTTAATCCGCTTACTAATTTGCCCAGTGTTTCTACCGTCGGTATGGATACGCCGCGCTCTATCTGCCCAAGCATACTCTTACTGATACCGGTTTGCTTCGCCACATCATCCAGACTCATTTCCCGAGATTTACGTATTCTTTTTAGATTTCTTGATACATTCTGGGTAATATATTCCATCGGCAGCTCCTTTTAGCTATAGCATGAAAGTTGAAATATAATATCTGTTCATTTTTTCTGTGCGTTTTAACGCATTCATTATAACAGAACTGAGAATATAGTCAAGGACAAATTCGCTTAAGGTAATTTTTATCTGATTAATGATAATTCTATTGATCTGATGAAAGGTATATTTTAGCAGTTCACATTAAATTCACTTTAATTTTCCCATAGATTTCTGATTTTAATCAAAAAGAAACAGCCGCATGTCTTTGTGAATTTACAAAGTATGAAGGCTGTTTTAAATGTTCCATTTTTTAATTGATCTTATATGGATTTTTCTCTTTTAATAAACAATAAAACAAAAAAATTAACCATAATATCATTGATACTATGAAAAACCCTTCACAGAAACCCCTGGTAAAATCAGTTATTGAGTGTCTGAATATACGGCTGATGATCAGTAGTATCGCTCCTACTAAATAGATTATCGTGATGTATAATTGAAATTTTTTATTCATTTCTTACCTCCAAAGCTTTTACTTTCCTAACATTACATTAAAAGAGGATTATATCCTTTTGATTAATGATTTCTTCCAATTCTTAAATTTAGATATATCATGATTAAGCTCTATTGCCCCCATGATATAGCAGGCTATGGAGATTCCAATTAAAAAACCTGATATAAAATGCGGTACTTCAAAGAATTGTTTCGTAATGCTGAAAATCGCATAAAACAGTAAACCCATCTTGATTTTGTTGTTGATTTTATTTTTCATGATACTTACATACCTCTTTCATATATTTTATATGTTACCAAATACGCAAACAGGAAGATACTAATTAGGAAAAATAATACTTTAACCAGTATTGGATAAAAGAGTCCACCTATTAGCCCTATTGCGTATAAACCTATCAACAAAATAATAGTAGCCGTACGTAATGCTTTACGATTAATCTCCTGTAGCCTTTCATCTGTATTAGATAATCGGTCTTTCTTTATTTTTTCTTCATCCGTTAGTATCCTCTTATTTTTGATCCAAATTACAATGGCAGCTGCAGAAAGCCCTGCTCCTGCTCCTGTGTATACACCCAGCATACTATCATCGACCTTTACCGACCATAGATTTTTTGCAAGTAATGATACTGCCAAAGTTATACTTCCAAGAATAAATAGCAGAAGCATAATTCTCATTCTTTGCCTGATAATTTTTTTGTATGCTTCATTATTACTTGCTTTGCTTCCACAGAATAGTCCCATCATATGTTCTCATCCTCCTGATCAAATATAAAAATGTCCTCGATAGAAACTCCAAAAAACTGGGCAATCTTATGAGCCAATACTAGAGATGCTTTATATTTCCCATTCTCAAGAGAGATTACCGTCTGCCTTGTCACATTTACTGCATCAGCTAGTTCATTCTGTGTTACTTTTCTTGCTTTTCTCAATTCCTGTATTCTTGTCTGCAATATCTCACCCTTCACTAGTATAGTATACTTTACATTTTTAGTATAGTACGCTTTACATTAGATGTCAATTATATTTTACTTTATTCTATATAATGTAGATTTTACTTTAATCTATAGATGCAATGCCTTTATCACTTTACAATAATAAGACCTCCCTCTATGAATAAAAATGGAGCGGTTTCATCATTAATAAATAATGAAACTGCTCCCAACTTTGTTATTCCATTAATTTAACCGCAATCTCCTGACCCGTCGGTGTAGCGGCCAGCCCGCCTTCCCCTGTCTCCCGAAGTGTTCTTGGCATCGCTTCTCCAACATCTCTCATCGCATCAATCACCTCATCCGGTGGTATCTTGCTGCGAATTCCCGCAACTGCCATATCGGCGCAAGCTATAGCATTTACCGCACCTACGACGTTTCGCTTCACGCAGGGTACTTCAACCAACCCCGCTACCGTATCACAAACCAGTCCCAACAGATTCTTTAAGGACATTGCCGCGGCATGTACAATACTTTCTGCAGCTCCACCATTTAAATAGGCTAGTGCCCCGGCTGCCATTGCACTTGCCGCCCCTACCTCAGCCTGACAACCGCCTGCCGCACCAGAGACAAAGGCACGGTAAGCAATAACCTCTCCAATTCCCGAGGCAACATACATCGCTTCAATCATCCTATCCATGTTTACCTTATGCTGCTCTTCATAGGTCAGCAGGATTGCCGGAATCACACCGCAGGAGCCGGCAGTCGGCGCTGCTACTATCTTTTTCATACAGGCATTTGACTCCCCCATCTTTAGAGCCTTTGCTATGACCTCACCGATAAAAGGTCCACTGATTAAAGCACCTTTTTCTAGCGCAGCCGAGAGCTTTGCACCATCACCTCCAACCAGTCTGCTAGACGATTTTAAGCTTGCATCATAGGCTTTATCCGCCTGCTTCATACTTAGATAAAGGCCTTCCATTTTTGAAAAGGAATCCTCTCTTGTCACCATTCGTTCATTGATATCATCCTCCAAAACAACTTCCCAGAAGGCTTTTTCTTTCGCAAAGCAAAGTCCTACAATTTCATCCAGAGCTCTAAAACTCATTTTTCTCCTCCATACTTAAATAAGTTACCTTTACTACACCTTCTAATTTTCTTAACCATTCTAAAGCCTCAAGCGGTATCTCCTGATCGCATTCAATTACCATAACTGCGTTTCCGCCTCTTTTATCCCGGTATAACTGCATCGTTGCAATATTTACAGATTTATGTCCGAGCATTGAAGTTACGTAAGATACATGACCGGGCTGGTCGATATTATGGACTATCAGCGTTGGATAACACGCACAGATATTTGCCTCCAGGCCATCAATTTGGCATATTTTTATTGATCCGCCACCGATTGACGAAGCAACCACTTCTAATTTTCTTCCATTCACACCATGAAGCTTTAGAAGAACCGTATTAGGATGTACGTTTCTAAGTTCAATTCCTGCAAAGGAATATTTCATTCCCATCTCCTTAGCAATATGAAAACTACCAGGAATTCGTTCATCCTCCGGCTTCATACCAAGCAGCCCGGCAATTAATGCCTTATCCGTACCATGTCCCTTTCCGGTTGCAAGAAAGGACCCGTGCAGATAAATCTCCGCTGATTGGATTTCTTCTCTCAAAAGCTGTCTTGCCGTAAAGCCTATTTTAACAGCACCGGCTGTATGCGAGCTGGAGGGCCCGACCATAACCGGTCCGATAATATCAAAAATATTCATAATACTTCTCTACACCCATACCTTCCTAGCATGATTTTTAATTGTAATTGCGAAGCTCATTAATTGTTAGTATTGTATACACAGCATGTATTATTCCAGAGCGGAATTAAAGTGTTAAGCACTTATGCTCATAGGAGCGTTGGAGCGAAGGAATAGTATATGCTGTGTATACAATTAGTAAACCTATATAGTTTCGCAATTATAATCTTTAAAGTATAGCTTCTTTAGCTATTTATGTATTTTCATTTATAGTTTTGGCTTGAAAAAGACAGCCTTATTCAAGTTAACGCTAAATAACTGAAAATAATTCATTTCAATATAAAGAGGCAGAGACGCTTCTACTATAACGTCTCTGCCAACTTTTATCATAATACATCTGTTATTTCATACTGTCAATCTATTCAATTACAATTATTCAGAACGCAGCGCTTCTATTGGATCTTTTTTAGCTGCCATCTTCGCAGGAATTGCACCACCAAGCAGGGTAAGCAGTAGGCTTATTATAATGAGTGCTATCGCATGCAAAGGATTTAACTGCGCTACATGATTGAGCTCCGTCATATTGTATAGTACTTTGTTAATCGGTATAGTAAGTAAATAAGCTATGCTTACTCCAAGAATACCGGAGCACATTCCTACAATAAAGGTTTCTGCATTAAATACGCGTGAAATATCCTTCTTCCTTGCACCCAGGGCACGCAGAATACCGATCTCCTTCGTTCTCTCAAGTACTGAAATCCAGGTAATAATACCAATCATAATCAGAGAAACCACCAGTGATATTGCAGCAAATGCTACTAAAACTAAAGTAATTGCATCCATGATGCTTTCCGATAAATTAGTAACGATAGCCGCCATATCCGTATACTCTATTCTATCCTTTTCCTCAAGATTCGTATTCCACTCATCCAAATAATCTGTAATCTTGCTCTTTGCATCATAGCTCACAGGGAATAAATTAATCGCAGCAGGTATCTCAGAAGCTCCCAGTAAAGCTAGGACCTCCTCCTTGGTCATTGACTTGGTACCGGCATTGCCTCCCTGTCCACCCATTCCCCTTCTCATATACCCGGAAGCATCTGAGGAGTTTTCTGAAAGCTCTTCGCCGGTAAGTACATTGTAATCTGCCTTCTGCTGTGCTTTAACAACTTCAGAATTCTTGGCATTATCTATAAACATCTGAGCAAGTCCGTCTGAATATGCAATACCGGAAGGTAATGCAGATACCGTAGCATCTTCCTTAATTCTTACAATACCGCTGATTTTTAATGTCACTGCCTTATCCTTATTATAAAGATCAGCTAAATCAGAAGGGTTTCCGTTTACTACAAAGGAATCACCGGATTTCTTATAATAATCATCATTATAGATTAATTTATATTCACTACCGATAATATCGGTAAATTGTATACTCTTCTTATTAAAGTCAAAGCCGAGTGCCTCAAGTGCCGTTGTATCCAACTTATTATATTCATCTAATACCATCACCATATCCGTCTCCTTTTGAGGAAGCTCTCCGGCAAGCAGATCATAATATTCTTCCAAATATGCGGACGGTTTTGCATCAGGTTTATTAGGATAGGAAGTAAAACCTACGTTTGCCAGATTTACCTTTGTTGCCTTCCCGTCAGTAAGCTTAAGAACATTCATGCTGATACTTCTGGAATAAGAAATACCATCTAGCAAAGATTTATCTATTTTATCCAAATAATCCATATATTCCTTGGTAAGCTTGTTCGTATGGATGACTGTATTTTCACTTGAGTTATGTGGATATAGCTCCTTTGCCTCAGGAAATTCCTCCTTCTCATTATCCTTCTGGCCTGACATATTAGACATATCAAAATTCATGGCAGTCTCGCTAACCGTGATCGGGAAATTAGACAATGCGCCAGTTTCATAGTTATTAATCTGTTTGTCAAATCCATTCGAGAGAGCTAAAACCACTGCAATTCCTATGATACCTATGCTGGAAGCAAAAGCGGTTAGGGCTGTCCTTCCCTTCTTGGTCAAAATATTTTTGCCGGACAGCTTAAGCGCCGTCGTAAATCTCATACTTGTCTTTTTCAGATTATAATTTGATTTAAGAGCCTGATCCTCAGGAGGGTTACTGTCATTAATTACTTCCCCATCCTGAAAGCGAATAATACGGTCTGCATATTTTTCAGCTATCTCCGGATTATGTGTAACCATGATTACCAATTTATCCTTCGCTATTTCTCTGATTAATTCAATAATCTGCTGGCTTGTCTGTGTATCAAGTGCTCCGGTAGGCTCATCCGCAAGGATAATATCAGGATTATTCGCTAGCGCTCTGGCAATTGCTACTCTTTGCATCTGCCCGCCGGAAAGCTGATTGGGTTTTTTATGGATATGTTCCTTTAATCCCACTCGTTCCAACACATCAATCGCTATCCGGCGCCTTTCCTTTGAAGATACACCGCTAAGCGTCATACCCATCTCAACATTATCTATAATTCCCAGATGTGGAATCAGGTTATAATTCTGAAAGATAAAGCCCACACTATTGTTTCTATAAGCATCCCAATCCTTTGCCTTAAAATTCTTTGTGGAAGAACCATTTATAATCAGATCTCCACTGTCATATTGATCCAATCCTCCAATCACATTCAAAAATGTCGTCTTACCGGAGCCGCTTTGCCCAAGTATTGCAACAAATTCGTTTTCCCGAAAGCTTAAGGTTACTTTGTTTAAAGCTGTCTGCGTAAATTCACCGGTAGTATAGCTTTTCTTAATTTCCTTTAGTTGTAGCATTTGTTCTCCTTTACTTTATCTTAATGATGGTCTTTAACATCGGTTTAATGTGCTAATTATGAACGCAGGAGTGCACTTAGTCAATTATAATTAGGTAAATAATTAGTTAATATTTCATAAAATCTATCAAGCTACTGCCTCTTAAGCTAGATTCTGAGCAGATATAATCGATATCATTTATTAACGTCCCAATAACACCGTTACTCCAGTATTGATATAAGAAGGCCCTGTGTCAAAGCCCTCCAGAGCCGCATAAGCTTCAGCCATTCCAAGGTACCCCATTGTATAAGGATTCTGATCAATGAGAGCTCTAAAGCTTCCCTCATTTAATAAGTCATAATTTCTTGCCGACCTATCAAAACCGATACCTACAAGTCTATTTCTATCTGCTTGTATAGCATTTCCCACTCCCTCACTGGAGCCTTCATTGGTTCCGAAGATTCCCACAAGGTCCGCATTTTCAGCGATCATATGAGCCGCAGCACCTTGAGATGCAGCCGGGTCTCCGAGGGTATATACCGTATCGATCAGTGTAAACCTACCATCCGCTTCTATTACCTCACGAAACCCTTGCTCCCTGAGAATTGTAGTTCTATTGGTTAAGCTTACACTTACTATACCAAGTTTACCCTCTTGTATCCCTTCTAATTCCAATTCTGAAATCATATTTTCTCCTGCAATCCTGCCAGCCTCGTGATTATTCGTTGCAAGGGTAACGAGGGCTTCTTCCTCGGCTGGTGCATCAACATATATGATTACTACACCCTTTGCTTTGGCCTCTCTAATCGGTTCGGACAATCTAACTGCATCATTAACTGCAATTAAGATAGCCTCTGCTCCTTCACTCACCGCTTGGTTTAAGATTTCTATCTGTCTATCCGTATTGAGAGTCTCTGGGGCCCTCCATTGATAAGTTATACCAAGTAATCTGGCCATATCAGCCGATCCCTCGTTTACCCTTTCCCAAAATTCGGACTGCTTCTCCATAGTAATCAAATAAACAAGATGAGATTTATTGAATGCTGCTGTTTTGAGGATATAATCCGATTTATTCTTCTCATACCAAAATACAAATATAATAAAGGCCAACAAAATAATTAGTATATCAATTATCAGCTTCTTGGATTTCATTGCTTACCAGCTTTCCTAATAATTCGGTAATAATAATGACGATCAAATTGTTCCTATCTAAATATATTCCTTCCTAAAGTTAATTAATCCTTATAAATACCATTGCATCTTACAAGCCTTCCTTTATCATAACTATGTTTCCCCTTCTTAGGCGAGTATAATAAAAGCATTTAACCTTCAAATCTGAACGTTAAATGCTTATTGTGAAATGATTATTTGGATATACTTAGTAGCTGCATTATCTCATCGGCTGTTGCCAGCTCCTCAGAAAAAGCACTGGCACTTCCGGCGCATAGCCCCATCCGAAAGGCCTGCTCATAGTTCTTTGATTTTAAGTATCCGGCAATAAAACCTGCTACCATAGAATCTCCTGCTCCAACAGAATTTTTCACTTCCCCCTGCGGAGCATCAGCCGTATAAACTATTCCTTCCTCAGTTATAAGTACTGCTCCGTCACCAGCCATAGATACTAAGACATTACATGCCCCCATATCCTTAAGCTTTCTTGCATATTGTATTATTTCTTCTCTTTCTTTCAGCTTTAGTCCAAATATCTCTCCAAGCTCATGATGATTCGGCTTTATTAGAAAAGGACTAAACTGTAGTCCATATAAAAGGAGTTCCTTTGAAGCATCCAGTATAATTTTTATTTGTTTATTTTCAAAATATCTCATGATATCTCTATATATAGTAGCCGGTATTGATTTTGGGGCACTTCCGCTGAGAACCAGAATATCCCCCTGCTTAAGCACACTTAGTAATTGATATAACGCCTTCATTTCTTCCGTTCCCACCACCGGCCCTTGTCCGTTAATCTCACTTTCCTGTGAGGAATGTATTTTACAATTGATACGGGTCAAGCCTTTTTGAACCTTTACAAAATTAGTATGTATCTTCTTATCCCTTAAGCATCTTTCCAGTTCTTCACCGGTAAAGCCTGCGATAAAGCCTAAAGCCGTACTCTCATAACCTAAGTTCTTAAGGACCATTGATACATTAATTCCTTTCCCGCCGGGATAGATATATTCCTTAATCGTTCTGTTAACAGTGCCTAATTGAAAATCCTCAACCAATACGTTGTAATCCAAGGAAGGATTTAAGGTTAATGTATAAATCATAGCGTTTACGTTCCTCCGTTTTAAGGTTAATCCAGCCCTTATTATACAGTTTCCTGCTACTACAAACAACAAAAAAATAAATAGGCCTACACCTTTAGAGTTATTCTCTATGTGTCAGGCCTAAATACTAGCAGCCGGAGTCAACCTCCAACAATCTTATACGAAATACTATATTTTATACTAACATAACATGCCTACCTCTAGAATTAGTTTGTGCCGAGGAAGACGTAGGCACAATATACTTTTTGGGCATAAATCTAGAAGAATAGCGCCTTTTGCTATTCTTCCAATGGCCCGCATGTCTTTTACGGGACTATTCACACTACTACAGAGTAATATTATCTCCAATAATTCCAGCAAAAGCTCCATCAATGCCTGCATCCTTATGAGCAATAAGCCATTTATTCTTAGCTGTCATCAGCTTATCCTCAGCAGTAAGCAGCAATCGGTTAGTGATATCCGTATTCGTATCCTTCGGCAGTGCTACTATATTACGGAACGGTTTTCCGTCAACACTTACCGGTGCATAATGTAAGGTTGTTGCATACATCTCATAAACTGTTCCTGCCGGTACAAGAAAAGCCTCGATCTTAGCGCTGTCATAGGTATTATCTGCGGTGATATCCTGTTGTTTCCCAAGCAGTAGGATTAAATCTGTTGCTGCTACTCCTAATTCAGAGCTGCGGTGATATTCTACTGCATTTAATTTATTATTAGTTCCGTTACAATAACCAATCTGTGTCGGAAGTCCTCCAAAGAAGCTGTCCTGTATTACTTTTCCAACCGCTAAGGCTTCAAACTCATCAACAGAAGGGACATATACCACAGCAGCCTCCGGCGCTTCTTTTTTCTCTAATGCAGCTATTAATTCCGCAACTTCATATCCCTCGGTTATTACCTTACCATATTGTTTATAGCTTTCATCGGTTATCTTTTTAATTTCCATCTTTTGCTCTCCTAATTTAATATTATGATTATTTATCTTATCATAATAATTGCCATAATGGTACTATTTATCTATGTTTTATTATAAAAATTTCTTACTAAAATCTAAAAACAGAAGTAGCACATTTCTGTTATGCGGCTCGTTAATTTAAATTCCCAAATAGCTTGTAAGGTTGCTTCTTTTCTAATCTGACCTGTACTTCCTGACCGGAGTAGAATACAGTGCATTCCTTTGTTCGATTCGCAGTAAGCGTTGCTGAGGTAAGCCTTCCATCCTCCCAAGCCATATCTACAGTAATATCACCTCTGGCACGCAGTCCCTTCACTTCCCCCGACCTCCACTTATCCGGTAAGGCCGGCAGAAGCTGAATTCTCCCCCCATGACTTTGGAGAAGCATTTCCGCAATACAGGTTGTAAGTCCCGTATTACCATCTAGCTCATATACATGGTCAAAGGCTCCGGCTCCTCTTGTCGGAGGATGATAAACAAGATGATTGGGCTCTAAAAGATGCTTCACCATACTCTCAATATGTTCGTAGGCATTGTTGCCGTTTTTTAGTCTTGCCTCATAAAGCATCAGCATAGATCTGGCCCAGCCGGTATCCTCCCAGTTTTCAATCGGAGTTAATTTTGTCTGAATAGTTTTCTCTGCCGCTTCGCATAGATCAGGTGTCTCTTCTGTATTAATCTGAGAGAAAGGAAATAATCCCAGCAAATGACTCGTATGTCTATGCTGTACATCAGCCTGCTCTAGATCATGGCTCCATTCAGCAATCGTTCCTTCTTTGGTGATACGATATGGCAGTAATCGAGTAAGCTTATCACGTACATCAACGTACAAATCCGATTTACATTGATTTAAAATCCTACCGGCTGATAGATAAACCCTGAATAATTCTCTAATCATCAATATTTCATAGGTACAGCCATTGCTGATCTGATAAGCAGTATCATTATATAGGAAACTATTCTCCGGAGATATCGATGGTCCGCATGTAAGATAACCTGAATTTTTATCTTCAAATAGATATCCAAGAAAAAATCTAACAGAAGCTTCAATTAGAGGAAAAGCATATTCCGATAAAAACTCATCCTCTTCTGAATATAGATAATGCTCCCACAGCTGCATTAAAATCCAAACTCCGCCTGTAGGACAGGGTGCGATCGGTGATGCCCAGTAAGGTGCGGCAAATCCCCAGGCATTCGATACCAATTCTGCTACCCAGCCCTCTAATCCGTAGCTTTCCTTAGCGGTTCTTTCACCAGCTGCTGAAAGGTCCTCCTTAATCCATTTAACGATAGGAGCTGCAGTTTCACTAAGATTAGTAACTTCAGAAGGCCAGTAATTCATCTGCGTATTAATATCTAAGTGCATATCACAGGTCCATCCGATACGGCAGGCCACATTATCATTCCATATACCCTGTAAGTGTGCCGGCAGCATCGAATCCTCCCTGGAGCTTGATAAAAGCAAATACCTGCCGTATTGAAAAAGGAAGGGCAGCTTATCCACCGCTTCCTCCTTATCGTCAAGCCTAAAATACACACGATCCATATATCCTTTAACATCCTGAATATGTCGTTTCTTAAGTTCAAGGTAGTCCTTCTTACTGCAAGCAATCACATGGTTTTTTACTTCTTCCGATAAGGTTCTTACTGTTTCCTCACAGGATTGAAAATTGCACTTGAAGCTTGTCTTCATCTGAAGATAGATTTTAATATCCATCGCATTTGTAATAACAAGACCGCTTTCATTCGATGTACAGATCCCATCCGTAACAACGGTAGCATATCCAACTAAAGTCACTCCGCACAGCTTGTCACAGTGAAGCTCTTCATATGCATAGCAGGTAAAAAGAATACTATGCTCTCCATATTCCGTCTTGCCATAGGAATTACCCGGCTCAAACGTAATCGTAATGCCGCTTTTGCCTTCCATACTGATTTGTTGTACTAAGATATTATCCGGATGAGAAACAAATAGCTCTTCCTTGTATACATGACCCTGCTCTGTAAAAGTACAGGCTGTCATACCGTTCATAATGTCAAGCTTTCTTTCATATCCAGTAACGGAAGCCTCTGCTATACCATAATCAAGTAGAAGCTTACCTACAGGCAGATTAGAACCGTAGTCATGACGAACTCCAATAAACTGCTCTGCTTTTTCATGTACCTTATCGTAGGCGCCTTCTGACGCTAATTTACGCATTTCATAAAATGCTTTGTAGGCGTCCTTCTGGTTATTACTGTTGCTTTTTTCCCCGCTGAAAAATGTATTTTCCGATAGTTCGATCCGGTTCATCGGTAAGCTTGCGTAAATCATTGCCCCCATATGCCCGTTACCGACCGGGAATGCCTCGCCCCACCTGCCTGCTGGCTGGTTTTTAATCAGCTTCAAGTTCATCCCTGCCTTTCCGTATATTCTACTATTCCTTCACAGAACCGGAGGTCATTCCACCGACAATATACTTCTGTCCTATCAGATATACAATGATAACAGGAATACAGGTGAGAACAATATCCGCAAAGATATAGTTCCAGTAATTTTTATTCTTACCAAAGAACTGATATACCGCCATTGTCATTGGGAACATCTTACTCTTGCTGGAAAGATATAAAGGCGTTAAGAAGTCATTCCATACACCCATGAATTGCAGAATGAAGCAGGTTACTAAGGTTGGCTTAAGCAGTGGCATGATGATCTTAAAGAACAGCTTTATAGGTCCCGCACCGTCAATTACCGCAGCCTCATCAAGCTCCACCGGAATGGATAATATGAAGTTTCTTATCGTAAATACACAGAACGGTATCATCGCACTCATAAAGGTAATGATAATTCCCTGTCTGCTGTCCGTTAAGTTAAATACATGTAATACTTTAATTAAGGTTACATAATTCACCGGAAAGAACAAGCCGCAGATGATAAAATAATAGAAAAATGTATTTAATTTCGTTCTCTTTCTACAGATTACAAAGGAAGCCATCGCACAGGCTATCACAGCAATTGTAGTTGATATGGTAGAATAAGAAAAGCTGTTGAAAAAGCCCTGTATTAATCTGCCTTGTTCAATAACCTCGGTATAGTTCTTAAACAGCCATTCCTTGGGCAAAGAAAGATTCATTCTTGCCGCTTCCGACTTTGTCTTAAAGGAATTAACAAAAACCATATAAAAGGGAAGTACAACAGTGATGCTAAGAAGAATACATAACAACTGCTTTGATAACTTGATAATTATTTTTTTCATTATTGCTGTATCTCCTTTCTACTGATTACTTTAATAATTAATACCCCGATAATTGCTGTAATAATAAGTAGAATTGTATTTAACGCCGTAGACATTCCATACTGACCCGAGGAATATAATTCATAAGAATACGTTGTTAACACCTCGGTATAATGTCCTGGTCCACCATTCGTAAGAACGTAAACAATATCAAATACTTTCAAACCATAAGTGATACCAAATACAAAGTTAATCATGATAGCACCTGTAAGCATCGGTAAAGTAATGTGTCTTAACCTCTGCCAGAAATTAGCACCGTCTATCTGCGCTGCTTCATAATAGGATTTTGGTATTGTATTTAATCCGGCTAAGAAGATGGTCATGACATAACCGATACCACGCCATGCATCCACACCGTAAATTGATTTCCAAACTACGTTTAAGTCAGATAACCATTTCTGCTTCAAAAAATCAAGATGTAACGTCTCAAAAAGGACATTTAGTAAACCGTTATTGTAATTTAAGATAGATTTAAATACTAAACCAATGATAACAAAGGGAAGAATAGCGGGTAAGTATAATAGAGTTCTGTATAAGCCTTTGCCGCGCACACCCTCCTGTAATAAGATAGCTAATAGTAATGCAGGAATAAGCTTAATAATATTTGATATTACTGTAAATACTAGCGTATTTTGTATACCGGAGACATAATCTTTATCAGAGGTAAAAATATTAATATAATTTTGCAAACCAACAAAATTTATTCCCTTTGAAGAGCTCCATGAACTCCAGTCAGTGAATGAATAAAATACTCCAAGTAAGCTTGGTACCAGGAAGAAACACACATAAGCTACAAGTGGAATAATTAAAAACCATTGCGGATAAATTCTTTTTTTATTCATAGTTTTCTCCATTTCTGCGCTGCTTATTTGGCTCGCTTGCGAGACATTGCGCATACCAAGTTTGTGGATACAGCGCAGACACAAACTTGCCGAGTAAAAAAGGTTCTGATTTTTTGAAAGCTTTTTTACTCTACCCTCTTTCTTAAAGATAGCGCAGAGGACACTAACCTCTGCGCCAACTATTATAACTTAATCTTTTCATTATTAATTATTTCCAAGCGGTATCTCCAGCCGCTTTTGCTGCTTCAGCTCTGTTTGCATCCATGTTCTTAAGAACAGTGTTAGCATCGATTTCACCTAAGCAGAAGGATACCATATCAGCACCGAAATCCATCCAGTAAGCGTTTGTATATTTTGTAGCAGTCTGAAGAACGCCATATTTCAATTGATCCGGAGTAAGGGTTGCCATGAACTCCTCTTCCTCAGGTAACCATTTCTGCTGTACGTTTTTGTCAGTTACATCAATATTAGTATAAGCAGGTGAGTTGTCAAGAATTTCCTGAAGACTCTCTGTTGTTGTTACAAAATTGAAGAATTCTTTTACTAAATCAGGATGTGCGCTTCCTGCATAACCAAACATGGTAGGTCCGCCCGGATTAGTCGGGAAGAATGCATTATCACCTAAAGGAAGTAAGAATAACCCGAATTCATCTTCTGTTCCTGTATCATCCTTGATTTGTTTGATATAACTGGAGTTAGCCATTGCCATTGCAACATTTCTGTCACCAAATTCATTGCTCATATTGGTACTGTCAGTTCCGATCCAGTCTTCACCAAAGTAGCCTGCATCAGATAGTTCTTTGTACTGATTTAATACCTCTAACATTTTTGCATTATCTGCAAAGGTAGCAGTATTATTATTTAATGCTTCGTATAAACCAGGAGTAGCGTTCTCATATACTCCACCGATCTGGAAGAAGGATAACTGATGCTGCCAGCCATCTGCTCCGGGGATGAACCAGGGAGTAATTCCTTTTTCTGCAATCTTAGCACTTAAATCTTTTAATTCTGTATAGGTTTTCGGTATAGTCCAGCCATTCTCTTCAAATAATGTTTTATTATAAACCATTACGTATTCGGGAGAATTATGCCATAACTGTAAGCCATATAATTTACCATTGTAGGTAGCTGACTGTTGTCTGGTCTCAGGCATGATATTCTGCCATGCTGCACCTGTAAAATCAATACAGTATTTCTCAGGCTCTACAATCTGAGAACCGATTGCAAACGGGTCGGATTGAATCCAAAAAATATCCGTAGCAGTTCCGGTAGATAATTTTGTCTTTAAAACATCTGAATACTGATCAGCCGGTATTGTTTGTAAATCTACAGTTACACCATACTGCTCTTCAAAACGGGCAATTGTTGCATCGTATCTGTTATCCATCCAACCAGCTGACACTAAAATACTTAATTCCTGTCCGGAAAAATCAGCTGTAGCTGTATCATCAGTAGCAGGTTCTGTAACTTCGGCACTTTCTGTTGGAGTAGCTGTAGTATCCTTATCCTCATTATCAGTTGATTTTTTACCGCAGGCTGAAAACAGGAACATTGACATTGCTACACATAGTAATAATGCTACAAGTTTTTTTAACATAGTAACCCTCCCTTAAATTCTGTCTTAATGAATAAGACGTATTACTTGATACATTTAGTGTATCAAATGACACCATTATGGTCTATGCACTTTTCAGGATACAATTTGGACTTTCTTTACACTTCTATAATTATTGTTTGTACTTTTATTGTTCAAATGTTATAATACCAATAAAAATCAGAAGGTGAGTTATTAGAAATATGCGCAACCATACACTTCAGACTAAATTATTTTTTGCATATTTTGGACTAATCGTTTTAATTTTATTATCGTTTAGTATCTTCTTCTATAAATATGTCTCTAAACAGTTAATTTCCCGCGAACTAAATTCACTTTCCACTCTAAACACCTCCATGGCAGATCAGATTGATTCCGTCATCAAGGATATGGATGCAGTATCGATTAACATCGATTATAGCAGCCTTGTTAAGGAAAAATTAAATTCTTCCTTTAATCTTGATATTTCGAGAGATACTCTAAGAAGCTTAGCCAGCTTATTTGTTACCATCAATGGTGTGGACACAAAAGTGGATCAAATTAATCTTTATGATTTAAATAGCCATGTGCTGCAGGTAGGTGCAAAAACGAACACGACCTCAATTGATAAGGAGCAAATACCCTGGTTTGATACCGTCTTAGAGCTGGATGGGACGAAACTGATCAGTAACTCCTATCAGTCCTCTGCATTGTCGCAGTCAAGTAAATACTCTGATTGGTACATTTCACTTTATCGCACCTTTAATAACCAATTCGGCCGCACTGTTGGTATCGTTGAAACAACGAAACGATGTAAAAGTATATTTAAAACCATTATACATTATAATAAAACAGCGGATAATCCCGCCAGGATTTATATCTATTCAAAAGATAATAAACTGATTTATCCATACGATTTAACCGAAGAGGATAGGAAGGAAATACCAAGCTACTCTTCCAATACTAATAACAAAGATAATTCTGTATCCACCTATAATCCCAATACTAAGGTTAAGGAATATCTGGCCTACAGCCATTCCACCTATAGCGGTTGGACTTATATTACAGTTCAGTCTGAAGCCTATATTTTAAGACCTGTTAATCGTCTTATTAATATCCTTTTGTTTTTTGTATTTGCATTATTAGCAGCCTCTCTTATCGTATCCTATGGCCTCTCAAGAAGCTTAGTAAAACCGATTAAGCATTTAAAACATATTGTACAAAGAATTGAAATTGATACGCTTGGTACGGAAAAAACCGATAATTATCCCATAAACTACATCGAACTGCAGGAGCTCTATATAGCCTTTCAGCATATGAGTGAGAAGCTAAAAATGTCTATGGATGAATTGATTGATTCCAGACAGCAGGAGCTCAAATCCCGTACCTTAGCCTTACAGGCACAGGTCAATCCTCATTTTTATTACAATACCCTCTATAGCATAATCGTACTGGCAGAGAACGATCAGTCCAAGGAGGTAATTACAGTTTGCCGCAATCTCTCAAAAATTATGCGGTATGTAACCGATACCTCCTTCACTAATGTGAGTATTCGTTCAGAGCTTGATTATGTTAGCAAATATCTGTATTGTATGAAGGTCAGGTATCAATCCAGCTTAAATTATACTGTTAATATGGCGGATGCTCTGCTTGAGCTTGAAGTGCCAAAGCTGATTATTCAACCCATTGTTGAGAATGCAATCAAATATGGAACCACCTGCGCTCCCCCTTGGAAGATAACAATCAACGGAAAAGTTTATGATACTCACTGGCAAATCGATATTATTGATTCCGGCAAAGGCTTTACAGAGGAAGCGATTGAGATAATAAACAATAGAATTGAAGAAGTTAATAAGAATCCGGGAATGCCCGAAATGCAGATTAATGGATTAGGAATTGTAAATGTATATATGCGCTGGAAGATTTTCTGTCAGAACTCCATGATTTTTAAATTTGGAAATACAGAGGACGGACATGGTATTGTATCCATTGGACAAAAGGTTGTATTAAAACGAGAGGAGACGAAAGAGGTATGAAATACACTGTGATTATAGCTGAAGATGAAGAATTATTACTTCATAGTCTTGTTAAGAAAATAGAAGCTCTCGATATGAACTTTGAAGTGATCGGAAAGGCGCAAACTGGGGTTCAGGCTTTGGAATTAGTTAAAAAACTCTCACCTGATCTGGTAATTACCGATATCCGAATGCCGGAAATGGATGGTATCACCCTTTTGCAAAATATCCGAGAAAAATACCCCTTAATTGATTTCATAATAACCAGCGGTTACTCTGACTTTGAATATGCCAAAAGTGCAATACATTTACAGGTTACTGAGTATTTATTAAAGCCAATTGATCCGGACGAACTTAAAGATGCATTATTTAAGCTAAAGAGTAAATACGAGCTGCAGCAAAGCTCTTATGGCGATATCTTTAATTCCACTATGGCAAGAAACACCCCCTATCAGATAGCGACTACCTTAAAAGATTATCTGATACAGAATTACAATCAAGATATTAATTTTAATTTGATTGCTAATAACATGAATTATAGCTCGAGCTACTTAACTAAGATCTTCTGTCAATATTATGAATACAGCCCTTCCAAATATCTGATTTCCCTACGTATACAGAAGGCGCAGCAGCTACTTGTGCATAACCCGGAGTTGACAATTCGACAAGTCGGGGAAATGGTTGGATACAGTGATCAAGGGTACTTCAGTAGAATATTTAAAAAGCAGACTGGGCAGAGTCCGCTGGAGTATCGGTGTTTAGAAAAGGATTTGTTATAAGAAAGGTATTAGAAAATGAAAACAGAAAAAGTAAATACAAAAAATGCAACTTATCAAAAATTCGAAGTTTTAAAAAGTAATAGAAATAAACGCTACAAATATCAGGAATTTCTCGTTGAAGGTGTTCGAAATATAAATGAAGCAATAAAAAAAGGCTGGCATATCAAATCATTTTTATATTCTAATTATAAGGAACTATCTGATTGGGCAAAAGGAGTTATTGATAACACTTCTACTGTAATAAATTATGAACTAAATGAAATACTTCTTAAAGAGTTAAGCAAAAAAGAGGACACTTCGGAACTTATGGCAATTGTGGGTATGCGTCCTGATAATCTGGATGCCTTAACTTTCTCCAAAAACCCTATGATAGCATTATTTGACAGGCCTTCGAATAAGGGGAATCTCGGAACAATTATTCGTTCCTGTGACGGCCTGGGCGTTGAATGCCTCATCCTTACAGGACATGCCGTAGATTTGTATGACCCTGAAGTAGTTGTCTCTTCTATGGGTTCCTTCTTTAATATGCCTGTCGTAAGAGTTCCAGAAAACCAAAAAGTATTAGAATTCATTTCCATGCTAAAGAAACGCTATCCGACTTTTCAAGCGATAGGTACTACCGCTCATAAAGAGCATCCAATCTATAGCTTAGATCTGACAGGCCCAATATTATTCCTGATTGGAAATGAGACCGATGGATTATGTAATGCATTTAAGGACTGCTGTGATATATTAACAACAATTCCAATGGCAGAGTCCTCCTATGCAACATCGTTTAATGTCGGATGTGCTGCGACCGTAATGTTTTATGAGGCAGTTAGGCAAAGAGAAGAAATCAATATATAAAATAACTTAGCAAAATCAAACAGCTGATTCTCTTACTAAGTAACAAGGGCTTCGCCATTCATACAATCAAGCAATTTTTCAACTTGTTCGGTCACTTGTTCCCCGACTTGTTCGGTTTCTGTTATTTCTTTTAATACAACATGGATGGCTGTAAGTATAAACTCGACAAACATACCAGAATCTGCTTTATGATCACATTCTATTGATCGAAAAGGGATTCATCTGGAGCAATCTCTCATACACTGCATGAATAAGTGGCAAGTAATTACATTGAGTATTGATATATGCTTAAGAATGATATATAATTAAATTATTTAAAAGTGGTATTAATTGAAGGAATTCTAATGTCGAAAGGCGGGTTGTTAACATATGCAAAATAAATTGTTAGATAACACAAGCAAAATCATTCCAATACTCGTGGTGTTGATTTGTATAACAGGACTATTAGGTTTATCAAACACAACAAACACAGCAAAATTTATAATTGGGTTTTTACGCGGGGCAAGCTTTGGTGTTATGCTTATACTTCTGATTTTAAATGTTCAGATTACAAAGGGTAAAAAAAATATATAATTCGATTTTCGGTAGTGTAAAAGTATATAAATGGCATGACAATCTGATGTTATACTCATATAGCCAATGATGTTTACAATTAAGGTGTACTAAATTATCCATTTAAAATAATTTAGTACACCTTTTGCTATCCATTTTATTCACAGCTATTATAATATCGACTTTTAATGCGTATCCTTTATTCCCGATTATTTCTTGCCCTTTAATTCCTTTACATAACTGCCTTCAATATCGCACCAATACTTCTCAGCATGCTCCATCAGTTTCTTTGCCTGCTCCATCGGCATCGGATTGAAATATAAGAACAGTGCATTGGTACCATATCTTGCAATCAATTTATCCAGTCTCTCCAGCCAGGTCTCAAATTCTCCAGTGTAAACTTTTACCCATAAGCCTTTGCCTGCTGCCACTGCCTTATCATAAATCTGATACCATTCTTCAAAAGTTCCGTCCGGGCCATAGTCACCGCTTGTCCACTGAAGCGCATCTATCTCCTCGATCTCCATAATTGCATCCACATGCTTGATCGCATCCGGGCCGTCCAAGTGATAAATTACATTATCTAACTGTCTGGCCTGCTTTCTTAAGGAGTCCTGAATAAATTCACGGAAATTATCAGGAGACATCATCGCTGAGAAATCACACTGAAGCTTCGCCGTCTTACCGGGTCCCCAGATCTGGAATACAGTATAACAGGAGGATTTATCCTCTGCCTTAACAATATCATAGAATTGATCATAATATTTAAAATAAATATCATCAATCTGACCTATTCTGCGGGTAATTTCCTCCGGCTCATCAATCATATCAAAGATGGTATTCTGAGCACCTCTCATGGAGGCAAGAACGTCGATATTCTCCATAATATCAGGAATACCAATTAAGAAATCATCCCCTGCAAGCTCCTTAACCCTTCTGAATAATTCCAGATGCTTCTTAATCCATACATTCTCAGGATCATAAGCTAAGTCCTTATATTCCAGCCAGTCCTCAACAAATTCCTCAAACCAAACCGTATCCTCATTGAAGACGATATTAGAGCCAAGATATCCCGCCATGGATCCGGGTCCAAAATCAAGGCTGATATTTGGGAAGCTCTCTCCCATAAATTCATGCGTTTCACAGAAATAACGGAAACGCTCTACCATACGCTCTGCATTCTGATATTTATCTTCCATACTGATAGGCTTTAAGGCTGCCTCACGCTCAGGATCTCGCGCCTCTTCCTTCTCGGCCCATATACACATTAAAGGTCTGCCAGTATTTTGTCTCTTCCAGTAGCTTTCCCATTTCATTTTTGTTTCTTCCCAATTCTTTTTATATTTCATGTCAGTTCCTCCATAAGATGTTTATTATTTAAAAGAATACTTAACTATATATAGTAATTTGCCCTTTAATTAAATGTATTGGTTCCTATCATTTATTAAGATAACATAATTTAACATACCCTTCCTTGATGATTAACAAATAGTTAATCAATGATCTAGTAACTTTAGACCTGCTGCCTAATTATACTGATTTTATATTCTCTATTCTTAACCATTCCGTTAAAGCTTCCAATCGGCTCGCCCACCGTTAGCTTTCCTTCCTTCTCAGACCAGCTAAGCTTCGTAATTGCATATTCTCCGCTCTCATAGCGATAGCTGTTACCTTCATCCTCATAAAGCTCAAATTCTGCATCCATACCGGCATAGACACGTACTTCAATCGGTGCATCTGGTATTTCATCTACATACTGCATTACCTGTGTCATGGGAAGAATGCTTCCAGCCTTTACATAAAGGGGGATTTTATCAAGCGGAGCTTCCGCCCTAATTGACTGTCCTCCGTCGTAATACTGAGTAGTCCAGAAATCATACCAGCCACAGCCTATAGGTAAATACACTTCTCTGGTTTTATCGGGAGATTTAATCGGCTTTGAATTTTTCTCATAATACATAGGGACTGTAACCGGGCAAACCATGATATTGTCTCCAAATAAGAACTGGTCTGCGATTTCTCTCGCTCTTTTATCACCGGCAAAATCGAAGGCCAGCATGCGAAGCATTGTTGCATCCTTTCTCCATACATTTGCTGCCACAGAGTAGATATAAGGCATTAACTGATAACGCAAATGATTTATCTTTATAAGCGCATCATAAAAAAGTTCCCCTTGATCGCCAAACTTCCATACCTCTCTCCTAAAATCTGTACCGTGACTTCTGAAAACAGGTAAAAAGCATCCATACTGAAACCAGCGGGTAAAAAGCTCACGATAACCTAAATCCTCATAGCCATCCTCATATTCCCCATCCCAGAACCACTGAACACCCTTCTTCACAAAGAAAGCACCGATATCCAGTGTCCAGTAAGGAATACCACTGGCACAGAAGTTAAGGCCCGCAGCTATCTGATCCTTTAAGACCTTCCAGCTTGCAGAAATATCCCCTGACCATAGGATTGCACCATATCTTTGCTGACCGGTATAGCCGTTACGGGTAAGGTTGACAACACGTTTATCTTCTGTTACTTGTCTCTGTCCCTCATAGATCGCTCTTGCATGATACAGCCCGTAGGAGTTAGATAGCTGAGCAGGAATATACTGGCTGCAGGTGTCATAAAACTCATGATACATGGTACTTGGTTCCGGCTTACCGATGTGGTTCCATTCCGGAGTAAAGGGTTCGCTTGAATCACACCACCAAGCATCAATTCCATGGCGGAATAAACCTTCGTAAGCCTGCTTCCAGTATAGCTTTCTGCCTTCCTCACGGTATGGATCATAGATACTGCTTGCCGGTAGTAGATACCCCTTTTCTTCGAATTCTTTATAATTATCACATTCCTTACTCATATTCGGCCAGATCGAGATCATCAGATTAGCATGCTTCGCATGAAGCTCCTTCATCATGGCCTCAGGGTCTTTAAATCTCTCCTGGTCAAAGGTCTTCTGTCCCCAAAGCTCTCCCTCCCAGGAGCACCAGTCAAGGACAATACAATCAAGACCAATACTACGATCTCTGTATTCCTGTACTACCTCATTTAACTCCTGTGCCGTCTCATAGCGTTCCTGCGATTGCATAAATCCAAAAGCCCACTTAGGAAGCATAGCAGCTTTTCCGGTAAGATAACGGTAACCACGGATAATACCGTCTAAGTTCCCGCCATAGATAAAGTAAAAATCCATCTCCTCATCGGCCTCAGTATATAAGTAAGATCCGTACCTTGTATCATTAAAAATCATCGGACTATAGGTATCCATCAAAATACCGTAACCTATACTAGATACAACGAAAGGGATTGCTATCTTCTTATTCGCCTGATGCAGATACTGGGTCGTTCCGCGCAAATTCAAGGTTCCCTCTTCATTTTGACCAAGACCAAATAGCGCCTCATCCTCCTGCCAATTAAGATAAAGCCTCGTTCTATAAAGCTTCCGGTCAAATACCTTTGCAGCATCCTTAACAACTTCCTTGATACCATCCGGGGTTACAATGCGTTCTATCTTCGTATTTTCATCAACGACTGTTCTATAGGAATCAAATTCCTCTAAGGACTTACTTTCATATTCCCGTTCAGCCAAAAGTAAATTTCCCTGATTGTCATAATATATCATAGAGGCAGAAGTCTTGTTTATTAATAAGCTCAATTTCTCAGTATTTAGTCTGATTTCAGTTTCTGTCTCTTCATAATTCCAATCGTTAATGTTGTCGCCATTTATAATAATTCCCGGCTTATTTTGTTCAGAAAATGTATCTCTTTTGGTATATACTACTCGTATAATATCCTGAGATTTTGGTTCCAATTTAATCCTGCCATTATGAGAGCTTAAAATAAGTACATTATTCACTCGCTCTGCTTGAATAATTCTATTATCCGGTCTTTTATTTACTACTAACATTTTCTTCTCCTTACCAGTTGAGAAACAATCAGAATAACAAGTACCTGGTCACTCAAAGCTTAATCGCTAGTGGCCAGTCACTTGTTATTGTATGTCTTGTGTATCATAATTACTCATAATTACTATAAACGCTTTATGTCTTCTTTCATATGCCAGTTTATTCTACGACAACACCTTTTTGAAGCATTATATTGGCGTAGAGTGCTTTCTCACTAGTTGCAATGATGGCATAGGCTTTCTTTGCCTCTTCATAAAATGCAAATCGCTCTATATTCCCGACTGCCTTTGCTCCTCTATCGTCATACTTTGTAACGATTTCCTTATAGGTATCCCAGATTGGCGTCTCCACCGGATCACCCGGTACAACTGCCATTAGGTTAACAGGATGCTCTGTGTAGGTATCAAGCGGGAATAATTTAAGAATTGCATCTAAGAGCTCCGGCACACCATGTCCGTCACAACGGATAACAATTGCATTCTTTCCCATAGCTTCTGCCGGAAAATTACCGTCAGATATAACCAGTCTGTCACTGTGACCCATTTCACAAAGTACCTTTAATAATTCCGGTGATAGTATTTGCGGAATTCCTTTTAACATATTTTACCCCATTCCTGCGCTGCTTATTTGGCTCGCTTGCGAGACTTGCGCATCACTTTGTTATCGTACCGTTTAGGTCCCATAGATCTTCCCAGCTCCTAGCTCCCTGCCACAGGAAAACCTGTCCCTTAATCAGACGGCAGTTCTTATCCACACCTTTGATAACCGACATTTCTTCCTCTGTTAACGGGTCTTCGGTACAGCATTTTAGATTATTGATATACTGTGCTTCCTTTACGGAAAACGGTATCGGAACCTGACCTCTTTGGACGGCCCATTTTAAACAGATGATTGCAGGATGTACTCCATGTGCTTTTGCTATCTCTTCAATCTCCGGAATCTGTGTATCTGCAATATCCTCTGCAGTACGGTCTCTTTCCGGTCTTGAGGGGGAGCCAATCGGACAATATCCAATCGGAACAATCTGATGTGCCACAGCATAATCAAATAGCTCAGGCTGCTGGAAGCTAGGATGAAGCTCCATCTCAAGCGCAGCTGGCTTAATTTTACATAAGGGTAATACCGCTTCAAGCTTCGGGATTGTCATATTAGACATACCGATATGCTTAACAAGCCCCATTTCCACCAACTGTTCACACTGTCTCCAGGTATTCATAAATTCTTCTAGGCTAAAGGGTCTAGAATCAGGATTTCTGGAATCGCCGTCACAACCGGGCGCATGGTAATTCGGAAAGGGCCAATGAACAAAATATAAGTCGACATAGTTAAGCTGCAAATCCTTTAGGCTCTTCTTACAAGAGGAAATAACCTCCCTATGCTGATCATTCCAAACCTTAGAGGTTACAAAAAGCTCCTCTCTGGTTACAACACCTTCATTAAGGACTCTCTTTAGAACTTCACCGATCTTATCCTCATTCTGATAGACGGCAGCGCAGTCAATTAACCGGTAACCTGCTTTAATACTGCCATACACCGCTTCTGATATCTGTACGGCGTTATATTTATCCGATCCAAAGGTTCCGAGTCCCATCATTGGCATACTGACTCCGGTATAAAGCTTCACCTTCGGTACGGCACTACTATTCACTTTATCACTCATCATATTCTCCATTCATCTTTCGTTCTGATCGCCGAATACTACTGCTACCTTACCGCAGTTACCCTCAGCCATCAGTGCATAAGCCTCACCGGCCTCAGCAAGATCATATTCGTCAGTAATCAAGTCCTCAGGATGAATGTTCCAACGAACCAGACGCTCAACTAGCTCTTCCATTCTCCATAAGCTGGTTACCCAGGAGCCATAGATTGTTTTCTGTCCATGAATAATATCAGGGCTGGGATTAAAGGTACAGGTACCGCCCTCTCCTACAAAGGCAATCTTACCCCATTCACGGGTTGCACGGATTGCCAGCTGTCTTCCTGCATCATTGGCACTTGCATCAATAGCACGCTCTACACCGCGTCCCCCGGTTGCTTCAAGAATTTGCTTTAAGGTATCCTCACCCGGCTTAAATACCTGGTCTACTAAGCCAAGCTTCTTCGCAAGCTCGATACGTGTATCATTTACTTCTACGCCGATTAACTGGTTTGCGCCCATGGCCTTCGCAAGCATTAAAGCTGCAAGGCCAACCGGACCAAGACCGGTTACTAATACAGCATCATTTCCGCAAACACCGATTTTCTCTATTGCTTCATATACAGTACCAAAGCCACAGGCAACCTGTGCACCATCTTTATAAGTAAGTTCATCCGGAAGTGCGATTAAATCCTTCTCATCCGCTAAGATATAAGGTGCCATACCGCCGTTTCTCTGCCAGCCATAAGCTGCACGATGAGGGCTTGAACAGGAGATATAATAGCCTCTGCGACAGTCATTACATACACCACAGCCGGAGATGTGATAAATAATTACTCGATCGCCCTTCTTAAATCTTTTTAAGCCTTCGCCTTCCTCCACGATAACACCGCAGGGCTCATGTCCTGCAATCATACCTGGTGTATAGCCCTCCGGTCCTTTTCCCAAATGTTCTCTATAAATACAACGAATATCACTTCCGCAAATGGTAGTAGCTTTCGTCTTAACGAGTACCTGGCCATGGCCCGGCTTCGGAATATCGAATTCCTTTATCTCTACCGTACTGTTACCTGGTAAAATTGCACCCTGCATTTTTCTATTTACAAGTTCCATTGTATTTCCTCCTTCAATTAATCCAGTTAATAGTTTATCTTGACTTTTCATAACTTTATTATAGCAAATCTATATTTTAATATAATAGACATATGTGACATTCTCATACAATACATGTCGTGTTCTCGCATATTTCCATTGACGACTAATTCGTTCTTTGTTACGATAAAAGCATAGAATCAGTTTGCATAGTACATGCAGGCCCAAAGCCTCGCATACGAGGCTTATAAAGAATAGCAAAAGACGCTATTCTTCAGGATTTATGCCCAAAAAGCATGGGCATCAGTATGAAGAAAGAGCATCTTCACACTTTGGAAGAACCTTATAATGATTGCTCATTCCTAGCTTCTTCATCACTATTTGAACCGCCGCTTAAGCGGTGGAATGGAGGTTAATATGAGAGTATCCTACAACGATTTGGATATTAAATTTACTATGGAAAACGTAAATTTCTATGCACTGCATATTGCCTGTGAGCGTTTTCTTCGATCAATTCCCAGTCATAGTCATAGTGATAACAGTTATGAAATTCATTATATTCCTTTTGGAAAAGGTAAGGTGAAAATTGATAGAGTCCTGTATCAGGTAATTCCCAATACTCTTTATGTGACAGGCCCTCATATCGAGCATGAGCAGATACCGGACAAAGAAGATCCTATGATAGAATACTGCATCTATCTAAAGCTTGATAAAAAGAATTATGATAAGAAAAAAGAAAAATTACAGTCTTATCTGGATATTTTTGAAAGCACAAAAATCTGGTTCGGACAAGACAACCAAAGCATTCATCCTTTGATGCAGCAGATTTTTTTAGAGCTTGAGAATAAATATACTGGATATCAAAAGCAGGTAGAAACACTGCTTCAACAGCTGGTAATACAACTAATCCGTAATTTTGAAAACAAACAAAAATCACAGAAGCAATATAAACCTTCTGATTTGGCTTATAGTAAATATTTTATTATTGAGGAATACTTTCTTTTTGAATATAAGATGCTTTCCCTTGAGGATTTATCAAGTCGATTAGGCTTAAGTCCCAGACAAACAGAGCGTCTTTTGAAAAAGCATTACGGAAAAACCTTTCTGCAAAAGAAAGCGGAAGCCAGAATGTCTGCTGCCTCCATTCTACTAATGGATCCAAATAAGCGCATCACCGAGATCGCTCTTGACCTTGGCTATTCTTCAGTTGAGCATTTTTCCAATGCGTTTGGACGCTATTATCATAAGTCAGCAAGGGATTACCGAAAATCTAATAGCATGCCCTTAACCCAGAATAATACACAGTAATCTGAATATAAAGCGTGTAATGTCTTAAGCAAATTGAGTTATATTACTTTAATTTTGTTTATGCTTTCTCATCCTGCAGTTCTTCGCACTACAGGTACTGCAGTCATGCCCTGCGTGATTCATTCCTTCATCCTCTGTCAATACAAGCAGATACCCCATTGTTTTTACTGTTGTAAACATATAACCTCTAGTAACCCCAATACTTAACGGTTCCACTTCTTTGATCTGTTCCAGAATATCCTCTTGGATACTCATCGGAACATTAGAGGGTGCCTCCAGCCTCTTCGCAATGCCGAAATGTCTGGATAGGCATTCTTGTCTGATTACAGACTGTATATAATTATCCATTTGAAAGAGATAGGTATCTGCCATTGCATTGATTAGCATCCCCAAAACATAATCCCCCTTCGCAAAATAACTGCTGCCAAGCTCCGTTACTTCGTCTCCAATTGACATTAATACATAAATGACAGGCGTATGACAATCCCCTTTTGCATCGATCTGATTTGCTAATTCCTCTGATATTTTACCAAATTTATAAAAAGCCACTGGCTTCAGTTTCTTTAAAAACTCTGTCTCAACCTCATCATATTCGCTATTCAATTCTTCATAGACAGGATTTTCCTTTTTACAGTCCATTAAAAAGAATACGTTATCCCTATCTAATTTAATATTAAATTCAGTCATTTTAAAAAAATCCATCCTGCTGCATCCTCACCTTACTTCAATAAATCCACCGTATTAACGTCCATCTGCCACCAAAAACTGCGAATTTGCGCAGCGCACAAATTTGCCGATTGAAAAATCTTTGATTTTTCAACCTAACTCCATATATTATCATAAGAATTAGGTAACAAATAATTTTTTATGGACGATTTATACCAATTATCGCAACTAAGTATAATGTAACTATATTGTACCCGCTAGTATACGGATAAATGTATCATACATTTATTCTATCAGATATTTAGATATCAAACAACTGCACGAGAGGGTATTATCAACAGAAATAAGAGTGAAAGATTTTTCAAATCTTTCACTCGGCAAGTTTGTGTCTGCGCTGCACACACAAACTTGAGATGCGCATTGTCTCGCAAGCGAGCCAATAAGCAGCGCAGGAATGGGGTAAAATATGGAAGTATTATCTTTTTTCCATTTTTGCATTTCTTGCCTTTTCAGCCGCCGTCGCTGCATCAGCTGTATAGATATCCGCACCAATCTGATTGCAGAAGCTTTGATTTACAGGGGCTCCTCCAACCATAACGATATATTTATCTCTGAGTCCTCTTACGTTAAGTTCATCAATAACCGTCTTCATATTAGGCATCGTTGTTGTTAAAAGAGCCGACATACAGATAATATCTGCACCAACTTCTTCTGCCTTCTCGACAAAGGCTTCTGTATCAACATCAATACCGATATCATAAATCTCAAAGCCTGCCCCTTTTAACATCATAGAAACAAGATTCTTACCAATATCATGAAGATCGCCTTTTACCGTTCCAATCACCACTTTACCTAACGGCTCATTCCCTACCTCGATTAGCTTCGGCTCTAAAACCTCAAGCCCAGCATTCATTGCTCTGGCAGCAACTAGTACCTCTGGAACAAATACCTCATTATTCTTAAATTTTTCACCAATGATCATCATACCAGAAAGTAATCCCTCGTTTAGAATAGCCTTAGGATCTAACCCTTCTTCGATTGCCTGCAAAACTAATGTCTTAACATTCTTTGCCCGGCCCTTCTGCAAAAGCTCAGAAATTTCATTTATGATTGACATAATAAGACCTCCCAATTATCTTTTGTAAATAATAAGCTTCTTTTCTTCTAGTATAGTGCTTCTGTCATATTATTTAGGTAAAATCTTTTGATACTATGTACTTATTTTACATATTATATGATATAATTGCATTACAAACGGTAACAATTCGTACTGCAAGAATAGATAGACTCTATTTGCTAATATAGAATTACATCTTCGCACTTGAAGTTTTGACACTTTTGGACCCTCAAGGAGTACTCATATCAGTTAACTAAGGAGTATTTGCAATGAAACAGCCGTATTTATATACTTTAATTGAAAAAAATCAGCTAAAAGAGATGCTTGAGGCTTTTGAAGCCTGTATTGGACTTCCAATCCAAGTGATCGATGAACAGGGAGCTATTTTGGAAGCCTGTGGCCCTGTAACAAACTTTTGTAATATTTTCAAGAATTATCTACCCTCCACAGAGACCTGCGAGAAGCTTCATATCAATGCCAGCAAAAGAGCTGTCAGCATAGGTGAAACCTATATCTTTTCCTGCCATGCCAATTTAAATCATATTGTTTTTCCCCTGCTGAATAACAGCACCTTCTGGGGTTCCATTCTAGTCGGGCCTTTTTTGATGGATGCTCCGGACTCTCTCCTAATTCAGGATATCGATAAGAAGTACCATATTCCTACCGGCTCACTGATTGAATTATATGAAGAATCCGGCAGCATTAAAGTAATCCCACCCAATACCGTTACGCAGATCAGCAGATTGCTTTATTACCTTTTCTCCAATCTGATTACCGAAGGGAAGCAGCAGCTAATTATTAATCAGGGAAAGCTTCATCAACAGTCTAAAATAAGTGAATCGATCCATAAATATAAGAATTCCGGTGCCGCCTCTGACGGTACTTATCCGTACGATAAGGAGAAAGCATTAATTGCCAAAGTAAAAGCAGGCCATTCGAAGGAAGCAAAGGGGATCTTAAATGATCTTCTTGGCTACGTACTCTTCTCTGGCGGCAGCAAACTGGAAACCGTAAAGGCCAGAGCGATTGAGCTTTGCTCTCTATTATCAAGGGCAGCAATCGAGGGTGGTGCTGCTACCGACAGTATCCTAAAGATTAACAATCAATTTCTCAAGTCATTACAGCAGATTAATGATTTAGACTCCTTATGCTTTAAATTGCAGGAAACAGTGGAGGTATTTACCGAGTCGATGTTTAACTACATCCCCTCCAAAAATTATGACCTCATGAAAAGGGCAATGTTGTTTATCTCAGAGAATTTTTCAAGCGAGCTTACTCTGGAGGATGTTGCAAAGCATGTTCATCTTAATCCGGCTTATTTCTCTACCGTATTCAAGCAATCCTCCGGTTCCTCCTTTAAAGAGTACTTAAATATGGTACGTATTGAGGAAAGCAAACGACTACTTGCAAATACGGATTATTCTATTATTGATATCGCAGTTGCTACCGGCTTTGAGGACCAGAGCTATTTCTCCAAGGTTTTTAAAAAATATACCGGACTTACGCCAAAGCAATATGCGAAGAGTGATTAAAGACCCTTAACCTTCGCTGCTGCCATAAAGCATGTGGTGAGCTCTGCATTATCCGGAAGGATGCTGACGTATTTGATAACTCCGTCTACAATGATTGTCGGTACATTCGTCGCACCCAGTTTCATCATACAGGCAACTCCTTCCTTCTCTTTAATCTTGTGTTCAATTACCTTAATCTTGTCTCCCAGGGGTGCCGCTGCAGACAGTACAGCCTCCATTGTATACTGGCAGGCAGCACAGCTAACTGAATCAAGTGTGATACAGTCCACAATTACTTGCTTTTCACTTGCATAATCCGGCAGGATATAGTCTACACCCGCCATAACGTCTTCTCCGTCAAAGATTTCTGTAACATTTCCATGTACGGTACTTGTTATCGCTTTCACGTTCTCGGCAGGAGTTGCATAAGGCATATCACAGCCAGGTGACAGGATATATCCTTTTCTGCCGCCAATCTGCATACAATTTTTCGCATCATTGACATTGTCCATTCTGCTGCCAAAAAGCATCGTGAGTGTAAGCTTGATATTACCTCCCACCGATACGTTGTAGGGCTTACAGGTTTCAACCACATACTCAAGAGGAATATTTTCATCAATAGAGATATTATCCGGTTTTGTCTTGCACATTTGTTCAATATTACGCTTTGCATTACCGCAGACAAAGAAGGAAGAGGCTTTACCCTGTTCTCGGACGTAATCAAATACGGGTGTTACATATGGAGCCACGAATTCTTCAAAGTTATCCGGTGAGATCTGTGATGTCATGGGGTCAACCACCGCAATGATATCAACACCAGCTTCAATATACATTCTAGCTGTATTGATACATACCTTCTTACAGAATTCCATCAGCTCTTCTACTTCCTCCGGTTCATCTAGCATATCATAGAAAATATCCGTCCCCTTTAAATGTAGTGCCAAGGTGAAGGGGCCTGTAATCAGTCCATAAATTGCTATCTTATCTCCAAGCTCCTTTACTATCCTTCTAGTTGCCTCAAGTACGAGCGGAAAACGGCCATCCTGTTCATTAGGTATTTGAAGCTCGGATAGCTTTCTCCCCTCTTCTAGGATATGACTCGCAACAGCAGGCGGGTTGTCCTTAGCGTATGCCAGCCTGCAGCCCATCGCTTCTGCTTCTACCTGTAAGTCAAATAAAGCCGGCAGACCATCCGGTTGATAAAGTTCAAAGGCTTTTATCACTCCGTCTACAATATGATCTGCACTCTTAAAATAGGTTTCGCAATCTACCCCGATTAAGCTTGCTGCGTGACAGCCTACAAAAGGTACCCAAGGGGTACGCTCCACTTCCTTATATTTGATTGCATCTAAAACCAGTTTTTTTGAATTCATAATGTTTTCTCCATTTCTGCTCATGTCTTATGCTTTTTTTCCTTTTTATCTTGCAAGCTTACGTATTTTGGCACTCAGTCTCAACTATAGAATGCTTCTTATTCAAATATCACAGGTGTATCCCGAAATATCTCCTTCCAGGCTTCTTCTATCTCCTGTCGAAACTCATTTGTATCGTGACCTATGATAACCAGCTTTGTTTTCTCTAGTCTATCTCTTTTGCCAAACACTGCTTCGACAATTTCAACCTGTCCATCAACTACGTCAACCTTCCACCAAAGGTTATTACCCTTTAGGAAGCCCTTCAACCGAAGAATATATTTATTCATCTTCTGGATAAATTCTCTCATACCCTGTTCTGTATAATCTCCCTCTCCTTCAATTGAATAACAGGCAGGTCGATTGTAGCATTTATTACTCGTCTCTCCCACAAAACCATTATCACTCAGCTTATCCTTTAAAAGTGCAGCAGGTATTTCAGAATAAATCGTCTCATATACATAGGCTCTCGGATTAATTTCTCGTATCACTCCATGAATTTCCTCAATAACAGTCTGATTAACAAGATCTATCTTGTTAACTACAATAAAATTACTAGAGGCAACCTGATTTTGCACCGGAGCAAGTACTCTGATATGCTTTAGGAAGGAAACCGCATCGAGAATGCATACTGCTCCCTTATAATCAAGCTTCCGAGTAGCTTTAAAGCTAACTTCCTCCATAATCTGATGAATATTAGAAGGGTCAGCCATACCGGAATTCTCAATCAGCAGAATATCAATATCTTTCGTAGTAAATTCAATTAAGGTCTTGATAAAGTTTCCTTTTATACAACTGCAATAAATAGACCCGTTATTAATTTCTACTAATTGAATACCCTCTTTGTCAATTAAAGTCCCATCAATCCCGGTACTGCCAAATTCATTCACGATTACCCCTATTTTTATACCTTCCAGATTGTATAGAAGCTTCTGTAAAAAGGTTGTCTTTCCGGAACCCAAAAATCCAGATATCAAAAAAAGCTCAATGTTTTTCTTCATTTTATATATCCCTCCTCTTAAGGGTCTCACTGTTACTTTGTGAATTCATAGTAATTATAATAAATAATTTTAGAAAACTTGTGTAAAATTCTTATACTTCTATAAATAAATTTAGATTTTTTACATATTCAAACGAAGCAGAAGAGATAAAATTGATTTATTCTTAAATATACTTGCAAACCACTTATTGAAATGCTATTTTTTACTTGTTATGTTACTTAAATCATTATGTATAAATAAAATCATTACCTTTATTTCATTAATTAATATGAGAGTTCAACAACTGATTGATTTATATTTACAGAATATTCTATATTATTTATAATATATTGTATATTTATAAAAAATAAGTAAAGCCTTTGCAGGGTTTCATGTAACAAATCCGGATGCAAAAGCAGGAATGGAGGAAATTAATGAAGAAGTTTTTATCGTTATTATTAGTTATGCTTTTATGTTTCACCCTGTCATCTCCCTGTATTACATACGCTTCTGCAATAAAACTAAATAAAACCAATCTATCTCTGAATGTCGGAAAAAGCTATACCCTTAAACTTACCGGAACATCAGATGCCATCAAATGGTCAAGCAGCAAAAACGCAGTCGCAAAGGTATCAACAAAGGGTAAGGTTACGGCTATAGCAAAAGGGAAGGCAACAATAACTGCAACAATTAGTAGTAAAAAATATCAATGTGCTGTTACAGTAAATGATCCAAAGGTAGAGCTGATTTTTAGTGCCATTACCTTTGATGATACAACTATTGAAGATTATATTAAGGATATGAAAGAAGATCATCCGGAATATCTGGAGGTCAAGGTATATGATGATAAGCATTACTTAGTAACCATGCTTGAATCGGATAGACAAAAGCTTATAAAAGAAATGAACGAGAATATCAATGAATTATTGAATGGTTTTACTACTGACGAAACTTTAAACGGAGCATTTACAAAGGTTGAAGCAGATAAGTTATTATCTGAGGTAATACTATATGCTGATAGCTCAAAATATGAGGAAATCTTATCTGTTTTTGGAGTTTTAATCGTATTAGAAGTAGTAAGTGACTATGTACAAGGCTTAAATTTTGTAGATATTGATGACAGAGCCTGTAATGTAACCGTTTATGATAAAGATACCGGTGAGCTATTATATCCTCTGGAATAACCGTTTCAGCCCCTGAATTATATCCTCATTTTTAAATACAGTATGTTGTATCTTGAATGGCAGTATGCTAACATTATATCAGAATCCATTACAGATTATTGCAAAAGTGACCCGATTAGTCTATTTTCTTATAGATTCGTTATTGACATTTTGAAACTCACTAATTGTGTATACAATTAGTAAAACTATATAGTTTCGCAATTATTTAATCAATTTTATTGCTGAAAGGAGACTGCTATGTGGATCTTATACGCAATGCTATCTGCTGTATTTGCTGCTCTCACCTCAATCCTTGCAAAGATTGGAATAGAAAAGGTTAATTCCAATTTGGCTACGGCAATTCGTACCATCGTAGTACTCGTGATGGCCTGGGGAATTGTATTCATGACCGGAAAGCACCATGAGGTAACGAATATAGGAACAAAAAGCTGGTTATTCCTATTTTTATCGGGTATTGCTACCGGACTTAGCTGGCTCTTTTACTATAAGGCATTACAGATTGGTGAAGCCTCCAAGGTAATACCAATCGATAAATTCAGCGTAGTGATCAGTATCCTATTAGCCTTTGTTATTCTAAAGGAAACCATAACAATGAAAACACTGATAGGTGGATTATTTATTACAATAGGAACATTTATAATGATATTAAAATAAAAAGGAAAGCGTTCTATTATCGGAGCTATCTCCATAACAGAACGCTTTTATTTTACTGCATATAATCAGAAAGAAAATCTCGTAAGGAAGCGGTAGCTATTTTTAGCTTCTCAATTTCCGGAAGATAAACCAGTCGAAAATGATCCGGCTTCTCCCAGTGAAAACCGCCGCCATGCGTTAATAAGATCATTTTCTCCTTCAAAAAATCAAGGACAAATTTCTCGTCATCCTTTATATTGAACTTCTTTGTATCCATCTTTGGAAATATATAAAATGCTGCCTTCGGTTTTACTGCTGTAATTCCCGGAATATCCCTTAAGCTCTGATAAATAAATTCTCTTTGCTCATAAATGCGTCCCCCGGGTACTAATAATTTCTTTGTCTCCTCTATACTGCTTAACGCAAGTTCGATCACCGATTGTGCCGGAACATTGGAGCATAGCCGCATGGAGGATAATAGATTAATACCAGAGATATATCCCTTTACATTAGATTTATCCCCACACAGGCTCATCCAGCCACACCGATAACCAGCAATAAGATGTGACTTTGATAGACCATTAAAGCTAACCACAAATAAATCCGGTGCCAGGGAGGCAACTGAAGTATGCTCTAAATCATCCATTACCAGACGGTCATAGATTTCGTCTGCAAAAATAATCAGCCCGTTTTTTCTAGCGATCTCTACTATTTCTTCCAGTAGCTCCTTCGGATATAAAGCACCTGTCGGATTGTTGGGATTAATAATCACAATTCCAATTGTTCTTGGTGTGATTTTACTTTTAATATCATCGATATCAGGATACCACTCTGCTTGCTCGTCACAGGTATAATGCACTGCTGTCCCACCTGCAAGAGTAACTGATGCAGTCCATAATGGATAATCCGGTGAAGGAACGAGAATCTCATCACCACAATTTAATAATCCTTGCATGGATAAGGTAATTAATTCACTGACACCATTCCCAGTATAAATATCCTCCGTTGTCACATTAGGCATTCCCTTTTTTTTGCAATATTTCGCAATTGCAGCTCTGGCTGACTGAAGTCCTTTGGAATCTGAATAACCTTCTGTTTCGGTCAAATTATCAGACATTTTTTGTATTAACTCCTCCGTTGTCCGAAAACCAAAGGGCGCAGGATTACCGATATTCAGCTTTAAGATATCTATCCCCTGTGCTATCATGCGGTTCGCTTCATCCATCACCGGGCCCCTGATATCATAGCAAACATTATTAAGCTTAACTGATTTTTCAAATACTCTCATAAAACAATCCCCTTTCTGTTTTTAAGTATAAAAAAAGCCCCAAACGTTATAAAACGTTTAGGGCGAATACTTCGATCCGTGTTACCACCTAAATTCAGCGAGAATCTTTATCTTATTCTCTATGCTGCACTCCGCCAGTACTATCATACTGTGTCCCAGTAACGCGGGATGACGTTGAAGCCTACTAAGTGATTAACCGTTGGGTTCAAAGCTCCGAGACTGCTTCAATATTAACTCCATAAAGATTCGCACCAACCATCTTCTCTCTGAGATATCATTAATATTTACTACTTCTCTTCATTGCCTTAACTGTAATTTTTTTATTATGATATCACCATAAATTATTCATGTCAAGCGAAATTTATTGCTGTAAAATGAATGATTTTATGGAAAGGTTACTTCTTTATAAATTTCACCTCGTTCATACCACTGATCGTTATGCTGTAACCATCTTCTAAATTAACCGTAACTTTCTCAACACCAAGATCGCCTCCGCCCAGTATCTCATTCACTACCGGGAAGCCTGACTTATCATATACAAAGAAGTTGCCGTTATCCTGACTGCTTGCATCATATCTGCCAGCTGCAATATCAATTCCTACCACCCAGTTACCTGTAGATAGTGTATCTTTTGCAAGCTTAGTTTTGGCTGGCGTAAAGGTTACTTTATCAATTCCGGATATTTCGATTTTATCCCCTTCGGAGATATCTGTGGTTACACTTTTAACACCCAAATCCTCTCCACCGAGAATTTCATTGATATAAGGCAATCCGGTAGAATCATATATGAATAAATTCCCGCTTCCGTCGGCTGTAATAACATATCGTCCTTCCGGTATATCTGTTCCTACCATAAAGGTTCCTGTATTCAGCGTCATCCGTTTTGCCGAGGCGTTATCTCTGGTCGGTTTATTCTCCTCCGGTGCTTTCGTTACTTTCTCCGTAACCTCAGCATCGTCCTGCTCCTGGTTCTCTGTATCAGTGGCTGCTTTTGTCGGTGTTGTCTCCGCCTCACTGGTTACTGTTGGGCTATTTTTATCTTCGGTATTTTTATCTTCCTTATCTCTCGTACTATTTACCGCAATTATGATAATAATAATGACAAGAAGCCAAAACCACCATTTTTTAAAGAAGCTTTTCTTTTCCTTCCTCTCACCAAAGTTATCTGCCATTTTCATTCTCCATTCGTTTTAGAATGGTTTTAGTATTTCACAGATTATGACAGGCTATGTGTTATGATTAAAACAAAATCACTGTCCTTATCCTTTTTCGGAGGAATTGCTACAAAGGTATCCTGATGAAAGATCTCCTTAATATAGCTTCGAACTCCTGTTTCAGGATCAAACCAGTAAGCCTCAAGCTTTTTATCTTTATAACGATCTAACTTTATTGAAAATGGTCTGCCGCTATAATCATAGCAAAGAATATAATCCTCTCCTGCAAATACAGCAATATAACCATATTTTTCTTCCTGTGCCCCTGCAAGCAGTTCTTCACAGGCACGTCCCTTTGTAAAGTCTATGCTTGATATCAGCTCATATAGATGCGTCATATGGGAGGAGCCGGGGTGATGTAAGCCAACTTCCCAGGAATCCTTTACACCAAAGGAACCCTTTCCTTCCTCTTCCCGATAAAACTGCATAACCGAATTATCCCCGTAGGTATGTCCTAATGCTCCTGCAAATACTGACCAATAAGCGTATCTACGAACATCCTTTGTCTGCCAGTAGGGTTGCATTTCATCATGAAGGCCCTGAAGGATATGCTCATAGGAAGGCTCCCCGTCGATGGTAGGCTTAGGGGGCAGCATTTGATAATCCCGCAGCACATATCTCCAGTTATCTTCTCCATAATATTCCTCCTTCACTGCATTATCATCCCATGCACCAAGAGAAGCTTGATCATATCTTCTATGCCCGGATTGAAACATATTAAAATCCAACCATGCTTTATTATGATGCCACCTAGAGGAGGTAGTTCGTCCAAAGGGGTGATATCCGATTAGCTTATCCGGGTTAAGGCTTTTGAGTAGTTCACCCATTCGGTCGACAACAGCCTCGTTCACATCTCCCCTGACATCTCCGCCAAGAATCCATACCAGATTGGGGCAGTTCTTGTAACGGGAGGCAAAGAATTTAACATAAGCATCAACATTATCCATATTGAGTGAGCCGCCTTTTATGATACTGCTTCCCCAGACAGGTAATAATCCCATGTAAAGTCCCATATCCTCTGCCATCTTAATTACCTGATCAATATGACTCCAGAAATCTCCGTTCAAATCAGGTCTGGCAAAATCTCCGTCTATGATTGCCTGTGATCCGTTTCTGTTTTTCTGCCTTTCGTCATGCAGAAAATCTGCCAGAATAATATTAAACCCTTTTTCTTTCCTGTTTTTAAGATAGCTATAAGTCTCCTCCAGAGAAAGCTTATGAAATAAAAGCCATGCTGTATCTCCCATCCAGAAAAACGGTGTATCTCCGTTCATCAGATAACGTCCGTTCTTACTAACCTGTAGTAACCCCTTGTCCCATAGTTTTGCCATTACTCGTATATCCTCCTTCACAAATTTTGTCATGATTAATCCTATCGCCTTGAAGCAAAATATCCGTCCACCCAGGTGGCATTTTCTTATAAATTAATCCTTACTACTTGCATCCTTCGGTAACGCAGGTACAATTTACAAGGTTACTCCCTGCTTCCAGATCGATAAATCATGATAATCACTTTCTTCACTCTTTATCTTCTTTCCGGAGGATACAAAAAGAACCAATTGGTAAAGCTCTCTCGACAAATCCCCTAAGGGAACCTGTTGAAGAAGCCTACCTGCATCAAAGTCAATCCAGTCCTTCTTCTTTTTATAAAGTGCACTATTACTTGATATTTTGATGGTCGGAACCGGCGCACCAAAGGGAGTTCCCCTTCCTGTAGTGAAAAGTATAATATGCGCTCCGGAAGCAGCCAGTGCCGTAGCAGCGATTAAATCATTCCCCGGCGAGCTAAGTAACTGAAGGCCCTTCTCTTTTACCTGTTCACCATAACCAAGCACTCCTTTTACCGGTGCACTTCCAGATTTTTGGGTACAGCCTAAGGATTTGTCTTCTAAGGTAGTAATCCCGCCCTTTTTATTTCCCGGGGAAGGATTTTCATATACCGGTTGATTATGATCCATATAATACTTCTTAAAATCATTAATTAAGTCAACGGTCTTATCAAATAATTCCAAGTTGCTGCAGCGGTTCATTAAAATTGTCTCTGCCCCGAACATCTCCGGAACCTCTGTTAATATTGTGGTTCCTCCCTTGGCTACCAATAGATCGGAGAAAGCACCCACCAGTGGATTAGCAGTAATTCCAGATAATCCGTCAGAGCCTCCGCATTTTAGTCCGATTACCAGCTTGCTTACCGATACCTTCTCTCTTTTATCCTTTGCTGCATTGCATATTAATTCCTTTAGAAGCTTACTGCCCTCGTCAAGCTCATCCTCTACCTCCTGACAGACGAGAAACTTAACTCTGTCCTTGTTATAGCTGCCAAGTATCTTTTTCATTTCATCAATATTATTATTTTCACAGCCAAGTCCAAGTACTAAGACTCCCGCTGCATTCGGATGCTTGATTAACCCGGCTAAGATTTTCTGCGTATTTAACTGATCTTCACCCAGCTGCGAACAGCCATAAGGATGGGTAAAAGCAATCACATTATCAATATACTCAGGCTTCCTTTCCTTTCCCATTCGTTCCAGAACCCTGGCTATATTATTTACGCATCCGACCGTAGGGAGGATATACAGCTCATTGCGGATACCCACTCCGCCATCTTCTCTTATATAGCCTTCAAAGAATTCATCTAACGGATCAGACATTTCCGTTTCAGTTAACTTGCCTTCTCCATCGGGCTTTTCCTGCAATGAATCGATTGGTTGATATTGATATTTTAGTATTTCTCCCAAACCGGTTTTTAGATTGTGAGTATGCACCCATTCTCCGGTATGGATTAACTTTGTTGCTTTGCCGATGGAATTTCCGTATTTTATAACCTCACAGTTAGCCTGTATTTCTTCCAGGGCAAATTTATGTCCCGCCGGTATCTCCTGTGTAAGTGCAACCGTCTTCACACCAATCTGTACCAGCTGCCCGGCATCAAGTGGTGTGAGCGCAACTGCTACATTATCCTTCTCATGTATTCTAATAACTGTCTGCATTTCTTTTCCTCCAAGACTTTCCTTAAAAGCTTTTAACTCGGAATTACTCATTACACCTTTTAATCGCTTCTCTGATACCATTCGTTCTGATATCGGTTAAGTACTTTACTATTTGTTCAGTTAAGGAAGGTAGCTTCGTCAAATCCTGATCCCAGAATTTATCGTTTGAGAGAAAGCTTTCCGTAAAGCTTCGGATATCCGCACCGGATTTTTCAGCAAAAAATTCCAGAACCTCCTTATCATCCTTAATCTGATACTCCACACCTTCACGGTATCCTATCAATGCATCCGCTTTTATCTCCTTACCGCTATAGAACTCCATTAAAGCGGCCAGGGAAAAGGTAAGGTGAGAGGGCAGCTTAGAGAATTTCTTTTCATAATCAAGTAAGCTCGGAAGGCATCTTGCTTTCCATTTTGATACTGAATTTAAGGAAATGGATAACAACGCATGTTTAATAAACGGATTTAAAAAGCGTTCTGTTACAGCATCGGCAAATGAGCAGAGCTCCTCCTCGGAAAGACTCAGGGTTGGAATGATCTCCTCATAGATTGTTTTCCTCATAAATGAATGAATATCCTGATCCTGCATTGATTCCAGTACATAATCATTACCGGCAAGGTATGACGCAAGGGAAAATGAGGTATGTGCTCCGTTTAAGATACGTACCTTTCTCTGCTTATAGGGTTTATGATTCTCCGTAAAGATAACAGGAAGTCCCGCCTTTGATAAGGGCAGCTCTTTCTCTACTGACTGATCTCCTTCAATTACCCATAATGCGAAAGGTTCCCCTGTTACGATATGTTGATCGATATAGCCATACTCTTTCCATAGACCTTCTGCCTCATCCTTTGGATAACCTGTTACAATCCGGTCAACTAAAGTACTGCAAAATACACAGGCTTGCTGTAGCCATTCTACAAAGCCTTCTTCTAGCTTCCAGCTTCGTGCGAGCTTCATGGCTGTATCCTTTAGTACGCTACCGTTATTATCTATTAATTCAACAGGAAGTATAATGAGTCCCTTATCCCTCCCTCCTTCAAAATACTGATATCTTTCATATAAGAACTTGACCAGTTTACCGGGATAGCTTCTAGGAGGACATAAATCAATGCTGTCTTTTTCATCGTATACAATTCCGGCTTCCGTTGTATTAGATACCACAAATCGAAGCTCTTCAGATTTTGCCAGGGCAGCATACCGCTCATATTCACTGTAAGCATCAACTGCATCCGCTACACTTGTAATTACGCGGCTTTCTATCTTCTTCTCTCCTTCCGCTAACCCTCTTAAGGAAACCGTATAAAGACAATCCTGCTGCAGCAGAGATTCAAGACTTCCGTGTTCGATTGGTTTCACCAGAATAATATCACCGTTAAAATTTCCACTTTCGTTTGCAATATCTATCATGTAATCCACAAAACCACGGAGAAAATTCCCCTCGCCGAATTGCATTACCTTAATAGGTCTTTCCGTTTTATTCATTATCTTTCTGCTTAAGCTGTTCATTTTATCCCTCTTTACTTTAAGAATTTATGTAAGTGCTTACATTTATATATTACTCTCCATTGGTGTTTACGTCAATAATCATTTTTATAATTCAAATCGTTTCAGCCCTGCCTTTTCATGCCTCACACTGGTTAAAACAGTATTTTCATCATTTTGTTATAGATGGTTATAGCCTTTTTAAGAAATCTTATTCATCGAAGGACTTTCAGCATTTCAAGCAAATTTTATTTTGCTCTTGATAAACAGGAGGTTATCCTGTATAATCTAATGTAAGCGCTTTCACTCTTCCACACCACAATAGAATCACCTTAGCCGGTAGAATGGAGATTTTTATGAATATATATGATATATCCGATAAAGCAGGTGTTTCAATTGCCACAGTCTCACGCGTAATTAACGGTAACTCCAATGTCAGTGAGAAAACCAGAAATAAGGTTCTTAAGATTATTGAAGAGTACGGTTACACTCCGAATGCCTTTGCCCGTGGGCTTGGTCTGAATACGATGAAGACAGTGGGGATTATGTGCGCAGATTCCTCCGATCCTTATATCGCAAGTGCCGTCTATTATATTGAGCAGGAGCTTCGACGCAATAATTACGATGCTTTACTTTGCTGTACCGGTTTTGACATAAAGGAAAAACAGAAATATATGAATCTGCTGCTATCTAAGCATATTGATGCAGTAATACTTGCAGGTTCAAATTTTGTAGCAGCGGAGGATAGCTTAAATAATTACATCAGGGAAGCTGCTAAGAGTATTCCTATTATGATCTTAAACGCATCCCTTACCGGAGAGAATATATATTCCACCCAATGCGATGATTACCGGGCAGTTTACGACGCTACGAAAGCTCTGTTAGGCAGCGGCTCACGCAAGATACTTTATCTGTATAATGCCAAATCCTACAGTGCTAATAAGAAGCTTTCCGGTTATTTGGATGCTATGGAATTTAGCAATATTAAAAATGAAGCGGATGAAAGCGTACATTATATCTCCGGTAGTATCAATGAAGTGAAAAATCATTTGAAGCTGCTTCACGAAAAAGGAGCTGCCTTTGATGCAGTCGTTACCTCCGATGATTTCCTGGCGATTGGTGCGTTAAAGTACGCAAAGGAGCAGGGACTTAATGTCCCTGAACAGCTTTCCATCATCGGGTACAACAATTCCATCATCGCTTTGTGCAGTGATCCGGAGTTAACCTCTATCGATAATAAGCTTGAAGTCTTATGCAGCAGCTGTATCACTACACTGATGGGGGTATTTAAGGGACAGGAGGTTCCGTTAAAAACCGTCTTTTCAGCAGAAATTGTAAAACGTAATACCACCCGCTTTTAACGCGGAGAAATGGAGATTAAAATGAAACAATTCTTAGACAAGGACTTTTTATTAAGCACAGATACAGCTAAAACACTGTATCATACTTATGCCGCAAAGCTTCCAATCATTGATTATCATTGCCATATCAATCCGAAGGAGATTGCTGAGGATCGCAGGTTTGATAATATTACTCAGGTCTGGCTCGGCGGAGACCATTACAAATGGCGCCTGATGCGTTCCAATGGGATTGACGAATATTACATAACAGGGAATGCAACCGACAAGGAAAAATTCGATAAGTGGGCTTATACACTTGCAAGAAGTATCGGAAATCCTTTGTACCACTGGAGTCATCTGGAGCTTCAACGCTATTTTGATTATTACGGGGTGCTAAACGAGAAAACCGCTGATGAGGTATGGGAGCTGTGTAACCGTAAACTAGCTGATCCTTCCATGAGTGCCCGTAATATCATCAATAACTCAAAGGTTACCCATATCTGTACCACCGATGATCCGATAGATTCCCTAGAATGGCATACAAAGCTTTCAGAGGATCCAACCTTTCAAGTAAAGGTAGCTCCTGCTTGGCGTCCTGATAAAGCAATGAATCTGGAAAAACCGGAATTCACTTCCTATATCGAAGCCCTGAGTAAGATAACCGATATAGAAATTACGAGCTATCAGACCTTAATGGCTGCCTTAAAAGAAAGAATTAAATTTTTTCATGAGAGAAACTGTAGAATCTCTGACCATGGACTCGATTTTGTAATGTATGCTCCGGCATCTGAAGATACCATAAACGTCATCTTCTGGAAGCGTCTTCATGATATAGCTTTGACAGAGCTTGAAATATTACAATTTAAGACAGCCTTTTTATTAGCTATGGGCAAAATGTATTGTGAATTAGGCTGGGTGATGCAGCTTCATTTCGGATGCAAGCGTAATAATAATACACGGGCCTTTTGTAAGCTGGGACCGGACACCGGTTATGACTGTATCAGTAATTATACTCCGGCCGACCAACTGGTTGACCTATTAAATGCTCTGCATAACGCAGAAAGCTTACCAAAGACCATTCTCTATAGCCTTAATCCGAATGATAATGCGGTAATCGGAACCATCCTCGGATGCTTCCAGGATTCCAGTGCAATCAGTAAGCTTCAGCACGGAAGTGCCTGGTGGTTTAATGATAATAAGCAAGGAATGCTTGATCAGCTGACCTCTCTTGCTAACCTTGGCTATCTTGCCGGCTTCGTAGGAATGTTAACTGATTCAAGAAGCTTTCTCTCCTATCCGAGACACGAATATTTCAGACGTATCTTATGTGATTTGTTCGGACGCTGGGTTGAGAACGGAGAATATCCTGCAGACTTTGATAGGTTAGGTGAGATTGTTGAAAATATATCTTATAAGAATGCCTTAAGCTACTTCTCCTTTTAGAATAAGTAATAGTTGAGTATAAAAAGTGCCTTTATCTTATGTAATAATATAAGAGTAAAGGCCCTTTTTATATACTGCTTCGTACTAGAAACAAGAAAGCTCCAGTAATATTATACTGTAAATTTCTGAATTGCCTGTGACAGCTCACCTGCATTTTCACTTAAGGTACCTGCCGATTTACTTAAAGCTTCTACAGATTTTAGCTGCTCGGCAGCGGTCTGGTTAACCGTATCGGAGGATGCGGCAACCTCCTCTAAGACAGCTGATATGTTTTCGATCGCACCGAGCGTGCTGGCCCTTGATGCCTCCATCGTTTCAACATTCTCAGAAATATGCTTTAAATATACCATCAGCTTTTCTACGCTATCGTTAATATTCGTATAAGACTGCGTCGTATTCTTTACTGCATTCTCCTGTAGATTTAATACGCTCTCTGCTTTTTTGGCTATCTCTACAGCAACCCTTGTATCATATTGAATGCTGCTTATTATTTTTTGAATATCATTCACGGATTCCTGTGATTTTTCAGCCAGATTTCGAATCTCATTCGCAACCACCGCAAAGCCTCTGCCGAACTCACCCGCTCTTGCTGCTTCAATGGATGCATTTAGGGAAAGAAGGTTTGTCTGTGCCGCAATATCATTAATTACATTCGTTATCTTTGTTACAGTCATTGATTTTTCTGCCAGAGTTTCAATGGCATTGATTATATCCGTAGTAATCTCAATCGTAGATTTCGTCTGTTGGTTTAAATCCTCCGTGCAGTATGTTCCTTCCTGAATGCTTACCTTAGTATTATCTGCAATCTGACCGATTTCCTTTGTATTATCACTAACGAGTGCAATTTTCTTCGATAAATTATCCATCTGAAGCAGGCATTCCTCTGCATCCTTGGCCTGTTGCATGACGCCCTGTTCAATCTCGCTGATCGCATGGGAGATATCCTCTGTGGATTTTAAGAAGGACAAAGAGGTTGCATTTACTCCCTCTGAGGAATCAGCCACTTCCCCACTTAATAGGTTAACCTGTTTAATTAGCTCCTTCATATTAGAAAAGGTATTTTGTATTTCATCAATTAAGATCTTAAACTCATCTTTTCTATGAGAATGGAACTCCACTGTCAAATCGCCTTTTGCAGCTTTCTTTAGTTTTGCTATAATCCCTCTGATCGTCTTATCAACACCAACCGAAATCAGAGCTCCAATTAATACAGCAACAATACATGCAACAATGACAATGATAATTGTAACCCGCTTAATTTCATTCGCTTGATTGGTAATTGTAGATTTTGGCATCATAGCACAGAGCATAGCCCCTGTATCACCAATTTTAGAATACATAAAATAATATTCTTTTCCCTTATAATCCACATATTCCGCACCTTGCGCTTTACTTGCTTCGGATGCTTTTTTATAAAACGACTGATCACTGAAGGTAATTTTCTTCTGCTCATCAACAGCAATTTCTTTACGGTCTGCGGTAACAAATGCAAGCATACCTGATTTATCAAAGCTCATATTCTTTAAAATCTCATGGATCGTGGTTGTTCTTACATCAATTACCAGAAAGGCATTGCAGCCCTGCAGCTTTCTCATCAAACGAATTGCGTAATCATTAGGTGTTGTTTCAAATTTTTCATCCAGTAACGCATCACTGCCTACCCAAAGTGCATTCATCTTATTTTGTGCTATGTACTTACCGTTTTCCGTCTGCATGAAAGCCCCGTATATACCATCATCAAGATTAATCGCTTTCTGTGAGGAAGAGATGGATTCTACAATATCCGATATAATATAGATATCCTGAATAAATTTGTCAGCTGTACTCTTCGTAATAAACATCCCTTCAATCAAGTTCACCCTATCAAGGAATTCGTGTATATCATTCTTATATTGATTTAAAAAGTATTTAACTATATTTCTGTCATTGGTATATTCAACAGAAGCTGATTCGACAGAGTCAATACCAAAACGCATATACTCCCCAGTCATATTAATAATCTGACCGGCGGTATTTTCATAATTTTTTCTGATACCGGTTGCCGCCTTTTGATAAGATACTACACCTAACAGAATAATAAATGCAATCGGAACCATAAAAGCCAGAATTAATTTAACCCGTAGTGACGAAAAGTGTTTTAGCAATGGAATTTTAATACGTATTATTTTTTTCATATTTTTCCCTCCCATTTATATATCGGTATTTCTTCTGGATTTTTTCTTATGATTTTTCTTCATTTATTATCGATAAATACGTTATTCTGTATTCTTATAACGATTTAAGGCCTGATGTCATTCTAAACTTATGTATTCAAAAAAATCATAATCTGCATATGCACTCTGTCCCGCCAAGTCCTGGCAGCAAATACCGATAAATGCTCCGGTAAAACGAGATTCACCTATTTTCATGTAATAATCATCCGATAAAACAGTCGCATCCAGAGGATTTCCAATTTTCTGATAATGCGTTCCGTCAAAAGAATAGGAAAAAATAGCCGACTCTTTATTTGTATCTAAGGCCAGCCATAATGGTCCATATTCAGGAAGACTTATACCTGCACCTATTGGTTGTATCTGCTTTCCTAGTTGATTACAAAGCATCGTAAGCACCCTGCCTTCTGTCTCATCAGCAGTAATATACAGGTAATAATGACTGATTGTATCATAATAATATACCAGTCCGGCCATTTGCTGAAAATTCTCAGGATAGAATTCCACCTTAGTGACTACCCTGCACCAATAATCCTGCTGTCTGACAGCAAGCAAGGATTGCTCATGCAAGGAGGATAGAGATTCTTTCCCATACAGTCTTAAATACCCCTGCCGCTCCTTCATAGAAGCACGTTCACCCAGAGGAGCTCTTAACGATTGAAAATGAATATTCCAAGTAACACCTTCAAAATCATCTCTGATATATCTTTGCTGAATTACTGTTTCCGCCTCATCACCGGTCATTTCTACAAGACTGCGGGGTGAATTGCCTCCCAAAGCTAACTGCAGCCAGCCATCAACCCATACTACCTCCTCAATACAAGTTTCACGGCCTAAGATACAGCTTTTATCCTGTCCAACCGGTCTTCCACACAGATGTACCAGATACCACCTTCCATTATAACCCTCAACAAGACTCGCATGTCCTGCCTTTTGCAGCTCAAGGTCAGGATGATGTAGGGATGTCAGAATTGGATTCCTTGGACACACTTCATAAGGTCCGAATAAGGAGGAACTGCGCGCCAGAGTTACTGCATGGGAATAGGAAGTTCCCCCCTCTGCCGTAAGCAAATAATAATAGTCATCCTTTCTGTATAAATGCGGCCCCTCAGTAAAACCCAGAGATGTTCCCTGAAAGACATTTCTTGGTTTACCTATTAGTTTCTTGTCGTTTACAGAATACTCCTGTAGTAATATCCCACCAAAAGAATTCTTCCAGGTTCGGTAATCCCACAGCATACTGACCAGCCATTTACGACCATCTTTATCGTGAAACAAGGATGGATCGAAACCACTGGAATTAAGATAGACCGGTTCTGACCAAGGCCCCATAATATGGTCAGAGGTCACAAAATAATTGTGCGTATCTTTAAAAATCCCATTATATGATCTAACATTGGTAAAAATCAGGTAAAAAGTACCCTGATCATAGCTTAGGCAGGGCGCCCAGACACCTCCTGAATTAGGATTACCCAACATATTTAAGTGTGTTTCCTTCAGAGGACGGCAAATCAACTCCCAGTGTATTAAGTCTGTCGAATGATGAATCTGAACACCGGGAAACCATTCAAAGGTAGAAGTTGCTATGTAGTAGTCCTGATTCACACATAAGATACTGGGGTCCGGATTAAAACCGGGCAAAATAGGGTTAACTGCAAAAGCCATAAAAACCTCCAATCATTATTAAAGAACAAGAAATCGTAGTCTAAAAACCTTGATTACTTATATAAAACCATTGGCTTTCCTGTCTTAAACCATTCAATACTTACTGATAAGCAATCGGTATAAATATCCTCATCTCCCCATTTCCTCTGTTATCCCAGGCAAAATACGGAATTAGCCGTGCTTTCATTTCCTCCAGGCCTTCATAACGAAGCTGCTGGTATAACACATTCCGGTCATACTGTGCTCTTTTTATCCGGTATACGCCACCTTCCAGTGCATAGATGCTTCTGCCTGCTATGGTATATGGGATTGGTTGAAAGGTTTCCTTTAAGTTAAGCATCAAATCGTCCAGTGTCTCCAAGGAAGCATCCGGTGTCTCAATACAATAAACCAAGGGTCCTCTCTCAACTGCTGCCTGATTTACAGCTTCTTCTACCAGGCTATGAGCTTGTGTAAACCGAACCGGCATATCAAAGTATACTATAACCTCTTCTCCTTCGGTTAAACCAAGCTTTACGGAGAGATATCCATTATCTTCCTTTTCTGTTAAGGAGTACATGTCTGTTGCTGTTTTCACATATCCACTCTGTGCCCAAGCGGGAATTCTAATTTTCAGTAGAATATCACATTGCTTTCTTACCTCTAATATCTTAAAAATAATCCTGCCGTCATAAGGATATTGCGTATTTTGCTGCAGCGTAAAGTCGGCACCATTTTTCAATTCAAGCTTCGCTTCATTAGCACCATACATACCACACCATACAGCTTCCTCTGATACCGAGTAAAAATACTCACCTGCCTGTGCTAGTGTTCTCGCAATATTGGGCGGGCAGCAATAGCTTAGAATATATTCTGTTCTTTCCAGTGGCCAGATTAACTCATAAGGCAGCTGTTTTGCTCTTTGAAGCATATTTTCATAAAAATATTTCGTTCCGTCAAAGCTTATGGCAGCAAGATTTACGTTCAACATAGCCCTTTCCAGCCAGTCCATGTATTCCGCACGGGGTTCTACTAGGAACATACGGTAAGCCCAGAAGACGAACCCAACACTTGCACAGGTCTCATTGTAGGCAGTAATGTTGGGAAGCTGATATGCGTAACCGTAGGCCTGATGAATTTTCTGATCCGTAAAGAAATTTCCGTAAGGAGAAACCCCATTATATAAAGCTCCGCAACCGCCCGTAATATAAATCTTTCGATCCAGCAGATCACGCCATACCTTATGAAGCATCTTTAAATAGTCTTCCTCACCATTTTCAGAATATAGATCTGCCACTCCCGCATAAAGATAATTCGCTCTGACAGCATGTCCTATAATCTCCTCCTGCTGCTTTAGAGGAATACGATCCTGATTATCATCTGTACCGTTTTGTACAGTATCTCTTAATTCAATCGCGAGTCTGGCAAGCTCCAAATATCTCTTCTCACCAGTTGTACGATAAAGCTCAATGAGGCCCATATAGTGGGAAGGGCACACCGCTGTCTTTACCTCACCCTTTTCCTTCGCATCCTGATATAGCTTGTCAAGATAACCAGCTGCCTTTATGGCAACCTTCAGTAAGGAATCCCTTCCGGTTACTCTTTTATATAGACAGGCTGCCGTAAAAAGATGTCCCAGATTATAGATTTCAAAATCGTTGACGTCTCCGTTTCTTAGGACCCCATTCCCTGTTCTTTCGCCGATGATCTGTTTTGTAGAGATATAGCCATCCTCAAGCTGTGCTCGACTAATCAGATCACAATATACTTCCAATTGTTGAAACAGTTTCTCATTATTCGTTAGCTGCGCAGCATAGACCGCAGCCTCCATCCATTTATAAAAATCACCGTCTCCAAAAACGGTTCCGTCATGCTCTCCTACAGCTTCTCCCGCACAGATTCGGAAATTCTCAAGAACATGACTGATCTCTTTATCTTCAAACATGGATTGCAGATGAGGTACTGTCTTATCTGCAGTATTATGCACTACCTCACTCCAGAATCCATCCATAAATTTCACATGTTCATAGCTAAGAGGTACGACCTTCGCATAAGGAGATTTACTGGTATCTGTAAGCATTATAGTACTCCTTTCCTGATCAGTGCCTCTTTTAATGAGGCTGCTCCAAATCTGGGACTAGATAAAACTGGTAGCTTATACGCAGCATGCACCAGTTCTTCACAATATGCCATAGAACCCTGGCAAAATAATATAACATCCACGTCATCTTTTATCTCTTTGGCCTTTTCTAATATCAGCTTTTTAAACTCCTCCTGATTTAGTCCAAAAGCACCCTCTATTAATCCATCTACCAAAACCACACTCCGATCCATTTCACGGGCAACCCGTCTAATTGTATTTTTTGTCGGATTAAGGGTCGTAGATAAGGTTGCAAGCACACCGATCCGTTTTCCAAGTCGCACTGCTTCTCTGCACATCTCTTCATCAATCCTTATAATCGGAACACCGCAATATTTTGCAAAATCCTGCATCGCATCTACTGCTTCTCCAACGGAGGAACAGTTATTTAGAATCACCTCCGCACCGTCCTTCACTGCCTGAATAAAGAGTTCTGCAAGCAGTGCAGCTGCTTCCTTCGTTACATAGCCAGCCTCTCTTGTCTTTGTAAGAATATCCGGATTTTGATACATCATAAGCTTAGCTGCAGCTCCAATATTTTTCTTTACCTCTGCTTCAACCATATCGATTAATTCCGGTGTTGTAGAGGTATATACCAATCCTACCTTCATTGACTAAGCTCCTTCCCTTTTTTCTCTTGTTGTTTTTCTAATTGTCAAAGCATACCATACTTTAAGCTTGAACTTCACAACAGACTACTGCTTAACATACTCCCTAGCATTAATTACTTTTTTCACATACGTACATTTTATATTCTTTTAGCTCCTCAGACATATTTAATACAAGAATATTCCAGTTCAAAAAACCACCATTCATAATCGGTTCTCCGGTAAATGGATCATAATATTCATGCATACTGCTGGTTTTCTCCAAATCTGTTCCTAGGAGCAAGATTGTACGACTATACAAGTCCTTTGCTTCCTCATAATAACCGTAATTAAGCATTCCCTTAAATACCGCATAGTTCACTACCAGCCAGATTGGACCGAGCCAGTTAGACGGATTATTCGTTACAGAAAGATCAAACATTTTCTCATCCTTTGATAAGGATACAATTCCATAAGGACTATAGAACGTTTTATCATCCTTAGCATGCTGCAGTAAACTCTCTGCCTGCTCCTTTGTAGCAAAGCCTGCAAGCATCGGCAAAAAACCTGACCATGCCCTAATTTTAATTGGAAGTGTCTTCCAGAATACTCCTAAGCCCTGATGGAACCAATCAAATTTTCTAGTTTTAATATCTACATCAGCTGAGTAAAAAAAGGCATCTCTTTTATCCCAGCATTCAGACTGGATTGCCGTAACCAGCTTTTTAGCTTCTTCCTCATACCAAGCAGCATCCGCCTTTTCACAGCCAAGCTTATCCATAAGCTTTACCATAGCCTCTAATTCCATTACCATGAAGCTGTTTAAGAATATATTTGCTGTCGAAAACTTCGGTCTTCCAAAGGTAGCCGGATCATTATCCATGCCGATCATGATATCATCACACCATACATAAAGTCCGCAGTGCTCGAAGTAGTAATTTCTTTTATAGCATTCAAAATATTTCTTTATTCCGGGAAGATATTCACGTATCCACTCATAATCCTTTGCAAAATCCGATATCAGAACAATCTGCTGGCATAGGAAGGGCTTATGCATATTCATCAGTACGCCTTCCTCATGCTTTATATTAAGATAAGGCCTTGGCCAATCAGCCACCTCAATCATCATCGGAATATAGCCATCCTCCAGCTGATGATCAAGAAAATTATATACATTGCCCTTAGCATGCTTAATCAGCTTACTAGTAAATGCTTCTTCCTTTTTCTGCTTAGCATAACTAATCAACCCATACACAGACCAATACGTATCCCAATCCCATACATTTCCGTCATAGACAGAGCCGGGATCAATAAAAGGATATCGTATGAAGCTCCTTGGTTCCTTAAAAACCTTATCAACGTTCTTTTCAACATGATGAAACAACAGATTTATTACTTCGTCCATTTTTTACCCCATTCCTGCGCTGCTTAATTGGCTCGCTTGCGAGACAATGCGCATCTCCAATCCTACACCTACTTTTATTCACTTAGCCCTTCACTGCTCCCGAAGTCATACCTTCAATTACCTTCTTATTCAGTGCGATATAGATAACAAGTAACGGCATAACGCTCATGGATACCGAAGCAAAGATCGCACCCCAGTTCTTTGCACCGAATTCGTCCTGAAAATATAATAGGCCTGTCTGAATCGTCTTTAAGCTGGAGGAGCTGATAAAGGTCATAGAAAAGATAAGATCATTCCACTTAAAGAAGAACTGAAGCACTAGAACGGTTACAATTGCATTCTTCATTAAAGGAACCACAATATGCCACATCATCTTATAGATACCACAGCCATCAATAACCGAGGCTTCCATAATCTCGGCAGGCAGTGACCGTAGATAACCACCTACTAAGTAAAACGATAAGGAAAGTCCAAAGGCTATATAGGCTAAAATCAGACTGGTTCTGGTATTCATCAGATTCATCTTGTTATAAATCTGGAAAAGCGGAATTAATGCAGTTGCTACCGGTACCATAATTCCAAGACCGAAAAAAGCATCCATTGCTTTTCTCCATTTCCATTCCATCTTTGTCAAAGCAAAGCCTGCAGTGACGGTAAAATAAACAATGAAAACCAGAGCGATCAGTGTATTGATTAAACTGTTAGCAAAGTATACGGACATATGTCCTCTGGTCCAGGCATCAATATAATTTTTAATATAGAAGCCTGCATTTAATGCATAAGCCGGTTTACTGGTCCATTCAAACTGCTGCTTAAAGGATGCAGTGAGCAACCAGAACAAAGGATAAATTTCTATAATACATATGATAAAGATCAAAATTTTTATCAATAAGGATTTCATTTTCTTCATGCTTTACCTCCACGATGCCATCTTTTGGCACCCATTATAATCTGAAAGGATTTTATTACCTTTCTTTGCTGTCAAAGGCACGAATAATTCGTGAACCTGTAAAGCAGAGAACAAATATGAAGATAGCAATTACACTTCCGTATCCCATCTTACTGTAGGTAAATGCTACATTATACATATACATGGATAAGGATTTAGTCGCATTACCCGGTCCTCCGTTTGTTAAAGCAAGTGCTGATTCAAACATTTTTACAGTACCTGTAAAGCTGAAAATCAGACAGGTAATCGTAATCGGTCTTAACAGAGGGAAAAGTACCCTTTTAAATAAATTCCAGCCGTTACAGCCATCAATCTTTGCTGCTTCGATTACTTCACCCGGAATATCTAAAAGTGCGCCATAATAAATTACCGAATAAAAGCCCATTGCCACCCAGATATCCATTGCGCTTAGACAATAAAGTGCAGTTGATGCCTGACCAATCCACGGCTGCACCAGTTTTTCCAAACCAATATTAGCTAAAATACTGTTTAAGAGACCGTAATTTGGCTGTATTTCATATATCTTTGCAAATAATTGTCCAACTGCAACCGTCGGTAAAACTACCGGGAAGAATACAAGCGTACGGATTAAGCTCTTAAATCTTTTCAGCCAGAAGTTAAATAGGAGTGCCAAAGCAAGACCCAAACCAACCTGACCAATCATTACAATTGCTATATATCTTACATTAACGAATAACGCATCTATAAAATTCTTATCCTTGAATAACCTGATATAATTTTCGAATCCAGAAAATTCCCACTTAAGTCCCGGAGTTCCACTATAAAAAGAATAATAGAACGACCATAATACCGGTAATACAACGATTACCGCATACAAAATAAAGGGCGGAAGTATAAACAGCGCAATTGCTTTCCTATTGCCTAATACTTTGTTCATGTGCTACACCTGCTTCCATTTTTAATGAAAGGAGGTGCCGGATGTCTTGTGAAGACTATCCCAACACCTCCCAGTTATCTTATTCGTTTCCTACCGGAAATCAATCCGGTAAAGTGATAAATACATTAGTATACCTAGTGTTATTTACTTGCATCGTATGCATCCTGAATGGACTGCATATATTCCTGCGGAGTCATATCCTTATTAATTAAGGTCTGTACATTCTCCTGTGCAACCGTTGAGGTTTCGGAGTTCATCTTTGCTTCATACCATGCGAATGCGGAGGTAGCACTGTTGATCTTCTCAAGCACGAGCTTAGTATAACCTGACATATCTCCTTCAGGAACGGTATAGGTATAACCCTTAACAGAACCCTGTACACTCATCGCCTCGTTACCAATTTCAGATACGAAGTATTTTAAGAACCAGCTTGTACCCTCATCATATTTATCTTTGCTGAAGGCAAGGATATTACCACAGTTCATAGAGTAGGAATTCTCATCGCTGATGGCTGCATCAACAACCGGAACGTTGAAGAAACCAATTCCGTCTTCCCCTGCTAAGTTGTAGCTGGGATCATTTAAGTTAGAAGTAAACCAGCTTCCGTTGTAGAAGATCGCTGCCTGACCAGATGCGAGCATAGTGCCTGCTGTATTCATATCAACTGTTGTTACACCTTCACCAAAGTAGCCCTTTTCTGCCCATTCCTGAATTTTTGCTGCACCTTTTACATAAGCTTCATCTGTGTATTTTGTCTCACCATTCGCTGCTTTTGTCATTGCATCTGCGCCCATCAGTCTTACTGTGTAAGCATTCACTAGACGGGTTGCGCCCCATTTATCTCCGGCACCACAGGAGAGTGGTTGAATACCTGCTTCTTTTAACTTAGCAAGTACAGTTTCAAATTCATCCCAGGTTGTAGGAGCTGTAACACCAGCCTTTTCAAATAAAGCTTTGTTATACCAGAAGCCTTCTACGTTAAGTCCAAGTGGCAAGTCATATAGAGAATCTGTTTCTGATAAGCTCTTTAATAAGGATACTGCAGAAGGATTCATATAATCATTCAGTCCAAGCTTATCAAGCTCTGCACCAACATCAAGTACCTTATCCGCTTCAACCAGCTCTTTAAGTGGAGTACCTGACTCATATACAAAAATATCAGGTAAATCATTCGATGCAGCTAAAGTTGAAATCTTCATCTTTAAATCATCTGCTGATACTAATTCATATTCATAATTAAAATTAGGATTTACCTTTTCCTTATAACGCTTTAAAATATTGTTCATTAAAATTCCGTTATCGTTATCCTCAGCCCAGATAGATAGAATTTTAATTGTTTTCTCAAGCCGCGGGTCTGCTCCGTCTGTCGTCTGTGCCCCCTCAGTAGGATCAGCCGCCGGTGCAGTAGTTGCTGTAGCTGCCGGTTCATCTGATTTTGATGATGAATCAGAACTGGATTTACCGCATCCTGTAAAAAGTGTTGCAGCCATAACTGCCGCAAGTAAAACCGATACAAATCGTTTCTTCATAAATAGCCTCCTCTGTTTAAATAACTTATACAATACTGCAAGACTTATTTTGTCTGTATCTATACAATATCACGACATTGACTAGATAACTAGCTGAGCATTTTTTATATTTTGTACACATTTTTTATATTTTGCATTTCCGTAATGGCAAATTGTACATATTATCATGCCCGCTCTCTCGTTCTTACACAGCCCTTGTACTCATTTGGTGATTGGCCTACATATTTCTTAAATATATCGCAGAAATGTCTATAATTATTATATCCGACCATCTCACTGACTGAAGTAACCTTATAATCTTCCAGCAAGTATTCCTTCGCCTTTTTAATCCGCAGATTCGTTAAGTATTTGATATAGCTCATACCAACCTCTTCTTTAAAAAGAACACTTAAATAAACGGGATTTAATCCAACCATATCCGCTAGCTCATTCAGTCCGATATCCTGATTATAATGACAGCCTATGTATTCTAACAGCTGCTTGATATCACGGTGATTCACCGAATGATTCTGCGTCTCCATCGTACCGATTATCTTTTCAATAATTTTCTCTGCATACTCTTCTATCTCACGATAAGTATCCTTCGCCTTCATTTCCTCAAAGGATATCCCAGAGCACCAGCTGCTGCCTCTTTCCTTCTCGCCGTAAAACTCAGAAAGCATACAGATCAGCTTTAAGCACTCCCTCTTAAAGTGATTCATCGCAGGGTATAACACTCTGATTACTACCATATAGTTTCGAAAATACTTCCTAAGCTTAGTCGTATCATTTTCAATAATACTATCAAGCATTTTATCCGTATATTGGTTTAATTCCTTATTCTTAAGCTCTTCATCCTCTGTCAGAGCATTCGCCTTCTTCTTCAGTTCTTCCTTTTCGATCCAGGCAACAGCCTCTTTTACCTTATCAATTGTTACCGGCTTATCAATATATCTTTTTACGCCCATTGCTAAAGCTCTTTTGGCATATTCGAATTCCTTAAAGCCGCTGATCACAATAAAATAAGTCTCAGGTAAGAATTCCTTTGCCTCTTCTATTAGGGATAATCCATCCAGCTTTGGTATACGAATATCGGTAATAACGATGTCCGGTTTCGTCTCACGAAGTAAATCAAGTGCTTCTATACCGTTATAGGCAGCACCAACCACCTCACAATCAAGCTTTTCCCGCTTAATGATGGCTTCAATTCCCCGGACAACAATATATTCATCATCTATCACAACCATACGATACATAAAAGCCCTCCATTTCTATCCCTTTCACTGTAAAAAGACATTTCTGCTGCCACTTAGGAATGAAAGGAATCTTTCCTTCGCTGCGGTTTCAACTCAAACTATGACTTCTTTTCATCTTTCAACAAAGGAATTACTATTTTAACCGTAGTACCTGTATTTTTTCTGCTTAAAACATTCACCTGATGCGACTCACCATAAAAAAGTCCAATACGTTCTTTTATATTTCTGATTGCGTAGCCCTTTTCTAATAGAGCCATATCCTCTATTCCGACTCCGTCATCTCGAATGGAAATAATTAAATTATCTCCATCTCTTCTGGCCTTCAGATAGATATTTCCAGGTCCGATTTTTGATTCCAGACCATGATATACCGCATTTTCCAGGATCGGCTGTAATATGAAGGTAAGAAGCTTCAAATCAAGAATTTCCTCATCTACATCTATATGAAACGTAAATCGGTCATGAAATCTGAAATTTAAGATCTTCATATAGTCCTTCATATGCTCTATCTCATCACGCAGAGCGATTAACTTATCTCCTTTGTTTAAGCTCAGCTTAAACATATTCGATAATGCCTGTACCATTTCCGCGATCTCATCCGCCTGTTCAATAAGTGCCATAAAATACAGTGCATCCAGCGTGTTGTACAGAAAATGCGGATTAATCTGAGATTGCAGCAGCAGGAGCTGTGCATCCTTCTCCTTGATTTCAAGATTTAATAGGCGGTCTCTTAGCTCCAAATTATTATTAACTAAGCTTTTAAACCGGTTTCCGATTTTACCGACCTCGCTGTCATCGAACTCTGTTTCGACCTTAAGATTACCGATCTCCACCTCAGACATCGTCTGTTCCAATTTATCAAGCGGCTTTGTGATATAGCTTGAAATTGCTGCTGCCGCACTGATACTGACTATAACCATAATAAAAATTGCAACAAGAAGAATTTTGCGGATATAATCGCTATCACTTTCTAGCTCTTCCTTCGTAATGACATTCATGATAGACCAGTCTGTTGTATTATTCTGATACGAACTAAATAAATAGTCAGAATTATCACCTGTATAATAAGCATCCATAATCTTCTGCTTTTCTTTCTCATTACCAGAGAAATAAACCATTCCCGACTCTGCCTTTAATTTCTCCGGCAGTACCACCATATATCGGTTAGTCGTATAGCCCTCATTGTCTCTTCCAAAAGCTTCTTGCCAGATTTTTTTATCAATGCTTACCACAAGATACCCAAAGGATTGTTGAGTACTCGGATTAATCAGATTTTTCACGTAGCAGAAGCCATCCTTTGCTTTATCCGTTAATAAAACATCACTTGGATAGAATACTTCCTTCCCTTTCGCTTCCTTTGCAGCCTTGACCCACTCCTCCAAAAGAAGCTTGTCCGTTGTATAATAATGATTTAGTAAGCCACTATATACCTTACTTTTGGCATAATATCTCCAGTTACCACTCTCATTTACAACAAGCATTCCATTAATAAGTGAATTATGCGCTGCTATCTTTCCCAGAGCATTATCAAGCGCAAGTTGATTTCTACTCGAAAAATAGCGATCCTCCTTCGTTTCAGTCTGCATAATATGAATAAACGAACTATTTTCTAATAGGGTTCTTCCTTCTTCTATAATCTCCTGTAAGTAAATGTCCATCATCTTGCTTGAAACCTGAAGATTATGTACATGAGCACTTTGATAGTTCTTTTCTATGGTTCTTTTGGATATTCCAAATATTGCAGCTCCAAGAAACACTGTCGTAATCAAAATCAATAAAATCATTGTGAAAGCAATACGCTTTCGTAAATTGATATTGATTGTCCACTTCCTTCGCAGATGTTTAAATACCCTCATACTTTACCCCATTCGTGCGCTGCATATTTGGCTCGCTAGCGAGACAATGCGCAGCTTATCATCCAAAGGCTTACGAAATATTTAATATCCTTCTGACTTCGTAAGGGGTTGCCGGTTCCATATCCATTGCACGAACAAGCTTTGATAACTTTTCTACCAGTTGATAATTATACTTTGCTTGTTCCCCTTCGCTTAAGTATCTGCTGTCTTCAAAGCCTATCCTTACAACTGTCGCACCCATAGCCAGCGCAGCCGCAAGAAAGTTCCAGTTATCTCTTCCAAAATGAGTGACTCCCCACAAGCTATGCTTCGGTACAAAGGATCGAAATGCCGTAAGAGCCTCGATGGTTGGCTGCATGCCGCCTTTATGTCCAAATACTAGATTAAAAAGTACCGGTTCACGAAAAGGGGCTTCCTCTCTTACCAATTGGATATTATGCAGCATACCGATATCAAATACTTCAATCTCAGGCAAAATATGCTTCTCATAGCAAAGCCTCGCACAATACCTGATATCCTCAAAGGAGTTACAGTAGATTGCCTCTCCGAGATTAGTCGAACCACCGTTTAGAGAAGCACTTTCCGCCTTTCTATAATTGAGAGGATAGCAGCGTTCTACCATATTCATCTGAGAGATGCCCCCTGTTGATACCTGAACAACGACGTCTTTCTTCTCAAGTATCCGGTCAAAGGCTTCCGATATTACAGTAATATCAGGTGTAAGCTTTCCTTCTCTGGTTTTGGTATGTAAATGGCACATTCCCGCTCCCATATCGATACATTTTGCTACATCCTCAGAAAGCAGTTCTGGATCCAGAGGGTCCGGCCCTGCCACCGGTGCCACCGAGATTATTATTTTCTTCATCGAATCCTCCTTTTTGCCATGGTAGTCTATTTTTATATTAACATTTTAAGCTTTATGCTAGCGTCTTACATTACACAAATTCTTCCAACACTCTTTTTAGAGAATCAGCTTCTCCTACGTTACCCGGAAAAATAATATAAGGGATAAGCGGAAAGCGGCTGGTATTGTCAGTCCTCCAAACAGGAATGCCTGATAATACTTGTCCTAACACATATGCTCTTTGAACTCTCAAGGCTTTTACCCCAATATCACTGGAGGTGATACCACCCTTCGCGATTACAAACTTAGGTACTGTAGTTAGTTCTCCCACCAGCCGCATAACTGCTTCCGATATCTTTACAGAGCGAAGCAGAGCCATTTCCTTCGTATCATGCTTAAGGGAAAGGAGCTTTCTTTTGGTATAAACCACAACGGTCTTCCCAGCCTCTATATAAGAGCTGCTTAGCTTCGTAACACGAAGTACCTCCTCGTTCAGTCTATCCTCAAGTACTAAATCAGAATTAAATTCTATAAATTCAAGCTGCTTCATATCCTTAAGTGCTTCTAACTGTGCCGTGGTTTTTGCTGTATGTGAACCAATTACTACTATACCACCCTTACTGCTTTCCCTGTTAAGCATATCAGCTTTTGTAAGGAATGGTTTTATCGATATCCCGCCTACTACTCTTACAAAGTCTGCCGCAGTTCGAAACAAAAAGAACTTCCCCTTCTGAAGAGCACGGTACAAGGCTACACAAAAGATCTCCAAATCTTCAGGTTCGATTGCATTGACAATTATCTTGCGAAAGTCTGCAGCCTTACAAAGCCGTTCCTCGATCAGCTCCACCTCTCCGTTTCTGATCTCTGACAGACCGATTCGTATAACTTCCTGCGCGCGGGTAGCACCCTGTGTTTTTTCCTCAATGTATTCGCATAGGTCTGATTTTGTATAGCCAAAGGTTTTATCCTTAGCAAATTCCGTCTCTGCTGCCGGAATTAATTCATCACCATATTTAACATAATGGATGTTATCAATTGTGTACCTGCCTCCCGCTTTAAAGAAAGGAATTATAATTTCTCCGTCCACCTTTATGTCGGAAAGCCTTTCCAGTTCCTCTTTAATTAAGCTTGTCTCAAGTGGATAATGTCCCCGTAGGGTAGAATCTCCACGGCTTATAATAAGGAACCTTTTCTTGGTCTCTTTTGATACTTTCATAATCGTAGAAGTAATTTCCTTGTGCAACAGAGTTGTCTGCTGCTCAGTTAATCCTCTTGAATTGGTAAGAATAAAGAATAGTCTATTCGCATCCGTAAAGCCTTTATAGATACTTTCATAGCTCCAATCCGTATATACATATACTCCATGAACCGTCTGTATTCCAGTTGGGTCATCATCAAGAACGATAAGCTTAAGATCGCTTTTCTCAATTTCTTCTTTGAGTGATCGGGAAATATTCTTATATTCACTTTCTTTCCATTCTTCCAAGATTTTACTGTATAATAAATGCTTCATCCTTTACCTCATTCCTGCGCTGCTTATTTGGCTCACTTGCGAGACAATGCGCATCTTACGTTTATTCATGAAATAATCCAAAATCTACAAAGCTGTAAGTATCCGTCCAGTAGTTCTTATCCAGGTCAATCACCTCTGTCGCATCCGCTTCTGATTTTCGTTCTACCCAGCTCCATTTGCCGGTGAAGCTTTCCGGTCCTACATTATAGCATTCGCCGTCAATATGATGGTGCGGCCCTAAAAGATTACGATTGGAGGCGTAAAGCTTAAGGCTAACCTTGTTCTCTCCATCTACTACCTGATCAGTAATATCTGCTGTATAAGGAGCCCATAGTGAGTCCTTAACTAATCTATCATTTATATATACCTTTACAAACGGAGCATTCTGCTTCTGCAAATCAAGAAGTAATCGTTGCCCTTCCTGTTTCTTTATCGTAAATCGCTGCGTTACTGTAAGACTTCCTGCAAAGAACAGGAGTCCACCTACCGTAAAATTATTATCCTTAAAGGAAAGCGGTGCATCCACAATCTCAAATTCACCCTGCGTGATCATGGCTTGTCTTGCAATACGTTCAAACGGAGCTTTTGATACAACACCAAAATCGCCCAGCAAATAAATACTTTCCAGCTCTATTCCATAAGTAATCTTATTCTTTTCTGTCTCATAAACGTTTTCACCAAACAGAACATCATAAACCTTCTGTGGCTGAACAAAATCTGTTTTGAGGATGATATGATTCGTTCCGCTTTTCAAGTAGGGTTTAATAGTAACCTTCTTGAAGGTCTTGTCCTTCCACCAGCCTTCCTCCTGATAGGTAAGCCCCACACCATTCACCGTGATCTCATAAGCCTGTGCATCCTCAATCACAGCATAGAATTCGCGGTTTACCTTCAAGTCGGCTGCTACCTCAAAGGAGAAGGAAAGCTCTATCTTACAAGGCCTCTGAAGCTCAAGAAGTATTTTTTGCAGCTTGATTACAGGCGTCCTTCCCAGCCACTTGCCGCCGTCAATCCGGTAATCACAATAATCCAAAGTCATGGAATTTAGATCTATTTGTTCAATATCCCAATGCTTTTTAAGCGGAACCCTGATCGTTTCTTCCCTTGTTAACGAAAACTCTGTTTGAGAAGGTGGCAGTAGCTGCAGGATATAGGACTGCATTGGTTCAAAATATAGCTCAAAGACTGTATTCCCTCCAACGATTTGATACGGCAGAACCTCCTGTGTACCGTCCTCCGCAATCAGCCTAACTACTTCACCTTGCTTTCCAAGAATAGAAACCTTTGTATGGTATGCTTTCTCCTGATTATGGTTAACCAGGAAAAAGACGCAAGAAGTATCTGTTTCTCTCTGTAGATAAGTAATATCACTTATCTCCTCACCGTTCTCTTCTATGCTTAAGGCAATCAGCTTCTTCTTCATCAGATACGTCCTAAGTTCATCTGATTCTATTCTTGTAATAGTCTCACAAAGCTTTTTCAGCTTTTGTAAGTCCCCATTGGTATAATAGGGAAGCTGACCCATACTAAGAAGAGTTCCACCCTGCTGATGAAATTCTAAAAGCAGTTCCAGTGTTTTAGCATCTATTGCATACATATGAGGAAGGATAACCGTCTTGTATGCAATCCTTCCAACGATAAACTCCGCTCCTTTTACGCTTGCGTAATTGGAAATTATGGTCTCATCACCAAAGTGATAGCTGATGTGCAAGCCCGACAGCAGACTCGACAGCTGTTCGAACCTCTGGTCAAGTACCCTGATTGCTTCTGTTCTCGTACCGTCATAGCATACATATCCACTCCGCATCGGGTGCAGTAATAAAACATCGGCAGTCTGATCACCTTCTGACAAGGCTACGCAAAGTCTACCGAGGTAATCATTGAATTTTTTATATTCCTTCCACCAGGTCTGTTGTGTGAACAGCGACGGCGGATAGTCTCTTTTTCTACTGCCTTTGATCGTATATGCCTCAAGATGCTGACAGATCTGGTTAACACCGTTAACAAACTGCCATTCTGCAATCCATTTAAGTTCTTCAAAGGATACATTCCAGCCGCAAAGCGCAAAGGATTCCGTTAACACCTGTTTTTTTCCCAACTGACAGGCGACAGAGCCGACCTGCTTCGCAATCACCGGAGAAGATATCATACGTCTTAACCAATCGATGCCAGGAATATGCATATATTCATAGAAGGGCATAACTCCAGCTGTACTTGTCATCTGACTGAAGATGCTTTCTTCCATCATAATATGTCCTGTCACTTTACACTGATGTGCTTCACACCAGTCATAGATGGTTTTCATATAATTTACGGCAAACATCTCATTTACCGTAACCCAGAAGTCGTAACGATATTTTTCACAGCCTTCTGTCTCGAAATACAGTGCAGGGAGAAAGTCAAGTATGTCATAGGAATGTTTTTTATAAAAAGCTTCCGGAAGGTCATCCGACCATGCCAGATCACCGAAATGGTCGCAGGCAAGTCTTGGCTCATCTGTAAAAAATCCATGCATATAAGAACCAAAATCCTTACCAAAGCGCTTATCATATTCCTCATGTGTTACCTCAAGAAAGGCTTTAATTGCTCTCTGGTTAAGGGTATCTACATAGAATTCATTTACATTTCTTTTAACAGCAAGTATTACTTCAGAAGCCTTCAGAGTAATATCCTTTACTTTTTCAATTCTGCAGAAGGTTTTATTTACTTTATGGTAAATGTATAGTGCAATAATGGTATGAGGAAGCTCCTCCTCACGGGTAATTTTCTCCTTTAAGGACTTTGCTTCTTCCTGCTGATCGTTTTTTACATAAGAACAGATTTCCTCTATACTAGAAAACTCCTCCATGGTTATATATTTTGAGTGATAATCCGAAGACAGTGCCGGTACAAGACCTCCAGCAAAACCGCTTGGCCAGCCTTCTTCGTCATAAATCCATGCATCAAGCTCATATTTTTTACCGGCTTCTATTCCTGCTTTAATACATTGAAACCAGTCCTCGCTTAAATATTCTGTTTTTAATCCTGATCTTGCATGCATAAAATACCCGCCGACACCGGCTTCCTTCATTTCAGCTATCTGAAAGCTTAATTCCTCTTTATCAAGCTCATCATTCCAGGACCAGAAAGGAATCGGACGAAATCTGTTAGAAGGATTTTGAAATTCTTTTATCATCATCAACCTCATTTCTGCGCTGCTTAACTGCTCGTTTTACGAGTTTATGCTTATTTAAGTTTGTGTATGCAGCGCTGACACAGACTTAAATGCACTAGTGACTCTTAATATTACATGCCACTATTGTATTCTTTAGATTAAAAATGAAATTATTCTAGTAATCCTAGTACCTATCCTAATTGAATAATGTTAATCTTCTATAATAAAGTTAATGCCTAGATAGATGCAGTTATGATTTTACATATTTACTTGAATATTTTATATTATTATTATAAACATTTTATACGTTTTTTCAACTGAATTCCTAATTTTTATATAAAAAAGGCACCAGACATCTCAAAATGATGCTCTGATCCCTTATTTAACTTACTATTTACATATTATTCTTCTAATTATTTAACTTAACATTTTACTTACTAAAATAATCATTCTTATTTTTATATGGTTTTAACACTGTCTCTTTCAATAAAATCTGTACAAATCTGAGTTTTTGTGCGAACCTCATCCTCTTTTCTAATCATATCGATAATCTTTCTAACTGCAATTCGTCCCATCTCCTGCTTTGGAACACGAAGACTCGTAAGTCTCGGAGAAGAAATATCACAAAACGGCAGATCGTCAAAACCAATTATTGATATATCCTCGGGAATACGATATCCCTTCTCCTGCAGTGCCTTCATTGCTCCTAACGCAATTACATCATTATCCGCAAAATAAGCAGTAGGAAGTACCGGATGATTACTTAAATAATCGAGCATATCTAAATAAGCACTATTCATCGTTGTGCTAAGCTCAACAATATAATCAGGATTTAACTCAACGCCATTTTCACGAAGAGCAGAACGATAGCCGGACTGCCTTTGTTCAAAGCCAAGTATACGGAATTTCCCCTTCAGATAGCCGATTTTCGTATGGTTACGAGCAATCAGATAATTCACTGCCACTCTTGCAGAATCTGAGTTGTTAATCATAATTCCGTTAAAACTCATATCAAAGCTCCAGTAATCAAGTAATAACAGCGGACATGCCGCCTCTTTAAATAGCTTTAAATCAGCCGGAGACAATTCGGTTCCCAAAAGTACAATCGCAGCTCCCGACTCATTGATTAGCTGTTTTGTCTGCTCTACATAATCAGGATGTCTGGCATCAAGATTACCAATAACCATTTCAAAGCCGGCTTCACGGCATTCCTGTTCAAATCCACTGATTAAGAGGGAGAAAAATGGTGTATCATCAATAATCAGACCATTCTTTTTATAAATGAGCAGTTTGATTTTAGTAACAGTCCCTTTATCCAGATACCCTATTTCCCTTGCAACACGAAACACTTCCTCCGCCGTCTTCTGATTAACACCCTTCTTTCTATTTAAAGCATTCGATACTGTCGCAGCAGAAAAGCCTGTAATATCGCTTATCTGTTTGATTCCGGCCTTCATTTGTTCACATCCTATCATTCATAGTTTATATTACATTATAAATATTTTACTTAAATATTCAAGTGAATTTTCAGCAGACTGAATACCCAAGACGAAGTTATAATAAATATAATTATAGGCCCGCTGTTAAAAAGACGCAAGCATATATTTATAATATATTCCATTTGCTTCCATGATGTACAAAATCAAATTGCCGATTACTTCATCAAAACAAAAAGTAGTTTACTTAAATTAGTGATTACTTAAATGCTTGATCATATAGTTAGGTTTACAGGTATGCGTTCTATAAAGCTCATCAAATGCTTCTCTTTCAATCTCAGTACTATCTAGGAATCTTAAATAGCTTGCTTTGTGAAAATTTCCATAAGAATCTAAAATTGTAATCATCAAACCGTTTCTTGATAAATTTCTAACCATAAAGCTTCCGAATTCATTATTCCTATAGAAGCCAAATTGTATTACCCTAACTTCACTCACATAAAGGCCTCCTTATAATACCAGGTTTCCATAAGCTCATATGGTATTCCCTGTACATATACCCCTCTAACCTTAGTATCAATATCTTCAATCACTATAAATGTATCATCATTTAATGCTTGTCTTCCAATCGAATATGCTGTCATCAGCTCCTCTCTTCTTATCCTGCCTCTGTTCAATTGGCTATACAAATCCTTTAGGAAGGAGTCAAGCATTTCTCTGTCAATTTGCGTATGTTCCATTTTTCTTTTGTAAAACATAAATTCACTTCCTCTCTGAAATAAGTAACTTTGCTGCTTTTAGCCTCCTTTGTTGATGCACTCAAACAAAAATACCTTCCACAGATTTCCTTGTATCAATACATCAATGATATCAATTTGCCCTTTATCCGTGTGATATAACAAAAAAGGCAGAAGCTTTTAACGTCATCACTACCATTGGACGTACTATCAAAGTTGCATTTCTTACTATTCATTCTTTACTAATTCCAATATTAACTTTCAAATCAGTAGTCCAAAGTCAAAGGTATGTATGTACAAGCAAAACTTTACCGGGCACATACACAGGAAATAGTCTTTCCTTAAAAATTACTCTACTTTATACATGGTATCAATTTTTAATGCTACCTGCAGCTGAAGCCTGATTTCTACATCATCTATATTTCTATTTAATATACTTTTAATTTTATCTAAACGATACATCATTGTATTATAATGGATATATAATCTTTCACTGGCTTTTTTAGCATTTCCTCCTGTTTCAAAATATGCATTTAATGTTTCCAGTAACTTACTATTATTCTTTTGATCATATTCTTTTATATTCTTTAAATTTCGATCTACATACTGCTTCACTTCATCGTGCCGTGGAAGTAAAGATAACACTGTAAATATTCCCAAATCCTCTAAGGTAATAATCGATTTTGGCACATTCAATTTTTTACTGATATCATACACTTTTCTCGCCTCAGTATAGGCTATGGATACTTGATTTAAGGGCTGTGGATTGCTTAATGCCACTCTTACTTTTTCACCAATCGCAGTCTCTAATTCTCTTAAAAGTCTTTTTATATTCTGATTGTTATCTGCATTCGGCTGTACCTCAAGAATGATAAGCAGCTCTCCTCCATCAAAAGTTATTAAAAATTGTGATTTAAGACTCTGAACATAATGCCTCATTTTAGTAACACTTAATTCTTTTGATAGTTTTTCTGTTTCAAGAATACTGATAATACCTACCTGATACAGTATATCTTTATTCAAATTAAAATCGTATTCCCTTGCAAATAGTATAATGTCCATCGTATCATCAATCATCCCTTTTGCCCAATCAAGTAAAAACCGATCCCTATACTTTTTTACCTTCCTTTGAAGCAATTGGTTATTCCTAAGTTGTATAGACAGAATCGGTAATACATTTTCAAGAACACGTTTTTCAAAAGTTTCTAGACTATTATCGGTTTGATCTACGATTAAATAATTTTGATGGCTTTCGCTGTTGCCAAGAGGCCGAACATAAAACCGATACTGCTGATCCAATATGTTCAGTATCACATTATTTTGATAAACAGCCTGCTGCTTCAAACTATTATAGTGCTCCTCCGTAAAGGTCATAATCTGAGATAAAATATGAGGCAGCCTGATTAACTTTCCTTCTTCCTCTAATATTCCGATGGAACGATGAATTTCCTCCTCTAAAAGTTCTAGCATTCGATCAAGAGAGTCACTATTATTCATATTAAATAATAACCGGTCTATTCTATTTTGCAATTCTATATATCTTTGTATTGATTTGTAGGAGATCGCCTGAAATGTCTCATATATGATATTGGAAAATATCGCTTCCGGACTAAGTTCAACTAATAACAGTTTACATTCATCAGCTTTATTAATCATATCCTTTGTTATCGTTTTGATAAAACATTTTGATTTAATTGCTATCCCGGAAACTCCCTTTTTTGATATACTCTCCATAATCAACAGTATTTGCGACATATCATCCCGAAATGGATACGCTGTTGTTATCATGATATCACCCGGCTGTACCCAATTTACAATATCCGGTACATCAATTATATTAACTCCTTTTATTTGAACATCAAGTGATACCTTATTTGACAGCACCTTGGAAGTACAAAGGGACGGAAGTCTCATAAATTCATGTCCAGATATATAGTCTTGTTTTATTTCCATCAAGTTTCCCCACTTTCTGCTGCACTTAATTGAGGAAGTATTTACAAGTGATAACACCGCAATATAAAAAGGCTTTATCTACGACAGCGCCTTTCCTAGTATATTTTACCATTTTTTAAACAAAACATGTTACGATTATAACAAATACAACCATTTAAATCATTGTAAATACTTCATGAAATAGCATTATTCGATTTGTAATCCTAACACAACAGGAAACAATTTTCTATCAAATAACAAATAATTCGACAATTAATTAGACAATATTGCAATACTAGTTGTAAATAAACTTGTTTAAATTAAATAGTCAGGTAACTTAGTGATAATCCTCACATAATTACCTGACGAGATTTATTAACTATATAGCAGCTTCAATACTTATTTCAAAAGCAGCGTTTACTCTTCTCTTTCGGGCAGGCTTCCTTTGAACTGCATTGATAACAGATTTCATTGCACAATTCCTTGTCATTAAAAAAGTCTCGACAATTAAGTAGGGTAGTTTCTGCAATATTATGTAGTGCTTCCTTAGTCAAAAAGGCCTGGTGAGAGGTTACAATTACATTCGGCATAGAGATAATTCTCGCTAGAATATCATCACGAATAATTGAATAAGACATATCCTCATAGAACAATTCTGTTTCCTCTTCGTATACATCAAGGCATGCACCACCCACCTTCTCGGCTTTTAAAGCTTCCAGTAAAGCCTCACTATCTATCAAAGCTCCTCTGGAGGTATTAATCAGATAAACCCCCTTTTTCATCCTGTCTATTGATTCCTGTTTGATGATATGATGGGTATCCTTTGTCAACGGGCAATGCAGGGAGATAATATCTGATTCTTTACAAAGCTCCTCAAAGGAGACATATTGAATACTTGTATTCTTAAGCGGATATGGATCATAGGCAAGCACCTTTAATCCAAAGCCATTACAGATATTTATAAATATCTGCCCTATTTTACCGGTACCAATAACACCTATTGTTTTACCGTGCAGATCAAAGCCTGTTAAACCATTTAGACTAAAATTAAAATCTCTTGTTCTTGTATAGGCTCTATGTATTTTTCTATTCAAGGTCATTAATAATGCCATTGCATGCTCCGCTACAGCATAAGGGGAATAAGCCGGCACTCTCACTACGTGAATCTTTCCGTAGGCGGCTTTAAAATCCACATTATTATAGCCTGCGCAGCGCATTGCAATTAGTCTTGTTCCATTTTCATACAAAAGGTTAATTGTTTCCTCATCAATGTTATCATTTACAAAGGCTACCACTGCTTCATAGCCCTTTGCCATGAAGGCCGTTTTGGGGCCTAACTTGGGTTCAAAATACTCGATATCAATATTATACTGTTCTTTTAACTGCTCAAAATAGATTTTATCATACTGCTTTGTATCAAAAAAACATATCCTGTTCATGTTCTCCTCCTATATCTTTGTTTAATCACATAATAAGCTCTTAATTCCCAACCAATTAAAACATTATGAATTATTGCATCATAACTATTACATACCAATCCAAATTACGAATATACTGAGTCAAGTCTGTTTATATAATTTAATTAATATTATCATATTTCTATTAATTCTACCATAATTTTCATTTATTTTATTAGGAACAACCATCATAAATAAATACAATTAACGGAGCATACCAAGCTACAATTACTTGAGAGTTTTGACTGCATTTCATAGCTGAATAATTAAAACGACTATGAAATTTGTTATTATGCGAAAAACTGCTAATGTTAAAATAAAGAAGCATAAAGCTGACGAAATCTTAAAAACTCTAAAGTCTAAAGGCTTTATTGCTTCTTTTTATGTATTTTCTATTTATACTGGTAAAATTATGAATAATAATGTAATATAAATAAAATATATAATTTGCGTTTGGTGGCTATTGTGGACTTAGAATGAGATAAATAAGATATAGCTTATAATGGATTAGTCATAGCGTTTTAGATTAATTGTAGCAAAATGACATCAGAAGGAGTAAAAAAACTTGCAGAAAGAGCATATTAATACAGAAGTAAAACTAATAGAAGAAATGTCAATGAATGCACATCCTTCATTAAATACTGTATATTATGATGGATGGTATCTACGATTTGCCGGAGGGTATACTAATCGTGCAAATTCGGTTAATATGTTGAACTCTTCAATCTTATCAAAAGCTGATAAAATCCGATACTGTGAAAAGATATACACATATCAGAACCTTCCAACCGTATTTAAAATTACTCCTCTCTCGCTTGATTTGGATATTGCATTAGCAGAGTCTGATTATTCTATCGTGACCAAAACTAATATTATGGTGATGGACATTCCCCAAATAGATACCGATAGGTTAAGTTCTGTAGTGACGAGCGATATGAATGAGAACTGGCAAAGTAATTACTTTCGCCTTAATAGACTAAACGAATCTTCAATTCCATGGGCAAAGAAAATACATAGCAATATTATAAATCAAACACTTTGTGCGACATTATCCTATAATAATGAGATAGTAGCTTGTGGCTTATGTGTAATTGAAAATGATTATGCTGGTCTATACGATATCGTTGTATCTGCACAACACAGACGCAAAGGGTATGGACAAGATATCTGCGCATCTTTAATAAGCAATGCTACAAAGTACGGCGCAAAAAAAGTATATCTTCAAGTTGTGGATGCAAATAAAAATGCTATAAAATTGTATAAGAAATTAGGATTTATAGATAAGTATCAATATTGGTATAGAGTTAAGGGATTGACTTAAGTAAATATTACAATTCCAATATGTCGAGAAGTCTTAATCTACTGTTGTCCCCATGTTTGAACTTAAGATTAATTTATAATATGACATAGTGTAGTCATGTTTAATGTGATATAATTATGGAAATTAATTTTCCGCAAAAGAGTCATAGTATTGTGCCTAACGTTGTTGAGTTTGCATCTTTAACCTAAAAAAGGAGCATCTGTATCTGATTTATACTTGTATCAGATAATTTAACAACATATTTCTTTCTGATCAAAAGGCTATATTTCACAGAAACTACTTTTTGGCGGTGAGATGTGGGCTGATTCTGTAATTTAGGAAACGATGGAGGATGCAAGAAATTATTAGATTTCAATTGGAGGATAGGCTTATGAATGAAAAAATACGATGCTCTTGGGTAGGAGATACCCCTATATACATTGATTATCATGACAATGAATGGGGACGACCTGTTCATGATGATGCCAAATTATTTGAAATGCTAACTTTAGAAAGTATGCAAGCAGGGCTTTCATGGATAACCGTGCTTAAAAAACGAGACGCTTTCCGGAAAGCTTTTGATGGGTTTGACCCTAACAAAATAGCTCTTTACGACGATTCAAAAATACAGGAGCTCATGGTAAACGAGAATATAATAAGAAATCGGCTAAAGATTAATGCGGCTATAATCAATGCTCGTGTATTTTTGAATGTTGTCGAAAAACATGGCAGTTTTGACAATTTCATCTGGAAATATGTAGATTACATGCCTGTTATTGGTCATTGGAAAAAGCATGAGAATTTACCCACAGCCACCCCTCTCTCCGATCAGATAAGCCGCGATTTTAAAAAAATGGGGTTCAAGTTCGTCGGCTCAACTACAATTTATTCGTTCCTGCAAGCAATAGGTATGGTTAATGACCATACTACGGATTGTTTTGTTTATGATGAGATATTGAAGGGTCAGCCTCATGACGGGAAAAGCCAATGACCTTCTGGTAAATTAATTTGAGATTTTTTATAAAATGTATAGCGCGTTACAGTGAGAAAAGTCATATGGAGGTAAGAAATGGAGCTATTTGCCAAGCCTGGTGTAGGCGGTATAATAGAGAAAAATATAGACGGAATCGATTACATATTAGTTCAAGATCGGTGCAAGGCTGATGCTAAATCAGAGTATGGACTATTAGAAATTCCTGCGGGCAAAATTAGAGAATTCGAAAATATTTATGATTGTTTACGAAGAGAAATTTGGGAAGAAACCGGATTAAAGGTAACTAATATTATTGGTGAAGAAGATGCAGTTGTTGTAGAGTTTAATGGTTATAAGGTGCTAAACTACACGCCGTTTTCATCCAGCCAAAATCTCGAAGGAAATTACCCCATTATGGTACAAACCTTTATCTGTAATGCTGCTGGGGATCTATTAAGCAAAAGTAATGAAGCCAAAAATATCAGGTGGATATCAATAGCTGAAATAAAGAAATTAATAGATACAAACAAGAGTTTATTTTATCCAATGCACTTAACCACATTAGAAAAATACTTGAAAAATAAATTAAAATAAGAAGTACTATGGTATAGTTCCAGATTACGAAACAAAACTTATTAATATATTTCTTTAACTGACTTCTAATTAATAATTATTATATAATCTGAAGAGAAACTTGTTTAAAATCATTTGTAATTTATTTAGTTTTCATGTTCATAGAATTTAAAAATATTTTATTGGAAGGTTAAAATGAACCAAATTAAATTCAAATTTACGAAAAGCAAACTTATTATAATAGTAATTTTACTAATCACCTTTGGAGTGACTTATTTTGTTTATGAAGATACCTATAATCTCACGGCTGCTTCTGACAAACTGTCACCTGCCATTAACGACTATATAATGCTTGCTCAGCAGGAGCCGCTAAGCGGCTACTGCATCATCTGCATATATTTTTATCCGGAATAATTTCCGGAGTTTGAACCTTGAAAATATCGAAATAAAAATTAGGCTCAAAAACATCTTCA
>JAEZTJ010000087.1 GCA_023421505.1 Bacillota bacterium
CCTGATCCGTTACCTTCTTCGGGCCGCCATACTGAGCAGGAGTGGCTGTATAATATTCCAGAGTATAGGTCATCGTTACCGGGACTTGATAGGTTTTTATCCCTGTTCGGTTAACAATATGATAGCCAAGTAGATAATCCTTGGTTTTCACGTATACATACTGGCTTTCTGTTGTGGAAATGCCCTGCTTTGAAAAGAAGTAAGGAGAGGCGTATTTATCACCGTTAATGACACCGTAAGGAGTGGGGATATCAAGATTTGCTTCTATAGGAGGCATAGGATTATCCGGGTATATAGGGATTTCCTTATCATAATAAAATTTAAGAGTTACAACCGTTCCTAAGGTGGTTGTAGAAGGGATGGTAAAAGCGGCTGTCGTACCCGTGCCACTCTTCTTTAGAATTCCTGATGAAGTGGTATATTGGTAATCCCATCGGTCAAGATATTTACAAATTATACCATTCACTGCTTTTTGCTTATCTGTTATTTTCGTTATTGATTGGTCTTTAGTTACCGTTTCTAAAATGAAAAAGTAAATTCCAGTTTGCACGACTAAATTCTAGGTGTAGTTATAGACCTGATTTTACTTGTGCACACTTTCCGTTATAATAAATGTATGGTTGTCTGCCTGTGCGGAAAGAGGATAAATGAATAACAACCATAAACATTTAACATTAAGTGACCGTATTGCTATTGAACAGGGACTGAATGCAGGCCAGACCTTTATTGAAATGGCCTTATCCATCGGAAAAGATCCCACTACTGTATCGAAAGAGGTCCGGAAACACCGTGCTATTAAACCTCATACATGGAAAGCACGAAGGCCTAATTGTATCCATCTAAAAACCTGCCAAATACAACATTTATGCAAAGATATCACCTGTTTTAAATACTGCCGGGACTGTAGCAAATGCTACAACCTGTGTTCTCAGTATGAACTTCATGAATGTAGAAGAATACAGAAGGCACCTTATGTTTGTAACTCGTGCAAAAGTTTAGCCTGTTGTCCTAAAAACAGATGGATTTATGTCGCCAAGTTTGCCGATGATGCTTATCATGAGCTTCTGAGTTCATCAAGAGAAGGTATCAATCAGGAGCCGGAGAAAATGCAGGAAATGGACTTAATTGTTTCCCCTCTTCTTAGAAAAGGACAGTCGCTGTCACATATTTATGCCAACCATGGAAAAGAACTTGGATGCTCTCGACGCACTCTTTACAAGTATATCGACCTCAGGGTTTTCACAGCTAGGAATAGTGATCTTCCTAGAAAAGTAAAATATAAACCGAGGAAGGTAAGAACCATTCCCAAAGCAACAAAGCGTGCAATAAGGTTGGGAAGATCTTATGAGGATTTCACCAGAAAACTACAGGAGTTTCCTGATACGCGGGTAGTGGAGATGGATACAGTTGAAGGCCAAAAAGGCGGAAAGGTACTTCTTACACTATTCTTTAGATGCTGTAGTCTAATGCTTGCTTTCCTAATTGAGGAAAAGAGCCAGGATTGCGTAAAAGAGGTCTTCGATTATCTTACGGATACACTAGGAATTGAGATATTTCAGAAGCTTTTCCCCATTATCCTGACGGATAACGGGAATGAGTTCCAGGATACAGACGGACTGGAGTGCAACTGTAACGGAGAAATCAGGACGAAGATTTACTACTGTCATCCGAACTGTTCCTGGCAAAAAGGCATGATAGAAAAGAACCATGAATACATCCGTTATGTCGTACCTAAGGGTACTCCGTTTGATGGATATACTCAGGAAGATATATCGCTTATGATGAGCCACATAAATAATACAGCACGGGACAGCCTAAATGGCTGTGCGCCATTTCAACTGTCCCGGTTGCTGCTTGGTAGCTCCATTCTGGAGAAGTTGTCAATTATAGAAATTGCTCCAGATGACGTAATGCTGAAACCAGCATTACTTAAACACTAAAGACAAAGCACAGACAGATTCCACTCAAACAGATAAATATTTCAGCAGGTGGAATTTAGTCTCGCACACAAAACTCCAGTTGCTTATTTACTATGTTTTTAAATAGATTTTCTGTAGCTTATAAGTTCATTATAGATTAAATTAGGATTTATGTTAAGTACTAAAAATGGCATTAAGTCCTACACAAATCAGTACTTTAGATAAACCGGATTTTACTTTTTCATTTAACGTTTAGTTACCGTTTCGCTAGATATTTCACTAATCACCTGTCCGCTGCTGTTGGCCATGATTACGCGTAGGGTTATTCCATCCGTAACCTCCGGACTACTGCTATTATAGAATACCTTAACCGTAATACCGCCGATTACCTCATTGAAAGCCGGTGCTTTAAAGCTGATAACGGTACCGCTGCCTTTACTTGGTATAACCGGCTTAGTAGAAATGTTTTTCGTATACGACCACTCCCAGCTGCCGGTATAGGAATAGGATTTTGCTCCGGCTGTAAGGCTCTCAGGAATTCCCTTATTATGCTGATAAAGCTTATTACTGTCTGCAAGGCCTGCGCCTAAGGAGATGGGTAGCTCATTACCGGTGGCCTTATCTATCGCCTTTACCGTGACAGGGATTTTATCCGGTGGAGCTTTTTTATAATAGATACTGACGGTTAAAGTAGAGCCTGCTTTGATATCTAAGGGAACTCTAAACTTCACCGGAGTATCGTCACTTGTAGCACTGCCGCTTAGCTCCTTTATTCCGCCATCTGATTTTTCATACTGATAGGAATAATATTTCGTCCTGGTATAGTTTTCTTTGTTATAGGTAATCTGGGGGTTTAATGTAGCAGACGGCTGTTCATAAGCATCATTTGGTGCCTTTTTATCCGTATCTAGATTAGATTTAATGATCTTACCTTTATCATCAATGTCAACCGCATTGACTATAATATCAGCAGAGGCAGGCGGCTCATAGGCCACATATATGGTTACCGTTGAATCCTTTTGAGCATCGGGAAGAGAATATTTAGAAATTGCTAGACCGGTATTATGAGGACCCTGAACTGCCTCGTTATTTGTACGGCGGTTAAATCGGACGAACCAATAACCTTTTGCTTTATAATCAGTACCATCTATAGACAATTTATCAGGAGCAGTATAATCACCGCTCAGAGGGTATTTTTCCTTAAATATGCCAGGTTCTTTAGACCTTAATGTTTTTAATGGTACCAGTTTTCCATTAACATCTGTTGCTGCTATAACTTCTACATCAAACAGGGTAGGATATACTTCATAGGGAAAGTTATAGTAGGATTTTAATATTTCAGGTGTATTTCCCTCCCATGTCTGTCCTCCCGTAATTCTCTGTACTGCATCCATCATTTCCTGGTATCCGGTAATATTCTGGAACTTGCTATATGGGTCACCAGTTTGAGGGTTATATAATTCAAAGATATTATGTAAATATACAGTAACACAACCTTTATCTTTTATCTGCGCAGATGTTACACCGAGACTGAGCATAGCATCGATAAAATCCTCTTTTTGAATGGTATAGGTTGAAGTTGCTGTACCACCACTACGCTCAGTTTTCACTTTGACAGATATATTTTGTTTATATTGAATATTAAAAGGTTTATTTAAGTCATCACATTTTTCTAATGTCATCCAATAGCCTGTAGTTCGGTAAAATACTTTACTGGCACCAGCATTATGGGTTCCTTTTTGAACTATACTATCTTTATCAATTGTTATATTTTCTTGCCGATCATTTATTGAACCTTTAGGAATAACCCATGTCTCATATTCCTCAATAGCATATACAAATTGCGGAATTAAAATAGTACTGAATATTAGTATAATGGAAAGTGTCAGTAACACTTTCCACTTATTAGACCATAAACTTTTCATGTTATTTCCTTTCTAAACTGCGGAATAAATAAGGCGACCAGTCCCACTCACATACACCGTACATAGAACCATCATTTCCGGAAACTGTAGTTGTCAGTCCTATATCAAATATTCCATCTACCCATTCGTTCAGCTTATAATTTTCAAGATTTACATATGAGGTTCTGCAATATAATATGCTATTATATGGACCCCACAGCTTCCCATCGAATTCTTCAGCAGAATAAATTGTTTTAGTTCTAGTAGACTTAATTCGATAATGTACATAACAGCGAATATAGTAGAATCCATTATATTGGTAAATACTTGAACCATCTATTGCAACTTTATTACACTCAACGATTGTCTTGTTTTTTTTCATATCCTCAACATATCGATTTAAGTAATTGTATACATACTCTTTACTATATATTATATCTACATCTGTTTGCGCCATGGTTTCTACCCATTTATCATTAATAGTTTTATAATTTACATTAAAGGTATTCCAAACCAACGTATTTACTTTATTTAACCACATATCCATATATTTTTTCTTTGTTTCATTAAAATCCTTAATACCAGATTCTTTCGCCTTAGCAACATCAACTGGATAAGTATAATCCTCAGGACTTTTCATAGGAACTAATTTACCATTTATACGCTGTGTTACCCCTTCAAATCTCAACTTAGCCTCATAATACCTATTCGGAAAACTTGCCAGTATATATGGAAACATATAAGCATTATTCGGCAGATTAGTTGTTCTAATCAACTGTCCGTCTGGACTTATCTTTGCCCGTAACGATTTATTCGTAAGCATCTTGATACAATTTATTGCATCAGTCTTAACGATCTTATTATTTACCTTTAGTTCTCGATCTGGTGAATAGGAACCATTAGAATAGCCCTTCAAAAATCCTTTAATATAGCCTTTTGCAAGGTCTTCTTTCTTAGCTTTAACCACCTTTTCAATATCCGATATACGTTTCTCAATTACCTCCTGAACTAAGTCTTCCTCTATTTTAGGACTATTCAAGTAATCATCCGCACGACTTAAAAGCACCAACATGTCTCCACGTTTTAAATCAGCCTTATCATCGGCAATATCACCTTCCTTAATAACACCGATATCCATTAAACAGTTAATATATCTAGAAGCTTCATTGTCTACAGTCGCCTGCATTCCCATTTGATTAACTAACTCATGTGCAAAATCTTCTACCGAAATGTATAACACTTCTGCTTTATCTTTTCCCGCCTCTGCCTGTAATGGTATCGCTGAAAATGTCATAATAAGTATCAATAATAGTGTTGTTAATTTTTTCATAAATCAATTCTCCCTTTTGTTCATTTTATTAATTTCAAGGCCTTGCTTCTTAGGATTAACCTATTACTTCACTATTCATTTATCCCACAGTTAATAGTAATGATTTATAAGTAACGGTTTTTTCTTAGGCATTACTGCATTTCTTCTTAACTAATTTTCACTAAATTATTAAGAAAGAGCAAATACTTTAAAATATAACCTCATTGACTTAAACATTATGTATATGGATAACTGGAATTTAGGATTTATGAGGAATAGAGTCCTTTCGAATTCAAGCTTAATTTAAATCTTAAAAGATTATATATCAATTATGTGACACAATGGAAAATAATTCAATATAATTCCTAAGTTTGTTGCTTTATACAATTATTTAAATCATTATTTGTTATTTTGTATAAAAGAAGCTGTATAAAAGAACACCAGCTAATATAGGTCTTAATAACCAATATAAGCTGGTGCACAATACTATTGCTTCATTCAATTTTCAAAAACTAATCCTAGGTAAGCTCCGCCCTAACTGCATCTAAAATCAATCCCCCATTACAGATTGATTTAAACTTACCCGAAAGCTAATTTAAGTTTCCTATAGACGGTTCTGCTTCATAGTTCCGATCCACTGCATATTTAATAGCTTTCATGAGGGCTATGACACAGTCAAAGTACTAGACTGTGTTTATTGCCCTTCGGCATGCCATATCTGAGAGCGATCGGCATTATCATAAACCCAAAACAACCGGTACCGATTTGTACCCAACACCCATCCTATCGATACCCATATCAATTAACTGTAAGAAATGTTCTCTTGTTCTGATACAGCCGCTCCCTTTTATCCTGCATTTATCTCCAACCTCTTCCATCATAACACGTATGATCTCCGGTGTAGCACCACAAGCTTCAAAGCCGGTCAGAAAGCCTGTACTTGTTTTTACAAAATCTGCTCCCGCTTTAATGCAGCAATGACAGGTCATCCTAACCTGCTCCTCAGTAAGTGCATCTGTTTCAAAAATCACCTTGATTTCCTTACCAAATTTATGAGCAGCTTCTACACAAGCTTTTAGATCTTCTATAACCTTGTTATATAACCCACTTCGAATTAATCCAAAATTTGCAACTATATCCACTTCCTTGACAGTAGCATACTTTGATACTATCTCAATTTGCTTTACCTTAGCTTCTGTCGAGCTTGTTCCAAAAGGAAAGTCACATACCGGGCATAAACTAGTTTCACTGCCCGATACATAATGCTCACACAATTCTACATATCCTGGATTAATACAAATTGTTGCGCATCCCAAATCAACCCCATTCTTTGTTAATTCAATAATTTCCGCCACGGTAAATTCCGGCTTCAATACCGAATAATCAATATACTGTGCCAGTTCCTTAACACTCATTTCGCTTGCTCTTTTTGTTTGATTCATATTTTTCCCTCCGTTTATATAATTTTATATAGGTATTTGAGAAAATCGTAAACTACAGGCATTGTATACAATTAATAAAACTATATTTTCGCAATCATCTATATGCAATACAGCTTTTCGTGATTAGCCGCTTTTACTATTCTTCGCATTTCTTCAACCTTGGCAAATTATATTATATCACTGCAATTTTAAGCTTTCTTGTATACAATCACCCACTTTTTGTGCTATATTGATAATATATCTAACTAAATTATCTTACCAAAACACATTGACAACATTGAGCCAAGCCCTGCTTAGCCCAGTTTAATTTGCTCGATGACTTTTGCACATTAAGCTTAATAAATATGCGTAACAATTATCATTAGGAAAGGAATGAATTTATGAAAATACCGATATACGGACAAGAAGATATCTTTCTTGATGAAAGTACGGAGCTCTTATATGTCAATCCCAATTTCAGTGAAACAGCACCACTACATACACATAATTTTTATGAGTTCTTTGTGGTCACTTCCGGTTCTGCATTTCACCTAATCAATAATGCTGTACAGACTGTAAAGAAAGGAGATTTGATTTTTATACGACCCTCTGATACACATTGCTATGATTTTTATCATTCAGAGGATTTTACTATTGTAAATGTTGGTTTCAGTAAAAGAATCTTTCAGAAATTATATGATTTTTTTGATACTGATCATTTTTTCCAATCCCTTTTGAACGCACCTTTCCCAACCAGTATACCTTTGAAGGAGGAGGAGTTGTTACAGGTCAAAAATTATATGAATTCGATCGGCAGCCTGATGAATCAGCCTGATATAAATCATGCTATCAACCATGCCAGGTGTTGTCTCGCACAAATTTTTGCTGATTATTTTTTTACCAATCTAAACTTTGATACCAATCAAAGCCCACTTCCTCACTGGTTGAATCATACATTAATAGAGATGCAAAAAATCGATAATTTACAAGTCGGGTTTCCAAGAATGCTTGAGCTTTCTAACTGCTCTAAAAATCATCTATGCCGGGTACTTAAAAGTAAGCTCAACCAGACTCCGACACAATATATTAACGACCAACGGCTGAATTATTCTATATACTTATTAAAGCAAACCAAATATGAAATTCTTGAAATTAGTGATATATGCGGTTTTCATAATTTAAGTCATTTTTATCACCTGTTCAAATCAAAGTTTTCCTGTTCGCCGGCTAAGTTTCGTAAAAATCTTACTAAATAAAGAAACAGAACTACCACACATTTGCGTGTAAGCAGTCCTGTCTTATTGTCCCAAAGCTTAATTAAAATTCTCTTGATTTATTGATTAATCATAAAGATTTGGTGCTATATTATCATCCTTCATGTTAACACTGGTATACCATTGACAGCCTGTATCAACATTCTCCACCTTTTCACCGTTTGCTGCGGCTACCGCTAATTTAACAGTCATGTATCCAATGTTAAGCGGATCCTGTGTTACTGCACCGGCTAATTTACCGGAAGCTACAGCCCCTTTGATAACAGCACCGGCATCGAAGCCTACACCGATCACACCATCAGTTCCAAGTCTGTTTAAGTTTTCATCTGCTGTAACTAAAGCTTCTGCAGAATGCTGATTGGAGCCATATACACATACATAGGAATTGTCATTTAACATATTCTGTGCATCAATTGTAGATAATTCTAAGGTTACAGAAGCAGGAACTGCTACCTGAATAGTAACATCTGCACCGCTTACAACCTTCTCAAACTTAGCATGGCCTTCTACAGATACGGTTAAGCCGGCTGCTTCGATTTCCTTCTTCATCTCATCAATGAAGCCCTGACCGCGGCTTATAATAGATTCGGAGGTTGCATCTTGAGAAAGAACACCGATTTTAGAGCCCTTGGTCACTTTATCCTTGATTAATTTATAAGTTTCGGTAGCTGCAAGTATACCAGCCTGATAATTATCAGTGGATGCGCTTGCATATACTGCGCCTTCAGGAGCATTAGAAACACCGGAGTCAAAGCCAATAATCGGAATTTTTGCATTCATCGCAGCTGTAATACCATCAAGACATGCTTCTGTATCCAGTGCAGCCAGACCGATTGCTATCGGGGATTGGTTAACAGCATTATTTAACATCTGAACCTGATCTGCAATGTCTGATTCTGTTGCGGGTCCTTCCATCTTAAGTTCTACACCAAGCTCCTTCGCAGCATTCTGAGCGCCCTGGTACACTGCCTGCCAGTATTGATGCTGGAAGCCCTTTGATACCAGATATACCAAGCCGCCAGCGTTAGAAGATGTATCTGCCGTGCTATCCGGAGCCTGTGTTACATCCTTATTCGTTTCGGAAGTATCCTTACTTCCGGAAGAAGAGCTGCAGCCGGTAAACATTGAAGTAACCATCGCTGCCGCAAGAAATACACCAAGTAATTTCCTTTTCATCATATAAATTTCCTCCCAATTCATGATTATGTTTTGATATGAGTTAAGCACCTATATCATGATCTATGTTTTAAAACAGCTGACTTAGCCAGCATATTTTAATACCGGATTAATAGCTTACTTCTTTATTTTTAGCTTTTTCCCCTTACTTACTCTCTTGTTATAGACATCCATAAATACTGCAATAACAAGTACGATACCTGTAATTAACTGCTGCCAGTAGTTCATCAGCCCGATAAAGGGAAGACCTGTCTTTAGTACTGCCATGATGTAAACACCAATGATTGTACCTGCAATGGTTGCTACACCACCTGCCATGGAGGTACCGCCGATAACAACACTGGCAATCGCATCCATTTCAAATCCGCCACCACTGCCCGGCAGTAAGGTAGAATAGATTGCTGCGTATGCAAGACCAGCTATACCTGCAAAGGTACCGGAGAAGACATAAGCAAGAAGCTGATATTTATTTACATTTACACCGGATAATCTTGCAGCTTCTTTATTAGAGCCCAGTGCAAGAATGTAACGTCCGGTACGGGTTTTATTTAACACCATTGCCATAATCACAGCGAGAATAATTAACAGGATGAAGCCTGTGGGGATCAGATACTGATTACCGGCCCCATCTGTATAATTGATTTTAAATAAATATCTGAACCACCCGCCGTCACTGCCATTTTGCGGCCAGGAGATGCTCTGTGCCTTTGTTGCTATTGAACCAAGCCCCTTAGATACCAGCATTGTACCTAGTGTGGCGACAAAGGGCGGTAGCCCCATCTTTGTTACCATAAGTCCGTTAGCAAGTCCAAAAAATGTACCTATTAATACACATAGGATAAGACATACTACTATCGGAATACCTGCCCGTACGAACATCGTACCAGATATTAAGGAGGAACATACCAAAACCGTACCGATCGAAAGGTCAATACCTCCGGTAGTAATTGCAAAGCATACACCAAGTGCCATGAAACCGATATAATAAGACGCATCTAATATACTTACAAAGGTTGTATATTTACGAAAGGACGGACTGGCAATACAAAAGAATGTAAACAATACAATTAATGCCAGTAAAGCAATGAGTCTTTGCGTACCGATCGCTTTAATAAGCGGGTTTCTTTTCAACTTTTCCATTTCCTAATCCTCCATTTTTACGGAGGATTTCTCCTCCATTTTTACGGAGGATTTCTCCTCCATTTTTACGGAGGATTTCTCCTCCATTTTTGCGGAGGATTTCTCCTCCATTTTTGCGGAGGATTTCTCCTCCATTTCATTTACTATCGTTGCAGCATTCATGATTTTTTCCTGGGTAGCAGTCTCAATCGCTATCTCCGTGGTCTTTCTTCCTTCACTCATTACGATGATTCTGTCACTCATACGAAGTACCTCTGGAAGCTCGGAGGATATCATAATAATTGACTTTCCGCTTGCTGCCAGTTCATTCATCAGATGATAAATCTCACTTTTTGCACCTACGTCAATACCCTTAGTTGGTTCATCAAAGATCAAAATATCGCAGTTTCTGACAAGCCACTTTGCAATTACTACCTTCTGCTGATTACCGCCCGAAAGGTTTTTCACATAAGCATGAATGCTGTGGGTCTTTGTTTTTAACTCCTCCACATATTTTTTCGTTACAACAGCTTCCTTCTTATGATCAATGAATCCATTCCTTGTAAAGTTCTCAAGTGCAGCCATCGTGGTATTCTCGGCAATTGTTTTGTCCAGAATGATACCATAGCGCTTTCTGTCCTCTGAAAGATAACCAATACCATACTTTACTGCATCCATTGGTTTCTTAATCGTTACCTTTTTCCCATTGATATAAATATCTCCGCTGTCCAGTCTGTCAGCTCCGAAAATTGCTCTTGCAGTCTCTGTTCTTCCGGCACCCATCAGTCCGGCGAAGCCTAAGATTTCTCCCTTGCGAAGCTGAAAGCTTACATCCTTGACCATCTTTCCTGCATTTAAATTTTTCACTTCGAGAACGACCGGCGCAGCTTTGGGCACATTACTTTTTTGTTTTGGCTCTTCATAAATCACACGCCCAACCATCATATTAATAATGTCCTGCTTCGTACATTCTTCTGAAATCAGAGTACCGATGTATTCCCCATCTCTCATAACCGTTAATCTGTCAGTTATTACTTTAATCTCATCCATGCGATGGGTAATATAAACAATGCCCATACCCTTAGCCTTTAAATCCCTGATAATAATGAAAAGCTTATCAATTTCTGCATCTGTAAGCGCCGCTGTCGGTTCATCAAAAATAATGATCTTCGCTTCCTTAGAAATAGCCTTAGCAATCTCACACATCTGCTGCTTGCCGACCGTAAGATTCCCCATGGTCTCTGCAGGATTGATATCAATATTTAAAAGTTTAAAAAGCTTCGCTGCTTCTTCAATCATCTTTTTATCATTGATCATCTTACCGTTCATCATCTCGCGGCCAATATAAATATTTTGTGCAACCGTTAAATGGTTAATTAAATTCAGCTCCTGATGAACGATAGAAATCCCTGCTTCTTGGGCATCCTTCGGGCCTGCAAAGTTCACTTCGTTTCCTTCATAAAGGATGCTTCCGCTATCTTTAGAGTAAATTCCGGTTAATATTTTCATCAAAGTAGACTTTCCGGCGCCGTTTTCCCCAAGTAATGCATGTACCTCACCTTTTTTTAATTCAAAGCTTATTTTTTTTAAGGCATGTACACCCGGAAATGATTTATCAATGTCCTTTGCCCTCAGAATCACATCTCCCACTCTATCACCATCCATTCTATCCATTCTTTAAAAGTGTTTAATTCCTAATGGAATATCATGAATTTATTATAAGAAGAAGGGGCTTCTTTTTGAATTGAATATCTTCCAAGCATCCTAGAATATCTTCCGCCATTGCACAAATAAAGCCTGCTCAATGGGAGCAGGCTGCAAAAAGGTTAAATAATATTTTTACCCTTGATATTTTTTGAAAAGTATTATCCCTATGAATAACTAGTGATTAAGCTCGGGAGAATTCTATTGGTTCTACTTAATCTCCATAGAAAGGGAAAAGAACCTCCTGATTTTCCGTATCATACATCGTATCCTTAGTGATAAGCAGAGAACCTGAATCAATATTCGTTTTTGTACTTTTTCCCTTAATACAAGAAACCGCTGTTTCAATGCCTAGATAACCCATGCTGTAAGCGCGTTGAACCACAATAGCAGAAAATACACCCTCTTCCAGCAGCTGAATTTCTTCGGTTGAATTATCAAAGCCAATTATGGTAATCTTATCGTTTAGCCCCAGCTCCTTGACTGCTCTGGCTGCCCCTACTGCCGAATACTCATTTAAGCATGCCAAAACGTCAATATTATACTTTTTAATAAGCCTCTTTGTTTCATCATAAGCCTTAACCGCATCAGAATTACTATATGCCACTTCGGCAATCTGTGCCTCATGATTACCGATTGCATCCCGAAAGCCCTGCTCTCTTTCTATCGCGGTGGAAGAATTTTTGACGTGTGCAACAATTGCAATAACCGATGAAGCATCTAGGCTTTTTTTCACATATTCTCCCATTTTTCTTCCGGCCTCATAATTATCAGTTGCTACGATCGAATCCTGAATATTCTCTCTGGTACCAGAGTCAATATAAATTAGTTTTATTCCTGCTGCCTTGACCTTTTTTAGCACATCGATATTCTCCTCATAGGAACCCGGTGATACCACAATTGCATCCGGCTTTTTATCAATTGCCTGAAGGATAAGTTCATTTTGCCGCAGGATATCCGTTTCATCCTTTGGTGCTATCACTTCTAACTTGGCTTCATTCTCCTTCGCTGCCATCTCTGCCCCCGCTATAACGGATGACCAAAAATCAGAACCGTCATTTACTTTCGGAATATAGATTATTTGAAGCGATTTGCTGCCTTCATTATATACAAATTTATTTGTAATAAAGACAGCGGCTATAACTAGAAAAGACAGTAGTAGAACTATTCTGATTCTGTTTTTCATATTAATCTCCATTCCGCCGCCAAGCGGCGGCTCAAATAGTGATGAAGAAGCATGGAATGAGCACAGCGTGCTCATTATAAGCTTCTTCCAAAGTGTGAAGATGCTCTTTCTTCACACTAACATAACATGCCTGCTCTTTGAATTAGTTTGTGCTAAGCGTGTTTACACGCTTTGAAGACTGCAGGCACAAACTTCCAGGTGTGAATTGTTCTTTTCAACAATTCACACTATCCTCCTCATTTCATTGCATTTGGTATTCCAAAATGCTTACCGTTGTTTATACGGTATTATAATACTTACCGTCGTTCCTACTCCCAGCTTACTTTCATAATGAAGCCCATATTCCATACCATAATATAATTGCAATCGGTTATTCACGTTACGCACTCCCACTCTTTTGGTATCCTCCGTGGCACTCTTCTCAAAAATATTTTTACACGTCTCCTCATTCATTCCAATTCCGTTATCTTGAATCTGAAGGATTACCTCCTTCTCCAAAGCTTTTCCAGTGATTTTAATCAATCCCTTGCCGTTTTTGTATTTGATGCCATGATAAATCGCATTTTCTACAAGCGGCTGTAATATAAGCTTTGCTATTGGTACATGAAGAACCTCCGAAGCTACATTAATCTCATATTCTAGCTTGTCCTGATAACGCATCTTCTGAATGGTTAGATACTCCTTCACATAATCTATTTCTCTTTCTAGAGATACAAATTCATCCTCATTGCTGATGCTTTTTCTAAGTAGCTTAGATAGGGCCGAGGTCATCAAAATAGACTCCTCGGTTTTCTTGCTTTCTGTCATCCAGATAATCGAATCTAACGTATTATATAAAAAATGTGGATTAATCTGAGCTTGAAGCGCTCTCAATTCACTTTTTCTCTTTGCCTCCTGCTCTGCTTTATTATGCTCTATCAGCTGACGTATCTTATAAATCATAATACTAAAGGAATTTTGCAGGTGCCCAATTTCATTCCTGTATTCCGAGTCCCCCAATTGTATATCAAAATCACCTTTTTCTACCTGCTTCATGGATTTTCTCAGTTCTTTAATTGGTTTCGTAATCGTACTGGACAGGATAACGGCACTTAAGGTTGCTAGCGTTAAAAGTATCATGGTTAATACAATATATAAGCTCCTGGTTGTATCCATCTGCTCCATCAGCTCACTCTTATAGGTGACACCAACCACTGTCCAACCTGTTTTATCGGATTTGGCAGTAAAATACAGCTTCTCATTATTGATTGACAAATAATTGCTTTTATCATTCGCCAGTATCTGATCCATATTTTCCTTAAGAACTCCGCTATAGATGAGCTGCTGTTTTGGATGATAAACGATATCTCCCTTCTTATCAATAATAAAGACATAGCCCCGATTGCCCAGATCTATATTTTCACATAGGTTACTGATGGAGCTATAATTTAAGTCAATAAAAAATACTCCTTCTATTTTACCAGTGGCCGAATTCACTATCCCATTACTCATGGTTACCACCCATTGATAATCATCCGCTACAATATTCTGAACGTGGGAGGTCGTCAATACGGACTGCCCCTTTAAAGCCAATTGATACCAATCCATCTTTTTATAATCCGCGTAGGAATTCATCCTTATGTCCTTACTATTGATCAGATAGCTCCCATTACTTCCAATAATACCGATATTGTGTATATCCCTTCTGGTTTCCTTCAGTATCGAAAACTGAGCGCTGATATTCCCGATATAGATTGCACGAAGCTTTTGAAGGCTTTCTTCTTCCGATTTAGCAAACAGGCAATACTTCACGTTTTCATTATTCACCTCAAGCTGAGAGACATTTTCCATATAAGTGATATAGGAATCAATATTCTTATTTATCTGTTCATTTAGCTGGGTTACATAATCCATAGCAATTGAAAAAACCATTTTTTGACCCTGTCCGTAGCTGATTGCGGCAAATGCCATAACGACGAGAAAAATAAGGAGCGTAAAGGAAAGAAGCATCGTAGTTCGTATACTGTTAAATTTAAATAACTTCACCTTATTTCTCATATTCTCTTGTTCTCACACTCTTAACATATTCTGATGGTGTCTTCCCGGTAATCTTCTTAAATATCATACTAAAATAATGCGGATCGTTATATCCAACTCGTTCCGCTATCTCATAGGTTCGTAGATCCGTGGTATCCATAAGCTTTTTCGACTTATCGATACGAATTCTTGTCAGTGCCTCAACAAAGGTTTCCCCGGTATAACTTTTAAAAATCATACTGAAATAACTGATACTTACTCCCAGATAAGTGCAAACCATATTCAATGACATATTTGAATCCATATAATTTTTTTCTATATAATCCATTGCTAAAATAGAAAGCTTGCGCCCTTCACCGTCCTTTTGCCCGGATATTTTATTCATCATATCCATACACAGCTTAGTAAAATCATATTGTAGCTTATCTACATATCTACATTCAGAAAGCTTCTTTAATATCATTTTTTCCTCAGAATAATCTGTGATAATATGATCTGCCTCTTCAAAAGCAATCACGATGGATAACAGAATATTTTGCACATAGAGAAGAATATCCTTCTTTGAACTGCATTTAACCTTTATTTCTTCAAACAAATGCTCAATAGCCTGCATAAGCTCCGTCTTTTGATTTAGCTTAATCATAAGCTCCAGACGGCTGCTCCATTGATTAATTTGAATAAATCCGTTTTTGTTTTTCAGTTCTCCTATCTTTTTTCCATAGATATAATCCTGCTTATCCAAAAGAAATTTATATTCTATTGCCTCCCTGGCATTCTGATAGGATTCTTTTAAGTTAAGTAGTGATTTAACAATTATACCGATACTAATACTCACCTTGATCTTTACATAATCCCATAAGGCTTTTATTATTCTGTCACAGTTTTCAATCAAGTCAGATTCAAGTATATTCTCCTCTTCGGAAGCAAAGATAAGCGCCAGTCTGCCGTCTGAAAGCTGTACCGTAACCCCTTTATGATCTTCTTCCACAATTTCATTCGCTATATTAGTTATTACAAAGCTAAGTAATGCTTCCTCTGAATCGGGATAAAGTAGACAGAACTGAGTGGCATCCTCCAGGTCGATTAGTCCCAAAATAAAGTATTTCCCTTTGATCCCGATGTTGAGAACATTCATCTGCTCTTCAATATCTTCTTTCGAATATTTTTCTTCTACCAGCCTTCTTAAGAATCGCTCTCTTAATACCGGTATATTTCTTTTGTATTCAAATTGAATTTTTTCTATATGCGCCTTTTTCTTAGCTTCCTCGATAAGACAAGTATGAATTCTTTTTAAAACCTCCTTAAGCTCAAGGGAGGTTACCGGCTTTAGGATGTATTCCTTTACCTTGTATTCAACTGCTTGTCTAGCATATTCAAATTCATCATACCCACTTAGAATTACTACCTTCGTATCCGGATAGTTTTTATCGATATAATTCGCTAACTCTAGGCCATCCATATAAGGCATACATATATCCGTAATTACTAAATCCGGCTGTTCTTTTTCTATTAGATCGATTGCGTCCTGACCATTTTCAGCTGCGCCAATCAGATAAAAGCCCTGGTTCTCCCAAGGGACATTCTTGCTAATCGCTTCTCTTGTAAGAATTTCATCATCCACCAGCAACACCTTAAACATGTTAATCTCCTATTCAATAACTCCAATGTCTTATGTTAAACTCTTAGTGTCATTTTGAACGATCTTTGCATGGTAATATACATCCGTAATAATTATAAAGCTTTTGCCATTGTATTAACATTTAATATCTTCTGTAAATGGTATAATATTTTATTGAATACTAAATTTAAATTGATTATTTACCGGTATTATCATGAAAGTTCCATATCAACTATTCTCATAGTCAATATGGAACTAGATGTAACATATAAGCAAATACAATTAAAGAATTATATTACAATTGAATGATACTATAGTTAGTATACCTCATATTTTCGCGTTTTAAATTCCTATCTTTTCTATTTGATACTGTGTATTGATTACAAGCCACATCTCTGTAAAGTAATACATAACATTCCAGATCCCTATCCCCTTAATACCATAGCCCTGCAATATCTTCAATGAAGAATCGATGCTTCTTGCATCCTTAAACCAAACAATATGCTCATTGTTATTATTGTCAACATATTGAAAATATGCCGAAAGTGTATTCTCATCATAATGAATAATAGCATTCATTTGTCTGGCTAAAGTTAGAGCCGATGAATAATTGAGTGCATTTGCCCGTGACTTGCCCGGCACATAAGGCAGCATCCAGTCATAGCCCAAGGTAGGCAAACCAATTCTGATTTTATCAAGCGGAACCTGTGCTACTATATAATCTAATAGTGATTTTGTTGTAACGATAGAAAATTGTTGAGGAGGACGTTCTATAGAGCCCCAGTCATAGGATAAAAACAACAGCCCGTCTGAAATTTCACTGAAAGCTGCGTAATTTATTTTTTCAAACGTTACCTCATTCCCCTCAAGCACTAAACCGGGATCTATAGTTAAATAGACAGAATAACCTTCCTGATGCAAACTGTTTGAAACCTTTGTTAAGTAATTTAGATACAACTGCTGATTATTTGTGTTGAGAAATTGAAAGGCTAAATTAACTCCATTATACCCTTTTGTCCTTAAAACATTAAGAAGATTCTCGATAATCCTATCCTGAATTTGAGGATTTAATATTATCTCATACACAACTGATATATCAATTTCACCCAACAGAGAAAATGCTGTTACGATCAAAGTGGTAGCTGTTCCATATAAATTCGCTGTCTCAATGACAGCCACATCTTCATCACCACCAACCAGATCTCCATTACTGGTTAAACGATAATTTATGATGAGTAGATATGTCAGGGAAGGTAAGGTCATTTTTAAGATTTCATCCTGAATAAACGGGTACGTGTAACCAGTCACCAACAAACTCCCTTTATTGTTATTATAGCTGATCACCAGAGTCTCACCGGGATAAATATACTGTCTGTTTGCTAAATAAGGATTATTCCGTAACAGCTGCAGGACAGAAACTTGAAATGCCTCTGCAATTTGGTCTAAGGAATCCCCTTCTCTGACGGTATAAACCTGTTTAGGATAGGGAATCACTAAAGTCTGACCAACTACAAGAGCATATGACTCCTCTATTCCATTATCTATGATTAATTTATCAACTGCTATATTAAATTTCTGAGCTATTGAATAAACGGTATCTCCGAACTGTACCACATATATCTCCATAATAAGCCTCTGAGGATTGTTTATTCTATTATATGAAGATTTGAGATGACATATCATAACTAAGACGATAAATTCAGTAAAAGTTAATGTTAATCAGCAGCTCTTCATTACATCAATTACATAACAAGTAATTTAAAATACTCAACATTTGTACCAAACCAATACGTATAATCAAAAATTCAAAAATTCTTCTATTCACCCTATATGGATATCATTCTAATCATTGACACTTTTGACAAAATTCGATAAAATATGACATATAGGCTATATAAACTACTTTTATATTGTCAATGATAGTGCCCTTCGTATTTTGCTTTGTTTGAATTGCTCAAAAAGTAAATATATTCATAAAACAATTAGAAAGCAGGTGACTTTAAAGACTATTTACAACAAATATGACGAGAAATACAGTATGGCTTATAATACACAAAAATCGGAGGCAGATGATATGTTTAAAAGATCAAAGTTAAGTACAGGTATAACCGTTGCTATCACATTAATTGTAATTGTTTGTATTGGAGTTCTGTTTTATATAGCAAATAGTAATATGACAAAAGCTATGCGTAATACTGCAGTTGATAACATGATCACATCCTTAGAAGCGAAGACTCAGATTATTGAATCCTATGTTGAAAGTGCTGAGTCTACACTCCTGGCATACAGTAAAGCTGGCGAATTTAAAAACCTCTTGAATGATGTTGATAATTCAGAATTGCAGAATGCTGCTCAGACTTATACAGAGAAGTATTTCGCAGACTTAAAAGCCTGGGAAGGTATCTATCTTTCTGAATGGAGTTCCCATATATTATCCCATTCCAATAAGACTGCTGTTGGAATTACTTTGAGAGAAGGTGATTCTCTTAAGACCCTGCAAGATACTATGCTTTCTACAAAAGGGGTAACTACTTCCGGGATTCTAGTGTCTCCGGTGTCAAAGCAATTGGTTTTATCAATGTATTGTCCTATTTATGACAATGATGAAAAAACCCCTCTTGGCTTCGTTGGTGGTGCCACAATTGCAACAAATCTGAAGGTAGTTCTGGATGAGCTTACAATCAATGGATTAGAGAATGTAAAGTATACCTTAATCAATGTCAATCAAGGCTCTTACATATTTGATGAAAATGAAGAACTGATGTCAACACAGATAGAAAATAACGTTCTTCTTTCTATCATTGATAAGGTCGCTAAAAAACCTGACCTAAAAATTGATACTGTTGAATATGTCGGAACAGACGGTGAAAAATATATTTCTGTATATAAGTATATGCCGGATAGGGGATGGGCACTTGTTTTAAGTGACAATGAAACAGAAATTTATGCTCAAGCGAACTCAAATAGGACACTTCTTGGGATTGTTTGTCTGATATCAGTTTTCTTAATTTCATTGATCTCATTTATCGTAGTAAGAATAAGTACGAAGCCTTTAGGTGTTGTGAAGCATGAAATCAATAAGCTAAAGGATTTGAACTTAGAACCAAGCAACAGCATAATGAAATATGCAAAACACAGGAACGAGGTTGGACAGATTGCAAGTGCCATAGATACTCTGTCAACAACATTTCGCGGTGTAGCCGGTACACTAAATACATGCTCGACTTCCTTGACTAACAGTTCATATTCCATAAGCAATTCTTCAGAAATTCTAATGGAATGCGTGGAGGATAATGCTGCAACCACTGAGGAATTATCAGCAAGTATCATAAGCACAAATTCCTCCATAGATGCGGTAAGTAAGGAAATTGTCAATATTTCTGATATGGTAGTTGAAATTGAAGAGATCGTAAAAGATGGTAATGATAGGAGTAATGTGCTGCTTGTAACATCTACTGATATGCATAACATAGCGGAGCAAACACTTACTACAAGTATTGATAGAATTAACAAAACAAAGCAAGAGATTGAAACAGCTATTGATAAGCTTCATTCCCTTATGAAAGTAAATGAAATGGCCAATCAGATCCTTCAGATTACACAACAAACGAACCTCTTATCCCTAAATGCATCAATTGAGGCAGCAAGAGCCGGGGATGCGGGCAGGGGGTTTGCTGTGGTAGCTAGTGAAATTGCCAAGTTAGCAAACAGTTCTTCACATACTGCTTCTGAGATACAGCATCTTGTTGAAGACTCAAACAACAGCATAGAAATGGTAAGAGAGTGCTTTAATGATATCATTCAATTTATGGAAGGGGATGTAGCAGGAAAGTTCAAGAACTTTGTAGAAATGTCTAATGAATATAGTAAATCAGTGGAAACAATTCAGTCTGCAATTCATGATATAAATGATAAAACTGTTGAATTTGTACATTCCGTTACAAATATTAAGGCTCAAATAAACAATGTAAGCATGGCCTCCAATGATAATGCAGCAGGCGTAGAAGAAATTGTTAATAAAAATGAACGAACTACTTCAGCAGCTGATGATATTAACAAAATTGCTCAGGAAAATCGAAATAATGCAGCTTCCATCAAAGAGATCGTAGACAGATTTAAATACGAATAAGCCTGTAACTATAGACGAATTCTAAAATTGTACACAATTAATAAAAATATTAGAGCCGTTACACAACTTGTGTTAACGGCTCTATTTCTCATACTAACATAACATGCCTGCCCTTTGAATTAGTTTGTGCCGAGAATGACGCAGGCGCAAACTTACACCGCCCATAGTCAGGGCTTTTCAGCTCTAGCTTATTCAGCTGGCATCGTTCTCTTTCGTCATAATATTTTCAATCAGGTGCAATAAAAATGAAGCTTTTTGAATCGTTTCAGCTGATGCAAGATAATTATTAAATAAAAGCTGCTCCAAAGGTGATTCTTGAAGTACAAGCTCTCTATTTATCCATTCTACCGTATCCTCGGATAGGTAGTTTGCTTTCAATAACACCTCCGATAATGAGGGAAGTTGTTTCTCCTGTCTGGTTTTCCAATCCAGCGCATCCACTGCTTTATGAAGGCCTTTCATCAGATTGGCCGTTATCCCATCCAATAGATGCTTATGAATAGACCAGTTGATTATATTCTCCTTCTCCGGTATCTGTGCTATAAGAACTGAATCTATGAAGCCTGCCGCCTTCAGTAATAATTCCTGATCTATTTTACCGCGGTAATAGGAAGTAATGAAATGTTCTCTTTCTTTCATAGTTAACCGCTCATAGGGTACCTTTTTATCCTTATTCATCTCTGTTATTGATACCTTTTGCTTCTCCTTCGCATCAATTTTTTCCAGAATTTCATAAATTGCAGATGGTCGTGCAGAGACAATGTATATCTCCCGCCCAAAAATTTCCTTAAGGGCTTCCTTAATTCCTTCCCTGGAGGCTTCGCTGCACGCTATCACATGCCTGCCGTCCGCTCTGACTCCAAGAGGTAACACCATTAATGCACGAGCCTTTTCAATGCTCATTTTGCTAAGCCAGTCAATATTTAGTCCCTCTAGGTCAGGTTCGAGCTCATAGTAATCCATCTTCTGCTGTGCAGCCAGAGTACTATATAGTGTTATCTCATCAATAAAACCAAGCGCAATCAGGCTTTCGCCCAATCTGCTTCCTATTTTGTGCTGATAATACAGACCCATTTCAAGCTGCTCTGGCTTTAATAAGTCTCTTTCCAACAACAGCTTTCCTAGCTGCTGCCTGTTATTCATAACCCCACGCAGCTTTTCCGGATCATACACATACACGATATCTTCGGTTAATACATAATACCTGTTCCTTCCAGAATCGTATATAACACGTTTATCCATATCTATAGCCAAATCTACCAGTCCCTCGAGGCTAAAAATATTAATCTGCAAGTTCTCCTTAGTTTCCACACTGCCTTCTGTTATCCATTCCTTATAACGCTTGTGTTCGGCAGCAGCCTTTGGTGTATTGCTTCTACCTGTCAGAAATAAAAGCAGAAAATACAATAACAGCAATGTACTTACTGCGAATTGTAAAGGATTATCCTGTATTAATTCCATTATTCTTTGTTGTCGGTTTTTTGAAACCATCTTTTCGGAGAAGGAGATTGAAGAAGCTAGCTCCTGAGATTTAGGTACGGAAAAGCTTACCTGCTCCAAAGTAATCGGCAATGTCTGAACCAGGCTTTTCTCTACTTCATTACCATTAACCGAACCCTTCACCTGTATATAAGTATTAACGACAAGCTGAAAGATCCCTGTCTGAAACATTAATTCATTACTAATTTGTGTGATTTGCTGCTGGGCGGAGATTACATCCAGACTAATACGTTTTGCACGATAGGATAGCTGCGTCGTTGCCCCCTCTTCGTCGATGGACAGAACAAAGGATTCTTCTCTGGTTTCTTTCAGTATATGTTGCCAATATATCTGTGCTTTATCGTTAACTGCCTGGATAACAACTTTAGCTCTTAATGAACCGTTTAAAAATCCCTGATTTAAATGAGATAGATTTATAATGGGCGTAATATTAATCTGCGGCTTTGCAGCATAGAAGTAAGAAGCCCTGCCCTGCTCGAGCTCTGTACCCAACGGCCATACAATAAGGTCTTTCCCTGATACAATATGATATTCAGGCAGGATAACAAGCTCTGCAGCTTCCTGTTTTTCTGAGGGTTTCGACTGAATACTGAGATAAGTCCAAAGCAAGGAAACTATCAATGCAATAAGAACAAGTGGGAGGAGAGGATACCTGACTCTTTTTATTTTCATGGTTATCACCAGGACTTTCAATTAATTTAGTAAGCAATCATCCGCCTCGGCGTTCTCGATGTACTGGCAAGCTGCATCGTATATGTTCCAGAAGCATCCTTTGCCGTAAATTCAAATTCTGTCGTTAGCATGCTAAAAAAATTTTGTATAAGATATGCCTGAACATCTATCCTCTGTCCAGGTTTCATTGTTAAGGTGATTTTCTTTGGTGAGGAAGCGCTAAATTTAAATTCACAGACCTCCGATCCGATTTTAATACCAAACCTGCTGAACAGATGATTTAGGGTATATTCCGGTTTCACTGTCACAGTAAGTATTATGCTTTGATTCGTATTATTAGTTATGGAGCCGAAGCTTGAATAGCTACCATTCATATCATTGGCTTCATTACTAAACCCCTTTAGCTGTAATATTCCTTTATCATCCTCTGCTACCCTCGCTACTGCTCCCCGTTCAAGTCTTCCTTGATTAATTGCAGCACTAACAGGCATTGAAAGTAATGCAAATAATAGACTTAGGATGAAAAATAATAATGGTGCTCTTCTTTTTAATATCATCTTGCGCCCCTTCTTCCAAGTAGTTGTGCCTTCCTGCGTTTTAAACGGCGGTTTATCAGCTTATCCTTGATAGCCCGAAGTGGAATCCATCCATCGAAGCCTGGGACTCTGCTAAGAATTTTAAAGAATGCGCTAAATAATATCCCTGTTGCAATACCAACCGATATTATTGCCAAAACCGGATTTACCCTGTGTAAATAGGTTATCCATTCTCTCGGAAGTAGAACCGGATAAGGATAAACCTGTACATAACCCTGATAGATGCCTGTCTGACGCTGGGGCAAAACTTTAAGTGTAATTGTCTCAGAGTCTCTTGACTTTATATAGGCTGGAGCATCATCAATACTTAGCGGAGCAATTCCGGTTATTACTGTCCATACTGGAATAAACCCGTTATTGTTCACCTTCATCAGAAGCCTGCCCGGTTGGTTTAGTGCTACCTGGTCCCCTTGTGTACCTGGATATTCACTGACAAGATATTGTATCTGAGTTACGCGCGAGCCAATATATACACTTAGCATAACAATAACGGCAGAACTTATAATAACGAATTTATATATATGAAGAAGTCTAAGCCTTCGCCTTGGCTTTTTCATGCGTACAGAGTGTCTACTGCGTATTACTGCAGATATAAGGCCCAAAGCAAAAAATACAACGGATAAATACCTTGAATAATTACCCAGGCTCTTCTGTATAACAGCTGAGACATTGCCTAATCCAGGTATAATTACCGGCTGGCCATTCACAGTCACTACTTTTCCTATAATTCTATCAGTTAATACCTCCGGTTCACCGCTATCCTGATCCTTGTAAGGTGAATTATCTCCTTTGGTGATATAACCGTTATTACCTACGGTAATGATCCGATGCGTAATGAAAGGTGCCTTTAGAGTAACCGGACGGTACATAATGATATCTCCTACCTTAAACTCCTTCGCCGGCCAGACGAAAAACACATCATTTACTTTTATTAATGGCTCCATGCTATTAGAATATACATAAGTCAGAACAGGAGCACCATTGGTATCCGCCCCGACACTTAACATGACGATTGCTAATAATATTCCAATCAGTGCTCCATATATATATTTCTTCATAAAATTATACCCCAATTCATGAAATAATATTTACTTCTAACCAGGGAGTCTGTTTGCCGCTATTACTGTCCTTGTACACGAAGTACAGCATTCAGCGTTTTTAATGCATCCTGACCGTTCGTATCGATTGTAAAATAATAATCACCCGAGGCACCTACACCAATTGTTGAACTTGAACTGCTGGTAGGGCTTAAGCTTATCGCATTATTACCGGTAGCATTGGTCATGGATACACTTACCGGCATATCTGAATTATTCTTAATCTTAATAACACCATTAGCTGCTGATCCGATTGAGAATAAAGCATCTGTATTAAAACCACTGTTTGTGCTGTTATTGATCGCCTCATTTAAATTTAAGGATACTTTTCCATCTGATTCTGTTTTCACAAGCCCTGTATATTTTGATGTATTTGTTATCTGTATCGCTACATTCTGGTCTGTATCAACTAATATCTGCCCTGCGGATACATTACGATCAAAGGATACACTTGATAAAGCTGCTGATCCAACGGCTGCAATACTAAGCGCTGCAGCAAGGAATAACACACCAAGTTTTAATCTTTTCATATGATTATCCTCCTAATATTATTGTGATTTAATTGTTTTTTATACCCATGGTATAATGATTTGATTTTTGATCTCTTGTCAATAGCACAATCATACAGGACGCTTGCTCCTACCTACAATATTAAAACACTTCCATCCAACAGTTACCTGATACCCCCTAAATAAAAGAGAGGGCATTTTGCCCTCTCATACCTAATCAATTATCCCAATAATCTTCTATTTCGCATAATATATTCTCTGCCGGCTTTATTGAAGCAACTGCTATATCTTCTCCAGTCTTATCCAAATAGTATTTCACCATATAATAACCACATGCATAACCTGCACAGAACGGCAAGCCTACCGGAAAATATCCCTGCTGTTTTGCAATATCATCCCCATATAAATAAGAAGTGATATTATCTAATCCCTGTAACTTCAAGCCTTCTTTGATAATCGGCTTAATGTAGCTATTTAATTCTTCGAGCGAAACCTTACTAACCCACGGTCCTAAATTCTCAATTCCATTCAGAGCTACAGCAAAATTCTCCGCCAAGCCTTCTGTAATCATCATTTCTTCCAGGGTAATATCATTTCTCCACTTAATATGCTGGAATCTTACATTGTGATTGCATTCATGCGCCAAGGCAGAAGGTAATCTGTTCATCGTAAATTCATTAGGATCAATTGTAGCAAATAGATAGCCCGGTATACCTCCATCGCCTGCATATCCATCACTTAATTTTGTATATACACTATCGGGATTAGCAAGTAATATTGTATATAAATAATTTTCAATATGTAATGGAATGCCTTTTTCTACAAAATACTGAAGTGAATTCTCTATACTTGCCTGACACAAATCCCAAAATTTTTCACTTTTTATTAGTGAAACCTTCTCTCTCCAGGATTCATCCATTAATCTTGGCGGTAAAATTCCTAACATTTCACTGGCCATTACCACATCATAGCCACCCGGAACCTTAGCCTTAATCGGTATTTGGTAACAAGCCCACTTCTTTTCAAAGGGCTGCATTAATTCATAGCGAAATAGATCCAGCTTTTTCTCTCCCTCCGCGTTAATTATTTTTTCATAAATATCTGCTGAATAAATCTTTTCAACCTTCATAAAAATCCTTCCTTCTATTTGATTTGATTTTTATTGTAGACGTTGACGCCGCGTTAATGTCAAGAATAAAAAAGCTATAAAAAGTAAAATTAAAAGTTAAATTCTTGATTGCATGAAAAGATACTTGTAAAAAGTTGCAATTATGTAATTCTAATAAATCATTTTTTATATTGAAGTGTGTTGCTTACATAAATCAAAATAAATTAATATACTTTCTTTTGCTCCATATTAATTATGTATCATTTATTATAGTCAAGATAAGTGAGTTTGGTATTATAATTTATCTATTACATGTAATCAATGTGTTTCGTAATTAACTACAAATATTATGAGGTGAGTATGATAGCAAATAATAAAGCAAAATTATTTTACCTGCTTGGGGGATCAACCTGTGCCGGAAAGACAACCATTTCCAAAATCCTATCCGAAAAGTACGGCTTTACCGTTTACCCCTGTGATGAATATCTTGGTAAACATGTCGAAAAATCTAACGCCAAGGAGCATCCAAATCTTAATAGGGCGAAGAATATTAGTTGGGATGAAATCCTTAGCATGAAGACGGAGGATTATCTCAATTGGATAATTGGATTATACAGTGAGGAATTTGATATGATTCTGGAGGACTTAGATCATCTATCCGATGGAAAGCCTATACTTGTGGAAGGTGTTAATTTACTCCCTCAACTCATTAAGGATCATTTAATTGATGAAAAGCATGTATTCTTCGTAGTGTCAGATGATATCTTTTATCAAAGTCATCAAATACATAGAAAAGAATTTTATGAAAGAATTAACTCCTGCACTGATTCAGAACAGGCGCTAATTAGCTATAAGAATTTTGATTTAGCCTTTGGCAAATATATATTGAAGGAAGCAGAGCGGCTGGATTTTCAGGTCTTGGTAGTAGGTAATGAAAGTGATTTACTGAAAAACATTGAAATGATTACCTCATACTACCATGACCTGCCTACCCTTTAAATTAGTTTATGAAAAGTAAGCACTCTAACAAAATAAAGTGCTTACTTGTAAACTTCAAATTTATATCTGCCTTATCTACGTAATATCTTAAACCTGAAAGATTTCAATATGATTATTTAACTCCTGAGCGGTTTTATGTAGTTCTGCTATTGCTTTAGCAAGCTTGTATACAGAATTAATCTGCTCCTGCGTGGAGGCATCAATTTCCTGCGTACTGGCTGCTGTCTCTTCTGAAAAACTGGCAACATAGCTAATCACATTTTCAGCTTCTGTAGAATTTTCATTCAGCTTAACAGCTTCCTCTGTTAGCACTACTATTTTCGTTGTAATGATATCAATGGCATCAGCAATACCCTTAAAGGAATGAAAGGTGTCTGCAACGATTAAATCAAGTTTTTCCGAAGCCTCCTGTTCCGCTTTCATCTCTGAGACAGCAGTATGCACTCCATTTTGCATATCTTTAATAATCACTTCTATTTTCCTGATAGAATTTGAGGTTTCTTCAGCCATTTTTCCAATCTGCTCTGCTACAACCGTAAAGCCCCTTCCATGTTCGCCTGCGCGCGCAGCCTCAATAGAGGCATTTAATGCAAGAAGATTGGTCTGCTCCGAGACACTTCTGATAAATCCAATCACCTTTTCGATTTCATTCGATTTATCTGTAAGATTTAATACTGAATTCGAAACCTTCTGAGTGACCAGCCTTATTTCACCCATATAGGTCTGTTGCTGATTGACCGCATTTTTGCCTATCTCCAAATCGCGATTTGCTTCCGTCATAAGATTTTCTATATTCTTAATATCTGCAACTATAACCTCGATACTCTTCATGATATTTGAAATTCTTCTATTCCCATCTTCAGTGACAGAAGCCTGCTCCGAGGTACCTTTGGCCAGCTCGGACAAGGCATTGGTAATCTCCTGAGATGAGTTCTTAACATAATCTGCTATTCCGTTTATTTCTGATGCAGTATCCATCACCGTATTACTTGCAGCTTTTGTTGCTCCGATTAATTTATTTGTATTAGATATCATTAAATTAAATGCATCTGATAATTGCTTCGTCTCATCTACAGAGTTAACACTGCTTTGAACTGTTAGATCTCCTTGCTCCGCCAATTTAAAAAGCTGAGCTAATTTGATGATAGGTTTCGATAAGCGTATTCCAAGAAGAATAGCGATTATACTTGAAATAATGATACCAATCACGACAGCTAATAGGATATAAAGCAGCATTGTATTCAATTTTTCAAACAATTCCGAAGTAGGCACAAAAACCATCAAAGTATTACCGTTCGTTAATTTAGAAAAGCCGACAATCGTAGCTACTCCTTCGACCTTCCCTTCAAAAGTACCGCTGCTATGAATATCAATATATTTCATCAGGTCGGTTAGCTCACCGTTATTTATACTGTGCAGATTATCCTTCTGGCTATATTTCGGATGAACAAGTAAATCATAATTCTTATTAGCGAGTGCAGCAAATCCGGTGCGGTATAATTTCGTGTCATTCACTATCTTTGTAAAATCATCAAATTTTACATCCATAGCAATCAGACCAATGGTAACGCCATCTAAGATAACCGGCACAGAGCAGGTCACCAATCTTTCCTTTAAAATAGGATCTTCATATGGATCTGACCAAAAAATCTTACCTTGATTGATCGGACCATGATACCAGGCAAAGCCTTCCTTATCGTCATTTAAATCTTTTTTCATAATTGGCAGACTTTCCCTTACAAAGCCCTTGCCATCCGGATTAATAATCAACAGAGAGTTCATCTCCTCACTTTGATAAAGCGCCTGATGAAAGAACAGATACATATCAGTATTGATTTTTCCGGCTTTAGCAAAGGATGTCATAGTAGCTTCCAGTTCATCAAAGTAACCATTCATATAGGTTGAGTCGCTCTTTAGTTTAGTCATATCAATTGAATTTATGATAACATTATTCATATCTTCCAGAATAGCCTGTATACTATTCAGCTTCGCGTCCACCTGCTGCGACATCACCTGTGCTTCCAGCTTTAAGTTGTTTCTGGCAGCTTCTTTAATCATCGTTACACTGATAAAAACACTGATACCCCCTACCATAAGAGCCACAAAAATAACAGATAAAATAATTGCGAGTGTTATTTTATGAGATATTTTTTTCATGCAAATTCATCCCCTTTCCGTAAATACACAACGTTTTCCTCATTTGTTGGTTAATCTAATATTCAACAACAAAACAAGGCAAAGATGCCAATTTCTGCATCTTTGCCTTGTTCCTACATTATAAAGGGTGGACTATCCTATGTCAAATCAAAAAATAATATATTTTGTCGTAAATGATTGTAAATTATCCTCAAAACAACAAGAGTCAATATCTAGCATATAACTTAACAATAACGAATTATGCCGCATTAGATTAATAAATCTTATATCTTCCAGCCAACATAAGCAAACAGAAGAAATACAAACAATTATCATAATATCTTCGGTCGCCTGTGCGAAGCGGCATATTCCAAAAGTCTTTCACCCAATCCAAACGATACTTCCCTCTACCAGCTAAAGAGCCTGCTGCATTCGTTGCAATAATTGCTACCGGATGCAAGGCCGGCTGCGCTAAGGCCGAACCATCAATCATATAATTATAGTATTCTCCAAGCTTAGTATTATCGCTAAAGAACTTCTGTAGTCTGTCTATGATATCACCTAAGGACTCATCCTCGTGAAACCATGCTGCATCAAGGCCTATATTCATAGCTACCCGGTACGCATCGGAATAAAACTGCCCATCATGAAACAATCGCCTCGGTGTTCCATCAAATTCTGCATATTCGGGAGCCATTCCGGTAACTTTGTGGCAGGAGACGTGCAGATATTTACGGCTTTCTTCTGCTGCTTTCTTCCAGAACTCTCTGTCTTCTTCCTCTGCATACAGAGCGAAAAGCTCGTAAAAATGAGGCAGATGATAAGAAGGATCAGAAAAAGGGGTATCCGGAACAAATTTGATATAATGGTTATTGGAATCCCACATCGGGCTGCCCGCTTCTACTAACTCAGACTGATGAATACAATGTCTTAATATATCTCTAGCCTGTACACTGTAATCATAGGGTGAAGCACCATCCCCCCAGCGATGACTGGCAAAAATAAGTGCCATTGCATAATATTCTTCACCATCGGGCGCAGGGCCTTCTGCATTTTTTTTACCATCCGTTCCCACTGACCAAGCAAAATACCCTTCAAATCTGCCACTCTTTTGATGCATGTAGGTTTTTGAAAAGAGCCATAGGCGGTTAAAAATATCTTGTCTGTCCATCTGCACAGCCATCATCATACCATAACTCATACCCTCAGTTCTGGCATCATTGTTGCCAGTGTCGAGCATATACCCCATGTCTTCCCCTTTTTCAAAATAGATTCTCTCCTCCTGATCAAAAAACATTGTCTCAAAGGTCTGATTTATCTTATGATCGATTTCATCCTGTGAAATTCCTATTTCTTTAAATAAATTCGGATATATTCCCGTATAAAAAGCTCCATCCCTCATATTACGCTCCATTCCGTACAGAATCACTTGTACAATTTTTTTCATCCATCACTTTCAAGTATTTTTCCAGCAAAAACCGATATTAGTATCGTAGTTAAACCTTCACAGGAAAGGACAGGTAGTAATCACAACTAAAGCAGATTATATATTTTTGCATCATCTCAAATAATATAATTAGTTGTGCTACTAAACTAAATAGATATAAAAATTATACATAATTATATCGATTTTATCAACCCAAATTAATACAGAAGCTTGGAATATTCATAACAAAAAATTGATCCGTAATTCATCATTTCTCTACTTTTGAATTGGATTCTTCATATATATCTAAAAAGGGCGCGTCGCAAAATAACTTTTTAAGTTAGAATGCGACGCGTTCTTTCTGTTGCTTTGGTAAAAAAGAGCTGAAGGATTTGATGTTTACTACATCACCCTTCAGTTTTTCAATTTTTGGCGTAC
>JAEZTJ010000089.1 GCA_023421505.1 Bacillota bacterium
CTTATAAATCTACCTTCTTTCAGAAATGTTGCCGCAGAACCGAAAGAATAGGCAGGCTGGTTATAAGTGCATTTTAATGTAAAAAAATATCGGGGTAAAGTACTACCCCAATATTTATTATAGAACCGTTTTTCCTTCTGTTATTTTCGAAAAATCTATTGATATAAGTATACGTGAAGGTATTCAGAATATTGTCGACTAATTGCTGTAGGTCTTTACCTAGATGATTTTTTGTTTTGATTATATGATTTTGTATTTTATTATCGTTGATGTAATGTACTTTTAAGATTTTTGAGCTTAACGATATTTTATATCATAATATAAAACAATATTTTGTAAATAATATCTATATGATTTAATGAAAAATAAAATTAGTATAAAACGTAGGAATTTACTTGCAAGTGATATTAGTACTATGGTATTATATAGTAATCAAAACTACATGATAAAATATTTAGACTTGATGATGTAATTATAAATACAATATTAGTAAAAAAAAGGTTATACTACATAGTATCAACTGTATATTTTATATTTGTGCACAGGAGGATTAAAAAATGTCATACAGAATTATTGGAGACAGTTGTACGGATTTACCGATTGAATTGAAACAGAATCCGAATATTAAGCTGGTCCCGCTCACACTGATCGTAGATGAGGTTTCGGTTGTTGATGATGAAACCTTTCATCAGCAGAGCTTTTTAAATATGGTAAAGGCCAGTCCTCACTGTCCAAAATCTGCATGTCCGTCACCGGAGGATTATATGAAATATTTTGATTTTGATGGTGATATCTATATAATTACACTTTCGTCACAGCTTAGTGGCTCGTATAACAGTGCAGAGCTGGCTAAAAAGCTGTATCTGGAGGAGCATCCAGATAAAAATATTGAAATATTTGATTCACGGTCTGCATCGGTTGGACAAACGCTGCTGGCAATGAAGATTGTTGAACTGGCAGAAAAGAATAATAGCTTTGAAGAAATTAAATCTAAAATCAATGCATTTCGTAGTGGATTAAAGACTAAGTTTGTGCTGGAATCTCTCGATACGCTTCGTAAGAACGGACGTTTATCAGGACTACAGGCATTCATTGCCAGTGCTTTGAATATAAAACCGGTTATGGGAGCAACTCCGGAGGGAACAATTTGTAAGGTAGATCAGGCAAGAGGTATTATGAAGGCCCTGATTCAGATGGTTAAGGCAATCGAACAGGATGTGATAAGACCCCAGGATAGAATTATCGGGATAGCCCATTGCAATAATCGTGAAAGGGCTGAGTTTGTGAAAAACGAGATATTAAAAAGAATTCCGTTTAAGGGATACTTTATTGTTGATACAGCTGGAGTAAGCTCCATGTATGCGAATGATGGCGGTATTATTACTGCATATTAGTATTATGATTGTCGCCGGGTACTGCCCTTTATCCAAAAGGCAACACCGTTTATCCACGTCGACATAATAGAAAACACTGCGAAAACACCGCAGAATAATATAAAAATCAGACCTAGAGTAGGGCAATGAACCACAAATCGGTTCATTTTAACCGCCCCATCTCAGGTCTGTTTTTTTGTCTTTTCAATTATAGACCACGCATAGCTTCTATAAATAAACAACAGAAAAATTCCTGAAAAAGTACAGTAAAATCAAGCGTTCCAGCTCTTTTTCCTTTTTTATAATGAAAAAAAAGGAATAGAAAAAGAGGAAGAAAAGAGAAGAAGAAATAAAGGAAAAAATAGAAAACGGAATGAGCTTCTTCGGAAAATAATTGAAGACATAGATAATTATTAAATATGAGAATTATATATTTTTAGTTAACAAATTATAGTAGAACCATGGGTATTTTTGGGGTATAATTATTTATTAATAGCTCGTATCTGGTGGCAAAGACGACATAACATTATTATTACATTATTATAATTATATTATTATTATTCGTAGGGAGCGAAAAATTGGACATTACAAGATATAAGAGGATAATTATAGTTGGTAATAGTGGTAGCGGTAAAAGTTTTTATCAAAAGAATTGTCTACTATTATGGGTTGGCTACGTATTCATTTCGATGTAGAATACTGGCGCCCTAAAGTGATTAGATTACGGAGGCAGTAATGAAAGACTTACATTCGGAAGAATTTATAGATGCGTTAATGAAGTATGATAACAATAAAATAAAAATGGTTCCTAAATCAGATTTACATAATCATTTTATATTGGGTGGCTGCAGAGAATATATTAAGCAAAAAACCGGATTTGAAATTCCCTTTCTCAATGGCGTATTATCTTCTATGAACGATATGCATGCTTGGAATAGTAAATATATCGGAGAGCACTTTGACTCGAAAGAAATGCGAACACTATTGATAGAGGCGACCTTTGTTCAAGCGAAGGAAGATGGAGTTAAAGTTCTTGAGATAGGGGAAGATGTTTGGGGGCTGGGAGAGTATTTTGATAATGATATCAAACAACTGATACATATATTTCAAGATGCAAATCAGAGGATAGCTCCAGAAATTGAACTACGATTGCATATAGGATTATCAAGACATTGCCCAATTAATTATTCAATAAACAGTTTAGAGCCGTTCTGGGGTAATAAGAACTTTTATTCGATAGATCTTTATGGAGACGAACTAGCTCAGCCAATCGAGAACTCTATTCCGATTTATAAAAGAGCCAAAAAAGAGGGATTGCGGTTGAAGGCTCATGTGGGTGAATGGGGTACTGCAGAAGATGTAAAAAGAGCGGTTGAGCTGTTAGATTTAGATGAGGTACAGCATGGAATTACAGCTTCCGGTTCTGCACAGGTAATACGATTCTTAATTGATAATCATATAAGGTTAAATATTACTCCAACCAGTAATGTAAAGTTAGGTAGAATCCGGGGATTACAAAAACATCCCATCAGGGAACTATATCGAGCTGGCGTGAATGTTACAATTAATTCGGATGATATATTGATATTTGACTGCTGTAAATCACCAGAAATCCGGGATTGGTAGTTCCTTAAGTCGGGTTTTACCGATGCTTCGGATTTGAAATAATACCATTGGGTGATGAATATGGAGCAGGAATTATGAGGTATCAATGTTCTTATAAATGCTGAAGTATTACATCGTTCTTCTTGTATTTATTCAAGTCGAGATTATGATGAGAATATTCTATGAATTGCCATCTATTACAATGGGAGGATTAAAATAATGAATTTGCCGAAGAGGATTAAAGAGATTATCGGTGGTAGAAAATATATACAGAACAAAGTTGGAATGTCTAGTGCACAAGTAATTTGCTTTGATGATTTCGTTCTAAAGATAGAAAAACTATCCGAAGAATCAGAGAATGAGTATAAAATGATGGCATGGTTGGCAGATAAGCTTCCGGTAGCCCAAGTTGTTTGTTATGAGAAAGACAGTAATATGAGTTATTTGCTAATGAGTAGGCTTACCGGTGAAATGTCCTGCTCAGCTGCATTGATGGAGAATGCGAAACAGCTAGTTGGGGTTCTTGCGGATGGTATAAAAATGTTTTGGAAAATCGATGCGTTATCTTGTCCATACTGCAATTCAATAGATAACAAACTTATTCTGGCAGAAATGCGTTTGAAACAGGGACTTATTAATGTTGAAGATTCAGAAATGGTAACCTTTGGCAATACTGGATTTAAGAGCCCTGCAGAATTATTGCAATGGTTAAAAGATAATAGACCTGATGAAGAACTTAATTGTTTCTCATGGAGATTATTGTATGTCTAATATTTTTATTAAGAATGACAAAATTAATGGCTTCATAGACTTGGGGAGAAGCGGAATTGCAGATAAGTACCAGGATATCGCTCTTTGCTATCGAAGTCTGAAACATAATTTTGATGGTTCACACGGTGGAAAAGTATATGAAAACTTTAATGCAGAGAGTCTTTTTATCGAATTGGGTATTGTGCCTGATTGGCAAAAAATTAAATATTATATCTTAATGGATGAGCTGTTTTAGTGCACATAAGCGGGAGTCATATCCCGATACCTACAATGGCTCCAGGGTATACGATAACCTATAAGAAAGGATTAGGAATACAGCTAAATGGGAAATGTGTAAAATGCGGTCATGATGCATGCAGGGTTATTGAGGAGTAAAGAGATTACAAAGGAGATTAAGATATATGCTAAGTGATGATTGGATACGTCAGGGGTTCCAACATGGAGAACGAATTGAAGTGACCGATATAGTAGATTATGTCATTTGGTTCGATAATAAAAATGATTTTATAGGGGTTTAGGTAAATTTTGAAGAATCAGATGATTATCATTATGATATAGAAATTGAAGAATGGATGAAATTTTTTGTCCATGTCTTAAAGAACCCAGACTTTGAGGAAACTTCAAAGCTATTTTGTAAATTCATGGAAGAAAACACAGAAATGTTTGCATTTCAAGATGTATTAGATTCCAATCATATTAAGTATGATAAATAGCGTTTTGGTAAAATGGATAAATAACTTTATATTTAAGACTGGATGATGAGATGATCTTGTACCACGAGGTAGTAATATTTTTACTGGTAACAATATTCTTTAACATCATATGTACATTAATAAAGCAGGCAGTTGACATAGATTTGTCTGCGTTTTTATTATGATAATAAATATTTATTGGCTATTATTTATGTAACAGTAATTTTTCCGTTGCAAGGTGAGTCACCAATATAATATATATAGGTCATCTAATATGCTCCTCTGTTTTAATGATTATTATTAGATGATAAAGTCCAAATATCCATATATTAATCCTCTTAAAACTGATTTTTTGATTAACTGATTATTTTATTTACAACCTCTTTCCCATTAAAGCATCTTCTGAGCTTTACGATTACCTTTTCAGATGTTAAACAGCTAAATCCATCCGACATAATTGTTATAGCAGTATTGATATCGCTGTTATTTAGTAGTCCGGTCAAAGCAATATGAGCCTTCCAGTTACTGGGAAGATATAAATCCCACGATAAAATTCCAACATTAGATAAGGCATTGCTCAACTCTTTATGTAATTGCAGTAGTTCTAACGTTACTTGGGGTTCATAGAAAACAATGCCCCCGGGGAAAAGGCCAATTGAATTAATTGTTACTGAAAGTTGATTCACCTTCTCAAAAAATTCTGCCACTGCTTTTTGGAGTAAATCTTCATCGTCACATCGCACAAATGCCATTGTCAAATGAGGAGGTCGAATTCCTGAAGGAATATTATTTTTCTCTAGTGTATTGCATTTATTGTTTAGGAAGGAAGTGACGGCTTCGTCGAACTCCAGCCATAATACATATTCGTTTTCGTAAAATATCTTCTCCATCAGATAATCCTTTCTATACTTAATTCCATTAACAAAAAAGAGTCACTGTTACTTTTTTGTGTAGGAGGCTCTAGCAGTAGTTTCTGTATAAATAACCCTAAATCCAGCCTCATTACATATCTGCTTCAACATATTATTCACCTGATTCGTTTTAGAATATTATACATTTCTAAATATAGGAAGTCAAATAAGATTTGCGAGATAGAGTAACAACAGAATTGCTGTAAATATCCGAAATTCAGCCATAGATACACACAATCCGTTCATCATACAAATGGTTTGGTCGGAGCATGGATAGATTGGGACTTGACTAAGTAGGAAAAGTGGCTAGAACTAAGTCGTTATGAGGGTTTCAAGGACTTTACTTTCCGATAGCAACAGTTTCTGTCAGGGCTAAAACACTTTTATAATACAGCAGTGGAAAATAAAATTTTTTTATTTTAAAAAGGTCTCATTGCATGGATTTGATAAAAGAGATATGCTTTAGTCCGGAGGTGTTTTTTATGGCAAACGAAGATAAAAAGGATTTTAATGCAATGCTTAATGATAATAAGGATATGCCAAAATATCAAACAATTACGGACATTAAAAGCATTGAAAAATATGGTGGGGATAAAATGTATTTTGCACCACCAATTGATTATGACAAAATCATGAAAATGGTTCCTTGTGGAAAAGTTATTACTATTGGAGAGATTCGTGCTTATTTTGCTAAAATGAGTAATGCTGATTTTACGGAGCCTATAACGGCAGGTATTTTTGCTTCAATTGTAGCATGGGCAAGCTATCAGCGAACCAAAGATAAAACACCCTATTGGAGAACCTTAAAAGCAAATGGGGAACTTAATCCTAAATATCCAGGTGGTGTAGTAGCGCAAAAAGAGAAACTGGTGGTTGAAGGGCATACTGTAATTCAAAAAGGCAGAAAGAATATCAAGTACTATGTAAAAGATTATGAAAAAGCATTATTTGAATTGAAGTAATATTATTTCTGATAAAATTAAATTGAACAAAATCACTTTCTTTAGCGTACATGGTTATGAGGAGCGATTTTGTTCAATTTTTTTATTTAGCCATTACATGATACAGCGATAGCGGCATCTTTAATTATATTGATTTTGCAGATTCGATATTTTGCCAGTCTACCGTTTACTCATATTAGAATTTTTACAGTCTTCATATTGACATTAAAGTGACTTTAACCTTTATAATTGTATATGCAAACAGAATGATTAGGAAAGAGGAAAGAACCGTCATAGAGACGTTGAATGGTTGATACTATGAAAGGCTTTGATTCATTATGAAAGGACTTGATACCATGAGCGCGCCTCAAATTCAATTGAAACAAGAAGTTACACGCAATGATGCACAAACAATTATAAGTTGGATAAAAGATAATGAGATAACGAAATATTTGAATGAATCAGCGAATATTATATATGAGTTACAGCAGGCATTAGAAAGAGTCAATACTATTATTATGACGCATCTCTTTAACAGCTGCGGCAGTTTCTATCTTATTTATACGTGTAATTCGGAACCTGTTGGTTTTTTAAAGCTAGTAAGAAAACCTAAGGAGACAGAGATAGTAATCGTAATCGGTGATAAAAAAAGATGGGGTAAGGGCTTAGGGAAAGCTTCGATTAAAAAAGGCTTAGAAATCGCTTTTTTCCAATGGAGAGTATCGCACGTAATTGCAAAGATAAATCCTAATAATGTAAGATCAATTAAACTTTTTGAAAATGTGGGATTTATATTAGTAAATGAATATAAAGATATGAAGGTGTATAGCTTGTCTCTAGACAGTTTTATTATGAAACTGACAAAAGCGAAATAAACCTTGATAATCTAGATATCTTATGGAAACAAATATAATAAAAATAATTTTATTTTTAGGATGGAGATTTACATGAAAAGATGTTTTTCGATAGGAGAAATATCGGATTTATTAGGCATTCCTAAATCAACACTTCGTTATTGGGAAAGCGAAGGATTGATTGATAAACATCGGGATGATATCAATAATTATCGGAAATATAGTCCGAGTTCTCTTTTTACGATATCCGACCTGGCACATTTTAGGTGCCTTCGGATGTCACTGCAGGATATGAAAAGACTACCCCATCTATCTCCGGAAGACTTGGAGTCTTCTTTAGATTCTCTTAATCAGGAATTGGATCAGAAGCTATCTGAGTTAAAGTTGGCAAAGGATTATATTATTAAAAAGAAGGAACATATAAAGGAATATCAGAAATTAATTATAAACCAATATCAATCGGAATATCCAGAATATAGTCAAATTTATCAATTTTCTATTGATGATACAGGTGCATGGGCCACATATATAAAGGACCAGTGCCAATGTATTTTAATTTATAACCCTGAAAAAAGCAATGTAGAGACAGGATTAGTTATTCCAACACATGATAATCATCCAAAGCTTTGGGAGAAGGATAATTCCAGGCTATATTTATCCTTTGTAATAAAGGTTGCATACAGCAATCCTACGCAAGAGGACTTTAAACCGTACCTAAACTATTTAAAGGGACAGGGTTATGAAATTACCAAAATTTTAGCCAGATATCTTTTTTCTGCTTTTGATGAAAGGTATTACGACTATTATAAGGCTTTTGCTGAAGTAGTCATTTAACAAAACTTGATGCCACATAATTTTACACTTTATTAGATGTTTACTAATCCACTTACTAAACTATCTGATGATTGCGAAACGATATAGCTTTAATAATTGTATACAATACGTTTAATTAATTAGTTTCGCAAATGCCTATACTAAACTATAAAAGGAGGTTAGAGGAATTGTCTCAGGAAATTTATATTACGCAGAGTGATAAATTAAAATTGCTTGATTATATTGATAAAACTGACATAAGAGAGATACGGACAGCAGATAATCTCAAGATATTAAAGGCTGAGATAAATAAAGCAAAAGTTATTGACCCGGCAGATTTTGACGGTGCATTTGTTAAAATAAATAGTAAAGTGAATATGATTGTAAATCAGGAAGAGGAAGAGATAATATTAGTATATCCTGAGAACGCAGATATAAAGAATAATAAGGTTTCGGTACTTTCTCCTATTGGTACTGCAATCCTAGGGTGCAGTGAAGGAAGTTGTATTGAGTGGATTGTTCCTAACGGAATAGTACATATACGCATACTAAGTATTAATGATTAAAATGCACATACAATAATAATTTACAGGTTTTTAGTTATTTTGACTTTTTCATAAATAATATCTATTGCTTGACAGTTGGAAAACAAGAAGTCTGGGAAGCCGCATAACCAGGGCAATCCAGACTTTTATTTTTACGAACTACTCAGGCCATATTGAGCTGCTGAATATGACTTTGTTAGCGGATAATTGGGAATATAATGTAAAAAAATGAAAATTTAATATTTGAAATTGACAGTTTTCTTTGTTAATGTTACAATAATTCTATATTTCCGGTTGGCAGTTTACTTAAACTGTTCAAGTTTTGAGCTTAAGGGTGGAGAGCTACTAATTTGGAGTTCTCTTTTTTATTGTGTTTCTTTAAATGATATCTAACTTAATTTGTTATCATTATTTTAAAAATTAAATATTGGAATACACGCTGAATCCATTAATGGAATGGGAGAACCAATTATTTGGGGTGAATCACAATTTTGTGTAGGGTAATTCTTTTCAATCCGAATCCGACAGCTAATCTCGTAAGCGCAAGAAGGGAAATTAAGAAATAACATATATTGTTAAATTCTTATTATTAGTATTCTCTATTTTTGTGCTACAGGTATTTTATCTGTAGCATTTTTATTTATTCAAATTAGTGAGAATACAAATTTATGATAACAAAAGGAGGAAAACAACGAATGGAACAAATTATTATTGGTTTATTTGGTTTTGGAAAAACAGGTTCAATCGTCGCTCAAGAAATTATTAAAGATGAGAGCTTAAAGCTGAGTTGGGTTATGAGAAAATCTGATGCTAATGAAGGAGAATACGTAAGTCGTCTGTTGGGTTTTAATCATGAAGAGGGAAAATTATATTCTGTTGAGCATACAGATTTTAATAATTTTTATAAATTGAATAAGGTGGATGTTATTATTGATTTTTCAGACACTTGTTCCGTAAATGAATATAGAAATGCTGTAAAGCAGGGTATTCGTATAGTATCTGCAATATCAAATTATGATGAAAATAATTTTGAGCAATTAAAAATTCTAAGTAAAGACACCGCTGTGCTTTATTCTCCTAATATTACATTGGGCATTAATTTTTTAATAGAAGCCTCGAGACTGTTTAAAAAGGTTGCTCCTAGTGCGGATATTGAGATTATCGAAGAACATTTCAGAGATAAGAAGAATGTATCGGGAACAGCATTAAGAATTGCTCAGGATTTAAATATTGACGATGAGGAGCATGTCAAATCAATTCGTGTAGGAGGGATTGTTGGTACACATGAAGTGATTTTTGGATTACCAAACCAAACAATACGGATTAAACATGAATCACTGAACAGAGCTGCTTTTGGGCAGGGAGCAATTTATGCCGCAAAATGGATTATGAATAAAAGCAAGAATTTGTACAGTATGGAAGAGGCAGTAGCATCACTCATGGCCTCAATAAACGAATAATAATTTAGTAAAGTAATTGATATTCGCTTGGTGATATAGTAAAGTAAAATAAACTATGCATATGCAGTATTGGTTAATTATTTTTAAAACGAAGGAGAACATAATGAGCGCAATAACAAAACGAATACTCAACTTTTTTTTGATCTTTTTCATTATTATCATTCTATTGCCTCAAAATGTCATGATTACGAATGCTGCCACTAAAGCAACAGTTTACGAATATACTCCTATGCTGGCAGATAACGAGAACATCTATTATATTCAGATAGTAGAAGGTGATGAGTATTCTTATGATATCTACCGGTTGGAGGTTGCCACGGGTAATAAAACAAGACTCTTATCGTCAATGAATGATATTTTGAGCATGATGCTTCATAGAAATACATTGTATTATACCTGCTATGATCAGGAAAAAGAAGTCTATCAGATTCATTCGGTTTCTACTGATGCCAAAGATAATAAAATAATTTGCAACGGTTATTTCCTATGTCTTGATGACAGCGGTATTTATTATACCGTTATAAAGGGTGAAGAAAGTAAGCTATATAAAAGAAATTATGGCAGCAATAAAGCCACTTTTATTTGTAACGTTAATATGAACTTCAGATTTGTGAAAAACTTGGATAACACACTATATTTTACACAATTTAATGAAGCCTCTTCGAAACTAACTTTATACACCCTTATGCCGGAGCAGTCAAAGCTAGCTGTCCTGACCACAGAAAAGATTAAGTTGAATGGATCTGAACGGACTGATATAATAGTGTCCGATCTTGTAAAAATAAATGGAGATATTTATTATCAATATGGTGCATATGAGGGTACAGGCAACTATTGGTATGGAACATTAAAAAAATTAGATTTAAATACAAATACAAAAGCTGTTATCGCAGAGCAGCTATATGAGGAACAAATATATCATAATGATGACAGCATCTTCTATAATGGAACTGATTTTAGTGGGGAACATTACCAATTCAATACAAAGACTGATAAAACCTCTTTTTATATATATAAAACCACTGGTACAGAATCCTTCAATATTCTAGGAGATGAGACCTATTGTATCAAAGCGGACGGTAAAGATTTGATTACTATATCTCGATTTACATCTGGTACTAATAAGGAAGATTTGGTTAAAGCTTTTGCTAGACTTACTTATAAACAAAAAAAGAACTTTAGCTATAGTGCAGATATAAGTAAATATGGTGATTACTTGCTAATTCCTGTAACATGTATGGATTATAATAATACCGGTAGTTGGAGAGGCAGATGTGTTAGTGTCATTTGGTATGTTATTAGTTCTGATGGGAAGATACTTGCACAATTTCAGTAAATGGTTCAGGGACAGATTTCTCTTCGGTGTAGTCTACAAAGAACAGATAAGAAAACAAGCAAACGAGTATTTGGCGAATAATATTAATCTTGCGTAAGGATAGCATATAAGGGTGCAATTTATAATGAATTTAATCAATTCGCGACTATACTCTAGCTGTCAATTAAGAGGCAGCCTGAACGGAGAAGTTACACTTAATTGTTAGTAATTTGTTGAAAAATTTCATTAAAAAGATAAATTAGTGGTTGACTTTTTCGTATATTTGATAGATAATAACTAATGCGGTGCGTTACTGTGCCGCTTATAATCGAGGCGTGGCTCAGTTTGGTAGAGCGCTGCGTTCGGGACGCAGAGGCCGTGGGTTCGAATCCCGTCGCCTCGACTAAGAAACCTATCAGTTGATTAAACTGTTAGGTTTTTAATTTTATTTATTTCTATTAAAAACGAGTGACAAGAATAATAAATAATAACCCAAAAAGCTTAGAGTAAACCAAAAGCAGAAGGAGAACATATGGAAATTAACATTAGAAGTATGTCAATCGATGATTGGGAAGAAGTTGCTGCTATTTATAAAGAGGGTATAGATTTAAAGATTGCGACATTCGCAAGTGAAGTACCTAATTATGATTCCTGGGATAAAGCACATGCAAAGACTTGTCGTTTGGTGGCTGAATTCAAAAATAGGGTTATAGGTTGGACAGCTCTTTCACCCGTTAGCAGCAGATGTGTCTATGCTGGTGTGGCAGAGGTAAGCATATATATTGCAAATGAGTTTAGAGGAATGCATGTGGGAGAAAGGCTTTTAAAGACTTTGATACAAGCGTCTGAAGAAGAGGGCTATTGGACTCTTCAATCAGGCATTATTGATTTAAATAAAGCTAGCATAGCTCTTCATACTAAAGCTGGATTTCGTATGGTCGGCTATCGTGAAAAAATAGGTATAGATAATAATGGTGTATGGCAGAATACAGTGCTGATGGAAAGAAGGAGCTCTGTGGTTGGGGTCTAGATTTCGTTTGTTTATACAATCATAGCATGAAATATGATATAGTAGTTGATATGGTCAATATTTATATGGTAAGTTTTTTAAAAAATCCTTGAAATTTCATTCCCTTTATAATAGAATAGTTGAGTAGTCTTTTTCTGATAGTTAAGGATTATAAATGCTTCCCTAGCTCAGTTGGTAGAGCAACGCATTCGTAATGCGTAGGTCGTGGGTTCGAGTCCCATGGGGAGCTTTTAAGAAAAGCCTTGTAAATTCACGTTTACAGGGCTTTCAATTTTTTAGCAACCATCATAATATGCTGTCAATAGGGTTCGATTTATGGACTATTTATGGACAGGTTTATTTTATGGACTTTTCTTCAGTTCTATATAGTAGTGTAGCTATCTTGTTTGAAGCTTCTTCGTCTCCGCCATTTAGCAGATGCGAATATATATCTGTCGTTGTTGAAACCTTCTTGTGACTTAGTCGTTTAGAAATTGCGATAGGACTTTCTCCCGAGTAAAAGAGTAACGATGCCTAGCTATGCCTAAATGCGTGAGGATTTATGTGTGGAAATCCGTATTGTTTTGAAAATCGGGTTAGCCATGTGTTCACGCTGTCGGGATGTATTGCACTTCCATCCTCCTGAGTGAAGCAAAATCCCGTCTCATTCCAGTAACTACCAACCTTTATTTTATACTCAAGCTGTTCTTTTCTATATTTCTGCAGAATATCGATTACTTCCGGAGAAATTGTTATCATTCTACTACTGCCATTCTTTGTAGTTTCTTCTAAGTAAATACCTTTCTCAGGGGTATATAATAGATCAGCATGAATATTGATCTTTTTATTCTTGTAATCGATATCATCCCATTTTAAAGCCAGAATTTCTCCACGTCTGCCGCCTGAATCGATAAGCAGGCCTATAATAGATTGCCATTTTAATGGTTGTTCCTTTAGTGCGTTTCCGATAGCGATCAGTTCCTCTAATTCAAGAAATTTTGCCTCTTTCCTTGATGCTTTCGGAGGACTAGCATTGTCTGACGGATTAATTCTAATCAATCCTTCTTTGACGGCTTGTTTTAAAATTGTATGGATAACTCGGTGGTGATATAGTATGGTTTCTGCAGAGAGTGGCTCGCCTGTCTTCTTATTGGCTCCGGGCTTACTTAATTTCATGTAGAAACGGTTTAAAGCTCCGCTGTAATAGCATTAAGCTTCATGTGGCCTATTTCCTTATTAACACGCTCTAAAATCTGACCGTAGCGGTATGTGGTTCTATGCTTACAATCTCTTGATTTTAACTGCATGATATATCCACTGTATTCCTTAAAACTCTGCTTACTGGTAGAGACTACACCAGCCTTACAGTCTGCTTCACATTGAGATGCAATCCTTTCCAGTTCTCTTTTAATAGAACTCACTTTCCGTTTTTTGGGAACTGACCATGACATGGTATAGGGTTTTAATTTCTTGCCCTCGGAATCTCTTCCACGGTAAACTTGAATTTGATAGGAAATGATATTGCCGGATTTGTCTCGATATGGTATGAATGATGCCATTTAATTATTTTCTCCTTTCTTTAAACTCCTTATAAAATCAGTTATACTTTCTAAAACAAAAGCCTCCATGATCTTGTTAAGATCATACGCTATCCTATTGTTGCTACCTTTTTCTGATATATATAACGTATCTTTATTCGTCTGAAATAATGGGTCATTTAATATTTTAGAATCAAATGGCTCAAACGATTCTACATTGTGTTCAAATTCACCGTATAAATAAACCCAAATATGATTAAATAACGAGCGAATTTCTGTGTCGGGGTTTTGCTCGATGATATCATAAATCTTTTCTAATAATATATTTAACGCTTCTAAATCACGAGATTTGCATTTGTTCCAGTCTTTTAGCACAAATTGAGCTTTATCGGATAATCCTAAATTTTCACCATTATCCATATTTAAGTAATACCTATTATCACTGTCTCCTAATAAGTATTCATAAGACACATATGAATACGGCTCCGGAGATTATAACGTGACTAAGTCTGAATTAGAAATCGCCGTCAAGGAGCATAGGCGCCGGGAAGATAGAAAGGAGTAGTCATGGCAGATAAAAGAGTTGATATTATTCTACGTGAAGTTGACCAAGAGTACAGCATACCTTCATACATGGAGGATTATGTGAAGAGAGGTATCGTCAGAGCATTAAAGCAGATTGATACACAGAAGGAATTATTAAATGATCTTATGCTGGAGCAGACGGAAACAATGTAAGGCCGGATCCTTTCACGAAGGTAAAGTAACCTACTAACAGTATGAAAGCGATTTATTATTTTCAACGTTAATGTCCGCTTTCTATAACAAAGAAAAGGAGATTGTTAATTATGCAAATTATTCAGATTGGAACAAGTAAAACTAAGGATAACAGTTTCTTTAATAGTAAAGAGTTTTATGAATTTATGTTCAGCAGAATTGAAAAAAAGCTAGATGAAGATGCTGAATATATGGAAATGCATAAAGACTATATCGCTGCAAGCAAGATTAAAGATTTTAATCAATGTGATAAATTAAGTGGATATATGGAAGTAAAGAGTCAGGAAATCAGCTATATACAAGGATGGAAAGATGCAGTTGCTATGTTGATGGGGTCATTAAGTTAATAGCTGTACAAATACATAGAAAATATAGAAAGGCAGCAGAGTTATTCTGTTGTCTTTTCTTATATCTTAATATAGCATCAAAAAACTTATTCTTTGTCATGTATTGACAATTGAATATTGATAGTTGGTATAATCTGTAATATAATTGGTGCAAAGAATAGATTGGAGATACTACGGATGAGTAAAGAGAAAATAGGTTATATAATAATAGGTCTTGTAGCGTTACTCATTATAATATTTTTATTGCTTCGTAAGAAAAAGAAAAACCAAGAGATATTTAATTCTTTAGTTTTACTATGTGCTGTTATCAGCGTTATAATTGCTTTTGTGAGTGTATCTTTCAAACCTCCTTCAAAACCTGATATTGATATTAAGAATGAAGATAGCGAATTAGTGGTGAGTATAAGTTCGTCTGATCCAAACATAGCAATATATTATACGACAGATGGGAGCCGCCCAACAACAAACTCGCTAAGATATAAAGATAAAATAAAATTTAATAAGGATGTTATTATAAAAGCTTTTGCTAAAGATATATTTGCTGTCAGTGAAATAGCTGAAGAAACTGGGATAATAGATAAAGACAAAGTCAGCAATACGTCTACTTATAATAAAGAACTGACACCTACACTAGGATCCACAGCAAAACCCACACCAGAACCCACAAAGGCACCGACCAATACTCCAACAACCACTACTTACTTTCTTACTGGTTCTTATACACATCTACCGAATATTGATAATGGTGATTATATTATCGGAGGTGTGTGGAAACTTCAAGGAATACATAAAAATGTGACATCATTTACTCAAAGAGTTAGGGTGTATTCGCAAAAAGATAATTCGATTGAATGTCCTGGATATGCCAAGTATGGGACTGCATGGACTGAAAATGATAATGGAGAATGGTCTGAATAGGAGCACATAGTAGATGAACTTGCTCATTATGACTATCCAAAAGGTACATTTGGTACTTTTGTAGTCGATATGTCTACTATTGATTATTTAATTAAAGGAAAATACACATGTGAATTAGTAGTATATATAGATGATGTGGAGTATAGCATAGATATAGAATTTGAGGTTAAATAAATATATTTTGGATTGTATTATTGTAAAAACTGCCAACTATCAATATTAGGTTGGTGGTTTTTTATGCAAAGGTACTATTACATCAGATTAATATATTTATGGACAATTTATGGACAGAAAACCTGTTCACAATTAAAAAACAAGCTTAAACAATATTAAATGATAATTTATGAAAAAGCCTCGAATGCCTTGATTTATAAAGGAAAAACTAAACGATACTAAACGAGGTTGAAAGCTGTAAAAAGCGTTTCACCCAATTCGTAATGCGTAGGTCGTGGGTTCGAGTCCCATGGGGAGCTTTTTTTGTGCTTCAAATCTTGCTTCTACAAATAAAAAATGGACATCCAATGAAGAATGTCCATTTTGTTATGTGAATCGAAATTAAAATTACATATTCAACATCATACGTATGCAATTAGCTAAATCCTGACCTAAGTGACCGCATGCACGAATGCATTCTGCTAAAGAAAGACCAAACATAGTAACACCTCCATCGTTGATTATATAAATATCATATCGTAAACATATGGAGATAATATGGAGAACAAAAAGCATATTTAAGTAAAATACTTGTAAAATAGTTAAAGTTACGAAAAAGCTACAGAACAAATTAATATCTCTTTTCTCCCATGAAACACAATCCAATTGCACCGGGGCCGGAATGAGCACCGATACTGGGACTGATAGAGTTTATGACAATCTGTCTATGAGGAAATTTTTCTCTAATCAGCTCTTCTAGGTACTTGGCGTCTTCATAAGCATCGCCGTGCGCGATGCAGATTACATCGTCTGTATTCCTGTATTTACCCATGCTGTCAAGCATATCATTACAAAGGGTAGAGAGAGATTTCTTTCGTCCTCTTGCGGTAGATAGCGACTCTAGCTTACCCTCCGGACTAAGATAAAGAAGAGGCTTTATATTAATCATGGAACCAATAATAGCGGTTGTCTTGGAGATGCGTCCTCCGCGATGAAGATGTCCTAAATCATCAACAGTAAAACGAATACAGAATTCTTGTTTATGTTCTTCGAGCCAGGCAGCGGTTTCCTCTAAAGATTTGCCCTGATCCTTCATTGCTGCAGCCTTCATTACAAACATGCCTTCTCCCATGGAGGCACTCAGTGTATCAATCACAATAATTTTAACGCCTGGGTTCTCCTCGCAAATTTCTCTTGCCCCTGCCTCTACATTATTACAGCCCCCACTCAAAGCGGATGAAAAACTTATATGTAATATATCTAAGCCTTGATCTACATAGGCTTGAAAGGTTTTACGGATTACTTCAGGATTGCTTGCCATTGTTGTTGGCATAAGACCGGATCTCATCTTATCGTAGAATTCCTTAGGAGTAAGGTTGATTTCATCACCGTAGGTCAATCCCTCTATATCATAATAATGAGGAATAATTCCTATTTGTTTTTCACTAATATAGCTTGCAAGCAAGTCGGAGTTTGAATCAGTGGTGATTATAAATTCTTTCATCTCTTATATCCTCCCAGTGTTTGGTTTAATTTGGCAATTACGAAACTCGTTTCAAAGGGACGTTGAAGCGAAGGAATAGTATTTATTGTGCATACAATTAACAGAACTATATTGTTTCGCAATGGTCAATTTAGTTTAATACCATTTTACTAGACGAATACCTATAACGCAATAGAATATTATAAATAATTTATTTACAGTTTATAAAAAATTTATATTTGTACTACTTCTAAAGCATCATATTAACTAGATTGATACCATATATAGCCATTTAAGTTTTATTGACTTACTTATTTTGATATGCTAAACTTGTCTCATGAAATTTTGAATAAATTAAATATGGAAAGTTACATGGTTTCATGCCATTGCATGAATGAGAGAGAAGTTCGGTGAAAATCCGTCGCAACCGCCATTACCGTAATTAGTCAATTGATTATAAGTCGGGGTCCTTGCCATGTTACGAGGTTATTTAGCAGTATTTTATGATACTGCAGAACACTTTTGGGTGAAGGAAGAGTGCAGCCGTTATAGAAGCTTTGTTGCGTAATTCGACAGGTATTTTCTGCCGATGAAGCAATAAGGTTTATTATAAATGTTGCACGTTTTACCAATTAAGGTAAGAGGTGCCTTTTTTATTGCAAGGTATAGATATGACAAAATCTGATAGGAATAAGAAGGTCAAAAGCTTATTTGTATATATGCTAGAATATCTGAAGGGCTCTTCACATTCCTTAAATATAATATTTCTATTATAAAATCTAACTTGATGGGAGGGAGGAAGTGCAAACTAATTTGAATAAAGAGGATTGTATAGCTGTATTAAAGACGAAAGCAGCAGAACTTAACAATTTGCCTAAGAAGGCAGATTTTACAGAGTACGAGGCCGCTATGATAAAAGCGCACCTTGGACCCTGGCCGAGAGCTTTAGAGGCAGCTGGCTTAAAACCCCCTAAAGAAGAAGACAGGAAGGCAAAGAACCATAATAAACGTATCAATGCAAAACGTAAAAGAATTGAAGCGCTGAAAAAGCAAAATTAAGAAATACGAGCGGTTACCGCTGTAAATATAACTAACAAGGAGATATTAAGATGAATAAAATAACACACAAACTTACTACTATCTTTCTCTCAGCAATATTGTTTGCTGCAGTAATATCAGCTACTACTGTATTCGCAGCAGAAAAATCGATGAGTATTACTCTGAGAATTGAAGGAACAAAAGCAAATCTCTATTATGATACAGTTAAGATACCGTATTCGGATACCCTGACTTTGCAGGAAGCCTTAACCTATATCGATGAGCAGAACGATTCATTTGCAATTACGGGTGTTGCTTCATCTTATATCACAGAGGTGAATGGTGAAGCAGCTGGTCAGTTCGGTGGTTGGGATGGATGGCTTTATAAAGTAAATGGTGCCGAGGCAGCAGTCAGTATTGACAGCTTGGAATTAGCTGCTGGTGATAGTGTTTTATTATATTATGGCGATCCATATGGCGTTGGTATGCAGTTTCCAGTAGCAGATATTACAGATATCAATAACGGAATAATACGCTTTACAAGCACTGATACTACCTACGATGAAAACAGCAAAGCAACTACTAACGTAAAACCTGTAGTTGGTGCAACGGTTCTATGGGACAATTCTATTGGAACTACCGAATATGTTACCGATGAGAATGGAGTAATTAAGATTGCTGCGAATGAACTGACAGCAGGTACTCACCAAGTACAGATTTCCAAAAAAGGTGATTCAGGTATCCCGCTTGTATTAAGAATGACACCAGATTTTAAAGTAACAGTGGAAGGAAAAATAACTACAAGTAAGGATAATGCTAATAGTGAAACTTTAAATGGGATCAATCAGGCTGATACAGCAGATACAGTGGATAGCGTACCTAAGACAGGAGAGAAGATTGTTGCTACCGTATTATATTTAGTCCTTGCAATCGTTGCTCTGCTTGGTTTTATCGCTTTTAAAGGGAAGGTTCGTAATGAAAAATAAGAGTAGGTATTTTTTTCAAGAAATCCTTTGCTATATACTTATTATCATTTTCATATTGGGATCTGATATTACTATTGTATCTGCAAAAAGTAAACAATATACCACAGAAGCTCTCGAACTGGTAATAAATGGGATGCTGGAATTTAAACAAAAGCAGACAAAAGCTGGCTCTGTTCAGGAGCTTATTAATAATGAGCTAACTGAAAATGCAGGGAAAGGATCAGCAGAATGGTTAGTTATTGCAATGTCTCAATATAAGGACGAGTATGATTACAATAGCTATATCAAGTCACTTAATTCTTACATTAATAAAAATAAATCAATAAAAGCTACCGATTTACAAAGAATCGCACTTGCCTTTTCTGCAACCAGAAGTAAGGATGAATTTGTTCAGGCTACAATTAATAAATCGATTGGCAAGCTAGGGGTTATGAGTTATATTTATGGATTAATCCTATTAGATTCCAGAGCTTATCAAAGTGAATCCTTAAAGAGAGATGAGATTGTTGATCTGATTTTATCACTTGAACAAAAGGACGGAGGCTGGTCATTAGGCGGTAAAGCCTCCGATGTTGATATAACAGCGATGGCAATACAGGCACTTGCACCTTATTATGCGCAAGATGAAGTAAAGTCAGCAGTTGACAAGGCTTTGGATTTACTTTCTAAATTACAGCTTAAGACAGGAGATTTTACAAGCTGGGGTACAAGAAGTAGTGAAAGCGGAGCACAGGTTATCACTGCTTTAAGTGCTCTGAATATCGACTGCCAGAAGGATAAGCGTTTTATTAAAAATAATAATACTCTAATTGATGGGCTTATGCTTTATAATAATTCTGATGGGGGATTTAGTCATGTATTTGAGGGAAAATCGGATAATACGGCGAGTGTCCAGGCTATGTATTCCTTAGTTGCTTATTGGAGATTTCTAAAAGGACAGGATATCTTCTATAACTTTACCAAGGATGAAAATGCCGGAGCGGAAGGCAAAAATGTGGTTAATAAAGACCTGACGACTGACCCATCGAAAGAGAAGGGAAGGAATGAGCTCAGTAATATGGTAAAGAAAGAGGACGAGAAAGGATTTCATACTGGTGGAATGGTAATCCTTCCAGCCCTTAGTATCATTGGTGTTTTAATTCTGGCTTGTATATATTTTACCTTGAGAGTTAGAGCAAAAAGAACGTAATGATATATATTGCTGAATTAGTACATTTATGCCGGGATATTAGACTTAATTCACTTAAATAATACTTTTTTATTAAATCATAAGTTTAAAGTGTCAAAAGCTCCTCGAATAATATAGCTTCGTCATTTTGCACAAACGCTACTTATAGTAAAGTGATGTAGAACATGATTTGATGAGCAACTGTTATGAAGTCGTTGGTACTTAGG
>JAEZTJ010000092.1 GCA_023421505.1 Bacillota bacterium
CTTATAAATCTACCTTCTTTCAGAAATGTTGCCGCAGAACCGAAAGAATAGGCAGGCTGGTTATAAGTGCATTTTAATGTAAAAAAATATCGGGGTAAAGTACTACCCCAATATTTATTATAGAACCCTTTTTCATAAAGTTTAGAATTTGATTAATATTATTTTTAATGATTGACACTGATCCGGCTAACCAATATACTTGAATTATCAAGAAATTTCTGGTAACGAACTAAATAATATTACAACAGAAGGAAGGAACAAATAAGAAATGAAAAAAAGAATTTTATCATTTTTTCTTGCAATACTTTTATTATTAACAGTTCTGCCGGTATCAAACGTATTCGCAGCAGAGGATATGAAAGGATATGCAACCGATTTTACAGATTCAGATGAAACCGTCAGTGGGTGGGCGCTAGATGAATTAGTTAAGGGCCAATACTATGGCGTATATCCGGTGTCCTGGGACGATAAGGATATGACAGCGCCAATTACGCAGGGGCAAATAAGGATACTCCTTGCACAATTTAGATTAAAAATTTTAAATACGGATTGTGTAACAAAAAATCCTGATACAATTTATTCTTTTAGTAAGAAAATAACGGTAGAGAAGATTATTGATACTTTTTATACAATGCTGACCGGAATGGAATTCACATCGGATATTGGTATCAATGGTAAAACAGCACTTAAATTTATGAAGGATAATGGAATTTATACCGGAACTAATGGTGAAATGAAGCTGACAGATGCCTGTTCCATTGAACAAGCCTGTGTCATTGCTATAAGGTTAGTAACCTATGTGTATGATAAATTAGATGCAGCCAGTAAAGGTTTTTTATGGGTTACAAAATCCGGCGGTAATACTGTTTATATGTTAGGTTCTATTCATCTTGCAACTACTGATATTTATCCTCTCAGTGAGGATATTATAAAAGCATATGAAAGTTCAGATGCATTAGTTGAAGAATTAGATGCATTAAATATAAAAGGTGCCATGAGTGTAGCTTCATTAGGTATGTATACAGATGGAACCAGTTTAAAGGATCATGTATCTGCTGAAACCTATAAAAAAGTAATAGAGCTTGGAGCATTATATGGTTATACGGAGGATATATTATTACTTTTTAAACCCTGGTATCTTTATTCTATCTTTTCTTCCCTAGCTTATACGGGAAATGGTGACGGAGAAGCAGCAGATGAAGCCTCTAGCTTAGGTATTGATATGAATTTTCTGGTAAATGCTTATCTTACCGGAAAACCTGTTATGGAAGTAGAAGGCTATGAATTTCAAGCTAAGGTCCTTGACAGTTTTTCCGATGAACTTGAGGAGTATCTACTTAATTTTACTATTGATCAGATACAAAAAGGTATCGATACCAATGATAATGAAACAACGCAATTGCTTAATCTAGCATTGGAATTATGGCATGAGGGAGATGTTGAGACCTTCTTATCTGTGAATTCATCTGAAGATGAAAACCCGGAGTTATCTACTGATGATCCAAAGGAAGCTCAGTTACTAAATGAATACAATGAAAAGCTTATTACACAGCGGGATAAAGGAATGGCAGATTATATTGATAAATTATTAAAAGCAGAAGGCAGCTCAACATATTTTGTAGTAGTCGGAAGCGGACATTATATCAGTGATCATAGTGTAATTGATATATTAAAGGAAAAAGGCTACGAAATCACACAGATTAAATAGTAAAATTAATTTTGTTTAAACGATAGTTATTGGTAATGAAATATTTATAATGCTCTAAGGCTGTTTCAATTGGAATTCATAATTAACTGCAATTTTTAATCGTATTGCCGTAATTATTAGAATACATAGTAAAACAGCCTTTTCTTTTTATCCTACATATGCTGCATTGTATATTGAGCATATTTATGGTAGTATTGTGTAATACTTACATACAACCATTATCCGTTTATCAGACTTTTTTACATCAAAAAACTATGCGGATTGGGAGGAAACCATATGACTAATATAAGTAAGCTATCCAACAAAATAACCGTAATAACAGAAGTATTACCATATCTACGCAGTGCATCCTTAGGTATCTGGGTTAAAGTAGGCTCCGCTAATGAGGATGATACAAATAATGGAATTGCTCATATTATTGAGCATATGCTTTTTAAAGGTACAAAAAATCGTAATGCCAAGCAGATTGCAGATGAGATGGCGAAAATTGGAGGCAATATGAATGCCTTTACGAGTAAAGAATGTACCTCATATTATGCTACGACCTTAAGTGAACATCTACCAATATCAATTGATATCCTGGCTGATATGTTTCTTTCCTCTTTAATTGATGAAAAAGCACTAAAGAAAGAAAAGGGGGTAATCATAGAAGAAATTGATATGTATGATGATTCCCCGGAGGATCTCGTTCATGAAATGCTCCAGCAGAGAGTATGGAAGGGGCATCCGCTTGGTTACTTAATTTCAGGTACAAAAAAGATTGTTCGAAGAGTTACCAGAGAACAGATCATGGAATTTATGAATAGCTACTATGTAGGTGAGAATATTATTATATCAGTAGCAGGCAATTTTGATGAAGCTTCCATACGAAAGCTTCTGGAAGATAAATTTGGTAAGTTGAAGTCTAGCAGTGTTAAACCAATCAAGTCCTCCGGAAAACCACAATATAACAAAGTACTCTGTGAAAGAGAGAAAGATATTGAACAGCTTCATTTAAATATAGCATTTGAAGGTATCTCCTATATGTCTGAGGAGCGATATATTTTATCTGTATTAAATTCTATATTAGGAGGAAGTATTAATTCCAGGCTTTTCCAAAAAATAAGAGAGAACAGCGGACTAACCTATTCCATCTATTCCTATGGCAGCTCTTATCGCGAGACTGGTTTATATCATATCTACGCTGCTATGAATCCATCTCAGATGCTTACTGTAATGAAGAAAATACAGAGGATCATTAACGATATTAAGAAAAAGGGAGTAACGGCTGAAGAGCTTTTCATGACAAAGGAACAGATAAAAACTGAATTGATTCTGGGTAATGAAAGTGCGAAAAGTAGAATGAATTCAAACGCAAAATCAATAATTTACAGAGGTCACATTGTGCCTATCGAGGAACTTATCGAGGAGATTAATAAAGTTAGCCTTTCTAGAATAATTGAATTTGCTAATCATTATCTGGATCTGAATAAAGCTTCCGTATCATGCGTCGGAAATCTTAAGGAAATTGATTTGAAAGCAATTGGTTTTTCATCATATTAGTTAATTGCGAAACTATATAGTTTTGTTAATTGTATACACAACATATACTAGTCCTTCGCTTCAACGCTCCTATGAGCTTAACTTCCGCTCCGGAATAGTATATGCTATGTATACAATGCTTATAATTACTGAGTTTCGCAATTACCTATCATAATAATATAAGGAGGTTTCACATGAGATATGAAATAGTTGGTGAACCGTTGCCGGTGGTAACGTGTCAGGTAAGTGCAGGAGAAACATTAATCACAGAAAGTGGTTCCATGAGTTGGATGACACCGAATATGAAAATGGAAACATCAACGAATGGTGGAATTGGTAAAGCCTTAGGAAGGATGTTTTCGGGAGATTCTATCTTCCAAAACAGATATACTGCAATGGGTGGGGATGGAATGATTGCCTTTGCCTCAAGCTTTCCGGGATCTATTCGTGCTCTTGAAATTGGGCCTGGTAATAACATGATCGTTCAGAAATCCGCTTTTCTTGCTTCTGAAGCAGGTGTTGAGCTTTCTATCCATTTTCAAAAAAAGCTTGGTAGCGGATTGTTTGGCGGTGAAGGCTTTATCATGCAGAAATTATCGGGACGAGGTATAGCATTTATAGAAATCGATGGGTATGCTATGGAATACGTACTTCAACCAGGCCAGCAGATGGTAATTGATACCGGTTATTTAGCAGCGATGACAGAAGGCTGTACTATGGATATCCATACTGTACCAGGCGTAAAAAATATGCTGTTTGGTGGAGAAGGTATCTTCAATACGGTAGTTACAGGACCGGGCAGGATTATCTTACAAACCATGCCTGCTAGTAATGTAGCCGCAACCTTAAGACCTTTCTTTCCGTCAGCGAAGTAGCATTGCTATTTTTTTATTTACCAATTGATCATAAGGCGCCATCCGAAAAGCATCATAACGAATGTTTTCCGATAAGTACATGGGCTTATTTTATCAAGTAATGCTTAGCTTTTTTATTGCGAAGTTTGAGTAAGTTAGCATAATGTACCTTATAATAAGTATTAAGTAGAAGTATCCATTGGACGGAGGCTGTCTAATTCTTACGCAGAAATTTTATATCATGCTAGATAAAGCGTGAGAATTAGGCAGCATATAGAATTAAGTTATTTGCTTTGCTAGAATATTATTCATATAGATATTGTACAGTATACGTACAGTTTAAGATGACATCCAGCGATGGAGTCTTTTTTATTCTATAGGTGAGACTAATTCTGTAAAGTACATCGTCATAGGTGGCGTGAAAAACTCTCCAGACAGGATACATATCTAGGCTTATATTAAATCCGTTCGGATATTAGTAGATCCTTTTACCTTTTACGATTAGCTTAAGGCTTCGTATAAGGTGTATCATTTTTATTTAGATTTAACTAATAAAATAGTTTATTGAGGTAATTGTGATTCTTAGCAATTGTAAGTGTTTATACCATTAATACAACGAAATAGTTAAGCAATTATTAAAATAAATTATTTACATATAGGAGATGTTTGATTGAGAATATTACATAAAATAAAAGAAATTTTCTTTAGACAAAAAAATAATTGGAGTTCTTTTAGGGAAAAGAATTATTCTAATACAGAGTCGAGTAAAATTTGGTTATTTAATCTATATAGCAGTATAATGATTGGAAGTCTTTTTATTGATTCCGGATTACCTAAAATTATAAGCTTTATTCTATTTACTGGGCTGGCTTATCTATTTATTAACCTCATACGAATTATTTTAATTTTAGTTTTGAAACCTATCTTTCATAAGGGGGTAAAATCGGCAAGCTATACGATCCTGTTATTATTGACAATTTTTATACCCATGTATGCCGGTTCCTATGTGGTGTCCATGCCATTGATACTACTTATATCGATAGGTATAACTGCGATGGAAATACTTTTCGCAAAAAGTATCTGGAGCTTTTTTTGTTGTAAAAGAAGATCTGTGCCAGTTATCGTAACGCTTAGTATAACTGTGATATTAAACATTATGATTGGAGTATTATTATTTGGTGAAGGTTATAAGGACAATTATAGGAATAGCTATTTATCTCTAAGTAATCAATCCAGGAATAATCTATCCGAAATGAAGCAAAATTTATTAGAGCTTGGGAAACTGCCAGTTAGTCATACCGAATATGGTATAAAGCGTGATGATGGTTTACCACGAAAGACTACTGACCTTACACCATATATAGATAATTATCAGGGAATCTCCAGTAAGCTTAGGGGATTATATTGGAAGTATGATATTGACAAAGTTCCGTTAGCAGGTAAGATATGGTATCCAACACAGGGTGAAAATTTTCCTGTGCTGTTTATAATACACGGAAATCATATTATGACAACAAAATCATACTTAGGTTATGATTACCTTGGTGAATACCTTGCAAGCTATGGATATGTGGTTATATCGGTAGATGAAGCTTTTTGTAATACCTATATAAACTTTGGACTTAGCAATGAAAATGACGCCAGAGCAATCCTTTTATTAGAGAATATGCGATTGATAGAAAGCTATAATAATGATAAAAAAAGTAGATTATATCAGAAAATGAATTTCTCTAATATAGCGTTAGCCGGTCATTCCAGAGGAGGCGAGAGTGTTGCAACAGCTGCACTATTCAATCATTACGATTGTTATCCGGATGATGGTAATATAAAGTGGGATTATAATTTTAATATAAAATCCTTAATTGCAATTGCTCCTACCTATGATCAATATCAACCTGCACAGCATGCAGTACAAGTAAATGATTTGAATTATCTTCTCATACAAGGCTCCAACGACCATGATGTATCAAGCTTTATGGGCTATAGTCAATATCATAATATAACCTTTCATAAAGATAGTGATTTACTAAAAGCATGTGTATATGTTGCAGGAGCGAATCATGGTCAATTTAATACAAAATGGGGCAGATATGATCTTCCTTATCCAATAAAGCCCTTTTTGAATACGAATAATCTGCTATCCGCAAGTGAGCAGAGAAATATCTTGAAAGCTTATACCAAAGTATTTCTTGATATAACGTTAAAAAATGACAAAACAAACAAATCCTTTATAACGGATAATCAATCCGATCGAAGCGGTTTGCCCAGTACCATATATATTCAGAGCTATCAAGATTCCTCCTTAGAATTGTTATGTGATTTTGATGAAGATTCTAATACTAAATATGGTATAGCAGATACCGTTTTATTAGATGCAAAAAATATGTCCAAATGGAAAGAGGTTAAAAACCCCATAACAAAGGCAGCTAATGATTATGTTCTTTCTCTTGAATGGAAAGATACAAAAGAAGCTGATTATTCCATTACTTTACCAAGATATAATGCTTTAGATGGATATCTTCAATTTGATATAATGGATATTAAGAAGGAAAGCTTACAAAGCAATAATCTTGACGCAGTGGTTTCGCTTACAGATTCTCATGGAAACATAAGTTCATTACATAGTAAGGATTATATTACATTATATCCGCCTTTACCGGTGATGTTGTTCAAGCTGCAATTTCTGACGAACACAAAAGATTATAAACTATGCTTCCAAACAGTGCGTTTATCCTGTAAAGAGTTTCAAAAAATGAATAATGATTTTGACAGCACCTCTATAGTTAAAATTGATTTCAAATTTGACAAAAATAAGAATGGAAAAGTAATGCTTGATAATATTGGATTTGGAAAATAGTATGGTGATACCTGATTTTGAGTTATTAACTCAAGCTTCGCTTTCCTGCTGACTTCAATGATAAAGTTGGAATTCACTTATGGATTTCATTTATAGAAAGCCATAAGTAAATTTACCAATTGATCATAAGGCGCAATCCCAAAAGCATCATTAGCCTAATGTAGGTTATTAATATGTTGTATTTTAAATAGATATAAATTTTGAATAAAGGATATGCTCAGGTCAATTTGTACTTGTACTACGACATACAATAAATGATAATCAGTCTATATCAATTGTATAAGCTGCCTCAAATACTTCACCAGCCTGTAGAGTATTTCCCCACTCCCGTTCCTGAAGTGCCCCCTCAAAAGCTTCAGCATCACAACGGCCATACCAAGGCTCAATACAGAGAAAAGGAGCATTTTTACCTGCAGGAGACCACAAGCCGAAGAGCGGTGCTTGAAAGGTGACAGTTATATAAGGCCTTTTTAGCGGATCTAATATGGAAATTTGTTGACACTGGCTGCCTTCGAAAATCAAAGCATCCTGATCGAATAAGTGTGGATCATAGGGAAGCACTCCCTGATTCGTAATAAGCTGAGCTTGCTCCTCGACAGCCTTTTTCACAACAAGACCACTATCGTTAATACGCAGATAATGCAGCGGCCTATGCTGATCAAATTGAATAAAGTATGCTGTATTACTCTCTTGCGGATTAAGAGGACAATGAAAAGCAGGATGTGCACCGATTGAAAAATACATCTCTTTCTGATCCTGATTAATTACCCTCCAGAATACGGTTATTGTTTTATCCTTTAATTGGTAGCCAATTTCGAGACGAAAAAGGAAAGGATAGCTTGATAGGGTATCTTCATCCGCTTCAAGAAAAAACCATAATTCATTATCAGTCTGCTTAAATAAATGAAAATTCTTATCCCTGGCAAAGCCATGTTGGGAAGCTTTATAAATTTTCCCGTGGTATAGAAAGGATTTATTATTTAGAGATCCGACAAAGGGGAAGAGTATGGGAGAATGTCTCTTCCAATAGCTTGGATCAGCATTCCATAAATATTCCTTATTTGTAGAAAGATTATAAATAGAGGTAAGTTCTGCACCAAATTCATCAACCTGTATTGATAGAAAATGATTAATTAAATTATATTTCATTTTTATTTATCTCCTTCTTTTGCTTCAATTTTATACCATTTTAACATAAGTAATCCTAATATGCTATGCAGAACATAACGATATGCTCCGGTCGAAGGTGTAGAAGCGAAGACTATTTGAAATAGAATAATGTAAGCGAACAAGTAATTATTAGTAGAGATATCTAAAAAAAACTTCGTAGCACAGACTTAAAGAAACATAAAATTGCTGAATAATATAAGTAAATGAAACTGACTTAAAACTGAAACTAATTTTGAAGAATTTTCATACTTAAGTTAATGACAGAATCAGAGCATACTATCATCGGGATAACATATATAAAATATAGATGAAGTAATTTTTCCTACTCAAAATATGTATGAAGTTATTTTTCTTGACATTAGAAACAGGAATGATATAATAAAACCTAACAATGAACGGATCAATTTTATCATTGAGCTGTTTGTATAAAGCGTTGATGAGACGAGTAATATGCGAATGGATACAGAGAGAGATATGATTTGGTGTAAATATCTTATCACGGCAGCATATGAAAACTACCTCTGAGTGGCCCCAATCCGGCCCGGTGATTCCGTTATCAATCAGAATGAAGTGGGTGTCAAAAGCCAAAAAGGGTGGAACCGCGACGTTAATCATACGCTCGTCCCTTTCGAATTGCAGTAAAGCAGGTCGAAAGAGACGGGCTTTTTATATTGCAGGGAATTACCTTGCAAATAATATCAATTTTAGCCGGTGATATACAAAATAATAAGCATATAAAGATCAATTACTGGAATTCGTATTGTTTTAGGATATGATTTCGCAATCACCAAAAAGTTTATTAATTGAAAGGAGATTTCTATGAAAATAACACTAAAAGACGGCTCTTTTAAAGAGTACGACAAATCAATGACAGTTTTTGAAATAGCAAATGACATAAGTGAAGGCTTAGCCAGAATGGCATGCGCCGGTGAAATCGACGGTAAGGTAGTAGATCTTCGGACTGTAGTGGATAAGGACAGCAGTCTTAACATATTAACCTTTAATGACGATGCAGGTAAGGCTGCCTATCGTCATACAACCTCCCATGTACTCGCACAAGCCGTAAAAAGGCTATATCCTGAGGCTAAGTTAGCAATAGGTCCATCTATCGATACTGGTTTTTATTATGATTTTGACATGCCTTCTCTAGATCGCGCGGCTCTTGATGAGCTTGAGAAGGAAATGAAGAAGATTATAAAGGAAGGCGATGACTTAGTACGCTTTACGTTACCTCGTGCAGAAGCCATTGAACTGATGCAAAAAAGGGGAGAGCCTTATAAGGTGGAATTAATAGAGGATCTTCCGGTGGATGCAGAGTTATCCTTCTATCAGCAGGGAGATTTTGTTGATTTATGTGCAGGTCCTCATTTAATGAGTACAAAAGCGATTAAGGCGATTAAACTCATATCCTCCTCCGGTGCTTATTGGAGAGGTTCAGAAAAAAATAAGATGCTCACGAGAGTATACGGAACAGCTTATACCAAAAATGCTGATCTTGATGCATTCTTAGCTCATTTAGAAGACATTAAAAAGCGAGACCATAATAAATTAGGTAGAGAAATGGAGCTTTTTACAACAGTTGATGTAATCGGACAGGGCTTACCGCTAATGATGCCAAAGGGTGCAAAGATGCTTCAGACATTGCAAAGATGGATTGAAGATGAAGAAGATAAGAGAGGCTATGTAAGAACTAAGACGCCTTTGATGGCAAAGAGTGATTTATATAAGATATCAGGTCATTGGGATCATTATAAGGACGGTATGTTTGTACTGGGTGATGAAAATAAGGATAAGGAAGTATTTGCCCTTCGTCCGATGACCTGTCCTTTCCAGTATTATATCTATAAGGCAAGTCAGAAATCCTACCGCGATCTGCCAATTCGCTATGGTGAAACCTCTACCCTTTTTAGAAACGAGGATTCAGGCGAGATGCATGGCTTAACCCGTGTACGCCAGTTTACGATCACGGAGGCTCACTTGATTTTAAGACCGGATCAGATGGATGAAGAATTCAAAGGCTGCCTTGCTTTATCAAAATATTGTCTGCAGACGCTCGGTGTAGAGGAGGATGTTACTTACCGTTTGTCTAAATGGGATCCAAATAATAAAGCCAAATATATCGGAACAGAGGAAGTATGGGAGGAAACACAGAATAGAATCCGGAATATATTAAATGAGCTGAATATTCCTTTCACCGAAGCAGAAGGAGAAGCAGCTTTCTATGGACCGAAGGTAGATATTCAGGCAAAGAATGTATATGGAAAAGAAGATACAATGATAACCGTTCAATGGGATGCAATTTTAGCAGAGCAGTTTGATATGTATTATGTAGATCAAAATGGAGATAAGGTTCGTCCCTATATTATCCACAGAACCAGTATGGGTTGTTATGAAAGAACGCTTGCTTGGCTGATTGAAAAATATGCTGGATTATTCCCGACTTGGCTTTGTCCTGAACAGGTTAGAGTTCTTCCTATCTCTGAGAAATATCATGCCTATGCTAATAAAGTAAAGGAAGAGCTGCAAAAGAACAATGTACTTGTCACTGTAGACGAAAGAGCAGAGAAGATAGGTTACAAGATAAGAGAAACCCGACTTAACCGTGTGCCTTATATGCTGGTGGTTGGACAGAAGGAAGAGGAAGAGGGCCTTGTATCAGTAAGAAGTCGTTTCCTAGGAGACGAAGGACAGAAGCCGTTATCAGTATTTATCGAAGATATATGCAAAGAAATAAGAACCAAGGAAATCAAAAAAATTGAGGTTACTGAGAACAGCGAGAAATAAATGATTTTTGTGATTCGATTAATGAAAAGGATTTTCTTCATAGTTTTTAGTAGTAGAAAAAGTCGGTGGGAATAATTGAACCGGCTTTTTCTGTCTTTATAGCCAATAAGTGAGGGATTTTTAATATCTGATAAATCAATCTATAAAACCACAAATAAAATGAAATTAATAAATACCCTCAAATAAAATGCATTTAATGAATGTATAAGGACCCACAAATAAAATGAAATTAATGAATGATAAATTAGAAAAATGACATAATAAAAAATATAAATCTGTTATTTGATAATTACGAAACTCTTTTTCAACTGGCAAAAAGCATGATGCGTGCTTTTCGTTTCAAAATTTAGCTGCCTAACAGAAGTATGGAGGTTAGGTTGAAAAGAAGTACATTTTTCAACCGGCAAAAAGCACTACGCGTGCTTTTCGCTCAGTATTTGTATGCCGCTTAAGCGGCAGATGGAGGGTATTATGGGAAATAAAATGAAAAGTACAAAAAATCACAAGAAAGAAGACGGCACCTTCCACGCTAAGCATATTAAGCATGATCCGCAGGCTGAGAGTGCCAGAGCAGTGTTCGGTTTAAAGGATAATCATACACAAACTACGAAATAGAATGCATGGAATAACTACGATACAATTTTATTTTTAAGTGATGGGCTATACCAGATAAAAGTTGGTATAGCTTATATTTTTTATTAAATATGATTACTATGAAACAAAACCTTTCGGGTAGCCAAAAAGGGCAGACTATCCCTATATCATTTTTTAGTGTTTTATAAACTAAGCAGGTTCAGCTTCCATGGCAGTAGATCCTTGCCAACCTAGTGA
>JAEZTJ010000070.1 GCA_023421505.1 Bacillota bacterium
TTAGTTTTGTTAGTCGCATAACTTAATTATACCATTTGTGCGGATTCTAAGGAATCCGCATTTTTAATTTTGAGCATAAAAAGGAGCTTTTGCTCCACAGCTTATTCGGCTATTTTGCAAAAGCCCCTTTATGAATATTTCACTTATTAGGAAGTGAACTCATTTAACCTACAATGAACTTGGTAGAAGCTCCTTTAAATATCTACCTGTGTAGGATTCCTTTACCTTCACAATCTGTTCCGGTGTTCCCTCTGCAACGATATATCCTCCCTGTGCTCCACCCTCCGGTCCAAGATCTATTATATAATCGGCAGATTTGATTACCTCTAGGTTATGCTCTATTACTATTACAGAATGACCCTGATCTACCAGCTTATTTAAGCATAGCAGAAGCTTAGCGATATCTGACATATGAAGACCTGTAGTAGGTTCATCGAGTATATAGAGGTTTGAGGCTCCCTTCTTAATCTTTGCAAGCTCATAAGCTAACTTTACTCTTTGTGCTTCACCGCCTGATAGCGTAGTAGAGCTCTGTCCCAGACACAAATATCCAAGTCCTAATTCCTGCATTATCTTAAGCTTGTGCTTTAAATAAGCGTTATCCTTAAAGAAATCCAGTGCTTCTTCCACTGTCATATTCAAAATATCTGCAATGCTCTTACCTCGATACTTAATCTCAAGTCCCTCCTCGCTGTAGCGCATTCCCTTACATATCGGGCAAATCGTCTCGATATCCGACATAAATTGCAGGTTCGTAACAATAATTCCATCCCCAAAGCAATGTTCACAGCGGGTCCCATTTGCATGTGTCAGACTAAAATCAAGTGCACTATAGCCTTTTTCTTCTGCTTCAGGCTGCGCTGCAAACAAATTACGGATTTTATCAAAAATACCGATATAGGTTGCAGGATTCGATTTACTGTTCCTTCCAATCGGAGTCTGATCGATATTTATAACATTATTAATCAAATCTGCTCCAAAGAGAAAATCATGCTTTCCTGCAACAATCCGCGCGCCGGTCTTATCAATCTTTAATTGCTTATAGAGTATCTCATTAATCAGGGAGCTCTTCCCGGAGCCTGATACGCCGGTTATACAAAGAAATACACCAAGCGGAATGTCAAGATCCACTTCCTTTAAATTATTCTCCCTTGCTCCCTGGATAGACAGAAAATGATCACCCAGATTTCTTCGTTGCTTTGGTACCTCAATTTTCGCCTTACCGGATAAATACTGCCCTGTTGCAGAACTGCTTTCCTTCATAATATCCTCAATTGTTCCGCTCGCTACAACATTGCCGCCATGGATGCCGGGTCCCGGTCCGATTTCAATGATATGATCTGCACTTTTAATCGTCTCTAGATCATGCTCTACTACAATGACTGTGTTGCCAATATCCCGCAGCTTCTTCATTGTATCGATTACTTTATCCGAATCTCTTGGATGCAGTCCGATGCTGGGTTCGTCCATCACATAAAGCATGCCCATCAGCTCACTGCTGATTTGTGTGGACATTTTGATTCGCTGCATTTCACCACCTGAGATGCTGTCACTTCTTCTATTTAAGCTGATATAATGAAGACCGATATTAATTAATAAGGTAAGACGGTTTGATATTTCTCTGATTATTGTTTCTGCCACCTCCTTGATCGCTGTCTCAAAGGTTTGTGTTTGTAAAAACTCTAGTAGCTGTGGAAGCTGCATTCTGCACAGTTCATCAATATTCTTCCCGCCAATGGTAATATAGAGTCTTTGTTTTTTGAGCCTCGCCCCATCGCATTCCGGGCAGATCTTTTCAATCATACAGTCCTTGATAAAATCAGGCTCAAAGGCTTCAGCCGTAGAGCTCTTACGAACGTATTGCCGATACCAATGCTCCAATTCATGTACAAATCCATGAAATGGCACTTCACGACCGACAATCCAGTTTCTCTTCTTCGACTCCGGAGGCTGCTGCATTAGAACAAGTTCCCCCTTCGTTCCATAGAACAGGAGCTCATGAATCTCGTTCGGCAGCTCATTAAAGGGTTCCTCCAGGCTAAAATCATATTTCTTAGACAAGCTATACATCATAACACTTCGGTAGCTGTCCTTACTGGTGATATTGTAGACCGTATTTTTAAGTGCTCCCTTATTAATGCTCTTATCGGGTGCCACTACTAGAAACCGGGGTTCTACTACATAGGACATACCAACTCCCATACAGGTATGACAAGCACCGGCCGGTGTATTGAAGGAAAAATGAAAAGACTGCATATCACAGAGAAACATATGATGCTCCGGGCAGGCATAATTCTCATAAAAGTCCGGTATATTCTCACCGATAATTTCTACCTTAATCATGATATCCTCCTCAAGAGCCAGCATAGCTGCTTCAATTGACTTGGTTACCTGAATATAGGAATCCTTCTTTATCGTAAAACGGTCTATCACAAGCTCAATATGATAGTTCTTTGTCTCCTCCAGTTCCTTCTTATCAGAAAGGGAAAAGGGCTTACCATCCACCAGCAGATTTTTATATCCCTTCTCTCTATATTGCTGAAAGGTATAATTATAATCTTCCCCATATATTTTATAGATGGGAGCTCGAAGTTCAATCACAGTACCGATCGGCAGGGATGTGATACGCTCAGCAATCTGGGCTGCGGAAAGCTGCTTTAACGGTCTATTACATACCGGACATATTCCCGTTCCCGCAGTTGCGTATAATAGCCTAAGATAATCATTGATATCCGTGACAGTCCCAACCGTGGAGCGCGGATTGTTATTTCCCTTCTTCTGTTCAATGGCGATCACAGGGGAAAGCCCTCTTACATAATCAACCTTTGCCTTTTTTAGCTGGCTGATGCGGTTTTTTGCGAAGTTAGAGATGGAATCAAGAAAGCGCCTCTGACCCTCTCCGTATATCACATCAAATGCGAGCGAGGATTTACCCGACCCAGACACACCGGTGATAACGGTTAATTTATCACGGGGAATTTCCACTGTAACATTTTTAAGGTTATTTTGTTTTGCTCCTGATATCTCTATTGAAGTACGGACGGACATATGAATTACTCCCTTCTTTTATCTGATTCTTATAGTTGCGAAACTCAGTAATTGTAAGTATTGTACACAATTAGCAAAAGTATAGTTTCGCAATTATCTAATCAATTTCTTAATTAATATATTGAAAAGCGATTTCTTCAATTGCGAGCTTACTTTTCGGAGTAATCCTGATTGTCTGTGATATCTTTGCGATTACTCCTTTATCTGTTAAATATTCCAGTATCCCTATAATGAAATGGCTCTCTATTTTAAAATATTTACTAATCATCGTAACTGTCTTCATCTCATGATCGGACATATAATCAACAATCGGCTTCTTAATGATATCTAAGTGCTGCTCGATATAATGATCGATTTCACTGATTGCATGCAGGATTTCTACATAACTGTAATGATGGGACATTGCATCACTGTAAAAGATGGATATTAGTTCCGGCTTTGTAGCGTAGGCCTTTAAGATAGCCTCTCTCGTGGGAATCTCTCCGCTCATGCATACCTCAATGCTGCCAATTACTTCAGCCGCCTTTAATAAATAATACTGAGCATAGAGAGGGTTTTGCTTTACTTTAATCCACTTTAAGCATTTTTCATAGAAGTAATACAATTCACAGGCACCTAGGAGTACTGTCATCGCAATATCATCACTGCCTATATTCTTAAATTCTTCAAAATATTCATATAAACTGTCATCGGTGGTATAAATGATTTTCCCTTTCGCATAGAAGGAATGCATCATAGAACCTCCGCTTAGGCCTTCCAGATAACGTTTAAATCCACTTCTTGTTACAATACTGACAATATTAATCGTAATATCGTCCTCAACAATACAAAAGGAATCGTTTTTTAGTACCTGATCTCTTACTACGAGCGCCATATCAATATCACTTTTTTCCCATACCTGATCATAGGATAAGCTTCCGCAGAGGATTACTGCGATAACGTTCGGGTCCTTTCTGATTTTTTCCACAAAGCTTTCTGTTGCTTCTTCATAACGCCTGGTTAGTTCCGCTTGTTGATTACTATCCATTTTTTACCCCTCTCTAAACTTTTCAACAATTCATATTAACCTTCCATCTGCTGCCAACATCTGCGAATTTGGGCAGCGCACAAATTTGCCGATTGAAAAATCTTTGATTTTTCAACCTATCATGCATTATTCTTCCCTTTGTAATGCGAATTGTGCTTTTCAACAATTCACATTGATTTCAATGGTTTCATTATACAATTTTATTCATTGAAAACATGACAAAAATTGCGGATATGGGTACGCATACAGGACAAAAATTGCGGTCTTACGCTACAGGCAGTTCTTTGCTTGTTCTTATTAAATCTGCTATGCTATAATGGAAATACAAGGATATTAAACATGACAGGGTGGATTATGGATAATTATTTATTAGAGCTGATTAAGAAAACAACGGAATATATAGAGACTCATTTAATGGAGGATATCAATCTGGATAGTATCTCAGAGAATGTGAATATCTCCAAATTTCATCTGCTTAGAATCTGGAAGGGTGCTACCGCTACAGGTCTTATGGAATATGTAAGGCGAAGAAGAATAGCCCTGTCCTTAGGGGATTTGATCAATGCCCGTAATAATATTGAATTTATATCCTGTAAATACTCCTTCGGCAGCGAACGTACCTATAACCGGGTATTTAAAGAGGAGTATCATACAACACCTGCTAAGTGGCGGCGTAATCCCTTTCCTCTAAAGATACTGGACCGCTTTAATGCTGATTTCATGAATTGTGCTGGAGAGGGTCTGATCTTTTTTCGTTCTATTGTAGTACTTCCTACCTTTAATATAGCAGGAATTGAATATAAGATAAATGTTAGCGATAATATATTACACCAGCTTGCGAATAAATATGCTGTTGATTTCTTCTATCATCATCGCCCGGAGGTCATAAATCCGGTAGACAAGGATGTCTATATCGGGTTTACCTCGATACCTGAGCCTTTTGCGGGGTATACCTACTATCAGCCTTCTGTACAAGTCAATCAGAACAGCATCCTAGCTCAGGATATGAAGCTAAAAGCAGTAAAAGCTCATAAATACGGTGTCTTTACCTATATGGGGCCCCACCGTCCTGAAGAGATTACTTCTAAAAACTTAGAGGCCATCTGGAATTATGTTGAGAATATCTGGATGCCTACCATACATTTTGATCTAAAGAGTAAGTTCCGTTTTGAATACATCAATTATGCCAAATGTAATAAGAAATACTGCGAATGTGATCTTTATTATCCGATTTGTGAGTTATAAAGATAATAGAATTATTTCCTAGTAAACTTCCAGCATAGAACTCCATATCAAAAGCAGGAAAACATAAGTAAATTTAGATCTACTTCCTGATTATTTGTTTTAGTTATTCATAATCACTTTAATTATGGTGTAGCATCAAATATTGTTTATCAATAATGTTATTGTTACAGAAGATTATTCCTAATAGGTCCTTCTGCGCAGATCGGGATATCTCCTCTGATCTTATCGTCTACCAGAATGGAGGGTATATTATTTGTGGTCGTACTGCTGCCATACGCGACTTTTAAGATATATTCCTTGATAATTCGTCTTCTCTTATCATCCAGACTAATATATTCGTAGATAATTCTCTGGTCAAGCTCATCTAACTGGTATCTTTCTGCCAGCCGTTCGATGTTATCGGGCAATTCCTGCTTAAAGATGTCACCCTCCCCATATCTTAGCCATTTCTCATTTATATGAAACTCCTTACATATCATAAGAAGCATCTGTTCAGTCAGGTTACGTTTTCCATTCTCAATTTTGGAAATGCCCGCCGCGGTGACACCTAACTTTTTAGCAAAGCTGCCCTGACTCATATTAAGTTTTTTTCTGATTAATTTAATTCTCTTATTCAATTACACACTCCCTTTCAATCTGATATTAACAAAACTGTATAATTTAGTCAAATAAAATGATATTAGTTATTGACAAACTGTACTATGTTAAGTATAATGTTGGCATAGTCACTGTCAATTATTGTAACATTTGCAATAAATATGGAAATGAGGTATAAGAATGAAAAAAGATCATCCTCTTCCAAGCGAAGAACTAGATGACCTTGAGTTCATAAATGCATTAAAAGCTATGAATCCAACTCAGAAGAGGGGCATTATCGATCGAATTTTGAAGCTACATAGTAGTCAGAAGGACCAAGTAATCAATTCTTCCTGTACGCATCAGAAAAAATCCGATAAACGGCAATAGAAGAATTTATAATAGTTTTCAATAAAGCATAAGACTAGCAAGCATTTCCAAGCAGTTTAAACTGTTTCATTTATTCCCCATACAGATGAATGCTATTACTTTATTCCCCAAATATTTAAGAGCCTTATGCTTTATTGAAGTAATTCTACTCCTACATAAAATATCCAATCTTTCTAATCGTTGTCTTCAGAAAGCTTTTTACTATCTGTCTGCTCATTATAGGTAAATTTCACACCAATCAGATAGATGCAAATAGCAAGCACCATAAAATAAAGGATAATGTAGATCGGACTTAACAGCCAAGCCGGTATCGAGTTATATATGGTCAGTGTACCGAAGAATAGGAATATCAAGCCTGCACCCCATTTAATATATTTTTCCGGTACATATTTATTCATAAAAGCACCGCCTATGATACCTATTCCATCCGCAACCAACATACCTGCAGTAGTCCCCATCAGAATAAAAATAGGCGTTTTACTGTCCGCAGCAATTGCTATTGTCATGAGCTGGGTCTTGTCCCCCATCTCCGCTAAGAAGAAAGCGATTGCTACCGTAGTAACCGGACCAAATCTATTTTTCTTTTTATTCTCTTCGTCAATCTTATCCCCTCTCAAGGTCCAAAAACCAAAAACCAAAAATGCCACTCCCGCTACGATTTTAATTGTATCCATTGGTATTACCGTGCTGATGTAGCTACCCAAAGCTACCGCTAACGCATGATTAAAGACTGTAGCAACCAATACCCCAAGCATAACCTGCCTTGCCCGGTACTTACTCGCCATAGCCATAGCTAAAAGCTGGGTCTTATCTCCCATCTCAGCTACAACAACAAATAATAATGCTTTAACAAATTCTGTCATTTAATTAACCTCCTAATTCATACTAACGCCCATACCTATCCTTTGAATTACATCGATGATTGCAAAACTCATTAACTGCAGGTATTCAAAGGGCAGGCATGTTGTATTAGTGTATACAATTGATAAAACCATATCATTTTGTAATTGCCTGATTCATAACAAAAAAGACTTTTAACACAACAAATTAAGTTCATCATAGCCCTTCCAAGGAAAGTCCATGTTGAATATTTATTGTGTTAAAAGTCTCACTTGACTATAATTAGCCACGATAAAGCCAGACCTGCAGGTCAGTATGTTGACTTTATCACCTTTTACGGCAGCTACTCCCTTTTAAAAACAAGTTTTGCAATTGTTAATAATATATCATGTATTTTGCCGGCATGCAACATCAAATTCCTTCTACTTTATTGATTAGCTTGATTTTATTATTTCCCTAATAACATAGCTTATGTAATTCCGTATGATAATAATGGTATATTTGTTTTAAAACTTCTCTGCACTGCGGGATATTTTCGTTCATTGCCTGCTCTTCCATTTTTGCTGTAAGTAAAATAAGCTGCAGGATACGTAGTGTAGCAGCTGTTCCCTTAATTGAGTGCGCTCTTAATCTTATTCCGTCATAATTACCGTTATCTATTTCTGCCTGTATTGACTGAAGCGCAGTGGGCAGTATCTCCATAAATTCATTATATATCTCGAAGACATCCTCGCGCTCCATCTGAAGCTCTGCAGCAAGTTTTTCTAAATCAATTAGAATCGGGTCGTTTCTATGCTCTGCCTTACTTTCAATTGCGTTATCGCCTTCTGACTGGGAAGCGTCTTTACCCAGCCACTTAAATATAAGCTCCAGGAGATCCTTGACCTTAAAGGGTTTACTAATATAATCATCCATACCGGAGGCTTTGCATTTATCAATATCATTTTTAAGAGCGTTAGCCGTTAACGCGATGATTGTAACATGGCTTCTGCCTGCTTCATACAGCCTGATTTGCTTAGTAGCCTCATAGCCATCTAAGATTGGCATCTGGCAATCCATTAGAATTAGATCATAATAATTTACCTTGATTGCATTGATAGCATCCATACCATTTTCAGCGATATCATAGGGAAGACCCGCTTTATTCAGTATGCAGGCAGTTAATTTTTGATTGATTGTATTATCTTCAGCAATCAGTATTCTTACATTCTTATGAAGTTCCGGTAAGGCGATAGGAAAAACAGTCTCTTTCTGTTTATCCTTCTCTGTTTCCTTTAAAAGCTCTAGAGCCATTAACAGGCTGAGGATCAGATCATTTTTAAAGACAGGCTTCATCACAAAATTAGAGATGCCATTTAAGATTGCTGTTTTTTTGTCACAGGGATTAACATAATAGGTAAATAGATTAATAACTGTATCAGCAAGCTTTTCATCCTCCTTTATTCTGGAGGCCAGAACAAATCCATTTTGATCTGAGATATCATAATTAATGAGTGCAAGCTTAATTTTGTTACCGTTTAATACTGCCTCCTGTAAAACTTGAATTGCGTTTTCTCCGCTGTCTGCTTCCCTTATGATACAACCCTCATTTTCAAGATAGTATCTGACAATCTCTCTATTCGTACTGCTTTGGTCTATAATAAGTATAGTAAGCCCCCGTAAATATTCTTTAACACTAACTTCTTCCTCCTCCTCTTTCGATTTATCTATTTTGATATAAAAGGAGAAGGTCGACCCCTTATTTGGCTCACTTACAACGTTTATTTTTCCCGACATCATTGTAATGAGCTTTTCACAGATTGAAAGGCCTAAGCCTGTTCCGCCATATTTTCTATTGGTAGAGACATCTACCTGGGTAAAGGGTATAAATAGCTTAACTCTTTCCCTTTCGGAAATACCTATTCCGGTATCGGCAATGCTAAAATAAACCTCTAGCCTATCTGTTATATCTGTGTTTATCATCGCAGTAATCACAACTTTACCTTTATGTGTGAATTTTACTGCATTACCAATTAAATTTTCTAATACCTGCCTAATTTTTCCCGGATCGCCAATTACTAAGGGGGGGAGTTGATTATCTATTTTTGCGTATAGTTCAATTCCCTTCGAATATGCTCTAAGCGAAAAGGATGAGATAACCTCTTCTATTATTTTTCGCAGATTAAACTGGGTATGCTCCAGCTCCAGCTTGTTTGCCTCTATCTTAGAAAAATCCAGCAAATCATTTACCAGCATTAATAATGCTTCAGATGATGTTTTAATTTCCTTAATATAATCCTCCTGTTGCCGGCTTAGTGGGGTTTGTGACAGAAGATCCAAAAATCCGATGATGCCATCAATCGGTGTTCGAATTTCATGCGACATATTTGCAAGAAATTGACTTTTAGCCCGATTGGCTGCTTCTGCTGCCTCCATGGCATCCAGTAAATTCTTATGTATCTGTCTTTTTTCCGAGATGTCCCTTACAATGCCTACCGCAAACATTTCTTCCTTAATCTTTATTGCAGAGACAGACACTTCAGCAAAGAATCTGGAACCATCCTTTCGCTGTGCCTGTATCTCTAATAATTTATTAATACATTTCTTTTCCCCTATGTATTTATATTTATGTATCTCTTCTTCTGCTTTCAGTAAATATTCCGGAGGTGTAATCAGTCTATGAAGTTTCTTCCCCACGACTTCTTTATAGGTATATCCGAACATTTCTTCTGCTGCCTTGTTCCAGCTAACAATATTTTCATTACTATCAAGCATTATGATTGCATTCTGAATAAAAAGGGTTAGCTTTCTGAAGCTTTCCTCACTATCTTTTATGTCTACCTTTTGCTTTTTCAAATAATCCTTTTGCAGTGCTACATTAATACCTTTCTTTTCAGACCGCATGAATTTGCAACACTCCTTCGTTAGTAATGTTCGTCAGCTTATAAAAGCAATATCAATCTTCACCATTTTTACCATATTATAATTATAGCATGCAGTATCTTAATTTACTATTGATAATACTGTCGAAAAAATCACCTTACCCTTGTATAAACATTCAAAACTTCATATTGACTCAAATATCTTTAAGTACAAAAGTGATAAATTTTATCCTATTTCTATACAAAATGCGTAATCAAATATTATTGATTTAGAATGCTGGAGCGAATTTCCGATAAGATTTTGGACATTGGATGTGGTACAGGAAATATTTTAATTATTTTGAGTGTAAATCGATGATGATTTTTCTTAAGGAAAAACTATTTAGATTAGCAAGGTAGCTGATATGCTCCCCAATTACTGCAACCGGGAGTATATCAGCTACTCTTATAGCTAAACGAAACCGTTAGTCGTTATGAATTATGCTTTAAAGTAAATTACATTAGATTCTCCACAAATTGTATTTTGAGGCCATTTGGGTCTAGCATATAGAAAAATTTCACATTAGGTGCAGGCTGAAACGGTCCGCTATGAATTGCAATTCCCCTTTCCTTTAGTTCCGCTATCTTCTTCTCAACAGACTCTACCTCAAACCCTAACGAGATATCTGTTCCCATATTAACTTCTCTAGGCTGCGGGCTGGTCATTAATTCAAGTAGTGTATCGCCTTCTCCTAAAAATACAATTTCTACTCCCTGTCCCGCCTTTAATCTTCTGTCTTCTCTAAGTCCTACAATTTCCTTATAGAACTTCAAAGATTCCTCTAAATCCTTCACTACTAATGTACTCCAGCAAAATTTCATCTCATTACCTCCATTATTCACTTGTGTTTACCGTATTTCTTTTATTTAACCTTGTCACTCAATCCTATCTATATTGTAACAAAAATAACTATTATAATTCTAGAGCTAAACTTTTAAAATTTATGTTGAACGTATGTTCTGTTGCAGGTATAATAAATTATGGCAGGTAGGATAAATATCATTAGGATTGGAGTATCAAATTCTATTATTATGAGGTGAGAGCAGATAATTAAAAAAAGCGGTAAGGGGAGGTACTATGCATTTAGGTTCGATTTATTTGATTGTTAAAGATTTTCATAAATCCATTTTATTCTACGAGAAGTTATTAGAAATGTCGGTGAGCGCTCAAAATATGCAACGGTTTGCACAGTTTGAATTTGAAGGAAATAATATTTCCATAATGAACGCCTACTTTGATGTAATGAATCCCGATTTGACTGTGCATAAAGGAGATTATATAGAGGAATTTGATAATTTGCCAGCAATTTCAGAAGCGGTAAATACACACAAATTTGTCTTTAATTTTTGGACTGAAAATTTAGAAAACGAAAGAGAAAGAATCAAGCATTTAGAGATAAGCGATAAATTGACAGACATCAAATACATTAAAAATGTATGTCCGTATTATTATTTTCAATTAACAGACCCCGATGGAAATATTATCGAAATTACTGGTCCGTATTCACCCAAAAAGGGCGAACTTGAGGATTAGGGCGTTTTTATGTTAAAGGCAAGGCAGTTTCCCACCTTGCCTTTTAAAATTATTATCTATGAAATCTATTCATTCTATCGCAATTCCTTAAATATAGGTACCAGCACAATATTAGTACAGTGAATTGTACTTATTTTATCAAATTTTCATCAATCATTATTCTTCAACATCATACTTAATATCAAAATTCTTTCCATCAAAATACACAAAATCTCCCTCATCAAGATGCCATACAGCCTGCATACCTCAGTATGCTATACCATCAAAATAGCTATGAAACAACTACATATTTGCTGACAAGCGCATTAAATTCTTCTTCGTATGCCATTAAATACTGCTCAAATTCCAACTGTCTATCCTTTAAGCAAAGTGCCAACTTAAATAAAAATTCAGGGATATCACTTGCTGGCAGGTCCCCATACTCCTTAGCAAGGCGCGTGTTCTTCTCACTCGTTTCTCCGTCTACATAAAGTAAATACACATCCTCCATCGTATCCTTCACACGCTTTTTCTTACCCATGAAACCAATTTTACCGGTCTGATGCCTTGCACAGGAATTAACGCAGCCGGAGATTGCTATGGAAGGCAGAAGATCCTCGGTCATTCCCTTCTCTTTAAAATAATTAATAAGATCAGAAAGCAGAGTCTGACTGCTTTGTACTCCAATCTGACAAATCGGAACACCGATACAGCTGATACTTCGGTTCAATCTTGTTGTCATACGGATATCTTTCGTCAGCTCAAGTAATTCTTCAGCCTGTATCGCTGTCAGATTACGAACCACCATACTTTCTTCCATACTAAGACGCACCTGAACATTATCTACTCTACTAAGAAAAGCAAGTATTCTATGAAATGCATCTGTATAGAGGATACCGCCCTGAGGATGAATCTCTACACTATAAAGATGCTTTTGCTTTTGAGGGATCGCAGCTACAGTCTCCATCGGTATCTCATAGTCGGCACCCTCCGCTCTCTCTTCCTGCATCTGCTTAAATTGTATCTCCAGTTCTTGTGTCTTTTTTATTTGTTCCAGATGCTTCTTATAGCATTCTAGAAAAGCTTCCTTTCCCAGCCGCTTTACAATATAGCGAATTCTTGCCTTACTCTTATTCTCATAATCTCCTTCTTCTCTAAATAAGCTAAGCGCTGCTTCGATGTGATATAATACATCGCCAGGATCAACCAGCTCATCGTAGAGAATTGCTTGCTCTGCATTTACGCCCAGACTACCACCGATATAAACTTTAAAATATTCATTTCCCTCGTGATTCACCGCTAAAAATCCTATGTCTGCAATCGTGGCATTGGCACTATCCTGTGCTCCATTAGAAAAAGCAACCTTAAACTTTCTTGGCAGCTTATAAGTATGGATTTGAGAGACAAAGTACTTATTAACAAATAGCGCATAAGGTGTTACGTCAAAGGCTTCCCCCTCTTCAACACCCGAAAGTGGGGATAAGGAAACATTACGAGGATAATTTCCACCGCCTCCGCGTGTTATGATATCCTGCTCTAAGCATTTCTCCATAATGGATATCATATCATCAAATTGGAGATTATGAAGCTGCACTGTCTGACGGGTGGTAAAATGTATAAAATCTAATGCGTACTCCTTAACAATATCCTGGAGGAAGGCTAAGGTTTTTAAATCCATTACGCCGGATAACACTCGTAATCGAAGCATAAATTCCTTACCGCTTCTCTGCGCATAGACACCCATAGCCCCTGAGTCCGGTTTAAACTGCGCACTTGTTATCTCTTTATTCAAAAACTTATGGCCGGTTTCTTTAAAAACAAGTATTTCCTGTCTGATTATTTCTTTGATCTCTACTATTCTTTTATCCAGTGCTTCATCCATGATAAATTCCATTGCCTGCTCCTTTTTAGTAACCTGATGCTTTTTGATTGAGTTTACTATATATAATGTTTTAATCAAATAACAAAACTATACCTTTGAGTAATTATTATATTTATAATTCTATTGTATTCATATATGTATAGTATATTTATATGATTATAGCATATCTTATGATTTATTCAAGTATGAAAACTAAAGTTCAACCTGCAATTTTTCATAACAGGTATGTAAATTAGAATATAAACATAATACACAGTACCAGGTATGTCCATTTTATATTTCTATTCAAAAGAAGATAAACCACCCCAAAAAAGAAGCCGCAAGCTGCCGTGAACACACCGTCCCAAAGACTCCCCTTTGTCAACCAATGTGCCAACCCCCAGGTTAATGCCACAACAACTGCGCCAAAGGGTATCTTCTCTTTCTTAAGCCATTGATCAAACGCCTTTTGTCCGAAGACTATAATCAGCATAAATAAACCTGTCTCAAATAAATAATAGATATACTGAAAAATAAATTTCACCACTCCATTACTTTGGAATTCTTTATATACTTTAAAGCCATTCCAGTCTAAATAATTACTGACTAATACAAGTGCCACACATACTGCAGTCAAAATCCACTGCCATATCTTTATTTTTCCCCGCTTCTCAAAGATATTATAATTATATTTCTTATATGCTAATTTTACTAATAAATACGCTATTATCCCCCAAGTAATACAGGTCAATATCCAGTGGCTGATGGACTGCATTACATTCCATTCCTCCATTGTGCATCCATAGATCGCCGGCTCTAAGAAGTATGCATATAAAGCCTCTATCCCCAGTCCCGCAAAAGCATACAATGCAAAATTTAAATAGTGTATTCCTTTGGCTTCCTTCCTTTTACTGTTCATCCCTTTTACCTCCGTCTTTTTTAATTTCTTCTATTGTCTTATTTGCTTTTCTCATTTGAAGCAAAAAAGTTACATAATAAATAAATGCCAATATAATATAAGGAATGGAGAATGACCAAAACATATCATTATAGGCTGTAGGCTCCAGACTTTGAAAATGGCTTTGTATCCATAAACTTAACATAATAATTCCAAGTAAAAACAGGTATTGTCCCAAAATAACAATCGTTAAAGGCACATTTTGCAGATAATAATGGAGACCCAGCACCAGTGTTGCAAAAAATGATATAATAAACATTGTGATAAAATTCTCCACATAAAAGGGATCTTTATATCCCTGTATTGTTTCCATTATGATTTTACCTAGTGAAATCAGTGTATAAACCGTACAAACAATAGATGTAAAATTTTTCCTGTTTATAATCTGCATTTACTTTTTCTCCTCTCTCATTTTCTCCAAATACTTATAAAATTGATTTCTGTAGGTGCGGTTGAGTACAACAATTTCTCCATTATCTAAGACTATATTTACCTTCATGTTAAGATCCGATTTTAGTCTATCGATTTTGTAAATATTTACCACCATTGATTTGCTTGTCCTTACAAATCCAATACTGCTAAATTGATTTAAAAGTATTTGAAGTGATACATCTAACTGCCAGATCGAATCTTTCAGATAAGAAAAGCATTTGCGATCAACAATTTCACAGTAGTATATGTCACTTGCTTGAATCAAACGTGTCTCGTCTTCATTTCTTCCTAAGAGAGTCTTATTATATAAATCTAAGAACTTTATAATAGTATCTGTTTCCTGATCCAGCTCATTGTAGTATAAATCAATTCTGTTTTCTTCCAAATTACAGTTATGATACTTAAATACTCTCATTTCCAACACCTCTTAGCCCATTATAATCGTTACTGATCCCTGCGCAATATGTATACGTATATGTTACACTGTAGCATGCCTAAGTTACAAAATAAAGCTTTTGTAAAGCATCATTACAATTATAATAGGTTACTTTGCCAAAACACAATTAATGAGTTTCACAATCACCAAATTAAGAAAATATTAATAATTTCTTAGGACTTATTTATGAATAAGATAACAGAATATTAATCCCAAGATAGCTCTTCTCGTTATAATTGATATTTTAGAGGAGATATTTTTTTACGAAAAGTTTTTGTCCGCCCATCTATCCTGAACATAAAGAAAGTGAGAATATATAATGGAATATTTATTTTTAAAATGCTATGAATTTTTAACAGTCCTATTACCCTTCTTAGTTACATTTTTGATTTTGAGCCAGATATATAAACATAAGAAAATCACAGTAAGCAAATGGCACTTTTTTATGATATTAGCCTTCGCCGTTTATATTTTCTTTGTATTCTATTTTACAGGTATAGGTACGCTATTTGATTTACATCGGTATGGTATTGAAATGAATAGCCATCAGATTAATTTATTGCCCTTTTCGAGGCATATTGATACTGTAGCATATCTATTAAACATCCTGTTATTGATGCCTTTTGGCTTTCTGGTGCCTTTGATTTGGCCTAATACGAACAAACCTGCATCTATTGTGCTTTCCGGTCTCTCCTTCTCATTATTGATTGAAATCAGCCAGTTATTTAACTTTAGGCAAACGGATATTGATGATATTGTGTTGAATACGCTTGGTGCTTTGATAGGATATTTACTATTTAAGCTAATCTTCTGTATACAGGGACGGATTAACTCGTCTGTAAATCACTTTAAAATTGAACCCATAATTTATGTTTTATTTTTGTTTCTCGGTCATTTTCTGCTATTTGACGAACTTGGATTTGCAAAAATACTTTACGGTTTTTAGTGATAGCCTTCTGGTTATAAGAGCTTTTGCAATATATTCTTCTGAATACAAAAATAAAGTATCGGATTACCAAGTTCAAAGGCTAATCAAATACTTTATTAAAATCAATATTGAAAATACGACAGCTACTTATTTATTTTTACCTTCAAGGCCCGTACGAAAACGACAGCAGCTGATGAAGAAATATAAGCGATCAACGCATTATAGTTTCCCGTTAAAGACCCATATAAGATAAAGACAAATAGTATAGCAAGAAATAATAGTGCTTTCCCTTTAACTGGGATTATATTACTATTGTTATTAGTTATATTGCCATTCTCCTCGTATCCCTTATCTGGAACTTCAGTCTGTGATGCCTGTTCCTTATTCATACATTGAATACTTTCTGTAGAATCAGCATTATCTCGTAGCAAATCATCCAATGAGACACCAAAATAATCTGCTATTTCAATCAGCTTATTAATTTCGGGGTAGGTCTGATCTAATTCCCATTTTGATACTGATTGTCTGCTGACATTCATTATATCAGCAAAGGCTTCCTGCGATAATGATCTGGATTTTCTTAATTTTTGTATTTTTGAACCTAATGTCATCTATTCACCTCCAAGAGTGATGATATATGTATTCTCCTATTATATCCACCAAGTATCAGTTGAATTGTGTCAACTAGAGGTTGCAAGAGCTAAGATCTCCAGTTTAGGACAAGCAAAAAATGAAGTCTCACGACTTCATTTTTATTTTGACCTGGGCTACAAGGATTCGAACCTTGAGATGCTGGAGTCAGAGTCCAGTGCCTTACCGTTTGGCGATAGCCCAATTTATTCTTTTTTTGACTTCCAGATGTCAGCCACGAATGATATTATAACCTATCAGAATCCATTTTTCAAGAACTATTTTTATTTTTCTTGTATTTTTTTACTACCCTTTTTTTACTACCACCTTTTCCCACACCAGTTCCATGAGTCGCCTTAGGTGGCCTAGTATCTTTCCAGTTTGTCGTTACCTTTCTACCAATTACTAATATATAAACTTTATTATTCCAATTAATATTATTATTATACTGATCAGGAATATAGCAGTATAAACTCCCTTATGTACTACAGGGAAAGGCTCCTATGATTTATGCTTACCTGTCAGCTGCCAACCCAAATTTCAAAAAGTACTTTATGATTGCTTATAAATCATTGCTTATGAAGCATTTTCTTTTGTACCGAAATATTGCTATGTATTATATAACATTACCTAGCAGCTCCTGCGCATTTTTGTATAAAATTCTGTCTAATACATCTACGTTTAAATCAAGCTTTCTTATTTTCTCCAAAGCTTCTTTCTGTCCGCCCCAAGGTGAATCCGATGCAAACAACACCCTGTCGGCACCGTGATTTTCAACTATTCTTACAAACTGTTCGTCAGATATATGACCAAGTACGTAACCGGTATCAAGCCACACGTTTTTGCCTACTATGTATTCCTCAACCTCCTCCCACATATCATAGCCGCCCATATGCGCCAGTATAATTCTAGCATCTTCCTTCTCGATCTGGCTCAGCATAGCCGCAGTTCTCTTAGGCGGACAATGAATCGGATCCGGTAAGCCGATATCTAACCCTGCATGAATGATTACCATCAAATCCAACTCAGTTGCATATCGAATGATGCGTATCATCCTGGGGTCATCAATAAAGGTCTCCTGATAATCGGGATGCAGCTTAATTCCTGCAAGCCCCATTTTCTTTATCTCCTTAAGCTTTAGATAGTAATCCTCAGTATCCGGATGGATGCCGCCAAAGGATATAATTCCATCCTTTCCGTTTATCGCTGCGGCAAAGGAATTCACTGTATCAAACTGGGAGGGTCTTGTCACCACAGGCAATACCACCGATAATGTAACATTACTCTCCCTCATGGATTCTTTAAGTCCCTGTAAAGTACCATCTATATAAGCCTTGACAGAGCCTACCTCTTCCAGCTTTTCTACAGTTTTTGCTGCAATCTTATCTGGAAATATATGTGTATGAAAATCAATCACCATTCAGTAAGTCCTCCTTATTTCTCGGCAATGAAGCTGTTTTCCATAGTTATGATACACTGATATCTAGCATCGTTATTTCTAATCTCTTCTACAATTCTTGAGAGGAGCTTTTGTTCAGCCTCTTTTGTATAGGAATACGGCAGCACCAGATCAAAGATTAGGTTTATCTGATGTTCTCCGTTTACAATCCTAAAATCATGTATCGTTGCCTTTTCCTCAAGCTCCTTAATGATGCCAAGTATCAACTTCTTTTTCTCTAGTACCATCTCATCATTTACCTCAATCGGATCCATGTGTATTACTAAGAATAAATCTAGCTTCTCCATGACATCTCTCTCGATACTATCAATCATTTCATGTGCTTTCTCAAAGTTGATATTATTTGGCACCTCCGCATGAATCGTTGCCATACTGCGGGTTGGCCCATAATTGTGAATGATAAGATCATGAGTACCGACTATTCCCTCATAGCTTTCCACAATATTTGTTATCTTTTCATAGACCTCCCGTTCCACAGCCTGCCCAAGTAATGGCTCCAAAGTCTCCTTCGCTATTCTAAAGCCTGCAAGCATAACAAACACTGATACAACGACACCCATATACCCATCTATCTTAAGTCCAGAAAGACCTGCTACAACAGCAGATATTACAGTTGCAGAAGTAACAATGACGTCTCCCATGGAATCAGCCGAGGTAGCCAGCATAACTGTTGATCTAATCCGTCTTCCAAGCTTACGATTAAAAAGCATCATCCACACCTTAACAAGAACTGATACACATAGGATTCCTACCAAAATGGGATTGAAAGTAATTTCCTCCGGGTGCAGTACTTTCTTGAAGGAGCTTTGAAACAGGCTAAATCCTACTTGAAGAATTAAAAAAGCTACAGCGAGAGCTGATATATATTCAAATCTACCATGCCCAAAGGGATGCTCTTTATCAGCTGGTCTTCCCGCAAGCTTAACCCCGATAAAACTGATTACTGAGGAGGCCGCATCAGATAAATTATTAAATGCATCAGCCATAACAGAAATACTGTTAATTACCATACCAACCGTCAACTTTATTCCAAAGAGAAATATATTGCAGATAATGCCAACAATACTTGATAATATACCATAAGCAGTTCTCACCTTCTGGTTGTCTACATTGGTATTATTTTTGATAAAGAGCTTCACTAATAATTCAGTCAAAATATAACTCCTTTCCATTTATCCGCTTTACTCATTAAAATATTGAGTGTCTTAATCACCTGATATTATCCTTCTCATCGTATATACATATCCTGTATTTTCTAATGTTAATAGAAAATACAGGAATTAATTCATTTTATCATAACTGTTAAATTATTCAATATTTTCTTATATTTTACCCATGCTTATTTTTTATGATATCTTAAGGAGATTAAGAAATAAATTTAATTGCATATATCAAATATACAATTGCATTTATTTATGTTAATATAATGATAAGGATTAATCCAAACCAAATTATGATTTATATCTTTTACTGCGTATTTATAGATTAATAGTATGATTTTATATTAGCCTTATAGTATCATTAAACTTCCTTGTTTATTTTTCCTTTATAGAATAAACCTTTCCAGCTAATACTATGTTACATACATATTTTATATATTCTGTGTCTATCGAATCATATTTAGCATAAAAGTTAATATAGACATTAATTAAGATAAGGACGATGTTTATGAATAAAATTACCCGATGCGTTCGTAATCTCATAAATACCCATAACCGCAGTCTATTCTTGATAGAATTAACCTTCCTGATTTTATTTCTATTGTTTATTCTTCCTATCCTTAACTTGGGAATTGAAGTTACTATACAAATATGGGGACAAAGCTATATCACCTCTGAAAATGTTTTATCATATCTTACTACTCCTACCACACTTATTTTTTTAATTATTATGATTGTACTATTTTCATATTTCTTGCTATACCAGTTAATTACCATAATATACTTCTGCTACAGTGAAAAAGAGCATGAGAAAATAAGCCTTATAAATCTTATGTCAATCAGCTTCCAGAAATTGAAATATTACTTTCACATACGCTATATTTCCTATTCGTTATTTACCATCCCACTTTTTCTTTCTATGAATCTGCCTGTCCTTGTGGTGATTATTCTTCAGTCCAGAATGAATTTCCCTAATCGTGCAGATCTGGCCTTTTTTAAAATATTTCTGCTACTGTTTTTTACAATAATTTCTCTAATCTCATATAAAGGAATGTTTGTAGTCCATCTACTGCTAGAGGAAGGTCACAACTTTATGGCTGTCATAGAGCTTTCCAAGAAAAGATTAAAGGGACATGGTATTCAAATTCTTAAAAGAATGTTTCGTCATAATCTGCTCTTGACCTTCGGTTACTTATTATGTTATTACGTTATACTTCTAATTGCTGGTATCTTCATTATACTTTCAGTGAGGAAGACTATGGTTGTCACTGTCTTTTTGTCAGTATATCCACGGATTAACAGTATCCTTCTTATTCTCTTTCTGTTAACGGCTTTTTTAGCGAACTTTAATTTAGTCAATTCCTTCTATGCAAAATATAATAAAGTAAAAGATAAAACTTCTTCCTTCATTATTGCGAAGGAGGAGCCTGCAAAACAACCTATACTCAAAAAGTCGCCCCGTAATGCAAATGGATTTATTATTTTAATTTTACTTGCAGGACTGGTGAATGCTTATTTTACAGTACGTAATGATTCCTCCTTCTTACAGGAAGCCCTCTCCGGAATTCAAGTATCCTCACATCGCGGTAATTCCCATGTTGCCCCTGAAAACACTCTTCCTGCTCTGGAAAATGCAATCATAGCAAGATCTGATTACGCAGAAATAGATATTAGGCAAACAAAGGACGGTGTTCTAGTATTAATGCATGATAGCAGTCTGAAACGAACTGCCGGTGTTAATAAGAAAATCGGATCAACTAGTTTAAGCGAATTAACAGATTTAGACGCCGGCTCCTGGTTTAGTAAGGATTTTATGTATACGAGAATTCCTACCTTAGAAGAAGTCCTAAATTACTGTAAAGGCAAGATTAAATTAAATATCGAAGTAAAATCTTCAAACAAAGGGCCCGAATTTGAAGAAAATCTTGTAGAATTAATTAAAGATTATGATTTTGAAAATTCCTGCTTAATCAGCTCCTCTGATTATAAAACTTTGGTGAAAATTAAGCAGTTGGATGAGGAACTACGAACAGGGCTGATTATCAAATATGCTTATGGCAACTTTTACAATATGAATGTAGATTTCTTCAGTATCCGTTCTCGCTATATTAACAGGCAGATTGTAGAAAATGCTCACCGTAACGGCAAAGAAGTCCACGCCTGGACCGTCAACAGCGTCAGTGAGATAGAACGCATGAAATCGGTGGGCGTGGACTGCATTATTACTGATAATCCAACTCTTACCAAGAGTGTATTGTTTCAGGATGATTCCCGTAGTACCTTTATAAAATTACTGATTCGAATTATACGTCGATAAATTACAGAGCAAGTCTGTAGATTTGATCTACATCCTTACCGGACAACTTTACAAATCCACCGATAGTGCCCTTTTCACCCAGACCAAGCTTTTCTACCATTTTTTCAATATCCTCTTCTTTTGCTCCTAACTCTTTAAAACTTACGGGCATTCCGATTGAGGTTAAAAACTGCTTTAAGCGATTAATTCCTTCCTTTGCTGTTTCCTCCGGATTGGCGAAGTTCATATTCACTCCCCATAAACGAACTGCCAGCTGTGCAAAACGACTGATATCCTGCTTCATAACATAAGTCATCCATGCAGGAAATACAACCGCAAGACCTGCACCATGAGCAACATCGTATAATGCAGATAATTCATGTTCAATTTGATGACTGGACCAATCCTGAGCACGTCCTACCCCAACAAGGTTATTATGGGCAACCATACCTGCCCACATAATATTCGCCCTGGCTTCATAATTACCTGGATCTGCAATTACTCTCGGAACCTCCTTTATCATGGTCAATAGTACTGCTTCACAGAGACGGTCGGTTATTTCTACTTCCTTTGTATTTGTAAAGTAGCGTTCAAAAACATGTGCCATAATATCAGTTGCTCCTGCTGCTGTCTGATAGGAAGGCAGTGTCATTGTAAGTTCAGGATTGAGGATAGAAAATACTGGTCTTAACACCTCACCACTTGCACCTCTTTTTAACATTCCTTCTTCTCTGGTTATAACAGTATCACCTGAACCTTCGCTGCCTGCTGCTGCTATCGTAAGTACTGTACCTACCTTAAGTGCCTCCGTTACCGTTTTCCCTTCATAGAAATCCCAGAAGTCTCCTTCATATTTTACTCCGGCAGCAATAGCCTTTGCAGAGTCGATTACGCTTCCGCCACCAACTGCAAGGATAAAATCAATATTTTCCTTCTTACAAAGTGCAATTCCTTCATATACAAGACCGCTTCTTGGATTGGGCTGTACTCCGCCCAGCTCTATAAAGGGAATGCTTTCCCGTTCTAAGGATGCTTTAACGCGATCTAAAAGTCCGGAACGTATCACAGAACCGGAACCGTAATGAATGAGTACCCTGCTTCCGCCAAAGCGTTTTACATAGTGTCCTGCCTCATCCTCTGTCTTTTTACCAAATGCAAAATAGGTAGGGCTATAAAAAGTAAAGTTATTCATTTACAAAACTCCTTTCAAATGTCAATCAAATTTTGTCACTATTCTATCATATCGTATACTTGTTCTTTTATCCAATAATTTTTAATATAAATATGTTAATTATTATATTCTTACCTTCTTTCTTGACAACAGCATAACATGTCTGCCCTTTGAATAAGTTTGTTCACGCATAAAGGCATAGCTCCCTTGACAGAAGACCAATGCAAAGTTATATTATGGTAATAGCCTACTCCATGCATACAATCACGTATGCACCAAATTCAGTTCAGAAAAGAGGTGAATTATGAGATTAAATATGAAACGTACAATTGCTACACCCCTATTATTCCTACTACCTGGAATGCTGCTTGGTGGATGTATTACAGGACCCGGAGCCATTATTCTTAGGAAAGAAGCTGCAAAGGAATTCAACATTGAAGATGCAATAGATAAGATTACACACATTGATATCAATACTTCAATTGCAAAAGTAGAACTAATACCCTCGGATCATTATTCTGTGGAAATTGATTATCTATACTGGGATGAGGAACCGGATTATTCGTTGACCGATGGCAAATTGCACTTTGATGACGGTGATTCGATACCTAATTCCTATTCCATTAATTTTAAATTAGATAATACGATTAAAGTCTATCTTCCTGATAACGCTGACCTTAGTAACCTATCCATAAAAAACTCCTCCGGTAATGTAGAATTATCCGGCTTTGTAGCAGGTGATATGAAGGTTACGGTATCCTATGGTGATCTGACAATTAGGAAAGCAGCATCCAATAATGCGAAGATTAAATTATCCTCTGGGAACAGTACGATTGATGATTTTGAGGTTGGTAATCTGAAATTTACTAATTCCTACGGAGATTCGGATTTTGATAATATTAATACCGGTAGCACAATGCTTCTCAAAGACATAGCTTATGACAAGATTGATATATCAATGTCTAGTGGCAAAGCAGAATTAGGTGGAATTATATGTTCTAACCTACAATTGAACAATTCCTACGGTGATGTTATTTGTGAAGAAATTAAGGCCGATAAACTAGATGCTGGCTTAAGTAGTGGCAACTTAACAGTAAATAAATCAGATATTAAAGATATTGATGCTAAAAACAGCTATGGCGATGTGAATTTAAGCCTGATTGGCCCTAAAGCAGATTATTCCCTTAATTTAGACACCTCTTACGGATCCATTCAGGTAGGAAATAAAAAGTATAAAGAGCATATGGATGTCGATCGTGCTGGAACCAGAAGTATATATGCCGACTTAAGCAGCGGCAATGTTAAAATCAGCTTTTTTAACAATTAATACATGGTGTTATAATAGAGCTAAATCCTATAAAAAAGTCAATATAATGTTGATCAAAACTAAGAGAAGCTATAATAATACAAATAGCAACTATGTTTTAAAGTTTTTATGTACTATTTAAGCCAATGCAAATATGTTACAATTAAATATTACTTAATCTTATAACAAATTACAATTTAGGAGGAAAAGAAAATGATTATAACTACAACACCTTCCGTAGACGGAAAACAAATTACAGATTATCTTGGTATCGTATTCGGAGAAGTAATATCAGGAGTTGATTTTGTAAAGGACTTTACTGCAGGCTTATCTAATTTTTTCGGCGGCCGTTCCAGCACCTATGAGGATGAGCTAATCCGTGCCCGTGAGCAGGCTATGCAGGAAATGCAGCAGAGAGCATATCAATTAGGTGCTGATGCAATTGTAGGTGTTGATATTGATTATGAGGTATTAGGGTCTAATAATGGTATGCTTATGGTAACTGCCTCCGGCACAGCAGTACGTTGCCATTAATTTAGCATAGTACCGCAGGCCGTTACTTGCTTTTATCCTTTTGCCAACGTAATTGCTGCAATCATGATAAGGCATACCAGAGTATATAGAATAACCCCTACATTCAAGAAATAATTCGATACTCTCAAAGGTAAATTCGCTTTATCAAACTTTATTTTCTTTAAATTCATAAAGAACAAAATAATTCCTGTTGCGATAGAGCCTAATATCCAAATATTTAGAAAAACGACACCTATTAAATTTTTATCTGATATAAAGGTTGCTACCACGGTAGATAAAAAATTGATCATCATATGTAGCAGTATCGCATATCTTACAGTATTTGTCTTAATCGTAACGTACGCAAAGATAACTCCAATTACTGCTGCATAGAAGAATTGTGATAGATTCATATGAAATAATCCAAAGGCAATACCTGTCATTACTATGGCAGGTATATCCCCAAATCTCCGTAGCTTATCTAATAATATTTTGCGGAAAATTAGTTCTTCAATAACAGGTGCCACAACAGCTGCATAGAGTAGCGATAATAACAGATTACTGTTTAAAATTGCCTCAGCTGCCGGGTTAATCAGCTCAGTTTCTCCCTTTAACAAAGCAATCATAAAAGTAAGAATTGAACTTAATATATTAGTTATATACATAGCAGACATACAGATAAAAAAAATCTTTATAAATCTTAGCGGCTTCAGTCTTACAACTTCACCCTTTGGTGAATCCGGTATTTTCTTCATAAAAAGATAATACAAAGGAAAACTAATGCCGATTAATGTCAAAGCAGTGAGAGCCCATATATACCAATCCGATTTTACTACTGAAGGGATAGTAATACTAACTAATGAGTCAATTACTGATTGCGACACGATTAAAGCCACCGCCAGTAGAAAAAGAGCCATGCCGGCATGACTGATCGTTCTTTTCGCATCTCTTGAATAATACTCATCATATTGCTTCTGAGGACGATATCGATAAGGCCCTCCATATTGATTCTGCAGTTGGTTCTGATAAGGCCCTCCAAACTGGTTCTGACTCTGGTTCTGATAAGGCCCTCCATATTGGTCCTGACTCTGATTCTGATAAGGTCCTCCATACTGGCTCTGACTCTGGTTCTGATAAGGTCCTCCATACTGGCTCTGACTCTGGTTCTGGGGGACTGCCCCTGACGGTTGCTCTAGCTTAGTAATGTCTTCTTTCTCCTGTTTTGGTTCATTATTATTTTGATCCATATCCATATCCCCTTTTCCATCAATCAAGTCCATACTTCATTAAAGCAATTGCATCTTCCCATCTACCGGCAGATGTTGAATCCATGATAGCACATACTACCTCTTTTCCATCCAATCTTGCAGCAGACACGAGGCATCTTCCAGCCATCGTACTGGTGCCAGTTTTCAATCCGATTGCGGGTGAAAAATATTGTCCGCTATACTTGGTAATGAGTTTATTCGTATTCTTCCAGGTAATATCCTCTCCACTTACAAAGATATTTCTGGAGGCACTTTTTTCGGCTATCTCAACTATAGTATCATACTGAGTTGCTGCTATCCCGATTAATCCCATATCGTAAGCAGTCGTATACTGACCAATTGCATCATAACCATCGGGCGTTTTAAAGCAGGAATTTTTTACGCCGATCTCTTTCGCTTGTTCATTCATAAGTCGTATAAATTCTGATATTGCAAGTTCCTTAGAAGCTCTTAAGTCCTTTAAGGACTTTCTTCCGACATATGCAGCAACTGCGTAGGCTGCATCGTTACCCGAAGGCAAAAGCATTCCCTCCAGTAAATTTCTAATTGTAAGCTTTTGTCCCTTCTTTAAATATGCCCTAGTTGAGTCAGAAGCAATCATAGTAATTTCATCTCCGATTGTTACCTGCTCCTCCTCCTCACAGTAGTTAAGAGCTACAATTGAGGTAAGAAGCTTTAACGTACTAGCCGGAAATACCGCTTGGACTGGATTTTTATAATAAAGAACCTGCTTCGTGTCAGCATCAAACAAAACAGCGGCATCGGCATCAATATCTATATCAGGATTTGAAATAGTTAAAGCCTCCTTAAGTTCCTTATCATACTGCATCTTTGGTATATAAGACTGATAATCCACTTGCTTACTGTCTAAAATTAGTTGTGGTTTATCAGCAGTTAAGGTATCCTCAACAACATTTGCATTATTTGATTCTATAGAAGGCCAAGGCTCTTGTGAAAGGCTATCTGCCGTTGTATCCGCAGCTAAGCCTGGCATTTGCTTCTCTGTAGCATCGAGAGTAGAAGGAACCTTCGTGGGTGTTGTTGCAGCAACGTTACCTGTATCTGCACCAATTGATTTATTTTGATTAGAAGCTGCTTGCTTCAATCCGTCTTTATTGATAAGCCTGTCCTGTTTCATACCAATGTCAGTTTGTTTGCTCTGACTTATTATGATCTGGGTTGTGAAGAACATACCTGATATTATAATACCTGCGAATAAAATCAAACCAAGCAAGCTTTTCTTATTCATTATTACCCTCATTTCTTTTCATCCAAATGGGGACGTTATTCAAAGTCTATTAACGTCCCCATCTTATTCTACCATATTTTATTATTAGTATGCAAAAATTACAACTACTTTTCTATTACTTTTATCTAAAAATCTGTTGACATAAGTCTACAGTACATCTAATCACTGATATTAATTCTAACATTGCCTATGCCACCGTCAACCTTAATTATGTTATTCGCACCCCGATTATATTGCTCTGACTTTGTCAATTTTTCACCGTTGAGTCTGACTGAACCTATACCGGAATCAACATCAAAACCATAGTCCTTCGTATTACCGTTAAGATTAAGTTCCACCTCACCCACACCGCAGTCAATTCTTGTTTTTCCTAAAAGCTTTCCCTCGATATTAAGATTTCCGACTCCGCAGTCAATGTCCGCATCAGCGAAGTCTACCTGATCAAGATCTAGATTACCAACCCCACCGTCAATCTTAACATCCTTTGCTGTTAAAACATCCCCATTAATATTTCCAGCACCGGCATTGATATATAAATACCCTGCTTTCAGTCCTTCTATAGATACGTTGCCAGCGCCTATATCAATCTTCGCTTCCTCTGCAATAAAATCAGTCGGAATATAAACTGTAATCTTTGAATTCAAGCTATGAAAGCCGTTAAAATTAAACCAGAGGAAATGGAAGCCTTTTTTATCTTCTGAAATTGATAATTTACCATCTTCGCTTACCCTTGCCTCAAAATCCTCTGAAACCTTTGTAGCCTCTACTTTAAATGTCTCTCCGGGTACAATCTTAAGCTCCCCTGAGGCATTGTCTATATCAAGACTCTCTATCTGCTCGGTAAAGGACTTAGAAAAATCGATTGTCTTTTTATTTTGGTGCCCAATTGATATGTTATCACCGGATACTCCGTCAACAACAGCTATTGCAATACTAACAATCCCTATTATAATACCAACCGCTAATAGAACTGCAAAAGCAGTTGCGCAGTATTTAATAATTCTTTGGACATCATTCATTTAATATCAATACCTCCAAACATACAGGTTGAATTAAGAAAAATGGTCGGTGCAGCAGGGTCGGTACTGTTAAAAGCCTTATTACTTACTCCTCCAAATACCGGTATATTATTCACTTTAACCTTTACTCCGTTAGGAATATATAATTCAATACCTCCAAATATTGCCTGGGCATTGATTTCTACGTTACCGGGTATTATTGCATCCCTTAAGTCCAGTACAACACTGCCAAATACTGCATTGGCACTTGCCCCGATGAAGGTATCTGTTATATGAACGCGATTACCGCTGAATATAGCATTATAGTCACCTCTTGTAGCACCTGAGAAATTATCCTGTGAACCCTGCGAGCCGGATGGCCCTTGTGAGTTATCACTGTTAAAATCCTGATAATCAAAATTCGGTTTTCTGTGAAAGGCATTCCGAAACATTATTCTGACACCAATGAGTATTAATATTGCTGGTACAATTAACTGCCATACACTATAATCCACATTAATGTAATAGGATGCAAGAAGGAGTACACCAATGAAAAACCCAATGGTTGATCCTGTACCAAAACCGTTCTTAATCATTCCTATAAAGCATGGGATAATGATAAAAAGTGTCCAAAATCCATTAAAGAATAAATTAAATTCCCAATCAAATAATACATTCCCTGCATAACCAATTCCAATAATGACAAACAATAATCCCCATATAGCACCCGATAATTTATTTCTCATGTCAACCTCCCAAATATATGAATAATATCAATAAATTACATAATCATCATACTTCATATGTACCATTCCTGCAATAAAAATTTAGCTTCTAATGGTATTTTAACCTACCATAGATCAATGCGATCCGTTCACAACTTTTCATGTGCTTACCCGCAGTGTGTTGTATACATTATAAATATCCAGTATACCAAAACCCCAGTCACGGTTTGGATATGAAATTCTGGGATTGCGCTGTGCACCACGGATAATGAATTTTTTAATTTCTATAGAATCCACCCCAGGATAGTTGCCTCGTACAATGGCCCATTCTAAAAGCATAGCAGTAACTCCTGCTGTATGGGCAGCCGCGGCACTTGTTCCTGTCATATTCGTAAACCCCTTCTGAAGGTTTGGAGCCTGAATATTGACCCCCGGTGCTGCAATTTCCGGTTTAATAACATTAATTCTTGAATATCCTTTACTGGCCCTCCGATAAAGAGCATTATTATCAGGTGCATATGCGGTTACCGTAATCGGCACCGGAGAATTGCCCGGTGAAGTGATCGTGGTATACGGATCTGACTGTACAAAATAAGTATCATCCTTCACAAATCCGCTGATTGGAAGCCATACATGGAAGGTACCATTTAAGTCACCTCTTTCATAAACCTTAAGGCTCCAGATACCTGCAGTCGGATTATGAAAACGTAGTAATATAAGCTGATCACCGGTAGAGGACTCCACCATTTGATAATCGATTGATATTCTGGTCTTTTCAAATATAAAGGATACCTCTCTGTTAACGTATAAACTTTCCGGTATTCTAGGTATGTATTCACCGGTAGGTGACAGAATATCAATGGAATACGTATTCGGTGCCGCGCCCCATATCTCCATAGAAAATCCCGGTTCATTTTCTCCAACATTTAACTCCACCGTAGTGTATCCAATCTCTTTCGTGATCTCACTATAAAAATGCCTGGCAGCACTTCCTTCATTACCTGCTGCAATAGAAATTACCACTCCCGGAAAATCAGCGCCGACAGTCAGTAAGTAACTTAATGCACCTCGACCATCATGAGAGCCCTGGGAAGAGCCAAGTCCGATACAGATTGCAACCGGACGCTGCAGCCTTCTTGCTACTTCTATCACATACTGGGCCGCCCACATAATATCATTTTCCTGATAACATTCTACATCAGGCGGGATGACAAAGAACTCTCTGAGTGCCACTTTTGCCTGTTTTAGCTTTACAACTATCAGTTCTGAGGCGGGGACGACACCACTAAAATCACTTTCGGGTACCTCAGAACCTGCTGCTATACCAGCTAACATTGTCCCGTGACCGTTTACATCAATACTAGGTACAATTTCAAGAGGATTTTCACTTCGTAAAGCTTGATTGATTTCCTCCGCTAGATATTGTGTACCAAAAAAGTAGGATTGAGGATAGTTGTCACTATTAATTGTCTGATCCCATATAGCTACAATTTTACTCGTACCATCCGGCTTAAGGAATACTGGATTGGTGTAGTCTATTCCTGTATCGATAATTCCGATAAGAACGCCTTCTCCCCTTAGATCAAAGCTGGGGATACGACGAAGCTGGGTAATACCTGATGCCTCTAGACTTTTTTGACTATTTAAACCAAAACAGGCAGGCAAAGCACTATAACCATATTGGCGGATACTGCGCCCACTGAGCTGAGCTTGCGGAATATAAACGATAGCATACCTATCATTCATAATTTGATAGGATGCGTTTGGATAACGATCAAGGATTTTCATATTACCATTATAATCGACTATTATATCAATATAATCCTCACTAATGATCTTAAATCTTTCTTCCTCTGTCATCGCTGTACGTTCTCTCCTTTGCCGCCATTTACTCTGATCCTACTTCAATCCGAAGAATATCAAATATATTAAATACATCCAATATTCCGTAACCCCAATCCTGATTTGGATATCTAAGATCAGCATTCCTCCTTGCACCTCTGATCATAAATACTTTCATATCAATTGTATTCATGGAGGATTTATTCCCCCTTACAACTCCCCATTCCAGAAGCATTGCTGCTACGCCTGCAGTATGAGCAGCTGCTGCACTGGTTCCTGTTACCTCCACATAATTCTGATTAAGACCAGGGCTTATTATATTCACACCCGGCGCAGCAAATTCAGGTTTAATTACTCCAATTCTGGTATAACCTCTACTGGCGTCAATATATAAGCTGTCATTAACCACATCATAAGCCGTTACCGTAATTGGAGCACGGGCATTTCCAAGTCCTAATATCGTTGTATAGGGATTCGAACGTACAAAAAAGGTATTGTCCGATATGAAGCCTTCCATAGGAAGCCATATATGAAAATCAGAATAGATATCCCCGCCTACATATACCTTTAGCCTCCATATTCCGGGTGCAGGATTACGAAAGCGCATTAATATCAACTGATCACCGCTCTGGGATTCAACAATCTGATAGTCAATATAAATTGTTGTCTGTTCAAAGATAAAGGATAATACTCTTGCCTCATCAAAGGATGAGACAATTCTGGGTACATATTCTCCGCTTGGTGTCTGTATATCTATTGATAATAAGTTCACAGAGCCGGACCATATCTCCATGGAAAATCCCGGTTCATTATCACCTATGGATAGTTCCACCATGTCATAACCGATATCCGGATTAATTTTTCCATAATAATGTCTTCTGGCATTTCCCTCATTCCCAGCTGCAACAATAATACCAAAACCAAAGACATCTGCCCTAAGTGATAGATAGCTGCTCACTGTTCCCCTACCGTCATGGGCATATTGATTGGTACCAAGTGCTATACATATTGCCATGGGTCTATTTTGACTATTAGCAACTGAATATAAATAATCCAAAGCAAAAATCAAATCATTTCCTTGATAGCAGGGTACACCATCTGGGATAATATAAAAATTTCTTAAGTACTGCTTAGCTTGCTTTAATTTTACTACTACTAATTCGGCATCAGGTGCAACACCGTAAAAACCGCTTTCTGGTACTTCATTGCCTGCGGCTACTCCAGCAATCATCGTACCATGTCCTATCTCATCTCTAGAAGGTACTATGCTGTATGGATCATTACTTTGTAAAGCTTCATTTATCTGCTCTCTCGTATACTCCGTTCCATAATTGTACTGCTGCGGGAAATTATCACTTACAATCGTCTGATCCCAGATGGAAACAATTTTTGTAGTATTATCGGCATTCCGAAAAACAGGATGTGTATAGTCTATTCCCGAATCTAAAACCCCAATTAATACCCCCTGCCCCCGTAGATTAAAATTCGGAATACTTCGGAGCCTGGTAATTCCTGAAGCTTCTATACTTGCCTGACTGATTAAACCAAAAAGAGCCGGCATAACAGAATATCCCATCTCAACGATAATATTATCTGTAATCTGACTTACAGGCACATGCACCACTGCATTAAAAAAATTGATAATATTAACCGTATCATTGCTAAATTTCTCAAGACTTCTGACATCTCCGCTATATGTAATAATGAGATCCGCATAATCTTCACTTATTATTCTATCCCGTTCTTCAGCTGTCATATTTCACTCCATTCCTATGCTTAATTTATGACTCGTTTTACGAGACAATTCATAAAGTGAAAGTCAGGACATCTTTCACTTTACATACCTAACCTATGAATTAGTTTGTGCCAAAAACCTGCGAATTTGCGCAGCGCAGAAATTTGTCGATTTAAAATCTTTGATTTTATAATTGATCCTTTCTGCGTATTAATTACTACAATATTATATATGCTTAAGCGAAAATTTATAGTATGCGAAATTCTTGCACCAAGCACAGTTATAAACCAAATCAAATCCTGACAAATGAGTACACATCCTGGCAGGTGGACTTATTAGTTCATAGTAAGCAATAATTTTAAACTTTATAGATAAAAATGCTTTCCTGGTATAGAATAAAAAAAGCTTATATAAAATAACTTCTTCAGCTATTTTATATAAGCGCTATTCGATATAAGCAATATTATAATATTGAATTATAAATTTAAGCCAGTTTAGATTTAGCCATCTCAGCTAATGCAGTAAAGCCCTGTGCATCATTGATAGCCATATCAGAAAGCATCTTTCTGTTGATATCTATATTAGCCAGCTTTAATCCATGCATTAATTTACTGTAGGATAAACCATTCATTCTTGCTGCAGCATTGATACGAGCAATCCATAACTGTCTGAATTGTCTCTTTCTCTCTTTTCTACCTGCGAAGGAAGATGTTAAAGCTCTCATTACTGACTGCTTTGCTACTCTATATTGTTTTGATCTGGCACCTCTATAACCCTTAGCCAGTTTTAATACTCTGTTATGTCTTTTCTTTGCGTTCAATCCGCCTTTAATTCTTGCCATGTTCTATTCCTCCTTATAATCAATCTCTTACAGATATGGTAAGATTTTCTTCATGTTCTTGATATTAGTTGAATCCGTCATAGCTGCTTTTCTGAGATTTCTTTTTCTTTTAGCGGATTTCTTTGTTAAGATATGTCTTTTATAAGCCTTGCTTCTTTTCAGTTTTCCTGTACCTGTTTCTTTGAAACGCTTCGCTGCTGCTCTGCTTGTTTTTAATTTTGGCATGTTATTTCCTCCTTAATAATTAATACAGCCGGTGAAACAGTTTTACCTGCTTCCTTCCGAAATACTGTCATATTTAGTATTTTAACGTTTTTCTGATAAGAACATAATCATATTTCTTCCTTCGAGCTTTGCCGGTTTTTCGATAATTGCTATATCGCTAAGCTTAGCAAAGAAATCATCTAGGATTACCTTAGAGGCTGCTGTATGTGCCATCTCTCTGCCTCGAAAACGTAATGCCACCTTAACCTTATCACCATGAGTGATAAACTTACGAGCCTGATTCGCCTTGGTATTTAAATCGTTATCATCAATATTAGGAGATAGACGAATTTCTTTCACATCGGTTACTTTCTGCTTCTTCTTAGCTTCTTTTTCTTTTCTTGCCAGCTCATATCTGTATTTACCGTAATCGATAATCTTGCAAACCGGCGGTTTCGCTGTCGGAGCAATTTTAACCAGATCCAGATTAGCTTCTTTTGCCAATTTCATTGCATCCTTGGCCGACATAATACCCAACTGCTCTCCGTTTTCACCAATCAGGCGCACTTCCTTATCCCTGATTTGTTCATTAATCATTAAATCGCTAATAGTACTGCACCTCCATAAGGTTATAAATCATTCTGTTACAATTCATTAAATTCCCACGCTATATCTTTCTACGTACATTTTATATAAACGCAGGTAAGAAATTGACTACCTATCATACTGGCACCTGCTTCGCCTATACGCTTATATAATAAATGCAATTACAAGAAAATTAGGCTCGCCAATTCCCTTGTCAAAAAAAAGGTGGATAAAGAATATCCACCTTCAAGCTCAATCATATAATTATCTCATTAAGAAATAATATTCGATTATAATTGCATTGACCCGTTCACAGTAATGACTTACGTTATGGGTGAGAGATGGATTCTCTTCTTTTTCCCTGTGAACATTGCTTCACAATACTCACAGCCAATGTATTGTAACATACTAATATAGGTTATGTCAATAGGTTTTCTGACACCACTTTATTATTATTTCTGACACCACTTTACTATTATTTTACTATTTTTATTCTTTACTTTATTTAGGTAAAAGCAAAACTATATAGTTTAATTAATTGTATACACAGCATATACTATTGACTATTGATTTTCTAGTGTATCTATGTCTTATTACTGTGCACCTAATCTTCTTGCAACTATATCAATCGCTTTCGCAACTGCAGTACCCAGAATAAAGCATGCTATCGCTTCCACTAGGCCGTTTATTCCAACAAAAGCTATGAAAAATGCAAATATATTATCTGTACCTGACTGCTCTACAAAGCCTTGAATAAATTCCGTTCGATAAAAGAAAAGTATTAAGGTGATCATAAAAAGGACAGTATTAAGCAAAGGACCTATGAGACTGGCTATTGCATAGGACAAATTAATATTGATCTTTTTAGCGGCCCGGAAAATCAGTCCTGTCAGCCATCCCATCAAAATACGAGGGACCATACATAAAACAAATGTGCTTACCGGGCTAATATCAAGGAGTGCCGCACCAAAAGGACTCATACCAAAGCATTGGATAAAGCTCGTGATACCAAAAACTCCTCCTAATATTGCGCCGCCTGCCGGCCCAAGTACAATTGCACCTACCGTTACGGGAACTACAATCAAGGTGATTTCAACTCCGATTGTCTTGATATAGCCGATTGGTGTAAATGCCATCAAAATTATTATGGCAACAAAAAGTGCCAGCTGCACCATCCTTAAGGTGCGAAAGTTAGTTGTTGTACTCATCATTTCCTCCATTCTGCGCGTGTTTTACACGGCAACCTTTTTACAACTCGCTACTTTATTATTTACTCTTAAATAACAGTGTTCTTACTTGTAACAACAGTGGCTAAGTGAAGGCAAAAGCTAAAAAACGCTGACTCAAATGAGCAGTCCTTGGGACATGCTTCATCGCGTCAGCGTGATTTTATACGATTAACCCTAAAAAGATGGATATAAACAACAAAACAAAAGGCCTCTTTTTAGTTCCTGCCGCGACTGTTTTTCGGTCAAGACCAACTTAGCTTAAGATATTAATATTGTTACCGATTTACCGTTGCCTCATGCCAACAGTAAACCCATGTAAAAGTATTTATAACAGAGCATATCAAATCAAAAATATATTCTTGCTGCCTCATTTACGAGTGCGGTAGATTTCTTCTGACTAGATACTTAAACCCTCTGTATCAATTCTCTACTGCTATTTAATTGTATTCTTATACTAACGTATCTTTTCTTAAATTGCAATATAATAATAAAGAATTGATAAAAGCTATTCTTTCTTAGCTATTTTTCTTCAAGTAAATATTATCTGTAGTTATTTTGCATCTGTCACGTATGCGTACAATAAATTCAATTTTTTGATACGGTTGAATGTAATAAACAATATAGCTCCACCCGCGAAAATAAAGATTATATAATTGATATAATAGTCAGAGAATAAATTAACCAATATTGCACTTGCATTAATGATTACGTGCAGGATAATTGATGCCATTACTGTTTTAAATTTGTAGCAGATATAACCAAGCAAAAGTCCCATTACTGCTGCATAAAGTCCCTGAAGTATATTCCAGTGGTATAATCCAAATAGAAAGGCTTGAAATAGGTTAGCTCCACAAAACTTTATGTACTTTCGTGCATAATGCAGTAAAACACCACGAAATATAAGTTCCTCCGTTATCGGAGCAATAACAACCAAGAGAAGTATTACAATTACGGTATTACCCTTCGTCAACTTATCCATCTCTACTTTATAATCAATATATAACTTGCTTAAATATTTTAGAAATATATTAACTAATCCGTTAAAGAGGAACTGGCAGCCAATCCCCATAAAAATCAAAAGGGAGATGGGTTTTGCATTCATTATACAGCCAACATTACTTCCAAATTCTCCATTCGTCTCGTATTTGAACCAGAAGAAAAATGCTATACCACAAACACAAACTCCTATCGTCGATATCATATATAAGACATTGTGTGAGATTGCTTCATCTATCACACCTCTGTATACATTGTTGTTTGATGCATTACCGCCGAGACAAAATCCAACATATACACCGTATACCATCTTTAATATAATAATAGAAAACAATTGTATTGCCTCTGCCGCAAGAAATATAAGTATCCCATAAAGTAATTTAAATGTATTCTTCATAGTATGCTCATCCTTTCTTCTAATTCGTTGATCAATACTATCCATATATTTACATATATTTATATCATATCGATCACATATAAACAAGCAATTATATCATAAATGCGAGATTTATTATAGGAACTCCAAAATCAAAATGGTCTATTCCTTATTATGACATACATTTGTCGAAATTGCTACATTTATGTAAATTATGTAAAAGGATAAATTACTAAATAAAAAGAGAATGTCTCTAGCTTCAAGCAGACTAATTTCTTTCAACATAGATCAGAAACTATTGTTTCTCTCTATATTGTTTAAATTAGTAAGTCTTAAACTTTAGAGACATCCTCTTATCCTATTAAATGATCTATCCTAATATAACTTCAACCTCATGCTCCAGTTTATCTCCGGCTACAGGAATAATATTACCTTTTACCTCTTCGCCGTCTACGATCATCTTAATAACACCCTGAGATACATGATTTGGGTTCTTGATGGATATCTTATATTTGTCTCCTCTGAACTCACGGGTTACGCTATAACCATCCCATGCCTTCGGAATAGAAGGATCTACCTGTAAGCCCTCGTAATCCGCCTTAATTCCAAGGATGTATTGAGAAATTGCCACGAAATTCCATGATGCAGTTCCTGTTAACCACGAATTCTTCGCTTCACCGTGACGTCCTGCATCCTTTCCTGCAACCATCTGGGAGTATACATAGGGTTCCATACGATGGATTTCAGAATATTCCTCGGTATAAGCAGGCGCTATTCTTGTATAATAATCAAATGCTTTATCGCCTCTGCCCATCAAAGCCTCTGCACACATGATCCATGCATTATTGTGACAGAAGATACCAGCATTTTCCTTATAACCGGCAGGATAGGTAGAGATTTCACCATACTCTACATAATATTTTGTAAAAGCCGGATTTTGAAGCACAAGACCGTATTTGGTACCAAGACGTTCTTCCACAGCATCCAGAGCTTGAATAGCCTTTCCATCCTCAACACCACAATTGCCCATGATGCAAAGACCTTGTGATTCAATGAATATCTTGCCCTCTTCGCATTCCTCACTACCAATTTTCTTACCATAATCATCATAAGCACGCAGGAACCAGGAACCATCCCAGCCATACTTCATGGTGAGATCACGCATACTAGCTACTTCCTTCGTCACACGTTCTGCTTCTTTGTGATTGCCTGTTTTCTCCATCAGCCTTACATATTCTTCTCCGATATAGCAGAACATACCTGCAATCATAACAGATTCAGCAACCTTACCATCCTTGCTGGTGGAAGTCTGGAAGGATTCACCCGGCTCTGTAGAGAAGCAGTTTAAGTTCAGACAATCGTTCCAGTCAGCTCTTCCGATTAGCGGAAGTCCGTGAGGACCAACATTATTGATTACATGGTCGATAGAACGCTTTAAATGATCAGAAAGCGGAGTGCTCTTCGTTTCATCATTATCATAAGGTGTCATAATATCTAATATGCAGAAGTCCCCTGTCTCCTTTATGTAAGTAACAACTGCAAGTACTAACCACAACGGGTCATCATTAAAATTACCGCCGATTTCATCGTTACCTTTTTTAGTAAGCGGTTGATATTGGTGATATGCCCCGCCATCTTCTAATTGAGTAGATGCAAGATCTATAATTCTTTCTCTTGCACGATCCGGAATCTGATGGATAAATCCTAGTAAGTCCTGATTGGAATCACGGAAGCCCATTCCTCTACCAATGCCAGATTCAAAGTAGGAAGCACTTCTTGACAGGTTGAAGGTAACCATACATTGATATTGATTCCAGATATTTACCTGGCGATTTAATTTATCGTCTGCTGAGTTAACAGTATATTTTGATAATAGCAGCTCCCAGGATTGCTTCAACTCATCAAAGGCCTTATCTACAGCCTCTGTTGTTGAAAACTTTGCAATCATTTCTTCTGCTTTCTTTTTATTAATGACATTCTTGCTTTCCCACTTATCTTCAAAAGCATTTTCCACATATCCCAATAAGAAAATAAAATCCTTCGTTTCACCCGGTTCTAAATCTACTGCCAGACAATGGGATGCAATCGGATGCCAGCCATCGGCTACGGAATTATTAGGCTTTCCTGAAAGTACAACCTCAGGATTATTAAAGCCGTTATAGGTTCCCATAAAGCTTTCTCTGTCAGAATCAAAGCCTGCGAGAGGAGCATTTACCGAAAAGAATGCGTAATGATCACGTCTTTCCTTATATTCTGTCTTGTGATAAATAACAGAATCTTTAATCTCTACTTCACCTGTGTTGAAATTTCTCTGGAAATTCGTCATGTCATCAAGTGCGTTCCATAAGCACCATTCAACGAAGGAAAACAGCTTAATCTGCTTTTTCTTACCTGAAGTATTCTTTATCACTACTTTATGTATCTCTGCATTTGTATTCAAAGGTACAAAATATGTAACTTCGGTCTCGATGCCTCCCCTTGCACCACTTATTTTGGTATAACCCATTCCGTGTCTGCATTCGTATTTGTCAAGCTCCTTCCTAACCGGTGCCCAACCCGGTGACCATACATCACCTTCATCATTAACATAATAATACTTACCGCCGCCTAAATCGAGCGGAACATTGTTATACCGATAACGGGTTATTCTCCTTAATTTAGCATCCTTATAAAAGCTATACCCACCGGCAGTATTTGAGATTAATGAAAAATACTCCTGGGAGCCTAAATAATTGATCCATGGATATGGTGTCGTCGGTGTCGTTATTACGTATTCCCTGTTTGTGTCATCAAAAAAACCGTATTTCATCCTTATATTTCCTCCTTATATCTATACTCTCAAAGAATATTATATTATACCTTTATTGGCATTTCAACCATAAACTAGTCCTGAAATAATCACAAAAATGCTGTCTAAAATTAGTGTATAATTAATGCTCAGATTGACATTACCATATTTTTTAAATATACTATGAATAATGAAAACAGCAAAAAGGGTAATAAAAGTATGCGAAAGTGATAATGTCTGTAATAAAGTGATGTATAAGAAAGTATCGCTTTTTCGTATCACTTATTTATATTTATTTCCGGCTTTGTATTAAGTATGTAGTTTTAAACCATATTAGTTTTAGATTTATTTTATATTTAGTTTCTTTTTTTTAGCCTATAATTGTGTTAAACTATAGCAAAGGTAGATGGGGATTTAGATAATATAATGTAAAAAGTGAGGTCTTACTATGCAGAAACAAACCAGACTGGATGATGATGCTCTGATTTATCAGCCCAGAAAAAAACAAACAGAAAAAGAAAAGCTTCGTGAAATGAAGCTTAAAGATAAAATAGATTACATCTGGGAATATTATAGATTACCGATAATACTTGTTGTAGTTGCTCTGGCTCTTGCAGCCTATTTTATATATGGCCTTCTGCATCCGGCTGCTTCTACACAATTCTATGCTGCTATGATCAATAATTCGATTGACAATGAGGTTCTTAATGAGTATAGTACTGAATTCTCAGAGAGACTAAAACTCGACCCCAAGAAGGAAATTATTGAGTTTAATACCAATTATGTATTTCAAGACGATACACAAAACCAGTATTCTATGTCTATGAAGGAAGCACTTATAACCTATGTGTCTGCCAAAGAGATAGATGTTATCATAGCACCGGAATCACAATTTAATGCGTATTCCTATAACGGTTTTTTCAGTAAGCTCTCGGATAAGCTTCCTACTGATGTATACAGCTCCTTAACTGATCAATTCTATATGTCTGGAACTGAGGATGACGCAGAAAAAAATGCCTATGGCATTTACCTTACCAATACCAAGCTATATAAGAACAACGCTGATAACACAGATCCCTACATTCTTGGAATAGTAGGTAATTCTCAACATGAAGAGAATGTAATAGAATTTATACGCTTCTTATTTGAAGATAAGTAAACATAATCAAAGTAAAGGAAGAGCATTCCACAATCGGTTTGCTCTTCCTATTTCATAAACTTATTTAGCAGTAATATAACCCTGTGCTTTCAAAAGCTCTGCTATCAGAACGCCGCCACCTGCTGCACCGCGAACCGTATTATGTGAAAGTCCAACAAATTTATAATCAAATACAACGTCTTCACGAAGTCTTCCGAAGCAAACTCCCATTCCATTCTCATAGTCACGGTCAAGCTTTGCCTGAGGACGATTGTCTTCCTCAAAATACTTAATAAACTGCTTCGGTGCACTTGGTAAATTGAGTTCTTGGGGAAGTCCTTTAAATTCTGCCCATGCCTTTAGAATTTCTTCCTTTGTAGGCTTCTTCTCAAAGTTTACAAATACTGCAGCTGTATGACCATCTGTTACAGGAACACGAATACACTGCGTTGTAATGACAGGACTCTGCGCCTTTACAATCTTACCATCAACAACTTTACCCCAGATACGAAGCGGTTCCTGCTCACTCTTCTCTTCCTCACCACCGATATATGGAATAACATTATCCACCATTTCCGGCCAGTCCGCAAAATTCTTACCCGCACCAGAAATTGCCTGATAGGTTGTTGCAACAACGAGCTTCGGTCCGAACTCTCTAAGTGCATGCAGTGCAGGGGTATAACTCTGGATAGAGCAGTTCGGTTTTACTACAATAAAACCTTTCTTCGTACCAAGGCGTTCTCTCTGTGCTGCAATTACGTCAAGGTGTTCTGGATTGAGCTCCGGTACTACCATCGGAACATCAGGTGTCCATCTGTGAGCACTGTTATTGGAAACAACCGGTGTCTCTGCTTTCGCATATGCTTCTTCAATCGCCTTTATCTCATCCTTAGTCATGTCAACTGCGCTAAAAACAAAATCAACGCTTGCACTAACCTCGGCTACATCATTTACATTCTTTACAATCAGCTTCTTTACATTCTCCGGCATCGGTGTAGACATCTTCCAGCGGCTTCCCACTGCTTCTTCATATGTTTTTCCGGCGCTTCTCGGACTTGCTGCGATCGTTACTACTTCAAACCAGGGATGATTTTCCAATAAGGAAATAAAACGCTGTCCAACCATTCCGGTTCCACCAAGGATACCTACTCTTAATTTACCCATTTCAATTCCTCCAATTATGTTCTTGTATGGCATACATTTGTCTTTCATGTAAATATACTATAACTTAAATCTCAAAAAAAGCAACCTATTTTATTTAATTTTTAAATATTTGTTAGTATTATATAAGTTATTTCTATTTCGAGTGTATTGTTTGGTTATTTTTCAATCATTGTCTGGTAATCCTCCAACAATTGATACAGGTCTTTCATATTCTCAATTTCATTTACCCTGTTTCTTAGCTTCGCAGAACCGGGATATCCTGTTGTATACCAGGCCACATGCTTTCTCATCTCGCGTATACCGGTAAATTCACCCTTAAAATCTATAGATAGCATAGCATGCCTAATTATTATGTCTTTTACTTCTTCAAATTCAGGCTTTGGAAGTATCTGTCCTTCTTCCAAATATGCCTTTATCTGCTCAAAGATCCAAGGATTACCTCTAGTTCCTCTTGCCAGCATGATCGCATCACAATTTGTCTCCTGTAACATTCTCTTTGCATCCTCAGGAGTAAAGATATCACCGCTTCCGATCACAGGAACTTTAACTGCCTCCTTAACTCTTCTTATAATGTCCCAATCTGCTTTTCCACTATAAAATTGCTCTCTTGTTCTTGCATGTACGGCAATTGCTGCAGCACCATTTTCCTCCGCAAGCTTAGCCACCTCTACCGCGTTAATACAATCATCGTTAAAGCCTTTTCGAATCTTAACAGTAACCGGTTTACTGTAATCTTTCGATACCTTACGGACAATTTCAGCAATTAACTGCGGATTTTTCATCAAAGCGGAGCCTTCATTGTTATTAACAACCTTGGGAACAGGGCATCCCATATTAATATCAAGGATATCAAAATTACGGTGTTCCAGTCTCTTTGCTGTATTACTTAATATATCAGGATCTGCACCAAAAAGCTGGAGTGCTGCCGGACGCTCCTCCTCAGCAATTTGAATTAAGCTTTCCGTATTTTTATTGTTATATTGTACTCCTTTGGCACTAACCATCTCGGTATAGACAAGGTCAGCTCCTTTTTCTTTACATAATAAACGAAATGGCAGGTCAGTTACTCCTGCCATTGGTCCCAGAATTAAATTTCCTTTTAGTTTAACATTGCCGATTTTAAAGCTCATTTTCCATTCAATCTCCAACTTGTTATATTAAACTCTGTCCCCTTCTTTTAATACAGATCATTATTATTAATGACTGTACTAATTGTTCTTCCTATATGCTTAGGATGTATATTACGAACGGCTTCTATTCTTATCCGTAATGATCTTCAAGCCCTTTAAGGTTAGGTTGACATCATATATCTCAATTAAATCTGTTGCATCCGAAATGATTTTGCCGAGACCTCCCGTAGCGATTACTCTGCATTTATCAATGTTAGCTTCTTTCAGCATACGTTTAATGATGTATTCTGTCTGTCCGATACAACCGAATACAAGGCCTGACTGCATGCTGCTTACCGTATCCTTAGCGAGTATTGTATCCGGCATGGCAATTTCTATCTCAGGTAGCTTCGCTGTCTGAGTCCAGAGTGCATTTGCCGCTATACGAAGTCCAGGGCTTGTAACACCTGCTATAAAGGAACCGTCTTCCGTTATGAGATCATAGGTAATTGCTGTACCAAAATCGATTACCAGTACAGGTCCGCCATATATTTCATATGCGGCTACTGCATCCACAACTCTATCCGCTCCAAGCTCCTTGGGATTGGTGGTGGTTATTTTGATACCGGTTTTCGTACCTATACCGACGATAAGAGGCGTGATTGAAAGATATTTAACGATACCGGAGGTCAGTGAATACATTATCTTAGGGACTACAGATGCTATTGTTACAGCTTTGATATCTTTGGTATTAATATTTTTTGACTTCAGTAGGTCACATATGATTAAACCATATTCATCAGAAGTCCTGGGCATAACTGTAGTTAGTCTGAAGGTTGTTCTTAAATTAACCTCCTCAAATACACCCAAGGTAATATTTGTATTTCCCACATCGATAACTAATAACATACGAGCACCTGCGCCTTTCTTTTATATACAATTCAGACAACAAATTGCTTTAAGCAGCTTAAAACGAATGCCAGAGAAACAGGAAGTACTTCCTATAATAGCTTTGTGGCATCTTCACCCAGGAAGAACACCCTATAATAGAGCTCCAATGCCTCCATTAACTCCGCCTTTTCCTTCTGCAGCTGTTTTATCTTTAATGCACTGCCGATTTCATCGTAAAGGTAATCTCCCTCGTCAGCCTCAACCTTAAATAATAAAGTTCCATCCTCTTCAAATTCCAGGGATAGAATACCTCCTATATCCTCAGTAAATAATACACACATGATTTTTAGCTCCTGCTTGATTTGCTCAGGCAGCATGCTGAAATCTTCATTAATAAAGAATTTCTTATTATATGCACTGCTGGCACATAAAACAATCTTTTCCTGATACATCACTAAGCTCCTTTTAGTGCTTACTAAAATCGAATAAAATAAAACCAAGAACGATAATGATAATTCCCATCATAAAATAGGATAAACCCATTGTTTTTCGCTTTGGGTCCTTCCAGATCTTGAGCCCGTTCAATATATTTATAAAACCTCCTGCTATACATGCACTTAGTAAGGCAAACTTATTATCCGGCTCTAAAAAAATCAAAATCAAAGCTAGCATGAAAGCAATTCCCACTATGATATTTATGACATTTATTTTTAAGGAAAGTGCTTCAATCAGCTTCTTCATTCTATCCATGATAATCTCTCCGGTTAGCAGTTTCCTAAAGTAGCAACCATAACTGCTTTAATTGTATGCATACGATTTTCCGCTTCATCAAATACGACATCCGCAAAGCGTTCAAATAGCTCTTTTGTTACCTCTTTTCCCTTAACTGCAGGCAAGCAATGCAGGAAAATAGTCTCTGATTTCTTTGTGCGGGCAAATAGTTCATCATTTACCTGATAGGGCTTTAATAATGCAATCCTCTCTGCCGCTAAATCTTCCTCTCCCATAGAGCACCAGACATCTGTATATACTGCATCCGCACCTTCTACCTCATCAAGAGCATCAGAGATTACGATCTTACATCCCGAAGCCTTAGCATATCCCTCGCACTGCTCCACCAATGCCTGCTCAGGCCACAAGGATTTTGGTGCCAAAATAGTAAAATCAATACCCATCTTGGAGGAACCAATCATTAAGCTGTTTGCCATATTATTGCGTCCATCTCCAGCATAAACAAGCTTTAATCCTTTAAGCTTACCAAACTGTTCTTTTAATGTCAAGAAATCAGCAAGAATCTGTGTTGGATGATCTGCATCTGTAAGTCCGTTCCATACCGGAACTCCACTGTACTTTGCTAATTTTTCTACAGTTTCTTGTTGAAAGCCTCTAAACTCAATGCCATCAAACATTCTGCCCAGTACTCTGGCAGTATCCTCTACACTTTCCTTATGGCCTAGCTGAATATCATCCTTGCTTAAATATTCAGGATGTCCGCCCTCATCAATACACCCAATTGTAAAAGCGCAGCGGGTTCTAGTAGAGGGTTTTTCAAATATTAGTGCAATATTCTTACCCTTTAAACTATTGCCGGTTATCCCTTGTTTCTTTTTTTGCTTTAAGTCTGCTGCAAGTTCAAGTAAATATTCAATTTCTTCCGGTGTATAATCCTTCAGGGTTAAAAAGCTTCTTCCTTTTAAATTCATAATATCCTCCTATCTGCCGCTTAAGCGGCATACAAATACTGTGCGAAAAGCACGCTCAGTGCTTTTGTCGGTTGAAAAATGTACTTCTTTTCAACCGATCCTCCTATCTGCTATAAAATAATACAATCTACCTCTTCAAACTGAATACTGTTCTATCATATGCTAGATTTATAAATATACTCAATTAATGTGTATTTATACATTATGCCAAATAAGGAAAATTGTCAAGTAAAATATCCTGCTGTATTAATTCTTCTTAAAACTTTACTGACTGCAATCTAAGGGATTTAAATAAACTACGATGGAGTATTACGCCTGTTACAAAATCAGGGTAACACTCCATCGCTATTTTATCAATGAAAAAAATTTTATTAATGATGAATGTAATTCGCAATTAAGTTCTGATCTAATATTTCCTTAGAGGTTTTCTTTAATAATAGCGCTCTTTCATATTGCTCCTTATATAGTGACGCATCCACCTGCTCATTGGTTCCTATCTTCCAAGCTCTGCTGCCTTCAAAGATGCCTTCCCTTGATATCTCAAAGATTATGTCGTTGCTTGCAAAGGAACCATTAAATAAATAAGAGGTAAATGCCACAAAGCCTTCGTCTGCATTCGTTAAATCCTGCCCCATAGCAAAGGTCTTATCAAAGCCAATGCCCATTATATTGGCAATCGTAGGCAAGAAATCAATCTGTCCGCCTGTCATACTGATGGTCCTCTCTACACCGCTTCCAGGAACATGGATAATGAGCGGCACATTCAGCATCTCATCATAATCATAAATTCTTCCGATAAATTCGCCTACTCTATAGCTGACCTCCTCCATACCACAATTCATTCCGTGATGGTCACCATATAAAGCAATTACGGTATTATCATATAAACCTGCCGCCTTTAAGTCTGCAATTAATTGTCCTACTGCTTCATCCGTATAACGAATTGTTTCAAGATAATCACCGAACTTTGTATCCTTATCCTCTTCTGCAAGAGTAAGTGTCCGATATTTTTCGTCCAGCACAAAGGGATGATGTCCGGTAAGCGTGATGGCAAAGGTAAAGAATGGTTGCGTCTGCTTCTGCAGAATAGGAAGCAATTGTTTAAACATGGATTTATCCGAAACACCCAAACCAATCATTTCATCCTGATTTAAATCTTCCATACTATAGAACTCTTCGAAGCCTATTTTAGGATATACATATTCTCTATTCCAAAAGGTACCTTCAAAGCCATGGATCGCAAAAGAATAATATCCGTTATTTCTCATCAGCCAGGGTAATCCGTTAAAGGTATTATCCTGATACAAGCGATAGCTTTCTCCGTCAATAACCGGATATAAGCTGTTTAAGCTGGAGAACTCTGCATCTGCAGTATTTCCTTTTCCAATATTAGAAAAATAATGATCATAATATAGAGAATCCTTCTTCAAAAGACTGTTTATATTCGGAGTGATTTCCTGTCCTTCATAGGTTGCCCCAAGCACAAAATCCTGAAAAGCTTCCATCTGGATTACAATCAAATTTTTCCCTTTACCAATTCCGTGATAGTTCGATGAATCAGCCTCTGGCGCGTCTTCACTCAACACCTCTAAGATCTCTTTGTGATCCATCTCCTCATTGGATAAATTCTCTGAGATAGTTTGATACACATCAGCTACATGGTTCGTAAAAAACTCTACACTGTTAACCCGTTCAAATGCTGCAGAATGAAATGGATTTGCAACCAGTGTAATGAATACTGCAGTAAATGCATACAGTACATATTTGAATTTACGCCAGGGAAGGTACTTTTGAAGCTTCTCTCTGGTAGCATATTTCTTAAAGCTCAAATAAGCAAAGGGAATGTCAACAAACAATAAAAAACTAGCCGGAATTAAGGTAGCAATAAAGCTTTTCGGTACTGCAGCAACACTCTTTGCCTGCCATAGCTGCTTAATCGATACCGTTTGATTATAATAATTATAATACATGGTATCTGAAAACATTAGTAAACTGAACAGAAAATACACTGTCAAGAAGAGAAACCGTTTCCTTTTAATTCCCAACCTTCCAAAGCATATAAAAATCGTTGCCCATACAACAAGGCTTAATATAATTAATATAATCTCCATGTTGTGTACATCAATTAATGAATAATATATCATCATTTTAAATACAAATAAGAATGCAATTAAGTATGGCGATGCCAGTATTTCTTTTAACTTTTTCATAACGTCCCCCGATTACGTCTAGTACTACTCTGATTTTAATGCAACAAATAAACTAGCAATATAATATATCACTTCCGATTTATTATCAAGCAACAAATTCTTAATTTTTTCTTAATCTAGTTGGGATCTTGTTACAATCAGTTTGGTTCCCGAAATTCCTTGAATTTTTACTCTTGTACCTTTTTCAATTATATTTCCTTCCAGAGATCTTGCAGACCATTCCTGTCCGCCCACCTCTACCTGTCCGGTAGTTTTCATATTATCTACTGTGCAAATTACCGTCGCATCCTTACCGATCACCTCAGGGATATCTATATTATCGATTTTTGGTTGAAAATATCTCATTATAATTGGTCGTGTAAAATATAGTAATGCGAATGAAACCAATAGAAATAATACTATTTCAAGAAGCAGATTATGAGTATATAGTGATACTATAAAGGCAACAAGCGCACCGCCTGCAAACCAAATTGTAGTAACTCCAAGTGTTATGATTTCAATCAGGATCAGTATTGCCAGAACAATAATCCAGTAGATAGAATTCATATAGGACTCCCTTCTTAATATCTGTAAACGATATTCTAATACCCTTTACCTTCTTTTTATCATTTTTTATCTCTTTGAATTCACATGTCAAGTTTTGATTGTTCTCCATAAATCTGTGTATAAACTTTGAGCCTATATCTACTAGCGAGACTATTCAACTAACATAACATGCCTGCCCTTTGAAGTGTAAATTATGCTTTTCAATAATTCACTCTAACATAACATGCCTGCTCTTTGAATTAGTTTGTGCCGAGGAAGACGCAGGCACAAACTTTGAGGTGTGAATTATGCTTTTCAATAATTCACACTACTATCTTTGTTATTATATTTAACTCCAATTTATATTATTCTCAGCGTATATAATTCCTATAGCCATCATTTTAGCATAAATCTTTATTGAAATAATAAAAATGTTATTCCATATCAGGAGCTTTTTAGCAGCTTCTGATTTGAAATAACATTCCTGTTCTATCTATTCTTCCAATTATAATCGTTGATATTCATACTCCTCAATCCCAAGCTGAATACTTAAATTACCGTTTCTGCAACGAAGAGAATCTATGAATTCCTTTTCTTGAATATCCTTTTTCATGATAACACCAAATTGTAATTCAAATAAGGTTCCCATATTGGTTGTTTTGACTTTAATAAGCTCATGATAAGCTGTGAATTTCTCAAACAAATCATCAAAGGCCTCCTGATAATTCATGTCCTCAGGTATGGTAATCTTAAGCCTCTTTTCTACCTTCTTTAGCCTTCCAAAACCAAGCTTGCAGATGACTATGATTACCACGCCAAGGATTACAGTAACAGCTGCCCCCAGGCTGATATATCCCAAGCCGTTACATAAGCCTACTGCCATGGCTAAGAATACAAAGGTAATATCCTTCGAATCTCCTGGTATACTTCGAAAACGTACCAGTGTAAAAATTCCTGCCAGTGAAAATGCTCTTGCAATATTCTCACCCACTAATATAATGACGATTGCAACTATGGTAGGTAAAATAATCAGGCTCATAAAAAAACTAGCTGACCTGTTTCTCTTAGAGGTAGATATATGATAAACGATACTAATTGCGATTCCCATAACTAAGGATGCCAGTATACACAGCACCACAGAGCCAAAACTAATCGAAAGATCGGTTGTGACAGCTTCCTGAAAGATTGTTTCAAACATAATAATTCCCCCTAAACACACATTTTCTTATACTCTGATTCTGTGTAACTGTTACTCAATAATATATTATTTTTATATTCCGTACCGTATTTTGAATAAGAAACCGGATATATCTTATACTTTGATAAAAGCTCCGCAAACCATAACGGGGCGGCTTGGTCTATCTTCACTTCCATAATCCATTGATCCTTTGGCAATAATAATTGCCCGTATATTCCATAATCAAGTCCCAGATCATAATGGCGTGTCAGTATATTTGTATCAAAGGTGATTCTAAAGTTCTGGTTTTCCAATCCAAACATGGCATTTCTTTCATAGGATAGAAAGAGTACCGGATGTAACGTATGATATCTTTGTACCATAAAGTCTATTTCATTTAAAATCTGTTCATTTATCAAGTTACTCTGCTTAGGCTTCTGTTTCGTTTCTAAATAGCGATAGGCATCCTCAAGTATAATAGAGGTTCTACGTTTATTAACGCAGCCCTTAAATTTCTTTTTTATCTCCAAGTATACTTTATCCTTCGTCGCAGCAACTCCGTAGCTTCTCAAGCGCAGCTTTTCTTTATACACTGGTTTTTCTATAGATTTACGGATTATTTCATAATCGTCAGTATCATAATAAATATTGCATATCGTATAAAAATCTCCACCCTGGCTATAGCGGTCTAATTCCATATAGTCTTGCAACTCATTCTTAAGCTTCTGATAGATCTCTTCTGAAATGATATATTTTTTCTCATATCTATTAAAAACCTCAATGGCCATACATTCAACTCCTTTCCCAACAAATTTATTATCTTCCGCATCTAATCTTGCAAAGTAAGAAAAGTATATTTCAGGTAAACATTGGTAAAGTATATCGAAATATTTCTAGTATTATGTCAAGATATTACACCAGTATTTCACATGAATTTTACATTCCAATCATATGAATACAATCAATTGCACATAATATACCATAATAGCTATTTGTGTAGATAATGTGACTAAAGAATGTTAATCCTGAGAACTCCATCTATTACTCCTCTGTCTGGCTGCTTCATACATTAATACTGCCGCTGCCACCGCAGCATTTAAGGATTCTACCTTTCCAGCCATAGGGATTTTCACCAATACATCTGCCATTTCCGAGGCTCTGTTACTTAGCCCATTTGCCTCATTTCCGATTAAAATAGCACAATTTTCTCGAAAGCTTCCTTCCGTATCATAGTTAATTCCCATCAAATGCGCAGCAAAAATAATAATGCCCTTCTCTTTGATTTTTGCCAGTGTCTGATAAAAATCCTCGCACTGATAAAATGGTACACGGTATATGGATCCCATAGTTGAACGGATTACCTTTGGATTATAGATATCCACCGAGGAGCTGTTAAAGATAATTCCGGTAACTCCTGCTCCTTCCGCTGTTCTGATCATAGTTCCGAGATTACCCGGATCACGAATATCTTCCAGCAATAAAAGGCATGCATTCGGCGCAGTCAGAATACTGTCAAGACTGTAGGAGGCCTGTTTTACAGTTCCCAGTATACCTTGTGGGGTTTTCGTCTCTGATATCTCATGAAATACAGTATCCGTAATGATCTCATAATTCAATTTTTCAAAATACATTGGGTTTTCAAGCAGCTTCTCGTTATAAAAGGTCTCTGATACATAGGCTTTCTGTAATATGCCTTCCTCCTTCGCTTCCTCAAACATTTTGATACCTTCAATAACAAAAAGTCCCTGTTCCTCTCTTGCTTTTGCTTTCTTCTGTAATAGCACCAGGTTTTTTACCTGTGCATTACCGGCACTGCTTATTATACTTTTGGGTTTCATTCTACAATTCCTTTTACTTTTATTTATTTTAGATAATTGCTATACTTTATAGTTTTATAATTGTATACCATACTTGCAATTACTCAGTATCGTAATTACCTATTATTATTTTCAGCTTCATTATTTGCTTTTGATTGGTTTCTAAGATATAAATATAAGTTTTTCCACCTCTTCGGTGTCAGCATGAAGAGGCCCTTATGATAATTAAAAAACCTTCCTATAGATTTACAGTCAGGAAGGTTTTCTTTCATAATTAACGGTCAGTCCTCCTTGAATGTTTGAGAGCTTACCAGTAATTATATTATTATTATTTTCTTCTGTCAAATTTGTGTAAAATATTTCTTAGTACGAGTACCCCGAAATATAGCATGATATAGAAATCCCAAAATAAAATACTAAAGGCAGGCATAATCCCATTCATAAATTTAATTCCAAAAGCCGCAAGGATCAGTATTGTATTAAAAATATTAAAGTACAGGGCTACTTTGTTTCTTCTATAACAGATGAAATGCAAAATCACTGCTATGATAAAGGAGTAATCAAGAACATAAATTGCCGCCTCAAGAGGAACCTCAAGCTGCTTTTGTACCAATCCTTCATAAAATACTATTCCCACCGTAAATAGTGCTGCCAAAAATACAATACCATCAATAAACTTAACCTTCTGTAACATGCTCCACCTCCAACTATTCTCTTATCATGTTAATAATATGTTCTGTTGTATCTTCTCCCAGAGGCGTAACCCGGCTCCACATACGAACACCCTGATAGGAATAAAGGATGACATCTACAACCATAGGAACATTAACTTTCTTAAATTCCCCTCTTCGAACTCCATAGCAAATAAATTCACTCCAGCGAGCTATTCCATCTTTATTTAGTTTCTCGAAAAATTCACTGGTATCTAGTCCTCCTCGGATTAGACTAGTAACTTCGCAGATATCTTTCATAGTAAATGCATTGTAGCCTTTTTCTGCAAATAATTATATGCATTTTCCTTGATCATCTTTTTCGTTTGTTGTCCCTTTTCTCCCATTGTACACCTGACTTCCTATTTAGAGACACATCTGTCTCTTTTTTATCTATTATGCGACGCGTGCGTCGCTTTGTCAATATAAAATAACCTATATCAGTAAAAGCACCGATATAGGCGTGAGAATAACTTTGCTGCCTTGGTCGTAGCCGACCAGGCTCTCTACTCTTGATTCATATTTGCCAACTTTGCTGCCTTGGTCGTAGCCGACCAGGCTCTCTACTCTTGATTCATATTTGCAAGTTTTGCTGCCTGGTCGGCTGCAATTAGGCTATTGATGAATTCGTCTAGGTCTCCATTCATCACATCATCGATCTGATATGCTGTTAGTTTTATGCGATGATCCGTTACGCGTCCCTGAGGGAAGTTATAGGTTCTGATCTTCTCGGAGCGATCACCCGTACCAACCTGACTTCTTCTTGCCTGCGCTTCTGCACTTTGTGCTTTTTCAAGCTCTAATTCATATAGTTTGGAACGAAGTACTCTAATTGCCTTATCCTTATTCTTTAACTGCGATTTTTCATCCTGACAGGAGATTACGATACCAGTTGGTATATGAGTAAGTCTTACTGCAGAGTCCGTAGTATTAACGCACTGTCCACCATTTCCCGAGGAACGAAATACATCAAATTTACAATCATTTAAATCCAGTTCAACATCTACCTCTTCTGCCTCCGGCATAATCGCCACCGTCGAAGTTGAGGTATGAATCCTTCCGCCTGATTCAGTTACAGGAACACGCTGAACACGATGAACACCGCTTTCGTATTTTAACTTTGAATAGGCTCCTTTACCGATAACCATAAAGATTACCTCCTTAAAGCCACCTATTCCGTTCTCATTCAAGTTCATCATATCTATCTTCCAATGGTTACGTTCGGCATACATAGCATACATACGATATAATTCAGCAGCAAATAAAGCTGCTTCATCACCTCCGGCACCACCGCGGATTTCTACGATAACATTCTTTTCATCGTTAGGATCCTTCGGAAGCAGCAGTATTTTAAGCTCTTCTTCAATCTTTACAATTCTCTGCTTACATTCACTTAATTCTTCCTTCGCCATCTCGCGAATTTCTTCATCGCTTTCTTCCTCTAGCAGGGTAAGACTCTCTTCTAAGTTATTTTGTGTATTTTTATATTCCTTATATTTTTCAACTATATCTGAAAGATCCGAATGCTCTTTCATTAATTTTTTATATCTGCTCTGATCATTCATGATATCCGGATTAAGCATCTCTTCTTCTATTTCCTCAAAACGCTTAAGGATATCCTCTAACTTATCAAACATAACTATAATTCCTCCATACTAAGGCCTAATTGCAGACACTATCCTATCAAGTCCGCTCAAATCCTTTTTTATCATGATATCTTTAAAACCTTCTTCTTCAAGGATTCTACTTACCGCCTCTCCCTGATCATGTCCTATTTCAAATAATATGCTTCCTTTACTGCATAAATGCTTTTTAAGGTCCGCCGTAATCCTTCGGTAAAAGAATAAACCATCCTCTCTACCGTCAAGAGCTAATAACGGCTCGTGTTCCTTTACCTCCGGCATCAGCGTATTAATTACCTTAGTCGGTATATAGGGTGGATTTGATACAATCACATCATAATAACCCTCCACCCGCTCAAACAAATTACTGCGGATAAATTCAACCCTTACTTCCTGGTGGTCTGCATTTCGAACAGCAAGCTCCAAAGCATCGTCTGAGATATCTACTCCGACAGCTTTTTTAAGTTTTACTAGTTTCGCAATGCTTATGATGATACAGCCTGAACCTGTACACATATCAAGTACAGTTTTTCCGTCGCTTATTTTCAGAACCTCTTCTACCAGTAGCTCAGTATCCTGTCTAGGTATTAATACGTGCGGCGTAACAAAAAATTCAAGTCCCATGAATTCCTGAGAACCAATAATATATTGTAGAGGAACATGTTCTGTTCTTCTTTGAATTAGCTGCAGGTAGACGAGAGCGTCTTCCTCAGCTGCATTTTTATTCTCCTTAAGCAGATAGTCGGTTCTGCTCATCCCAAATACGTTGGACAAAAGATACCAGGCATCTAAATCCGCATCTGTAATCTCTTTTTCCATCAGTATTTTTCTTGCTGTATACAACAAATCCTTATATGTGCTCATCAAAAATCCTCACACGCTTTAAGCTCTATTTATCACCCGAGGCTTTGCTTGTACCCTGCTTGCCATCATCAAAAAATTTATCCAGAGCCTTTAAAATCTCATCATCCTCTTCCTCGTCTCTTTCCTGCTTACCTCTCACAGACGTAATCCTGCTACGCTCAGCTGTACTATTTGTTTGATTACCCTGCTTTAATAGATTAGTTTTATTTCCTGGGTTCTCCTGATTGGATGCTATTTTATTTTTATTCTCCGACTTATTTAATGTATTATCAATTTTTAAAGTACTTTCCTGCTTTAAAGAATTTTTATTTTCTACTTCCTGCTTTAAAGTATTATCCTGCTTTGATATATTTTTTTGCTTTAATGAATTTTCTTTCTTTAATACTTCTTCCTGCTTTATCGTTTTTTCCTTCTTTAATACATCTTCCTGCTTTAAAGTTTTTTCCTTCTTCAAGGCTGAAGTCTGTGTAGCCGATTTACCCTTTTTTGAATCACTACTCTGCTTTAACTGCTTTGATTGCTTCGCCGAATTAGAGTCTTTATCCTTTTTATCCTCTTTAGAATGCTCCAAGAAAGCTCTCCAATCAAATACTGCTCCGACAGCTTCAATCGCCACCTCTATCATAGAATTATCCGGCTCCCTTGTTGTCAAACCCTGCATAAACAATCCCGGTTTACTCAATATATCAATGATTTTATTATCACTCTTACCTGCTAAGCGGATAAATTCATAGGAAATTCCTGCAATAAAGGGTACGAGAAGTACTCTTGATAAAACTCTCCAGGTTAAGCTGCCTGATGGTAGCAGCATAAAAAACACAAGACTAATTAAGATAACAAGCAGCATAAAGCTTGTACCACAACGTTTATGTTGTTTAGACTGCTTCTTTACATTCTGTACCGTAAGCTCCAGACCGTTCTCCATACAGTTAATGGTTTTATGCTCTGCTCCATGATACATAAAGACTCTCTTAATTTCAGGCATTCTAGCCGCCAGAATAACGTATCCGATAAAGATTACCAAACGGATAACGCCCTCTAATAAATTCATAATCAGTCTGCTCTCTATGACAGAGGAAAGCAGATTAGTTAAAAACACCGGTAATACCATAAAAAGCGCTACGGATAATACAATAGAAATAAGCACCGCCAGTGCCATCAGTAACGCACTACTCTTATCATCCTTCTTTGTGTTCGCTTTCATTATATTTAAATCGGTATGCTTAAGGTTTTCTTTACTGGTATGTGGAATCGATACCTCTTCCATTTCAAAATCCGAGGTGTCGTCAAGCGCCTTTTTATCATCACTTATTTTTGAATTATTTTTCTTGCTCTTCTTTGGTTTTTCTTCTTCCTCCTCGAAGAAGCTGGCAGAATAATTTAAAACCTTTACTCCAACTACCATAGAGTCTACAAAGGCCAGCATACCTCGGAAGATTGGTAATTTAAATAGCTTAACCTTATCAGAAAAATCTTTATGAGTACTTTTTTCTATTGAAATTTCATTGTTTGGCTTACGGACTGCTACGGCATATTCCTCTTTATTCTTCATCATGACGCCTTCCATAACAGCCATTCCACCAATGCCTGATGGTCTCATTTTTACACCCAAACCTTTCCTGAAGATAGTCCTCTGCTACAGTATTTGCCTATAATCCCTAATCATTTTTTATTATTTAAAAATAGGCTGAGGAAGTAAACCTCAACCCAATTTTTAACGTTTGAATTTTCATAAGACTTTTGGTAAGTTAACAGAATTTCTTCTATTATTATTTATCTTGTCCTAATCCATACTTACGATTAAACTTATCAATTGCACCGCGTGCTGCCGCTGCTTTTTGCTGACCAGTGTAGAATGAATGACATTTGGAGCAGACTTCAACATGGATGTCTTCCTTTGTTGATCCTGTTACAAATTCGTTACCGCAGTTGCAAACAACCTTAGCCTGATGATATTTGGGATGGATTCCGTCTTTCATGT
>JAEZTJ010000094.1 GCA_023421505.1 Bacillota bacterium
TTAGTTTTGTTAGTCGCATAACTTAATTATACCATTTGTGCGGATTCTAAGGAATCCGCATTTTTAATTTTGAGCATAAAAAGGAGCTTTTGCTCCACAGCTTATTCGGCTATTTTGCAAAAGCCCCATTTTTATTAATAGGAAGCTATTCTGATCTAAAAATATTTTAAGTTTAGGATGCATAAATTTTTAGATATTATTTTCTGTATCTATTTACCAGATCCTCCAGTTCCTTATGCGTATTTATTATTGCTTCCTGAACTTCTATTTCTTCGTTGATCAATTTATAAACCCAATCACACACAATAGCATCAATTTCATTCTGAGAAATTATTTTATTGTTTTCCAATCTCGGAGGCAGCGTGGGCTTGGAATATTCGTAGGTAGAGTGATAAAGTGGAAGCCAAGGGTAGGATTTAATCAGTTCATCATTCGTATAGGTAGAGACAATAGCTGATTGGCTGCCAAGTACAGTGAGATAATTAGCAATTTGCTCATTGCAAGTCCATTTTAAAAATTCAAAAGCATCTTTTTTTTGTGTAGAACGGCTGCTTATTCCTAGACTCCATCCGCCAAGTAATGGACTGCGTCCGGGAATATGATGACATGCTATTGATCCAATCATACTGCTTTTTCTTAAATCAACAATATCAGTAAGGAAAGAGGGATAACTAATTAGCATACAGGTCTCACCCTTAATGAAGTCTTGTACAACGCTAACATCAGTGGCAGTTTTAAAATTAGGTTTTGCAAGTTTGATGGAACGTGCAAAATTAATATAAGCTTTTAAGGATTGGGCTGAATCTAAACATACGTTGCCTTTTGCATCAAACAGATTTCCGTTGTAAGCGCGTAGACGCATATAGATTTCAGGTACCAGACATTCATTATAGGCAGCAGGTATTGAAATGCCATAATTAACAGCATCTGTTTTATTTGTAAAGAAGCTGGCAATTGTGTTAAATTCTTTTAATGTTAGGGGAGGACGAAGTGTCATATTATTAATTTTTGCATACTCAGAGTTTAATTTTGGATCTTCAAATAAGTCCTTTCTATAATAGAAAATCTGAGGCGCATACATAAAGGGAATTCCATAGTAATGTCTATTAAAATAACTATAGTATTTTAAACAGTTAGGTAGAAATATGTCTTTGTTAATAGAAGAAATTTCTTCAGAGATATCTTCTAAAATATGATTTGATGCCAGTGTTGACAGCCATGGTATATCGTACATTACTACATCATAAGAGAGACTGGAGCTGTTATGATTATTCACGATTTCATCATATATATGATGATGCGGTAATATAGTAATTTCCGCATGTATACCAGAAATATTTTCGAAGTTTTTAATCAATCCCTGAAGGGCATGAACCTGTGGCGTATCCATCATGAGTATTCGTATGGTGCGCTGTAAGGGTTCTGCCTTTAAAGTGCTATTTTGAGGAACGATAACGGAAATGTTCTCAGAAGAAACATTTAAATTATTCGTGGTGGTTTCTTTTAAGATTATCTTCTCTGATTCTTTCGTAAACGGTGATTCCAATTGCCCTATTAAAAGCTTTGATGCATTCTGTCCTAGCTTGATTGCAGGGCGGGCAGCTGAGATATTAGCAAAAGAATGCGTAAATAGATTCCAGTGTTCTTCCCCCAAGGTAAGGACAGGTATGTCCTTAGTACTGAAGCCCAGAATATTAAGTCCTTCAATAATACCTATAGAAATAGATTCGGAGGTGGAGATGATTGCCTCCGGTTTTTTTGTCTTTAATAATAGTATGGTTTTACGAAATGCATCTTCCTTACTAAGATTAGTTTTAACAAAAGAGTCTGAAGCAATTTCAACATTATTTTTTATATATGCATTTTTAAAACCATTAATACAATTTGCTTCGCAATCAAATTTTTGCGGCCCGGACATTAATATAAGATTCTTATAACCCTGATGTAATAAATTGCAGGTCATACTTTCGACGATGGAATGATTATCAAAGGAAATGAAATTGCAGTCCAAGCTATGAATATCTCGATCAATGAGTACTAGCGGCCGTTCACTTGATGTAAAGTTATCATAATAGAATTTCCAATTATCCGGTTTACATGAAACTAAAATCAGACCACATATGCGTCTTTTTAAAAAGTTATGTACAATATTTTGCTCAATATCAGGTATATCATAAGAAAATGCAAGATTAACAAAATAGTTAGTATTTTGAAAAGAGTTTTCTATGCCTTGGAACAGCTGTACATAGTAGGAATCATTAAAATTTGGAAGTATAACGCCTACATCATTGTATAAGTTGGATTTCAGGCTCTTGGCAGAGAGATTTTGATAATATTGTAAATGATCAATAGCGCTCTGAATTTTCTCTGCTGTAGTTTTACTAACGGGCTTTGTGTGGTTTAGATAATTGGATACAGTACCAATAGATACACCTGCCATTTGAGCTACATGTTTAATTGTAGACATTAATTTCATCCCCTCTTGTAAAGCTTGTTTAAAGTTTATCCTATATATAACATAAAAAAATGTATTTGTAAACAAATTAAAACGTTTAAATTTAAATACAATTGAAAACATTGACTAAATCATAAAATGACATTAATATATAAATATCGACAAACCAAGACAGTGTTTTTATAAGCTGGTGCAAAGTGGGGAGACTCACTGAACATAAATTACTACATAAATTAATTTATCAAATATTAAGGAGGGTATTTATGAAGAAAATTTTAGCGTTACTTATGGTTGCAGTTATGATGTTGGGTTTTGTTGGATGTGGGTCCAAGACAGAAGCAGAACCTAAAACTGAAGTAACCAAAGAGCCAGACAAAGCTACAGAGGAAGCAACAACAGACACAGCCACAGACACATCAACAGAAAAGAAATCTTTTAAAATTGGTGTATCTATCATGGAATTAACTGCTTATACCTGGTATCAGGGTGTAATTGATGGATGTAATAAGTGGGTTGCTGATCACGGAAATGAGTATGGAGTAGATATGGCATTTACATTTGAAGACTCCAGATCAGATGTTCAAACAATGTTAACCAATGTTGAGAACATGGTATCAGCTGGATCAGATGGTGTTATTTTATTCCCGGCAGATGCATCTTCTGCTATCCCGACAATGAAAGAATATACAGCAGCAGGTATTCCATTTGTTATTGGTGATTATGCGCAAGAGGTTTCTTCAGATGCTGATAAGGTATGGTCAACCTTTGTAGGTCATGATATGAAGGCACTTGGTAAGAAAGCAGCTGAAGAAGCGATTGCTTATTTTAAAGAAATAGGAAAAGAAGATCCGGTATGTTTATTTATTACTCGTCCTACCTCAGGACAAGTATCGCAGGATCGTTTTGATGGCTTTAAGGAAACAATTTTAGCTACTTATCCAAATGCAAAAATTATTGAAGAGGGTGATACTGGTGCAGGTAACCGTGATTCAGCACAGACATTAATGGAAAATATACTTCAACGTGAAGCAACAATTGATCTTGTATGTGGACATAATGATGCTGAAGTAGTTGGTGCTTATAATGCAGCAGTTGCACAGGGAAGAAATGAAATCAAATTTATCGGTATCGCTGGTGATATAGACGTACTTACATGGATATCCGAGGGCAACGAAATGTGGCTTGCAGAAGTATTGCAGGATCCGGTAGTACTTGGTTATCAGGCAACAGATGCAATCTACAAGGTTCTGGCTCTTGATGAAGACCTTCCGGATAATTATGATTTACCGGAACCGGATGCAATTACTCCGGCAAATGTTAGTCAATTTGACTGGAAAAGCTGGGGATGGCTTGGTTAAGCAAAACTGTCTAATATAAATTTTCATTTTCGCAGTCGACAGGGTAGTCCTATCGACTGCGAGGATAAAGGAGAGAGATACGAAGTATGATAAATTTATTGCCAGAGCCAAAAAGCTTAGTAGATAGAGAAGGATTTTCGAATAAATTTAATAAGTTATATTTAGAAGCAGATTGTGCAAAAGTTGAAGCTCAGGAATATGTTGAATTAATAGAACTTCGTTTATGGAATTATAAAGATATTAGTATTCATTCTGAAAGGGTAACAAATCAGGATGCAATGAAGATACGTATTGTAAACTCCTTAGAAGGTATTGAAGTTAAAAGCAAAGAATTATTTATCGAACAGGGATATGATATTGATATTTCTGATAATGAAATCCTAATAAAACATGAAAATAAAGCCGGCTTTATCAATGCAATCACATCAGTAAAACAACTTTTGATAGCAGCAGAGGATGGATGCTATAAGCTGCCGTTTTGCCATATAACAGATTACCCTTCCATACCGGTAAGGGCAATTGCACAGACATTTTCTTGGTATGCTGGATATGGGAGATTTGGATTTGACAGTCAACTTTGGGGATATGAGGAATGGGTAGAGTATTTAAATATCTGCCTGGATCAAAAGATTAATCAATTTAATCTTGTAATGTATGGATATTGGCCGTTTGAGCTTCCTGGATATTCTGAAACGGTTTTCCGGGATGTGCCTATTAAAATATGGAATGCGGAAAACCGCAGATGGCTTACAGTACATTATACACATCCTAATCTGGAAGAGCCTTTTATGGATAAATTCATTAAACTTGCTCATAAATTGGAAGTGAAAATTTTTGCATACGTAGGCCTCAATTCTTATAATGGCGCTTATACAATTAAGCACCCGGAAGCAAGAACGAAGCCACCGAAGCAAAGTGGTTTTCTAAATGATTTTGATTCCCTATGCTTAAGCTATCCCGGAACTGTAGAATATATCCTCGTAGCAATGAAGCGAATTGCAAGATTAGGATTTGACGGATATACCCTAGAAGAGAGTGAAGAAGGCTTCTGGTACTGTGAATGTGACGAATGTAAGAAGCGTTGGCATAATACGACTAAGTCACCCGGAGAAGCGAAACATAAAGCCAATATGTGGTTACTGCGCCAGATATATGATGCTGTTCGAGAAATAAATCAGGAGATTGTAATTGGTATACGAGCATTCAGACAACCGCCACTTGAAAAAGATCCTGCTTTTCTGGCTGAATGTAGTGAAAGCATGCCGGCTGATATTAAGCTTTTTTGGGCACCCGGATTATATGTGCCAGAGTCGGAATTTGAAAAGTGGTGTGTGGCATTTGGTAAAGATAGAATATGGGCGAGAGATACCGAGTCAAATTCTATAACATCTACAATGGGCAGATTGTATAGAACCTTTAAATCTAATCTTATTCGCTATGAAGAGGAAGCAAATGAACAAGTCATCGAGACGGATATCCGTCAGCATAAGGGAAGTGTTTTGATGGGTGTTCATGGGATCAATGGCTTTATGTTTGAATGGTACGGATTATTTATGCACTTATTTGCGCATGGTAATTATGGATGGGGCTCAATGATGGAAGAAGAAGAATTCTATAAAAGGGCTTGTGAACTTAACTTTGGTGAGCTTGGCGAGACAGTACTCTATGTGATGAAAAATATGGTGACAATCCATGAAAGCCAGATCCCATTATATACAACACCCTTCCCTTTCCAGAAAAATAAAATGACGCAAGAGGACCTTCCGGCAATCCTTGATGCTAAGAGCAAACATGAAAGTATTATGAAGAAGATCGAAATGCTTCAGCGTAAAGCCTATGACGATAAAAAATTACGCCCTTGGCTGCCCCATTTTGATAAATGGTCTAATGCAGAACGGAGAAATGCAGTGATATATGATATGGTATTAACTGCTCTTGCATATGAAAAGGAGACGGACCCGGTTGAAAAGGACAAGCTGCTAGATGATATTCTTTACTATAACGAAAAAGATTTTGATATTGTAAAAGAAATGTTTTTTGATATCAATCCTGTTACAGAAACTGGAGTGGGAAGCTGTATGTTTCCCTACCATGAAATGAAACGCTTAATACATAATATTAGGCATCCAGAATCGCCTGATGGCAATATCATATGTTCAGGAGTAGAAGCTCTTGGGTGGTTATGGCTGTAGATTGAAGGAGCAAAAAAAATGGAAGACATAAAAGCCGATATAATACCATTGATAGAAATTAAAAATTGTACAATGGAGTTTCCGGGTGTGAAGGCTTTATCAAATGTTAATTTTACGTTGATGCCGGGTGAGTGCCATGCTCTGGTTGGTGAAAATGGAGCAGGAAAATCTACTTTATCTAAATGTATTACCGGAGAGAATCATATGATAGAAGGTGAACTTTATGTAAAGGGAGAAAAAATTAAAATTCCTTCTTATAATGTCAGAGAATCTCAAAACAGAGGCATCGCAATTGTACATCAGGAATTTACTTTAATGGGCGATATGAACGGAGTGGAAAATATCTTTGTCGGACGTTATATGAATAAGCATGGCTTTGTAGACTGGAAAGCACTCGATAAAAGAGCTCAGGAAATGATGGATTTTTTGCAGTGTAACGTGAATATGCATGTTCCTGTTAAGCATTTAAGAACAGCAGAAAGACAAATTATTCAGTTGGCGAAAGCGATCTTAGATAATCCGCAGATTATCATTTTCGATGAGTTAACAGCAGTACTGCAGGAAAAAGACATAAAGAATATTTTCCGTATCATTGGAATTCTTAAGGAAAAAGGATTTGGAATTATTTATATCTCGCATCGACTGGATGAAGTGTTTGCATGCTGTGATTCCTATACTGTGCTATGTGATGGCAGGTACATAAATTCCGGACGGGTGAAGGACATAGATAATAATCAACTGGTCAAGATGATTATTGGCCGCGAACTTGCGAATGTATTTCCTCCGATTAATAATAAAACAGGTGAAGTAATCCTGGAGGTAAAAAACTTAACAGCGCCTAAGGCTTTCAGAAATATTAATCTTAAAGTTCGTGCAGGTGAAGTAATTGGTTTAGCAGGTTTGCTGGGTGCCGGAAAAACTGAACTGATCCAGGCTATATTTGGAAATCATAAGATAACAAGCGGTGAAGTAAAAGTTAAGGGTAAAACAGTTAATCTAAAGAAGCCTTATCAAGCCATAAAGCTGGGTATGGGACTTGTGCCAGATGAAAGAAGAGCACTTGGACTTAATATGAAGTTTAATATTAAGGATAATACAACACTTCCTTCAATGAAAAAATTTAAAAAGCTGGGTATTTTTCAAGATCATGAATCAGAATCAAAATCAGCTTACGAAATAAATGAGAAAATGAATTTAAATTATTATTCTCTTTGGCAGAATGTAAAGAAGCTATCTGGTGGTAACCAGCAAAAGATAGTAATTGCTAAATGGATGCTTAAGGATACTGAAATATTCTTACTGGATGAACCTACCAGAGGAATTGATATTGGTGCAAAGCATGAAATTTATAATCTGATTCATGAGCTTACGAAGAAAAATAAAGCTGTTATTTTGGTTTCTCCTGAGATGGAAGAGCTTATTGGTCTATGTAATCGAATCTATATTATGTACGAAGGTGCAATCATGGATGTTGTGGAGGGTGAAAGAAAAACCCAGGAAGAAATTATCAATAATTTGTTAGGAGTGAAAGCAGAATGAACGATTATAAAGTAAAAGCGAGAAAATATAATGATGGTTTTAAATCTATACTGAATGACTGGATGATTGTCTTTCTATTTATAGTATTATTTGCATTATGCTGCTTAAACAGTAATTTCCGTACAACAACTAATATAATGAATGTACTTCGTCAGGCCTCCTTTGTTGCAATCATTGCAATGGGTGAATTTTTCGTTATTCTGATTGGTGAAATGGACATGTCAATTTCCTCAATAATTGGTATGGTTTCCATATTCTTTGCGGGCTTTGTGGTAAATACGGGAATGCCAATCTGGCTTAGTTTCTTAATCGTTATACTAATGTCAGCATTAATTGGAGCTTTAAACGGTACATTGGTGATATATGGTAAAATACCATCCTTTATTGCAACGCTCGTCACGATGAATATGCTAAAAGGTATTAATTATATTTATTCAGACGGCCTTCCTATTTCTGGATTATCAAGTTCCTTTGGTCAAATGGCACTTGGTAAGGTTGGGATTATCCCAGTAGCAGTTATATTAATGCTGGTTGTAGCAGTTATCCTTTATATCTTTACTACTCATACCGCAATAGGACGTAGCTTTTTTGCAGTAGGCGGTAATAGAGAAGCATCGAAGCTATCAGGCTTAAATGTAAATTTTGTAGCGATATTTGCTTTTGTTATGTGTGGTATTTTAACTGCAATTGGTGCTTTAGGACTTACTTCAAAGACTTTATCAGGTAACGTAACACTTGGTGATTTCCTATTATTTGATGTTATGACAATCTGTGTATTGGGAGGTACTTCACTTACCGGCGGACGCGGACGTATCGTAGGAATTGTAGTTGGTGCACTTTTCTTACAGGTCATTACTAATATCATGGTTCTTATGGGTATCAATACATATTGGCAATGGGTAGTTAAGGGTATCATACTTGTACTGGTTGTATTAATTGACTCCTTCTCCAAGAAGGACTAATAGGGAGTCCTAATGAAGAAAAAGGTATATGGACAAATTGGAAAACTAAAAAGAGATAAAATTGAGGAATATACAAGCCTGCATGCAAATGTGTGGCCTGAGGTACTAGAGACAATACATAGATGTAATATACAAAATTATTCGATTTTTTTACAAGATGATATGGTTTTCGCCTATTTTGAATACATAGGAGACGACTATGATAAGGATATGATGCTCATGGAGGTAGATGAAATGACCCAGAAGTGGTGGAAGCATACTAAACCATGCTTTGTAAAATATGCCATCTCATCTGAAAGTGAATTCTACCATGATATGAAGCAGATATTTGATTTTGAATTGCTTAAGCTGCACATTGATCGTAAGCGAGCCAAATAAGCAGCACAGAAAAGAGGTAAATTATGAATTATGGGAAAAAGGTCTGGATCTTTCCTGATGCTGAGCTTCCTCCTGTTGGTGTAAACAGTATTCCCGGACATGAATCAATTATTATAGCAAACACGGGAAAAGAGGATGCTAATATTCAGATTACTTTACTGTATACAGATAAAGAACCAGTAATAGGACCTAAAATTAAAGTGGAGGCCAATAGGGTACGCTGTCTAAGAACCAATGAAGAAAAAGATTTTGGAATGTTTATACCAGCTTTTGGTGAACAGTATGCAATCATCTTGGAAAGTGATATTCCTATTGTAGCACAGTATGGAAGAGCAGAACCCCGTACCGTAGCATTCTATACAACGACTGGATATTGTTGTGACTAACTAATTATAAGAATATGGAGGATAAGACATGATAGAGCACGGAAAGATTTGTATACCGGATATGGAATATAAGGAAAGAGCGATGAAAGCAGCTGAAATAATCAAAAGGGAAGGGCTTGACGTATTAATCGTAAATTCCAACGAGGCAGATTACGCAAATGCACGTTACTTCTCAGGATTTTGGCCACTTTTTGAGCGCTGTGGTGTTGCTATTGCACCAACCGGCGATACTGTATTAATGGTAGGACCGGAAAGCCGCGAATTTGCAGCGGATCGTTCCAGAATAGATAAAATATTTGTATTAAAGGAATACAGGGAAGGTGCTGATCCGGCATACCCAGAGTTACAAGCAGATACTTATCATGATGTATTTAAGGCACTTGGTATAACCGGTAAAAAACTTCGTATTGGTGTTGCGAGTTATCTGGATACGTCAGTTATTATTATGGAAGGAATAAAATCAGCATTTCCTGAAGCAGAAATAGTACGGGCAGATGCGATTATGGTAGAACTTCGTTCTATTAAATCTGCGAATGAAATCAATTGCTTACGAGAAGGCTATCGTATCGCTGAATTAGCTACGCAACAGGTTATTAAAGAAATTAAGCCGGGAATGACAGAGCTTCAGATGGTCGGTGTAGCTCAGAGAGTAGTATATGAAAATGGAGCAGAGTATGAAGGCTTACCTATGTATGTTTTCTCTGAAGCATCTACCCGCCACGCAATTTCGAGATCCTCTTACAGGAAGTTTGAAAAAGGTGATATTGTCCAGTTGAATCTTTCCGCAAAAATAGATGGCTATTCAGCAGCGATAGGCTATCCAATCGTTTTGGGGAAATTGGAAGGTAAAAGAAGAGATATAGTAATGTTTGGCTTAGAAGCTCATAGATGGACTGAAAAGCAGGTAAAAGCAGGGGTTCCGGCAGCAGAAATTGCGAAAAATTTCTACCAGTATTATGCAGACAATGGATATGCAGAGAACTTTGTATATGGACCATTACATGGAACAGGTATTATTGAGGTAGAAGCTCCTTGGGTTGAGACCTCCTCTAATTATAAATTGCAGCCTAATATGACCTTCCAAATAGATACGTTTATCAGTACAAAAACATTTGGCGTACGTTGGGAGAAAGGTATTGCAGTCACCGAATCAGGCTGTGATGTATTATCACCAGAAATCGGTAAATTATATGAATTAGAGTTTTAATCTTCTAAAAGGAGCGAAAAATTATGCAAATGGTTGACATGTTCTATCAAGAGCTTGAAGACGCCAAGAAGAGAAAAGTACCGTTTATTATACCGATTGGTACCATAGAATATCATGCATTACATGCTAGTTGTGGAACAGATACAATGGTAATAACCGGTGTTATGCGTGAATTAGAAAAGCAAAAGGAAATGGTGGTATGTCCTCCAATTTGGTATGGAGTAGCAAGCTATGCAGTAGCGGGACCGGAGAGCGGTACAATTCATGTAGATGTAGATGCATATGAACAATATATATATTGTATACTAAAATCAATGATTTACGGTGGTGTTAAAAATATATATTGTGTTGCCCACCATCAGACAGAGGAAGCCGGTCTTATGCCGATGACTATTGCATGTCATAAAGCTGCCAAAAAAGTTATAATGGAATACATGGAGGATACTCGTGGTAAGGGCTGGTGGGGTAGCAATGACTATGCTGACTACTACGAGAATCTGGGTTCCGGGGATGATCCATTTTCTTATATTAAAGTTATTCCCTTACTTAGTGCTGATGCACAGCATAAATGCGGAGGCTTTGATCATGCAGGCAAATATGAATCAAGTCTTATGTTAGCACTTTATCCGGACCATGTAGATTTAAAAAGAACGAAGGATAATACAGAATGGTTTGCATTAAATGCAGTTGAGACGAATATGGAGCTGGGTAAGCATATGGTTCAATGTGCGTTAGAAACACTGGAAAAAATAATTAAGTAAAGGTATTTGGAGCATCATAAGTATTTATGCAACTTAACAAAAGAAACGGATGTTAACCTGATAATTTATTAGGTATCCGTTTTCTTTTTATATAGTTAGAAGGTAATTACAAAACTCAGTAATTGTAAGTATTGTATACATTTAATATAAACCGATATAGTTTTGCATTTACCTAATAAAGGTAGGAAAAGGCGGTGAGTAAAATTACAGAAAAGCAAAAGGCTGCAAAAGGAATTTTATATAATGCAAATTATGATAAAGAAATAATTACAGAGAGATTGAACTGTCAGGAATTATGTTATGAATATAACCTGCTTAAACCCTCAGACCTAACAGAGAGAAATAAACTAATAAAAGCTATCATTAAGAAAACCGGGCAAAATTTTATGATAGAGCAACCGTTTCGCTGCGATTTTGGTTACCGAATTAATATGGGCGATAACTTTTATTCCAATTATAATTTAATTATTCTGGATGGTGCGGAAGTTACATTTGGTGATAACGTATTTATCGGGCCCAATTGCGGTATCTATGCTGCAGGTCATCCATATAGTACGAAGCTGCGTAAGGAAGGACTGGAATATGCCTGGCCGATTACGATTGGCAATGATGTATGGATTGGCGGAAATGTCAGTATTATGGGAGGAGTAACAATTGGAGCTGGAACTGTGATCGGCGCCGGCAGTGTTGTTACTAAAGATATACCTGGTAATGTATTAGCTGCTGGAAACCCATGCCGGGTTATTAGGGAAATTACAGAACAAGATGATTTAAAATACATGAAAGAATTTAAAAAATGATATTTTCTTAAGAGCGCATTGTCTCGAAAACGAGCCGAATAAGCAGCGCAGAAATGGAGTAAAATATGCATAAGATTAAGGCAAAAAAGATAACGACAGAGAACTTTTCTAAGTTTGGAAGCTTTACAGATATACTTAATCCGTCAGGAAATCACCTTGGTGATTTTTATAATGATCAAGTGAATTTTCCGGTATCAGGAAATATGCCCATAACATTTTCACCACTCATATGTAGAAAGCCCGAAAAAATGATTGTGTCAACGGTTGAATATCATAATTATACAGGTGAGGGAATTTTGCCCTTAGATGACGATATGATACTGCATGTTGCGCCTCCAACTAAGGAGCCAGTACCTGAATTAACGGAAGCATTTATTGTACCAAAAGGTACTATGATCAAGATAAATGCGGGTGTCTGGCACTACAGTGCAATGCCGGTTCATGAAGCTGTCTTCCATGTTTTAATTGTTCTACCAGAACGAACCTATGTAAATGATTGTGAAGTAATAGAATACAAGGTAGAAGATCAAATAGAAATCGAATTATAAAATAGCAAAATAATTGTTGAAACAACATCCTTACCCCCATAAGGTGTTATTTCTATAGAAACAAAACAACGGGCTTTTGTGAAATAGCTGATATAGCCATCAAACAAAAGCCCTAGTTGTTTCATCGGCAGGATAGACCTTATTACTATATAGGATTAGACACCCTAATCCTATATAGTAAATTAAGTAATTCCTTATATAAAAATTCTGAAGATTAGATATGCAATATCTTAGAACGTCAAATATTCGGTAAATTGCCTTATTTCAATTAAACTTATAGCGTGGGTAAAAATCGGTTATAAAATAGCAAATAATTTTCTAAATTAGCTTTTATGTAATCAATTGAATGATGCCCTTGATTTAAATAATACTGTGAATTTACACCCTTTTCCTGCAATATAGTATGTAAAATAGAACAACCTCTGTAAAACCTGCCCTCATCATGTTCGCCACAATCCAGGGAAACATCTATATCGATTAAATCCTGATTTTTTGCAATCGAGATCGGATCATAGTTATTCCAAAGACTCTGACTGCTAAAAAATAGTTTATCTTCTTCTTCCAACGCGATTTCAATAGCTGGCATGTGACCACCAACCTTAGAAAACAAGTTCTTATGTCGAAAAGCGTTGTGAAGGGCCGCATATCCTCCACCGGATGCTCCACCGATATATCTGCCGGAGCGGTTGTCTATGGTACAGAAGGTAGAATCTATCGTTTTTATGAGTTCATTGATCAAGTAGTCCTCATACCTACCCAAATGTATTTTTCTTTTGCTGTCACAAGGATCTGGTATTTCTTTGTATACTGACTGTGAATTCATGCCCCGACTATTATCAATACAGGGACACACGATAATTAGGGGGTTGATTTTACCCTCTTGTATCATTCGGTCAGCTACCTTATCCAATGCAATATCATATAATATGTTCTCGTTTCCGTTTCTTCCATGCAAAAAATACAATACTGGAAATCGTAAAGAACCATCATAGGCTTTTGGTAAATATACCAGTGTATTCATATTTTTCTTAAGAGATTGGCTTTGAATAAAAATTTGTTCAATTTTTGAATGCTTCATGATTTATAACTCCCTAATAATTAATAATTGGTGTTGTACTAAAGTTGATTTTAGATGCAATATTCTGCCTTTCGGACAACTTGGATTAATTTATATTTACATAACTGCCATATATGTATAGTAGCACTATGCGTAGGAAGATTCATGAAGAATATTGTTGCTTTTTAGCATTATATTGATCTTTTATTATGACCAACTTAATATATTTATAAAAATTTCTTAAGCCACAGCACAGCATTATTCCACATGTCTGGCGTAACGTTATGTGCAACGCCCTCATGAACCAGAAAATTGATACGGTCAGAAGCGTTTTGATAATGCTCCTTTAGGACGGTATAGTATTTTTCGAGTTTCTCTAAATTAAAATGGCCATCTATACCGCCAGCCTGCATTAAAATAGCAGTCGGAAAGAAATTATCAGGTGTATTTGATGGACTATATTTCATGGAAAGTTCTTCAAATGCTTTCGAAACTTCAGGACTATCATCAATTTTTGCACCTTCTGGTACATCACCCCATATCGGAGAACTGATGAATGGAGCTGCTACTTTGATTCTTTTGTCGATTGTTAGTAATTTAAAGGTTGTAAAGCCACCCATTGAAATACCTAGCATACCTATTCTGTTAATATCAATCTGTGAATCTCCGGTAAAATAGTCGATTATTATTCGAATGTCCTCTGCGTTTTCTTTTATGGCATTGAATAATTTGAAACAATTCAAACGACCACCTTCAGAGAGAACCATTCCAAAGCCACCGTCATTTCTTTCACCATGTAACCGATTATCAATTCCAACGGTATAATACCCCAATTTTGCTAGTTCCTCAAGGTATGGAATCAAATCCTCCTTTTTATTGGTGAAGCCATGAGACATAATTACAAGGGGTTTAGGAGATGAATCATCGTCTGTATATGTTAATACAGGAATATGTTGTATCCATTTATGGGACATGATAAAATTTTTTTCTGATAAACTCATAATAAATTCTCCTTCATTTTTATCTTTGATATCTTTATCCTAAACTATGAAGTTATAGACAGGTCAATCATATTGTTTTGTATTATAGTTGTTTAGTATTATAGAGTAAAATGAATAGTTAAATTCTTGATTGTAAGGGTAAATTCATTTTTGATGATTTTAATCTTGCAGAGATAGTGGTATGATAGTAGTAGTTAGTGGATTCCTCGTTAAAGATATCTATGGAAATGAGGTAAATGTATAAAAATTGTATATTGCTTTGCTTATTAACTGTGGATATCCAAAGGGATTGCTAGATTTATGTTATGTAAATTCAGAAGAAAGGTTGATCGACACCTATCAGAGATAATAGAGTGTTTGAAATAAATGACTATGAATATTGATATTAAAACAATTGAGGATTTATCACTAAATGCCTGGCCATCTCATCAGATGGAGCTTTATGATGGGTGGATACTTCGATTTTCTCATTTTTACACGCATAGAACCAACAGTGTGGAACAGTTTGGTACCTCACATCTACCTTGGCGTGAGAAAATTCCATATTGTGAAGCTGCATATAAACGATGGGGTACGCCTGCAATATTCAAAATCAGTCCTCTGGTATCAAAAGATTTTGATTATATGCTTGAAAACCGTAATTATTGCATACAGCATACAACGGATGTAATGATTTTGGATTTAGAGGAAGCTAATCTTAACGCACCCACAGAGGATGTAATTGTCAATCAGATAATCTCAAAAGAATGGATAGATAGTTTGTTTGATTTAAAGGGTACGACCAATGCCACACACAGAGCAATTGTTCCAACGATGTACAAAGCCATAGCTAAGGAGACTATATGTGTCTCTATTCAAAGACAGGATGTTATTATTGGTACAGGACTTGGAATTCTTGATCGTGATTATGTTGGGGTATATGCAATCCATGTCAGAGAAGATTATCGGAAAAAGGGGTTAGCGCGGTCCATATGTACCTGTATCCTTAAGGAAGGGATGAAGAAGGGAGCGAAGAAAGCTTATTTGCAAGTAGTAAATGGAAATAGTCCGGCAATATGGCTTTATCAATCGCTGGGATTTAAGAACTTTTATACCTATTGGTTCCGTGTAAGTGACTATAGATGAAATATGTCCTTTTTCTACAATGAATATTTTAAATGTAATATATAATAGAGTTGTTGATATTCAATCTATTTAGTCTTAGGAGGAAACTTATGAGAAAACTGGATTTGCAAGCTTATAAGGAAATACGCCAGTGGCTTTACCGTAATGCCAGACCCCTTGAATTAGAACTTTGGAGGTATCACTTCGAAAATGGAAGTAAAGAAGCTGTTATTTCAGTATTATTAAATTATCAAAATAACGATGGTGGTTTTGGCTATGCGATAGATGCGGATAACTGGAATCCGGAATCTACACCATACAATGTAAGTTTTGCTTTGGATATCCTTCGCTCTATTGATTTCTATGATATGACCCATCCAATTTATAAAGGTATATTCCGTTATCTGGAGAATACAGAATATAAATCAGATTATGGATGGTTTTTTACTATTCCATCAAATGATAATAATCCACATGCCTGCTGGTGGAATTACAGCGCAGAGGATAATGTCTTTCAAAGTATAGGAATCACAGCTATTCTCTCAGGTTTTATTCTTCGATATGGGAAAAGTCAAATAAACTTATATCAAATGGCAAGCAATTATACAAAAAGGCTGATAGAAGAACTTAGAACCATTACGGAATATGGGGATATGGGCGTCAAAGGTTATATCAGATTAATGGAGGATATTGAAGGAGCCGGTTTGACTAAAGAATTTGACTTCCAGTATCTTTGTCAGAAGCTGCATAATGTGGTAAAAAGTAAAATTGATTTAGATAATTTTATGGTCAATCCACTTGGTTATATCGAAACACCAAGCAGCAGATTTTATGAGGAAAACAAAACAGAAGTTGAGAGTGAGCTCGATCAGATAATCGATCAAAGGCCTGCATTAGGTGTTTGGGGAATTCCGTGGGAATGGTACAATGATAATAAATACCCGAAGGCATTCGCGATTAGTGAAAATTGGTGGAAAGCATATAAAGCAATTGAGAAATTATTGCTACTGAAATACTTCGGAAGACTGGATTATATTATCAATTAACTTAAAATTAAGTAGCGGCCTATGATATTGCAAGGTACGTCGAAATATATAACGAACAGCTCACTACTATGGAGTAGTGAGCTGTTGATTGGAAGCTCTTAAGCAGGAAGGTTAATAGAGCTGCTTATCCTTTCTATACAGTCGCGATTGTAAAATTAATCTATACTTTTAAGTATCTTATCAATTTCCTTCATCTGAGTTTGTGGAAGAGGGCCAAAATCCATGGCTTTGGCGTTTTCCTTAACCTGTTCTACGGTCTTGAAACCTGGAATGGGGATAGTAACCCCGCTTTTTGCCCAGATCCAAGCGAGGGATCCTTGAACAAGAGTCCTACCTCCAGTAGTTAAGATATCACGGATTGCATCGAGTTTATTAAAAGCATCGGGATTGGGTTTTCCGTTTTTGAATATGGCTTCAGTCCAAGAATGACCGGCTCCGCGAACATCTTCTTTTGATAAAGTAGTGTCTTTTTTGAATTTCCCACTTAATAGGCCCATCGCTAAGGGACTGCGATTAATACTAGAAAGTCCTTTTTCCTCACATAACTTAAGAATATCCTCGTTACCAACCAGGATATTAAATTCATGCTGGATGGTACTGCAGTTTTGTTGTTCTGCAAATATTTTGGCAGCACTCGTTAAATCTGTACTCCAGCCATAAGTTCTGATTTTTCCCTTGGATACAAGTTTATCCAAGGTCATAATTACTAGATCAATCTCTGATAATCCAATTTCCCCCACATGCAGATGATAGAGGTCAATGTAGTCAGTCCGAAGACGTCTTAAGGAAGCCTCGCAGGCTCTCTCGATATAATCGGGAGTTACACTATAACCCTGAAGAGTTTTTGTTGCTTCGCTTCCAATATAGCCGAACTTAGTGGAGAGGATGACCTGTGATCTGCGGCCCTCGATAGCCTCTCCGATTAACCGTTCACTGTGCCCAATGCCATAGGAATCCGAGGTGTCAATAAAATTAATACCCAAATCAATTGCAGTTTGAATTGCTGCGATTGACATCCTATCGTCTGTCTCACCATAACCATCAATTTTACCATCCATATAAAATTGACCACCAATAGCCCAACTACCCAGTCCCATAGGGCTTACACGAATTCCTGATTTACCCAAAACTCTTTGTTCCATAATAATATCCTCCTTATATTCACTTGTTTCATTTATATTATCCTAATGAGCAGAGCAATACATGCTCATAACAGATTCACGAGTATAGAGATTTCATTTCATAATAAACCCTACCTACTATTTGGTAGAATTTCAGGTATAAAATAAAAGGTACTTACATACCTTTTATCCCAGTCCATAAAACCTCAAAACAATGATTCATGTCCTTCATAGCTTGTTCCTTATTCATCAACCCTGACGACAAATCGATACAGGTTAATATATAATAAAATGTATTCGCCATATGACATGCATTTATTGGGCGAAGCTCTTTCTGCTGGATGCCTTCCTCCATGAGATAAGTTAAATCAGTGACAAATTCTTTCTTGGTTTCTGAAGTAATTGATATAATCTCTTCTCTTAGGTTAGAAGGTGGTAAATAATATACCCGATTCCAAAAGTCCATCTCAGCATTATCCAAATTATACTCCAGATAATCATTATAAATCGCTTTTAAACGATCTTTGCAGGGCATATCCTTGGAACTAGTTACGATCATTTTCATCTTATTGCGGTATTTCTGTATAATATCTTGAAAAAGCTCTCGGAAGATTTCTTCCTTACTTTTAAAATGAAAGTAAAGAGAAGCTTTGTTAATACCAACTTCGGCAGCTATCTTATCCATACGTGCACCTTCAAATCCATGTTGAGCAAAGGTCTTCAATGCAGCCTGAAAGATTCTTTCTCTTGTTATTAATCCCTGCCCCATAGCTAAAGCCTCCAATAAATAAAATATACCAAATGGTTGGTAGGTATATAATAACAAAATTAATTATATCTGTCAAATTGTTTTTATGGAAAGATCATTTTAATTGGTGGAAAGTATAAAAACAATTGAAAGACGATATTAAAAACTAACCCCTTTGCAATGGTCTTTTTAGACAATTACTAAGTTTCGCAATTGCCTAATTGTCTTTTTCTACTCTATAAAGGCACACATGTTTTGTATATATTTGGGAAATGATATAATTATAGAAAAAATATTGATATCTGCAAGTTTTATATGTTAAGATAAATATATGAATAATTGAGACAGAAAAATAGTTTCATTCTGTGTTAGATTGTTATATAAATTAATTATAAATTTCAAAATTCAAATTAAAGTAATAAAAATCTAAATATAAATGGTGTAAATAAGCCTGTTACAGCACACAAGCAAAAAGCTTGATGCGTCTTTGCAACAGGCTTTTATTACAAATACAGGCTATCTATATGAGTTTCAATTTTGAAAGCAGTTTAATCTGGAAAAATGTTCAAACAGATAGCAGGAGAAAGGGGGTATATTAGCGAAGAAGTGAAATAAAAATTGAAAGGATGATATAAATTGAATGAACTAGTTTTAAAGCTAAAGGAAGTATTTTTTTCAATCCTACCAATTATGATTATTGTACTGATTTTAAATTTTACCATTGCACCATTGGAACGGGAGGTATTTATAAGATTTTTAATCGGGGTAATATTTATTATAATTGGACTGACTTTATTTTTAACAGGGGTTGATATAGGAATTACACCAATTGGTAATACAATAGGAGCCGCCATGACCAAAACCAATAAGATATGGATTGTTTTGATCTCTGGCTTACTTCTTGGCTTTTTTGTATCGATTGCGGAGCCAGATCTTCATATTCTATCAGCTCAGGTTGCTTTTGTAACCTCAAATATGGTCTCGAAATGGACGATCGTAATTATAGTTTCCATAGGCATTGCGGTTATGTTATCAGTAGGATTTATACGAATTGTATATAACTATCCGCTATATAAGCTGCTTACAATTCTTTACGGTATTATTTTTATTCTAGCTCTGTTTACATCAAGAGAATTTTTGGCAATATCATTTGATGCATCCGGAGCTACAACGGGAGCACTTACTGTTCCTTTTATATTAGCGCTTGCCATAGGTATATCAAGGTTAAAGAAAGACAGTAAAGCCACTGAGAAGGACAGCTTCGGTCTGGTGGCCATCGCTTCTGTTGGAGCGATTATATCGGTAATCCTGCTGTCAATCGTATCAAAAACAGATAGAGTAACGACTTCACTTGTTTTAGATGAAACTAAATCAACAGCAATCCTTGAACCTTTTCTGCATGAAATACCTAAAATAGCTATTGAAACCTTTTGGGCATTGTTTCCCATTTTATTTATCTTTCTGATGTTTCAGAAAATTTCGTTTAAATTATCTATTAAAACAGTTCGTAAAATTTTATGTGGGATGCTGTTCACCCTGCTCGGAATGATTCTGTTCCTGGTTGGCGTTAACTCTGGCTTTATGGATGTCGGCGGTAATATTGGTTATAAGCTGGCGTCTCTTGACAATAAATTGTTTTTGATAGCAGTTGGTTTTATTCTTGGATTTGTAACAATATTAGCTGAGCCTGCAGTATATGTTTTGACTCATCAGATTGAGGAAGTAACTAGCGGTTATGTAAAGCGTAGGGTGGTTGTCCTTATGCTTTCCATAGGTGTGGGTATAGCAGTGGCATTATCCGTTGTAAGAGTACTGATACCACAGCTTCAGTTGTGGCATTATATATTACCTGGTTATATCGTATGTATTGTAATGACCTATTTTGTGCCAAAATTATTCGTCGGAATGGCCTTCGATTCCGGCGGAGTTGCATCAGGCCCTATATCAGCAACCTTTGTATTAGCTTATATTCAAGGGGCGGCCGATTCAATAGATTATGCGGATGTTCTAATCGATGGCTTTGGAATGATTGCTATGGTTGCAATGACGCCGATTATTACCTTGCAGATCCTTGGTTTGTTTTATAAAATGAAATCTAAAAAGGAGGGAGTGGAGTATCATGCTTCTTAATTTCAATAACAAGCAGATCCATTTAATCTGTTTTATTGTTAACTTCGGTATGAGTAGTAAAATTATACATGAAGCTAAGAAGTGCGGCATAGAAGGAAGTACCGTATTTCTTGGAAAAGGTACGATAAATAATGTTATCCTGGATTATATTGGGTTAGCAGATGCCCGAAAAGAAATCATCTTAATGCTTGCTGATAGCGAGTTAGCGGATAAAACGCTTATTCTTTTGAGTCAACATTTTAAGCTCGAAAAACCTAATCATGGAATAGCATTTTCAACAGCCGTCTCAGAGCTTGTCGGAACAAGAAGGCTAGATTGCAGTAAGATTATCGAAGAAAAAGGAAGTGATAAGGCGATGTATCATATAATAACTACAATTGTAGATAAAGGAAAAGCGGAAGATGTAATCAGTGCTGCAAAAGAGGCCGGCGCTACCGGTGGCACGATAATTAATGGTCGAGGATCAGGAATTCATGAAACAACAAAGCTCTTTATGATGGACATTGAGCCTGAGAAAGAGATCGTTATAATACTCTCCGGAGCAGAGAAATCAGATACAATAGTATCATCAATTAACCTCAAACTAAAGCTAAATGAACCTGGTAACGGGATAATATTTGTTCAGGAAGTACTGAGTGCATATGGGCTAAGCAATAAACGTAACTAAAATAATAGATATTCGGATTGAAAGAAAGAGAACGCCCAAATTTGCCGGACAATATTTACCACGGGAATTGAGCTGGAGAAGGAAAAATGGTAAATTACTAATAGGATTAAAGGAAAGGCTGATAAAACACGATACGGCTATGTTTTATCAGCCTTTGATTTTTAAAATCTGTGGCGAAACAGTGGCAGATATATATTTTTTTATATACTTATACTATAATATTATATGAGGTGCCGAGCAGCTTTTGAGGGATACGACGAAGGTGACTGAAAAGGCTGAGAACGCTGGTGTGAAGGTAACGCAGACCATTTATGATGATATGATTCATGTATTTCAGCTTTTATACCCGGTTTTGCCAGAAGCAAAGGATGCATGGGATGAGGTTGAATAGTTTATACAGACAATCTTTTGATGAAAAGCTAGTAAGGATTATGACCAATAATTACATCAAAAACATGATCTTTGAAAATACGAAATGCTACATATAATAAAATAGCGCCCATGATTTTATTAAATACTAGAAAGACTTTTTTTCTTTTTATTATGTCACTAAGAAATTGTCCCAATATGCAATAGATAGATGGAGCTCCGATAACTAATAAACCAAATAAAACTGACATTATGAATATTTTAATACCAGTTATATCGTTAGCAGGAAAATTAATCGTCGATATAGGTAATGCAGCTAATGAAGCTTTTGGATTAACAATTTGCATTATAAATCCATCCTTTAGAGAAAAGGAATTTTTTCTCAGCTTTTCATCAATATTTATATCTTCCTGAAAAACCTTAATAGCAAGATAAAATATATAAATACCTCCTACAATACTTGTATATATTAAGTAATCCTTTTTTATAAACTTTTCACCTGTATAACCATATACAAAAAATAAAAGAAACATAGCGAAACCTACCCCAGTAAAAAAGCCGAGAGAGTTTTTCAATTTTTTGTTTAATCCTAATGTAAGTCCCATTATATTTACCGGACCCGGTGTATACATAATTCCTATACCATACAACATCATTTGAAGCATAATTCTTCTCCTTTCCACTAATTGCCTATCGTATTGTTACTTCTTTTTCTCTATTCATTTTCGAATTTATGTGATTAATCCTCCTTTTCAGTTTGGAGTTTATTAAACAATTGCGCAACGATATAGTTTTATTTATTGTATACACAACAAATTCTGAGTTTCGCAATTATCTAGTGGAATTAATTAACTGTATGATATAATATAGATGGCATTAGAAAAAGAGCCAGTGAGTATAGAAAAAATAGAGCCACTTAAGAAAGGTAATTATGATCTATTTAAGGAAAAACAATAAGGAACCCTTGTATATACAGATTTATTCACAAATTAAAAAAGAAATATTAACTGGTGTAATAAAGGAAGGTCAAGTTTTAACTGGAAGCAGAAGTTTGGCTAAAACTCTGAACGTAAGTAGAAACACGGTTGATAACGCTTATGGCCAACTACTTGCAGAAGGATATATTAGGTCAAAGATAGGCGTTGGATACATTGTTATGAAGGTGCCTGAGATAAAGGTGGTTAAAAGACAAAACTTCATAGCCACCAGAACTCAGATGATGAAAGATATAAATCAACATAAAGTTCTTTTTGACTTGACTAACAGTAGCTTTACAAGTGACCTCTTTCCCAAAAGTCTATGGAAACGATATACACTGGAAGGTTTGGAAAGACTAGAACGTGAAGCAAAGATAGCATCCTATCAGGACAAGCAAGGTGAACTGTATTTACGGCGTAATTTGCTTACTTATCTTGAGCGGATTAGAGGTGTGTGTTGTGATGAAAGTCAAATTGTAATTACCTGTGGTATCCAGCAATCGCTAGATTATATATGCAAATTGATGTCTTCGGACCATTCAACAATTCTAGTGGAAGAACCCGGCTTTAATAAGGCGGTATCCGTATTCATTAATAATGGAATGAAAATACAGACAGTTCCAGTTGATGAAAATGGAATAGTGGTTTCTAATATCCCAGTTATTCAAAATGTCTGTGCCATATATGTAACCCCATCGCACCAGTTCCCTACAGGGGTTACATTGCCTATAGATCGTAGATACGAGCTGCTGGAATGGATAAAGCAAAACGATGTATATATAATAGAAGATGATTTTGACAGCGAGCTAAGATACTATTCAAAACCAATACCATCATTACAATCTATAGATAGGAATAATAGAGTTATATATTTAGGTACCTTCTCAAAGGCCTTGTCCCCTTCCATAAGAATGGGATACATGATTTTACCATCGCAGCTTTTACAAATTTATCACGATAAGTTTGAAAACTACAACAGTACAGTTCCTTTGCTTAATCAATATGTGATCGGCAGACTTATTGAGACAGGCGAATATGATCGTCATATACGACGTTTAAACAACGTATTTAGGAAAAGACTAGAACTATTTCTATCTGAATTTTCTGATGTTAAGGATAAAGTCAAGATAACAAGTAATGGAAGCGGACAATACTTTTTACTGGAATTTTCAGAAAAGGCCAATCAAACCGAGTTAATCGAAAAGGCTCTTGAACACGGTGTAAGAATATATTCTACTATGCAATTCTGGCAAGAGAAAGCTGCTTGCCCACCGAATACTCTGTTCCTTGGTTTTAGTAAAATAGACTTTAAAGATATTCCAGATTGTGTTACACGATTAAAAACAGCTTGGGTGGAGTGGTTATAGTCGTAGTCATAGTTATTCACATAGTCAATTAATTGAGTCGGGCTTGTATCAATTAATCCAGACGTTCCAAATAATAATACTTTTATAAATAACAAATATAGACAAAATATACTCATCGGTTCCTAGAGATTCATCCTTGGTACAGGGCGCTCTGAAAGGAGATATGTGAAATGAAATTAATTGAGCTATGCAACCTACTGGAAATACCGCATCAAGTACAGACAATGATATTGGATAATGAGAAAGATATCGATTTTAAAAGTATAGAACAAGAATTAGAACAGATGAAGAACCCGGAACGTTGGGAGAATGCACTTGAGCGTATGAAGTCATTATTAGGTACTGATGATGATGGAATGAAAATCTTAACCTGCCAATTGTATTGTATATGTGATACTTATACTAAATATAATAAACTTGGTATATCAAAGGAAATATTTATAGCTACCATGAAGTTTTTTACGAGATTTCTTCAGGACCATATGAATCGACATGGAACATATCGTTATGTTTGGGCATGGTGGGCAGTTCGTCAGATTTCTATGGTAGAATTTAGAATTGGAGAACTTGAATATGAAATGAGAATAAAAGATGACCGAAAGGTAATAGATATTCATATCCCGGCAGATGCAGATATGACGATGAGTAAGCTTCGCGCTTCTTATCTAGATGCATTAAACTTTTTTAATAAATATTATTCCGATTATGCAGGAGCTGATATGATTTGCAGTTCATGGCTACTTGCACCATCATTAATAAATGTATTGCCAGAAAGCTCTAGAATTATTCGTTTCCAAAAAAATTTTATAATTGAACATATAGATGAGGATAGTTTAGGTTTTATGGATTGGATCTATGGAAGCAGGAATATTCCCATAGAGGATTTGCCGGAAAATACGTCCTTGCAAAGAAAGCTGAAGCCCTACCTTCGAAATAACGGAAAGATAGAGTGGGCATCTGGAACGTTAATTACTAATCCATTTTGGGAATAAACCCATTTTGCATTTGAAATTACATAGGGTTTCATCCTACCATTCTGAATAAGTAAGGAATTATATTACATATAGAGATTTACTGATATACAGAATTCCTTTTACTTTTCGATGATAACTATGGGCGAATTAATTGATAAAAGTTTACTATAACACCTACATAAGGAGGAGGTATATGGATTTTAGAAATCTATATATGCCGTTGACTGCAGGCAATAGAAATTTAACCTATATTGAGAGGGCTCCCGTTGAGGCACTTGCTCAATATGTACATTGTTATTGGTATTATGAAGATATTCCGAATGATTACGATAGCCTTGTAATTCCTGATACATGTGTAGATATCATTTATTCAGTAGACAAGGAGAGTAAAGTCACCGCGACTTTCTGCGGTGTTAATGATAGGCCTTATTATAAACATGTTGCTGCTTCATTTACAGAAAGAAAAGCTTTTGCTGTCAGATTCTACGTATGGAGTTTTTCCTTACTTTCCGGTGAAACACTGCAAAATACACGAAATGTATTCTTGGAGGCAGAACTATATATGAGTTATTATGTGAAAGAGATGAAGAAAATTATAAATATAGACAGCACATTTGATGAATTCATAAAGATTTCGGATAAGCTTCTGACAAAACAACTAAATGAAAGATATCAAGACATTGACTTCATGAATGCTGTATATCAAATTCTAAAGAATAAGGGAAATATCAGGATTGATGAGCTTTCTGACCAGTGTTTTATAGGAAAAAGGCATCTGGAACGTTTATTTTACACCAGAATGGATTTGTCTCCTAAACGATTTGTTGATCTGATCAGATACCAAAATGTATGGAAGGGAATTCTCCTCAACCGAGATATCAATGAACTAGTATTTCAATTAGGCTATAGCGATCAGTCTCATCTATTGAGGAAGTTCAAAAATTATCATGGCATAACTCCGCCTAATGCAAAGATATTTGCATATAGAACGGAGAAAACAGCTTCTAAGATAAATGAACCTTTATAATTATGTCGCATTTATTCTATACAATCGCCTGATATTAGTGTATTTTATGTGTGAATAAAATATAAAAGGAGATATTAGTATGGATAATATTATTTTTGATAAAGCAAGAAAATGGATTTGCTATAATGCCAGGCAAATAGATCAGGCCAGATTTCGCTATTTATTTGAAAATGGTAGCCGGGAAGCTGTATTGTCAGCTCTTATAGAATATCAAAATGATGATGGTGGATTTGGACATGCTTTGGAGGCAGATTCCTTTAACCCTTTGTCCTCTCCGATACAAACCTGGGCAGCGACAGAAATTCTTCATGAGATTTGCCATGAAGAGGATCATCCTATCGTTCAGGGAATACTCAGATACTTAGAAAGTGGCAAGGATTTCAATGGGAAATGTTGGCTAAATACTGTGCCATCAAATAATGACTATCCCCATGCATCCTGGTGGACTTATGACTCTCAATCCTATGATACGATTACTTATAATCCAACCGCTGCATTAGCAGGTTTTGCTCTGAGCTTTGCCAGTAAGGATAGTAGAATTTATAAAAAATGCTATGATATTGTTAAAGAAGCGATTATTTATCTGAAGGAAACGGATAAGTGCGATGAGATGCATATTCTTGCCTGTTATGTGAGGATGACACAGTATTGCCGTAGAGTGGGTCTGGCTGATGAGCTGTACATCGACGAAGTTGAGAAGATTATACAGCAGAAGGCAAATAAGCTTCTGATATGGGATAGGGCTTCCTGGATTAATGGATATGTATGTAAGCCTTCTAATTTCTTCCTGGATAAGGAAAATTATCTTTATCGTAGCTTCAGCGAATTGGCGGAATATGAATGTGATTTCATAATGAATACACAAAAAGCAGATGGTACTTGGTCAATTAACTGGCAATGGGATGAAGATTTAGCACAGTGGCATATTGCCGAAAATTGGTGGAAGGCTCATTTGATAATTATGAACCTGAGATTTTTACAAGGATTAAGCACAGAAAGGTTTGGAAAGCCTTCTCTTATACGAAAATTGTATTGTGTGAATTTACATACCAGTCAGTTAGAAATAATGAAATCATTTTATCATGATATTCTTGATATTCCGATAACATTTCCGGGCTATAATAAGGATATTGATGGAATAAAATTGGGATTTGGCGTGGATGCGCTTCAGATCTGCCTATGGAGAGAAGAAAACTGGGGTAAGGGAAACGGTCCGGTTGAGATTGCAGTTCGTGGTAAACTGAACGAAATTATGAAGCGACTAACGGAAAAGAATTATCAAAATTTCAAGTTACTTAATGAAGGCTACGGAGACTGCCTGATCATTTATGATCCTGACGGAAACCAATTAACTGTTATGTAAATTTTTATTGTAAATATATTTAAACGAGCTACTTTATTATTAGCTATAGCAACCGATGATATCATGGGAGTGGGTTGTAAAAAAGAATTTAATAGTTGTTAGCTTTGCCATAAGAAAATGGGGCTTTTGCAAAATAGCCGAATAAGCTGTGGAGCAAAAGCTCCCTTTTTATGCTCAAAATTAAAAATGCGGATTCCTTAGAATCCGCACAAATGGTATAATTAAGTTATGCGACTAACAAAACTA
>JAEZTJ010000029.1 GCA_023421505.1 Bacillota bacterium
ATAAGTATATCATAAATTCTTAAAAAATCAACCCCTTATTATGCATTTAGACCAAATTGGGTTAATTCTTCCATAAATATGTGTACAAAAAAGCAGTGATGCAAGCTAGGAAACCCACCTTATCATCACTGCAATTCATATTTAATATTCCTGTTAAACTTTTGTAATCCACTAATAATCAGGTTAAAAATTAAGTACTGCTCTAAATTAATTCAGTTCGCAAATCTTCATGTAATTCAAAAGGGAAAGATTAAAAGTTAATATGTAATATTCTACTATCTCTTCTTAAGCATACTTTAATTCTTCTGGCGGAAGAAACAATTGCACCAAGGCTTATCATCACGCATAAAACATTCAATACATAGGGTGACCAAAGCTTAAATATTGCGTAATTCAATACGATTGATAGATAAGGAAGAAGATAAAACAATACAGCGATTTTCCTTCCTAAGGTGTCAAACATAAAAGTATTTTTATTATAGCTAATGCTTTTTCGAGCATAGGAGGAGGTACACCAAAATTCAATAAATTTTACAAGAATAACTGCCAGCATCCAGGCCGGAAAGGCTTCTATCATAATTAAAGCACCACTGGCTGATATCATAAACAGTAAGTCTGCAAATACATCAAGGACTGCCCCACCTTTTGTGCAAGCCTCATATTTTCTTGCTAACTTACCATCTATAAAATCGGAAAGGCCAATGAGGAAAAATAATGCTGTTAATAGATATAAATTTCCTGCATTCTTTAATATAAAGTATGTAAAAGCAAAACTGAGTAGAATTCGAAGCAATGTGATAGCATTTACAAGCAGTTTGTAGATCATTTGCTTTCTCTGCTTTCCTTACCGGCCTTTAATGCAAACTCATACGCTTTCTGACTGTTTTCCTTACTGCCTGCCTTAAATTTAGTACTATAATCCGGTACTTTGCCTTTCATTTTCTCTTTGATTAAATCAAATTCAGGTGTCTGCTCTGCCATACCAATCGAATAGAGAATAACGGTTTTATCAGAATGATTTTCTACGTTATCAATCGTTTCAATAAGTACCGCAGAAAGCTTCCCTCCATAAACAGCAGAGCCATAAGACACCAGCGAATAATCAGACAAATCTTTTGGAATATGCTTTCCCGGATAAGTTAAAGTTACTTCATAGCCTGCTTCATTTAACCCCTTTGCTATTTGGTCGGCAACTGTTTTCGCATCTTTCGATCTTGTTGGCTGGTAAACGACAAGAGCCTTTGGCGCAGCCGCATTACTGTTATGCAGTATGGACTTATAATCCCCTTTGTAGGAATCATTTATTTTAACAAAATAAAACATAATTCCCATCAATATAATACCAATTACTATAAATACGAGAAAAACAATACCGATTACCTTACCTATGCTTCCAACTATTGATAGCAGCTTCATATTCTTCCTCCTTAGAAAAAAATTAATTCTATAGTTCTTACTCCTGTTACATATAACCAGCTTTTATCCTTCACTTAAATTCTGAATAATCGTATTAAGTCCCTTGATAAAAATCAGTTTTTCCTCGTCACTTAAACCACTTAAGGCTTTCTCAGCTAACCCATCAGATATCCGTTCTATCTCATCTGCAAGCTCTTTTGCCTTAGGAGTAAGACGAATAACATATGCTCGTCTGTCTTTACTGCTTACCTTTTTTTCTAAGAATTCCTTTTCTTTCAGTTTCTCAATAATACTGCCTATCGTCGCTCTGTCAGAAGAGAAAATATCAGCAATTTCTGCCTGCGTCAGTTCTCCTGCATGTAAAAGTGCTCTAATTACTCCACATTGAGAGATTGTTAAATCATGTTTTTGTAATTCCTGATTGACCGCCCGCTTATAATGCCGTGAACTGGTACTGAACAAATATGCAAATACTTGAGTCTTTCTCATCATTTCCTCCGGTAAGTAGTAAGTATACAAATAATATGTATACTTACTATATAACCTTTATCGAATTTTGTCAATATTAATCATATATAGTTTATTGATATTATTCGCCGTAAGTAAAGTTGTTACTGCTCTGTTATATGGTATCGGCTGGCAATCTCTTTAGTCAGCAATGCCTTACCGGTTTGTTCAATTACTGCCTCATCCATTGCCAAAGCTGCAATACAATGCCCCACAAATTGAGGTGATTCCATCTCTTCAATTTTGAAGGTCGAATCGTATTTTGCAAATTCTATCATTCCTTCCGTAAGGACAGTACCTGGATGTAGAGATATCATCTTAACACCATACTCTTTCAATTCCATTGCGGCATCTGAAGTAAATTTATCTGTTGCTGCTTTAATTAAACCATGTGTGACATTAATCCAGTAATGATTGGCGCTCTCGTAGGAGATATTGACAACTAGTCCACTCTTTTGCTTGGTCATAAGTTTCGCCGCATAGTGGCTGGCCAGGTAATTAGATCGCATTCCCACCCGATGAAAATCATCAAAAAGAGATATGGGCTGTTCCCAAAAGGGCGTATTATAAAAGTATCCGTTCATCACATGTTGTGCCCCTGCCCAGGCATTATTCACCAGTATATCAAGCCTTCCCTGTTCCTTTTCAATCTCTTCAAATAACTTCTTTACATCGTCATCATTGGCATGGTCACAGCGTTTGGCAATACCGATTCCCCCTAAATCAGTTACGGCTTTTGCCGTATCATGAATTGAAGTGCTTTTTAAAAATTCAGGCAGTGCCTCACCACTCTCTGTTCTTCCTGTTACATACACGGTTGCCCCATACTTAGCAAGTCCTAAGGCTATTCCTTTACCGACACCTCTGCTGGCTCCTGTTACTAGTGCAATCTTTCCACTTAAACTATTCATCACTTTCCTCCGTTTCTGTGCATAAAGCACATTTTAAATTTTCCTCCAACATCTACTCTCCGGTCAGTCTGTTCTAGCGGTTAATTGCTCGACAGCTATAGATAATTGAAGCCAGATACCGACTAACCTGATATAGATAAAAGAGCTACTATATTGATAAGGTATGAAACCTTAATCCATATAGTAGCTCTGGACATTTTATTCTGCATGATAAAATTTGCTGTTATTTCGGATTTTTTATTGGCACAAGAATTTGAACCTTTCGTATATCCTGCTTATCATAAATATTAAGCATACCTATACCATTTTGTTCCAATTCCACTTCCTTAATAATAATCCATCGATATAAATCTTCAATAAAAGTAGTTCTCATCGTAAGCATGTCACCATAATAACGAAAGCAGGCATACCAGCCTGCCGGTATCTTACGGGTTATTAATTTCCCTTTCTGATATTCCGGCTTAATATGTGAACCCCAAAATACGGTATATTCTCCACTGTCATCTTCATGGCAATTAACAGTAGAATAAAGCTTTCCGTCCTCGAAGCCCTCCGCATATTCTCTCATAAATGTGCTACCCACAGAATCTAATATACTATTAAACTCTTCATCATTTTCGTTTATATCTATAGAGATACCCTGCAGCTGAAGCTCCTGCAATTCAACTGAGGTTTCCTTAACCGCAACGGTACCCTTTATATTGCTAAAATCACGTATTACAACTGAGGCGATCGGAACAGCAGAAATTTCATGCATACCGTTTTTATATAAAGAAGGTGATACACCAAATTGCTTCTTAAATGCCCTGCTAAATACCTCTGGATATTCATAACCATAATCTAAGGCTACCTTAATTACTGTACTATTCCGTTCTTTTAGACTTTCTGAGGCCCTGGTCAATTTTCTTCCTGTAATATAATATTTTAAATTAACTCCAGTAATCATTTTAAACAATCGGCTAAAATGGAATTCAGACAAATAAAACTGCTTTGCCATATTCTGCAGAGTCAGTGGTTTATTGATATTTTCTTCGATATAATGAACGGCCTCATTCATAACACTAATGTACAAATTCATCAGATACTCTCTTTCCAGCTTTATCCTAACTGATTGTATTTTCTTCAATTTAAACAAGTGAATAGAATTGAAACTATAACAGAATATATGCTCAAACTTATTTTAATAATAAATTCTATTTTTTGTTAATTAAATATCATATATTTATTAAGCATTATAATATAATGGAATTACTGGGAAATCAATATAATCAATTTAAATAACATTATTTCAGATAACTTTTTACTAATAATACTATCAATCTTGTAAGCCCTTGCTATTAATAAAAGAAAATTTAATCGATACTACGGTTAATTTTGAAAAATAAAATAGGCAAATGAATTATAAGTTATTGTTTCATTTGCCTTTCTATATAAAAATGATTTTTTTATGCGAAATAAATAAGATATTAATTTACCGCTATACTCCTTATTTTTCATTATTCTCATGCTCTTTACGATACTTAGCCAACATCAAATCAAGCATTCGTCCATAGCTCTTTACCCCATCTGTTTGGTTATTTACCTTTAGATAAGTGTCATTGATATGGTTGGATACTGTACTGATAACCGTGTTATCATATTTTTGCCAATATACGGAATTAGCCTTTAAGTCTTTACTTACTCCCTCCGATAGCTTACCAAATACCTGCCAATACTCATCCGGGTCTTGTTTATATAAGGCATTTCCTGCGTTAACTAGCGCATCCATCGTACTGCTGTAGCGCAGCTCCACCTGATCTGATTTCATTCCCGCCAGATAAGCAAGAAAATTTGCTTCATCCTCTCTCATAAACCCGCGTAAATGAGCAAGTTCATGCAGCATAGTACTCGGTATTGTATAATCGGGCACTGCGATATTAACATTGGCCTCCATAGTGAAGGGGAAGAATATACCTGTTATCTCTGTTGAAGACATTACCTCAGAGAATAACACAGGCTTGGGTTTGCCATAATTGCCTCCCACAATGGGATAATCCTCTGAAAGGGCCTGATAGGCTTTTGCAGCCAGCTTAGCCAGTTGATAATGACTCATGGATAATTGGAAAATACCATTTTCATCTGTGAGCGGAACTTCTTCTCTCAGTTCATTCGCCTCATTCGCCAAACTGTCAGTAAGAGCATAAAGCTCCTCAACTGTAGAATTTTGAATTACAAGATTGGAATATGAGCTAAAAGGATATCTGTAATAATTTAAACCAGCAAAAATAGTAAATAAAAATAACAGGATACTCACTGTACACAGCAGATTAATTATTCCTTTCCCAAACCTTTCGATTCTATTATTCTTATTAATTATCATCTTTATAATAAAATTAACTAATATAATAAGTGCAGCTATAGGTGCTGCTATAACAAGAAGCTCCGCAAGGGAAAAAGGCAACACTCCTGTTATTACAGATATTATCTGTGATATTATTTTATAAATGCGTTTTGCATAAATCTGCTCTGCGAAAAAACTGCTCTCTTTCGCAGCAAGCGTTAGCAGAAATGAGATTGGAATGAGGCCCAAAATATATATTCTTTTTAATCGTAAAAGCTTCTTCATAGAGCGGATCCCCCAGCCGAAAAGATGTATATGCGTCTCATATTTATAGTATCACGGAACAGTAATTCCTGCAACAATTTGCATAGGATATAGGCTATATAATCATTTCCATTTATGCTATTTATATAAAAGAATAGGATAAAAAAAGAAAAGTTCAGAATTCGTATCGTGATTTTAAATAACCCCAATCGAATTCAGAACTTTTCCCGGTTCTTTACACTAACGCCCATGCCTTTCCTGAAGAATAGCGTCTTTTGCTATTCTTAATAAGCCTCGTATGCGAGGCTTTGGGCCTGCATGGCTTAGAATTTAGGAACTACAGCTCCCTTATAAGTATCATTAATAAACTGCTTCACTTTATCGCTTTTAATCGCTTTCAGTAATACCTTGATGTCATCCCTATCTTCATTGCCAGCTTTGACCGCTATGATATTAGCATAAGTATCAGCAGCTAAAGAATCCTTATCTTCTGTCGCAATTGCATCCTCTGATACGCTTAAGCCTGCTTCTAATGCGTAATTACCGTTAATTACTGCTAAATCTACATCTGTTAAGGAGCGTGCCAGCTGGGCGGCTTCTATTTCAACAATCTCAATATTTTTAGGGTTACCTTCAATATCATTCTTAGTCGCCTTTAAGCCGGCTCCTTCCTTCAGCGTTATGACCCCTTTATCCTCTAAGAGAAGAAGTGCTCTTGCTTCATTTGTTGCATCATTAGGAACAGCAATCTTTGCCTTATCCTTCAGTGCATCTAAAGAATCTGTTTTTCCCGGATAAATACCGATCGGTTCATAGTGAATAAAGTCCGCAGATACAAGCTTCGTACCTTTTTCCTCATTGTACTGATCTAAGTATGGCTTATGCTGAAAATAGTTAGCATCGAGTTCACCGCTTTCCAAAGCTACATTCGGCTGTACAAAATCCGTATATTCCACAATCTTCAGTTTATATCCGGCTTCCTCTATAGCCGGTCTTGCTGCCTCTAAAATTTCAGCATGCGGAGTAGTGCTGGCTCCAACTACAATTGTTTTATCCTCACCATTTTTTTTACCGCAGCCTGTAAAAGCTGCTCCGATTAGTGCAATTAATAATACTACTGTGATAATTTTCTTCATTTTTAAATCCTCCCTTTGATTTTATAATTTTAGTAATTGCGAAACTCAGCAATTATTAATATTGTATACACAACATGTACTATTCCGAAGTGGAAGTTAAGCTCACATTTTATAATCTTTTATCTGCACTCTTCATCCACTTAGCACCTAATTCCTGAATGATTTGTACGATTAATACCAAGATAATTACTGTGACTATCATGATGCCTGTCTCATAGCGATAATAGCCATAACGGATCGCTATATCACCTAAGCCTCCACCCCCTACAAAACCGGCCATGGCGGAATAGCTTAATATCGTTGTAACTGCTATTGCACTTCCAATAATTAAGGAGGGCTTCGCCTCCGGCAGTAATACCTTAAATATGATCTGAAACGGTGTTGCCCCCATACTTTGAGCAGCTTCAATCACTCCCTTATTCACTTCTTTTAAAGAAGACTCTACAAGTCTTGCAATATAGGGTGCCGAGGCTATGATCAAAGGTACAACCACCGCCGTAGAACCAATTGTCGTACCTACAATCGCCTTGGTTAACGGACTAACTGTTATCAGTAATATAATAAACGGAACAGAGCGAAGCAGATTAACAATTACTCCTACAATTTTATTCAGTAGTATGTGGGGCGTAATTCCATCCTTATCTGTGATAACTAATAAGATTCCTATTGGTAATCCAATCGCATAAGCAATCAAGGATGAAAAAAATACCATATAAAGTGACTCAAGTATGCCCCAACCAATCATTTTCACAACAGCTTCATCCCACATTCTGCTTCACCTCCTCATAAGGAATTTGATTGGTACTTAAGTAATTCAATATTCTTCTGCGTCCTATCTCATCGTTGGGCAGCTGTATAATCATCTGTCCAAAGGCCTTTCCATCTATATCCTTCGTATCAGCAAACAGGATATTGACTGGTGTTTTACATTCAAGTACCATATTCGCGATAACCGGTTCAAAGGAGGTTCTTCCGTCAAATATAATTCTTAGTTTGTAATCTCCCTCAAAGGTTTCTATATGGGTCTCACCGGAGAGTACAAGCTGTTTTGCTATATTAGACTTTGGTCTTACAAAAACCTCTTCCACCTCTCCAATCTCTGCTATATGACTTTTATCAATGATCGCAACTCTGTTACAGATTTCTTCAATTACACTCATCTCATGCGTAATAACTATTACGGTAATACCAAGCTTTTGATTAATTTCCTTCAATAGCTTCAAGATAGAGCGGGTAGTTGTAGGATCAAGTGCACTGGTTGCCTCATCGCAGAGTAAAATCTTGGGGTTTGTGGCTAAAGCCCTAGCAATTGCCACTCTTTGCTTTTGTCCTCCGGAAAGCTGAGCCGGGTACACCTTTGCCTTCTCCGTAAGTCCAACAATCTCAAGCAGCTCTCTTGCCCTTTCCTTTGCCTGCTTTCTGGGCATTCCTGCAATTTCTAAAGGAAAGCAGATATTTTGCAAAGCATTTCTTTGCAGCAATAAATTAAATTGCTGGAAAATCATTCCCATAGACTGTCTTACCTTTAAAAGCTCCCCTTCCCTCAGTGCTCCCAAATCCGCACCATCAAATACGACTGCACCAGATGTAGGACGTTCCAGAAAATTAATACATCGTACAAGGGTACTTTTCCCTGCACCACTTAGACCAATTATTCCAAATATTTCTCCTTCATAAATTGTAAGATTAATATTCTCTAACGCATTTACTTCACTATCCTTATTTTTAAAAACCTTACCAAGCTCAACCAGTTCAACAATCGGCTTTTTATTAAGCATCCTCCCACCTCCAAGCTTTTTTCATATTGATATATCATTGTAAAACTAATTAATTTTTGATTATATACACAGTAGATACTATTTCTTCCTCCAACGCTCCATCCATTTAATTTTCATTCTGGAATAGTATCTACTGTGTATATAATGCCTGTAGCTTATAGTTTCGCAATTTTCTTTTTATCCTATTATAAATTGATGTTTACAAGATTATGTAATCTTACATGCAACAGTGTTAAAAATTCTTGGCATATGTATATAAAACTGAATTTTAATTTTACTTCTACAATCAAATCAGACTATTACAGCAAATTATTCTATAAGCATCTTTTCAATATATATTATACGAACTAACAGCCTTATTCATCCTTATAAAATGGACATTCTAAAGCTCTATTGCATAAAAAAACAAGAAGCCGTGATAAGCTTCCTGTTTGGTTTCCTCTATTTGAATAAGAAGGATTCTTTCTTCCTATGCAACATGAAAACATCACATTCACTTATCAGGTAAATATGTTAACCGGCATGCAGCACATACCATACATATTACAGCACATAGTGTTATTTGATGTTCTCATGTATACTCCTCCAATTCAATTCATATTATTTCGATATAAATTAATGGATTTAGTATAGATGATGAATATACTTCTGTCAAGACCTTTTTATTATTATTTTTTATAATTCATATATGTTTAATAGTAATTAGTTTCAGGATTGATACAATCCCATTCTTTCCTTTTTCGTTAACCTCTTCACCGCTTCGTCATAGGAATGATCTATCATATTATAAATTAATTCCTCCTGTAGTCCACAATTTAAATAGACGGTGTTCTTATAAGGCTTTTGTCTGTCAGGGCAGTGATAGCCAGCTATAATCAGACCGGGATAGCTATCGCGGTAAACCAGTGCTAATTGCGGATCACAGCGAAGTGTTACCTTATCCTCATCCGGAAACCATTCTAGAAATATTCTATTTCCAACCTTATAACAGATCGGAAAGGGTCCAAACGGACGAGTTTCATAAGCACCTGCCTTGCTAATGCATAATTCTTTCAAGTCCTCATAAGTAATCATTCTAATCTCCGTTTCTTAATATTATCAATCCGTTCTTATTTCATAGGACTCCGAAGCTTTACCGGTTATTATTGTATCCTTCGGTTCTAATTTAAAATAATAATTGATAATATCCTTACCTGTAGCAACTGAATTACCTGAAGCATATCCGTTTGCAATTCTGACTGCAAGGGATATTTCAGGAGCATTGGCTGGTGCGTAGCCTATAAATAGAGCATGGTCCGGTCTGTTGGTTTTTTCCTGAGCTGTACCTGACTTACCGGCTACAGGATACTTCATATCTTTTAGGATAGCATTATTATGAGCAAATTGTTCCATGCCTGCACTAATGGTATCCCATGTATTTTGGGGAAGCTCCACAAAGCTCTGTTTTTTTGACTCTATCTCTTTTAATGTATTAGCATTAAATGCTTTTACTCCCTTGATAAGAGAAAGTTCAAAACTATCTCCTTGGGTAGCTAACGTATTGACATATCTTGATAGTTGAGCAGTTGTATAATTATGTGTTCCTTGACCGATGGCAGATGGAATTGCATAATGATCTGTAACTAAAGGCTCCTCTTCCATTATTTCCAGTCCTGTTTTCTTATCTAAATCAAATAGCTTGGCATATTTTTGAAGATAACTTAAAGCCTGCTTATCCTCATAATTAAATCTTCCCTTCATTCCCAGGCGATAAGATACATCACACAAATAATCATTACATGAGTTTTGAATGGCACTCGCTGCATTTACTATCTCTCCATGCCCAGAATGCTTCCAACAGCGAAGGGCCGGTGATACTTTATCAAATGTACCATCGCAAAAGATTGGCGTATCTGAAGCAATTACATTCTCCTGTAAGCCGGCTATTATTGTAACAGGTTTAAAGGTGGAACCCGGAGCAGTACGCTGCTGCGTTGCCCGATTATAAAAAGGCATAGATAAATCATTATATAGCTGATTATAGTACTTTACATCCATTTGGTTTGCCAACTTGTTATTATCATATCCGGGATAGGTAACACATGCTAATAGTTTACCTGTTTTCGCTTCAACTACGACTGCAGAGCCGGAATAGGGATCAAGTGCAAGCTGGGCAGGAGTAATTTCAAGATTAGTAATTTTTTTTATCATAAAATCGTAGGCACTTATCTGATTACTCACAAGCTCCTCATAATCATTACTATCACTTGATACGATACCCTGTTCACATAATAATCTACAAAAATCAGTATCAGAAATCTCTCCTGCTTTCAGCATATGCTTCAATACATATTTATCAAATAAATTATTGTCCTCTAGCTGTGACAATATTCTATCTACTGCTAATTGATAGATTTCATCAATTGTCATAAAACTCGTATCTTTCGTTAATTTTTCAAGGCTGATCCACCCTGCTCTCGCAGCATAGGAAAAGAATTCTTTAATCCCGATCTCTTTATCGACAAACCAGGCTTTATACGTACTATCACTTTTGTTTATCAGTTTTTCATCTAATACATCAGTTTTATTGACGATATAATCTTCTATTTCCTGCAATTCCTTAGTATCTTTCATATAAGACGGAGGATTACCGTGAAATTCCCTATTGATATCAGCTATTACCTTTTTTCTGGCATTAACAAGTAGCCTATTAATGCTTTGTTCAAAGTTATTTGCCTCTAAAGATTTCAAATGTTCTAAATCAACTATCTCATTATCAATCAAGGCACAATATACATCATAAATTGGAATTTTGATATCAGAAGCATCCTCAATGTTTGATTTATCAAAATCCTTTTCATTAATTATATTTCCCGTCAGAATTCCGGCTATATGCTGCTCTAAAAGCTTGTATACTGCTATCTGTAAGTCTTTATCTATACTTAAATAGATATCATTTCCTGCAACTGGCTCTGTTCTTTCCCCGTCGGTAAGCTTTTTACCAGAATCATTAACATAGACTACCTCCAAACCGTTCTTTCCACGTAATTCATCCTCCATGCATTTTTCAATTCCTGATTTTCCTATGACAGACTGAGCGTTATACTCTTTCTTTTCCTTCTGTTTTTGTGTAAGCTCCTCTGAGGATATCTTACCTGTATAACCAAGTATATGAGCAAATGCTACTCCTCCATCATATACGCGGATAGCCCCCTGTTCAATTCCTGCTCCTATCAGAGTATCTCTGTTTTCCGAGATATAAGCTACCGTCTCCTGTGAAACATTCTCAGCGATAACAATAGGCATATACTTCTGACTGCTGTTAAATAGGAGCATGTACCTTATTCCTAGTATGGCTAATAATTCTTCTTTGCTATAAGATTCTTTTAGCTGATAATTCATTAATTCTTCGCTGGAGTATTTTTCTTCGTCCTCTTGATAAATTGCAAACTTTTTATCACTAACCATAAAATCAATCATTTCATCCGGCCCGGCTTCTGTTTCTTCCTTCGTCAAGCTATCAATATAAGCTTTTCCGAATATATCCGCCTTAAATCTTAGCAGCTGCTTATCTTGTATTGTAAATACGTATTTATCATCATCATTTAATTCTATTTTCAGTTCATTATTAAATGTATCCTTGTTTTTCATTAACGTAGTATAAATTCTGTATGCTATACTATTAAGTGTTAACTGACGCTCTCTATTGTTTTTATAATCACCGCAATCGGTTAGTGTTACTTTATAAGCTAACTGATTGTGTGCTAATAACTCTCCATACCGATCATATATATTTCCCCTGGTACTGTTTAATACCAGAGTCTTCATACTCTTAACCTCCAAAACGTTGGCATTCTCATCCCCTTTAAGGATTTGCAGTCGATATAATCTGACAATCAGGATCGAAAGCAGAACTAGCATAATAACAACTATTATATTAAACCGTATTGCTTCACTCTTATTTTTCATATTCATCATTCCTCGTATCTTGTAATCTACTTGTTTTGTAACCTTTCCAAACAGCTAGTAAATATTTAGCCGTTATGATTGAGGTATATTTTCTTTATATAACTTATAATTCTATTCTTAACATCTTTTACCTCTCTTATAATAAAATTGTTAACTATATCAGGCTTTACTGTAAATAATTCTATATAACATCATCTAGTCATTGTCATCCCTTTTTTTATACAAATTACTAATCAAAATGTCTGCACTGGGGTCATGCCTTCGTAAATTATTGTTGATTGATGCTTCACTATGGTTTGCATAGCAATAAACACAACCATTTTTACAGGTATTATAAACTCCAATGTCTATGCTCTGAAGACAACCACAGCAGGGTCGTTGATTCCTGTCCTTTTTTATAGGAATAGCGTGTCCACAGATATGCTCTATTACCTTCTTATCAATACAAGCAGCCGGTTTTATTCCATCCTTTGTGAAATCAACCTGCTCGCAGCAGGCTCTAAGCTCAATGTCATACTCCTTAGCTATCATGGATAAATGATATGCCAGCTGATGCATCTGCTCTTCTGTGATCAGGGTTAAGATACTATCCTTTACCGATTTATTCAGTTTATGATAGAGATCAACAAAGCTGATGGTACATATATCTGTATATCCCCGAAGCTGCCTACAGAGCTTCGCAAAATTCTCCTCATGATAGGATATGGTCAGGTCCTGATTAATAATGATAGGATCATAGCGCCACAGTACCTTTTCTTTACCAAGCAGATCAGATAATTTCTTAAAAGTTGCTATTATATCCTTTTTCTTTCTTAAGTTTTGTTCCAAGCTTCTATCATAAGGATTAAGCGTAAATTGAAAATAATAACAATACCCCATAGATGTTATGATAGGCAACCTATCCATCATAGGAAGCGGGTCTTTCGTCCAGAAGACAATACAGTCAATCTCATCCGTAGAAAGCGAAAGGTTTCGTAACTGTTTTCTATTCATCGGGTTACTACTTAGCACATAACCCTCTTTAAGCCGGTTGAAAAACCATTCCGAATAATAGCAAGGAATATCGGTTCTCCTTGAAGCCGAAAGTATCATAAAAACACTGCCCCCTTAAGTTATCTCTGTCTCCATTTCCATACGGATATCAATTATATTACCACATACTTCCATATCCAACAATACTTCTATTTTAAATCTTACTGAGCACGTAAAAAAACACGATTGCCAAAACAATCGTGTTTTCTTGCATCATCTTTTAAGTTAGTCGAGGCGACAAGATTTGAACGAGTTCAAATTTCATCACCTTTTAAGTTAGTCGAGGCGACAAGATTTGAACTTGCGACCTCTGCGTCCCTAACGCAGCGCTCTAGCCAAGCTGAGCCACGCCTCGAAAAATATCTTACTGTGCTAAGTACTCTTAGTTCTGCTTAAGACAGCAAAGATATTATATTACGATAAGTATTTGTTTGTCAACCAATAAATTAGGTTTTTTCAATGAAAAATAAACCATTGAATAATGTACATTTTTTAACATAACATGCTTACCCTTTGAATTAATTTGTGCAATTAGTTTCTATTAACTGATATCCATATACCGACTAAAATGAAGACCATACTGATGATATGTAACGGTAGTAGGCTTTCATGCAATAAGATAACCGAAAGCAGTACACTACTAAGCGGTACCACACTGGTAAAAACAGCAGCATTAGAGGCCTTTACCTTCTCTATTCCTTGAAACCAGAAAACATAGGATAGATATGTAACAAATATTCCATAATACCCCACGCACAGAACTGATTTTAATGCTAGGCCTTTAAAATCAAATCCCACAGCATCATGGATAGAAAAAGGCAAAAGTAAAAGGAATGCATAGATAACAATAATTGTGGTCCTGCACAACGCTGTAACTGGCTTACATTTCACTTTACTCAATATAGAAAATAGGGCTTCGCAGATTACTGCTGCCATAATTAACAGATTTCCCTTGAACGAGCCATGTCCTCCCGCTTTTGTATAAGCCGTAAGATTAATCAGTACAAGTCCAATTACAGTAAAAATGATTGCAACAACCTGCTTAAGGCTTATTTTTTCCTTTAAGAAAAAAAATGCGAACAATAATACGATAACCGGCCCTGCGCTTGTTATCAGTCCACTGGTTGCTGCTGTAGTAAATTTAAGTCCCATAAAAGTACAGATTCGATATAAAAACACACCGCAGAAGGCCTGTGCAAACATAACCAGATGGGTACGAAAATCATATCTCCATTCACTTTTCTTGATCAAAAATGAATAGGGAATTAATATCACCATTCCGATTGTAATACCCAGTTCCGTTGCTAAAAAAGTCGGCAGAGAGGTAACCATCATCTTGCTGACTACTACTGCGCTTCCCGAAATAAACATAGCCAGCGTTAAATTAATATATGCACTTAAATTTTTATTCCTTCCTATTGACTTTAACATTCTTACCCCTCTTCTCATCCTTTAATTATAATGGTATAATCATATAATCGTGAAAGTGGCTTGATAAGTTCCACTTTTGGAATAATTATACGGAGCCACTTGGAAGAGGTGATATAAATGTGGATCAGCATTGATCCTGACAGTGGTATTGCGCTGAACAGACAGCTTTATAACAAGTTAAAAGAGATGATACTAGACGGTTCTTTAGTATCCGGTAAAAAATTACCCTCCACCAGAGCCTTGTCAAAGGAGCTTAGTATATCGAGGAATACTGTGCTAGAAGTCTACAGCCGATTAATCAGTGAAGGTTATATTGAAGGCCATCATGGTTCCGGAACTGTAGTATCAGACAATGTTCCTAAGCAACTAGTAAGGCTTGATAAACGTGAGATTAATTCTATACCTGATCGTATCAGCTCAGAAGAGGGCATGATAGATTTTCGCTCCGGTGTTCCAGACTTAGAATATTTCCCACGTAGGATATGGGGGAGACTTTATCATAATATCTGCTGCGACCTTCCAGCCTCTGCCTTTCGATATAATAATCCTGCTGGTGTATACGAGTTAAGAAATGCGATCTCCGATTATCTTTACCGCATGCGCGGAATTACCTGCAATCCGCATAATATCATGATAACTTCAGGCTCCACACAGGGTCTTTCTTTTATTTCTAAGTTATTATTTAAAGAGGTACGCGAAGTATTGGCAGAAGACCCCATACATAAAGGGTTAGTTAAAGTAATACAATCAATTGGTTATTCTATTACAGGTGTTCCTGCTGATGGCAAAGGCATGAATACAGACTTACTAAAGCCAAATAATAATGTCTCTTTTATTTATACGACTCCATCCCATCAGTATCCTTTAGGTGGAATTTTGCCCTTACCTAGAAGAAATCAATTAATCCAATATTCCCTTGATAATCATTGTTATATTCTTGAGGATGATTATGATAGTGAATTCCGTTTTGAAGGACAGCCAGTCAATTCTTTGTATGAATTAAATCCGGAAAGAGTTATCTATATCGGAAGCTTCAGTAAAATACTGGCTCCGGCTCTTCGGCTTGGCTTTATACTGCTGCCTGATGAACTAATTGCACCTTATAAGGAATTGAAGCAATATACAGACGTACATACGGAGGCAATCTCCCAATATGTACTTGCTGAATTTATTCAAAATGGTGATCTAGAACGCCATATTCGGAGAATGAAAAGGCTCTATGCAAAGAAACGCGAACATCTGCTAAAAGAAATGAAAGCATATTTTACGCAAGAATATGAAATCATGGGACAAGCTGCAGGCCTCCATATCGTTGTTCATTTTCGCAAGATACTATTTACTCCTGAGTTAATGGGAAGGATTGCATATGAGCATATAAAAATATACCCTGTGGCAAATTACTCCTTAAACCACAGGGTACATTTGAATGAAATCATTCTGGGGTATGCCCATTTAACCTTTACTGAAATTACTGAGGGTATAAGAAAATTAAGCAAAATCCTAAATTAGCTTCTTATTATATCAGCTCTGACTGAAATCTTCCTAAAAATTGTCCATCCCTGAGCTGCCACTGTCAAAACTGCTGCCGGAATCAAAATTACTAAAATCAAAGCTTCCTGAATCAAAATCATTCGAATCAAAGCTATTTGAATCAATGCTATTACCAATATCATTATTAGCAGAGCTTCCCGGATCAAAAGCATTATTATCATACTGCTCCGGATTTTGATCCATGTAATCCGGTATACCATCATGGTCCCTGTCCTGATTATTTTCCATATAATCAGGAACTCCATTAAAATTAAAATCATTTAAATTATGCTGCGCCGTATAATTCGAATGTAAATCTTGATTACTATTCATTCCTCTCCTGTTGTTGCTATTTCCTTTATTTGTTGCTTTTACAATGGAACTGATTATTGATATGATAATAGCTGCAATAAATAAATATATGATACTATTCATCCCTAATCCCCTTTACTTCTTAATATGTATTATAATTTATAAGTACAAAAACCAGTCTTTCCGAATGTTACTTCTAAAAGAATAATACATATTATGGAATATTTCAACGGTATAAATTTTATAGGTACATATATATCTTATTGCTTTTACTGATACATGTTACGATTTATAAAATTTTTATTCACATATCATATCAACATCATCATTAATGTCGCATTAACCTTATCTGTCCACTACTACCATATCTTCCACCATTTTACATTGTATTCAGAACATATGTTTGTTACAATTAATTTGAGGTGATGCACGTGCCATTTACAATCTATCCTGGAGTCAAACAATTTCATAATTATCCGTCAGGCCAACCTGTTGAGGCAAACGTTTCCTTTAAATCTAACGGGGATTTTATTCCATTATACTTTCGCATTGAGATTAACTATATGCGTGAAACATATAAAATAAAAGCAATCAAGTCAATTAAAGATCAAGGAAATATAAAAGCCTATGAGTGCACCTATGAATCTTATGGACAGGTTTTAACAGTAATATTAAAATTTGATATTCAAAATCGTATATGGGTGGTAGGATAAGAAGTATATCGGTGTCTGCCATTTCACGGACATTCGTTTTATCAAACTAATAATCTATATTAATTACTCCTTCACACCACCAACCATCATACCGTTGATAAAATATCTCTGAAGTGATGGATAAAGACATACAATCGGAGCTGCCGTAAATATAGCTGTCGCGGCACGGATTGTAATCGGTGTAATCTGATTATTCGCGTTCTTCATGATAGACGCACTGCCTTGCTGCTGAGATACAGAGGTTAAAAGCTTCATCAACTCATACTGCATGGTTGTAAGATCCGGTCTGTTCATGTTATATATCATTGCATCAAACCAGGAATTCCACTGAAATACAGCGACGAACAATACCACCGTAGCGATAACCGGTTTACACAACGGTAAAATAATTCTTATGAAAATCTTCATATGCCCTGCTCCATCCACCTGCGCAGATTCTACAAAGCTGTCCGGCAGGCCATTCATATAAGTTCGTAGGACAATCATGTTGAACGCACTTATCATACCCGGTATTATATATACCCAAAAGTTATTGGTTAATCCGAGACCCCTATAGAGTAATAAGGTAGGAACCAGACCACCGCTGACATACATGGTTAGCACATAGAATAGTGATACCTGCTTCCGGAATAGAAATTCTTTCCTTGACAAAACATAGGAAAGTAGTGCAGTTGTAAACACATGAATAAAAGTCGCCACAACCGTACGAAGTACCGAAACCCTAATTGCAGTCAGCATATTATCCTTTGTTACCACCGAATAGAAGTTCTGAAGCGTAAATTTTCTGGGTATTAAATATATTCCTCCGCGTATCGCATCCATACCATCATTTAAGGAAATAGCCAATGTATTCAATATAGGATATAAGGTAACTGCGCAGAAGATGGTCAAAATCAAAGTATTTACGATAGTAAAGAGGATATCTGCCCTACTTTTTTTCTTTCTTTTAATCTTCATTCTTTCTCCCTCCTCCTAGAACAACCGCTCTTCATTGGCGGCCTTCGCTGCGCGGTTAGCAATCACGATCAACAGGATACTTACTACGCTCCTAAATATACCCGCCGCGGTACCGAGGGAGAAGTCTACTCCTGCACCAAAGGAATGGTCCAGCACAAATACATCGATAACATAGGAGGTTGCACGCGTCAAGTCCCTGCCCAATAGGTATTGTGCTTCAAAGCCAGAATTCATGATCATACCTAAGTTAATGATCAACAGCACGAAGATTGTGGATTTGATTCCAGGTAGGGTAATATGAAGCATTTTCTTAAATCTTCCGGCACCATCAATGGCGGCTGCTTCATACAAATCAGGATTGATGGAAGTCATGGCAGCCAGGTAAATGATACTGTTCCAGCCGGTCTCCTTCCAAACCACTGCTAACCCAATAATCCACCAGAAATATTTCGGATCGGCAAAAAAATTAATGGAAGAACCAATTAAATGTGTCTTTGTAAGCAAATCATTAATAATACCTGTCTCCATTGCCAGAACATCGCTGACAATACCTGCAACAATAATCCAAGAGAGGAAATGAGGTAAATAGGATACGGTCTGGACAAGCTTCTTCCCTTTTAAGCTCTTTAATTCATTTAAAAGCAATGCAAACCCGATTGCACATACTAGACTGAAGACCAGATTGATAAAACTCATTACAACCGTATTACGGAACACCCTCAGAAACTCATCATTACTGAATAGGAATTTGAACTTCTCCCAGGCTATCCACATCTGATTGTCTGCTGCCGGTTTAAACTTCTGAAACGCCATAGTCCAGCCTGCCAGCGGATAATAGTAAAAGATAAAGCCATAGATCAGAAACGGTAATGACATAAAAATCAACTGCTTCTGTCTGACAACCATTCTCCAGGTAACATAGCCCTCCGCCTGCTGATGGTAGGACGCCACAGTGGCGATCAACCACACCAGTACCTGAGTCATAATAATAACTATAAAACCGGGACCCCAGTTTCGGGAATAGAATTTCTCCAACTGCAAAGCTCCGATACTGATAGAGTTGGAGCTGATTAAGCCCAGTAATGAGAGAAGAACCGAGGCAAGGGCTAACCGCTTCACAAGCCTATAATACTTATCTCCCTTTGTGCGCAGCATATAGATGCCGGATATCAATGCCATTATAATCGTAGCAAGCATGCAGAATATAACAAGGACAGAATCTATGATATCCTGCTCCAGATGGTTAATAATAGATGCACACAGCTTTATCATTTCAAAAAAGCCAAATTCTTTATCATTGAATATAGCGATTGTCGAGATCTCCGCCTTCTTTGCTTCAAGATCGGCAGTTAATAAATCTACTATGTAATACTGATCCTCTGTTAAGTCTTCGGTTACTTTCTCACTATCTTTGCCCTTTATAATGTTTTTTAAGGCATTATAAACAGCCGATCTCTTTACATCCTCCTGCTTAGCAATACGATCCACGATACGGCTTCTTAGTGCCGCTTGGTCAACATCCAGCACACTACCTTCTTTCGTTATCTCCCGATCGGGAAGCTTAAGGTAAGGAAGGAATATATTTATCATAGCTATAAAGCACAAGACAGCTATAATAATATAATAAGGTTTGCGCTTTTTCATACAAGTGCCTCCAGTCATACTTGTTCAAATGTTCTTAATCCGGAACATCATGGAGGGTAGCATCCATCGTATCCGTAGGTAAATATATATCTGAATTATATAAACATACTTAAGCCTGTTTCGTATAGTCCCGTCTATATAACGAATCTTCCCCTTAATAATAGGGTGCCTTAAACGGTTTCAAAATCTTCCTCTGTCACCATTCATTAAGGCACCCTATCTATTTACTCTAGTTACCTTTTTTTACAGAACCACTACTCACCTTTTGCCACAGTTATTCTATTTCTGAGCTCTGTTGTTAATGCGTCGAGATAGGCATCAATATCAACTTCTTCTTTATATGTTGCCAGATAATCATCCCAAATGGTATCGAACTCATCTGCCGGTGCCATCATAGCCTTAGGAAGCCATGCGTGCTTCAGTTCAGTAATCTTCGTCTTCGCCTGACCCTCAGGTGAGTCGCTCGTCCATGTATTGGTACATGACCACATCGGATACCAAGGATCATTCTCTGTCTTTGTCTCGCCTAAGAAACCAAGGAAATTCTTATAGCCATAACCATCCAGAAGCTGCTTCTCAACATCATATAATGTACTGTAGAATTCGTTCGGTTGGTTCTTCGGATCCTGCGCATTGAGACCATCCGCAAGCATTCCTTCGAAATGCGGGAAGTATGCATATGCCTGATTAACAAGATTGTCAGTTACATAATCCTGATTATCGTAGTTCGCTCTCTGCTCGTCTGTCTTATAGAATACGCCGTCATCACCCTTCATATAGTCAACGCCTTCCTGGCCCCAATATCTTAAAGCCATCATCTCAGGAGAAAGAAGGTCGTTAACGAACTTTAATGCACCGGGAATATCCTTGCAGCTTACGGTAATGGCTAAACCATTACTTACATCAAAAGCGGGAGGACAATGCCACTGCTGTTTACCGTCACCTGAATAGGAAATCGGCAGCGGAACATAGGTTTTCCCAATCTTGCCGTCCGTTATTAATGCCTGCTGAGCCGTATTGAAGTTCCACATCTGATCCAGTGTACCAAGTACTCTGCCGGTAGACAGTAAAGCCATATACTGGTCATATGTCATCGTGAAGGTCTCAGGATGAACCAATCCGTCATTAAAAGCTTGATTAATTCTCTTATAATAAGTCTTAGCTTCCGGTAAGGTATTGTAGTCAAGTGCCTCTTCCTTCGCAGGATCAACGATACAAGCACCTTCATTAGGATATCCCATCAAAAAATACGGAGGATTCTCAACACCGAAATATCTCCAGTCTTCCGTACTCATGGTGAAACCTACGGTCTCCTGTCCGTCTTCTGTTGTAGGATGTGCCTCTTTATATGATTTGATTAAATCAAAATACTGGTCTAAGGTTGTAATCTTCGGGAAGTTTGCCCAAATCAGAACGTCCTTCTGAATCCAGATTGCTTCATCCCAATGATAGGTTTGCATATCAGCGCCCTGAATAATACCAAACTGAGGAATTAAATAGATGTGTCCGTCTTCCTTTCTAAGCTTATTCCAGTTAGATTCTGATAAATAGTTCTTAATATTCGGATAGTCATCCCAATACTCATCAATCGGAATCAATGCCCCCGCATCAATTAGCGCAGGAGTACCCGTTGAACCTGTGATAAAATCAGGATATTCGCCGCCTGCAATCATAACGCCAATTCGCTCATCCGCAGTCTGTCCTGTTAACCAGGTTACCTTAGCCCAAGCGCCTGTTTTTTCTGCGATTGCTCTTACGCATCTGTTATCGTCAGGTACTTCGATGCCTGATACTGCGTTAAACATAGTAAACATTTTTTCTTCTTTTGGTTCGGTGGTAACAGTATCCTTACTATCATCTGTAGCTGCTTGCTGATCCGTCACCGTGTTATCAGAGCCCTTTGTGCTGGTACTGTCCTCTTCCTTCTTGCAGCCAACAAGCATGGTGCCAAATAATGTGATTACCATGATAAGGGCAATCAGAGTTTTGAATTTTTTCATACTATTCCTCCCTGTCTAGTTTTGCTAAAGCTATGCAAAAGATACATAGTTTAACTATAAACATCATAGCATTTCCATAAATTAGCATCAACTTACAAAGTATAGTCAAAATACTAATAATTATATTACCTTATAATCTGATGCTTTCTACCGGTTTTTTGTAACATATGCATAAAAATCAAGCAATTCAAACAATTAGAATTAGTCTATGAATTAATATGTTGCTTTGCCAAATACAGTAACTGTACAGAAAAGCTTCTCAGGACTTGAGGCTTTTTTTACTTGTTAGATACTGTTTTCTATATTGCAAAGGCGTGATACCCTTGATCTGTACGAACTTACTGATGAAATAGTCCGTGTTATTAAAGCCGACTGCACTTGCGATCAGATAAATCTGTTCATCAGAGCGTCGCAGCAGCTCTGCTGAGCGGTCAATCCTGTAATTATTTAAATAATCCTTGAAGGAACTGCCATACTGCCTCTTGAATATCTGTCCAAGATAAGCACTATTGATGTAATACTTTTCACTCAAATATTTCAGGCTTAGATTATCCATATAGTGCTCAGTAATTTCCTTCTCGATTTCGGTTAACACCCCTCCGAAGGTATGCTGCCTTAATTGCACTAAGTAGGCAGAAAATTCTAGAGCAAATTCTTTAAAATGCTTAACGCTCCCCCTGACAGCCATCTTTTCATAGCCTCCCTGGCTGATCATCTTATAGATATCTCCCTGATCAAAGTCAGAATCTAGATCCTTTGCCATACATATTAAGTTGAATAACAGATAATCCAGATTAATTTTGATTATATCCGGCTCAGTAGCCAGTTCCTTTAAATACTCATATACTGCATCTATCCTATCCTCAATCCCTTTCTCGTCGTTTTCCTCGATAGCCTTTATCAGATCATCCATCATATACTTATCAATGGGATGTCTTCCGGTTCTCGGCTTATTCACTAACTCATCATAATAAGCGATATCCATCTCCCTAGAGAAAAGCCGGAAGGTATGTGCAATCGTAGCAGATTTATAAGATTCGGAAATCTGGCGAATATCCTCAACCCTTTGTCCGATATATAATATTATTTTATGTTTCAAGGCTTCACTGAGTTTCTGATACAGCCTCAGAATATACTCCTTCTCATTTAAACCCATCCCTTCCCCCAGCTTTTTTACATAGATAAATCCTACACCATAAGCCTCTCTACCATAAGCGGCATCCATATAGGCATGGTACCAGTTCTCGCATAGATAAACTCGCAAGGAATCATATAGTATATTCTTCTCTCTCGTCTTTTCTTCATTGGAAAGCCGTTGAAAGCCATCATCCGCTGAATCGTATTCAATGTTTATAAACCGGAGCTTGACCGTATCATAGAGATATCTCTTTACATATTCCAAAGCCTCAGTATCATACTTATTTAATAAAAGATCAGAAAGAAAGCGGTCAAATCTCATCTTATTAGAATCCTCCAACCTTTTTCTCTCAGCAATTTCTTTATAATACTGATCTTTAAAGCTCTCCAATGCCCATATCAGTTCTTCTTTCTGAACAGGCTTCAAGACATAATCAATCACGCTATACTTAATTGCCTTTCGGGCATATTCAAATTCATTATAACCGCTTAATATGATAAAATTGATTTGCTTCGATACATGTTCCCAGGTTCGTTCAATCAGCTCCAGACCGCCCATATTGGGCATCTTGATATCGGTAATGACTAGATCATATTCACCTGACTCCATAAGCTCAAGTGCCTCCTTGCCGGTGGCCGCCTCACCGCTCAATATAAACCCGTATTGCTCCCAATTGATTAAGATTTTCAACCCCTGCCTGATATATGGCTCATCATCTACAATCATTACTTTTATCATTTATGCACCCTCCGCATTTATATTACCAGCAAGACTTAATTCACTAATGGCGGATAAGGGAATACAGAAGGTAATATCCGTCCCATCCTCCGATTTTGAATCTATATTAAACTCCATCTTATTATCGCTATACATCATCAACCGAAGATAAGCATTCAGCATACCAGTGCTCTTTGATTCATTCAGCATCTTGTTATCCGCATGCGAGATCATCCATTTAATCTGCCTTAAGTGCTCTTCCTTAAAGCCTTTCCCATTATCGGAAATCTCAACGTAAAGGTGCTCCTCATTCTTTGTAACCGTAAGAGAGATGACACCCTCATTTTCATTTATTTCAATTCCATGAATACAAGCATTCTCTACAAAGGTGCTGATAGCCATCTTTGGAATCTTAAGCCTTTCACAGCCCTGCATTACGTAATGATAGAATTTGATTTTATCTCCATACCGATATTTATGAATATTTATATATTTCTCGATAAAATCCATTTCTTCTTCTATCGTGATATAATCCGTCCCCCAATTCATACTTCTTCGGAATAGAATTGCCAGCTCTCCGATGATATTTGCCGTCTCATCCTCACCCTTTATCAAGCTTCTCATGCGGATAGTTTCCAGTGTATTGAACAAGAAATGGGGATTTACCTGACTTTGGATTGCCTTAAGCTCCGCCTGCTTCTTTGACAATTCTAGTGCCTGCTTTTCCGCATTTCCCTTAAATACCACTTCAATTAGCTCCTTGATACGGGATACCATCATATTATAGCTGCGAATTAGACTGCCGACCTCGTCCTCTCCCTCTGAATCCTCAATCAAGTCAAATTGCTCTCTTTCTACCTTTCCCATATAGGTTCCCACAATCGATAACCGATGGCTGATGGATTTTCCCACTATATAAATAAGTATCGTCGGCAGGAAGAGATCCAGCAAAACAATATAGATCAGCTGCTTATTTTGCAGCAGTATACTCCAGAAGGGAAGCTTATCTGCATAAATAACGATCTCCCATCTCTCGCTGCCTGCGGCGAAGCTCTTGCTCATTATCGGGTTTGTTCCATTTAAACTTCCTGCCTCCTGAAACAACTTTCCTCCATTCATATTCGGTAAATTAGAAAATAATATGTAATTATCGTTTTTTACATAGATGGTGCCATCAATTTTTTCATTGAGTACATCCATCTGCATAACGTTATAATCCAGATCAATCTTAAGAAGCTTCTCTATTCTGTTGTTTCCAAAATAACCCAGGTCGCGTATAATGCTGATGGTTCTCGCCGATCCGCTACCCGGTATATACTTTTTATCCACCTCATAATTGGTAAAGAGAATGATATCCTTACCGCTGGCCTTATATGCCTGATACCAGACTTTATCTTTAATTGACTCGATGGTGGATATCTTTCCTCCCCCGATAATGGTATCGTTATCCGCAAAAACCTCTATCTTGGTTAATAGTCCCGAATTATAATTATAGCTTAAATTATTGCTGGTCAGCATATCCATATAAGCTTCATAATAAGAGAGATAATCCACATATTGTTTATTCAAAAATTTATTGAGTACCCTGTCATAATACATATTATTGGTAAACAAAATACAGTTACTGATGGCCTTGGACAGGTTATACTCCACACGGTCCATGGTATGGGAAAGATTCACCATCTGACTTTCCTGATAGCTTTTATTCATATTATAAAGGATTATTGTATCCGTGAGTATGATCGGAAGTAGTACACAAAAACCGTAAATGAGTAGCAGCTTTGATCTTATTTTCAGGTTATTAAAACGAATTTTTTTCATATCATTCAATCCCCCTCGGATTTCCCATTATGTAGTATCTGATCCTTAACAATATATGCTTTATTGTCAGCCCTACAGTATTTCATTATATATGTAATTAACAATATTTTACATAATAATTAGAATTATTTCAAGCAAATAGACATGGATATTTCATACCTCTTCTCATTCTTGGATTTAATACATTGTTTTATGTGCTACCGGTAATTAATTTCTTCCTACTGAAAGAAGAAAAGATGCTATGATAAAAAGAGCCAAAAGAATGAGCATCTTTTACTGAAATTGGATACATATTTTGCAGGAGAATATAATAATTAACCCTGTGGCAGATTATTCTCAAACCACAGGGTTAGGCAAGTTCTGTATTGCATTGCTACATCTTCATTTTCTGGACGATAATATTGAATATTTATTGTTTAAATACCAAAAAATGGGGCGTTCTAATGAACGCCCCAACATCTCTCTTCAAATCCCTCTAAAGCCTTGATTTTCCTAACTTTCTTCTTAAGCTGCCAACGGGAATCGAACCCGTGACCTCCACCTTACCAAGGTGACGCTCTACCGACTGAGCCATGGCAGCAGATACTCTTATATTTCTTTGAGTACTTGATTTAATTTCGTCTTTATTCTTGTTAATGCATTATCAACTGTCTTAGGCTCTTTACCTAATACCTCAGCGATCTGGACATACTTTAAATCCTGCATATACAAGCTTAAAACCCTTTTCTCAAGGTCGCTCAGACGCCTTACAAGTTCATATTCTATCATACTGGTATTCTCTTTGTCAATAACTAATTCTTCGGGATTCGATACATATTTTTGATGTATTATGTCAACTAAAGCTTCCTTTTCTTCAGTATCGCTGCTTTCTCCATAAGCCGGTGTATCTAAAGATATGTAGGTATTAAGTGGTATATTTTTTTTTCGATTAGATGCTTTGATTGCACTGTAAATCTGCCGTGAGATACACAAATCGGCAAAATTAAAGAAGGAATTATCTTTCCCCATTTGATAATCCCGAATAGCCTTATATAGACCAATCATTCCCTCTTGTATTAAATCATCCTTATCTCCTCCAATTAGATATAGCGCTTTCGCTTTATTTCGTACCAGATACTTATATTTTTCCAGAAGATAATCAATTGCAGGCTGATCCCCATTTTGAATTCTGCATACGATTTCTTCATCCGTCAGCGTGTCATATTTAAATGCAGTATTCATACTCACAATCCTCCTGTTTTTGGAGGATTTTCCTCCTGTTTTTGGAGGATTTTCCTCCTGTTTTTTGGAGATTTTCCTCCTGTACTTTGGAGGAATTTACTCCAATATTTAACAAGGATATTTTCCTCGTTAATTCATTCTTTGTCTAACGATCTCATATGCCATAATTCCCATTGCAACGGAGGCATTTAGTGAATCCACTTTGCCAAACATCGGAATCTTTGCATTAAAATCGCACTTTTCCTTTATAAGTCTGCCTACACCTTCCCCTTCACTGCCTATCACCAAGCCAATCGGTCCTTTCAAATTAAGCTTATACATCAGCTCTCCATCCATATCAGCACAGACAAACCATAAACCCTTTTCCTTTAGTTCCTCAATCGTGACAGAAAGATTCGTTACTTTAGCAACCGGCAAATAGTTTATAGCTCCGGCAGAAACCTTGGCAACTGTAGCTGTCAAACCTACTGCCCTTCTCTTCGGGATAATTACGCCATGTGCTCCGGCCTGGTGCGCAGTTCTGATAATTGCTCCAAGGTTATGTGGATCTTCAATATTATCAAGCAGGATAATGAACGGTGGCTCATTCTTTTCCTCAGCAGCTTTTAAGATGTCCTCCACCTCAGCATATTCATAGGCTGCAGCATATGCAATCACACCCTGATGCTTCTCTGTCTCCGACATTTGATCTAGGCGTTCTTTTTTTACATAAGTTACAATGCAGTCTGTCTTCTTCGCTTCTCTGACGATAGATTTTACCGGACCGTCCTGACAACCATCTAATACAAACAACCGGTCAATCGTCTTACCTGCCCGAAATGCCTCCATAACAGCATTGCGGCCTTCTATTGTAAATTCCTCATATCTCATAACTACACCGTACCTTTCAATTTCCTACTAATTATTATTAACACCATGGTCAAAAGTTCATTTCATAAATGCTCGTTGTGAAACTGCACAATAAAAGTTTATTATCGGGCAATCACTTGACCATTGCTTCTTATTTCGCCTACTACAGCTGGATAGATAAGAAACAAATTTACAGGAAAAACTTCCATCTACACCTGATACATATCCCTATAGTAATTTTGGTAATCACCCTTCGTCACATGCTCCATCCATTCCATATTTTCAAGATACCAAGCGATTGTAAGCTTTATCCCTTTGCTGAAAGGAGTCTCCGGTTCCCAGCCAAGCTCAGTCTTTATCTTATCCGGAGCAATCGCATAGCGATAATCATGTCCCTTACGATCCTCAACATAGGTGATTAAATCATGACTGATTGTATCTCTTCTACTATCTTCCACCGGAAGAATATCTAGTAAGGTATCAATTATCATCGTTACAATCTCGATATTCCTCTTCTCATTGTGGCCTCCGACATTGTAGACCTCACCTATTTTTCCCTTCTCAGCCACCAAATCTATTGCTTTTGCATGATCCTCTACATAAAGCCAGTCTCTCACATTTTTACCTGTTCCATATACCGGAAGCTTCCTGCCTGAAAGGGCATTATTGATCATGAGCGGAATTAGCTTCTCAGGGAATTGATAAGGTCCATAGTTATTACTGCATCTTGTAATATTGGCCGGGAAATGATAGGTATCGATATATGCTCTAACGAGAAAATCTGCAGATGCCTTGCTCGCTGAGTATGGACTATGCGGATCAAGAGGAGTGGTTTCATAAAAATAACCATCCTCCGCCTCGAGAGAACCATATACTTCATCTGTAGACACCTGAATATATTTTTTATCAGGCAGATAACCGTCCGGCGTCTCCCAGGCTAGCTTTGCCGCATTAATTAGATTTAAAGTTCCTGATACGTTCGTATTTACAAAAACTTCAGGGTTTTTTATGCTTCGGTCTACATGACTTTCTGCAGCAAAGTGAATAACTCTGTCTATTTGATAGGTCTCAAATATCTTCATTACCGCTTCCTTGTCACAGATGTCTGCTTTAATAAACTTATAATTAACTAAGTTCTCTATAGACTTTAGATTTTCCAGATTACCGGCATAAGTTAATGAATCCAAGTTAATTACTTTAATATTTTCTTTATATTTATTAAATAAATACAGGATAAAATTGGAACCGATAAAGCCTGCTCCACCGGTTACAAGATATGTTTTCATTAATTGTTCCTCCATAATTAATTACCTGCTTGTCTCTAAATACTCGTAAAAAGCATCCTTCCAATCCTTCATTACATATCCATGACGCTCACGGAGTGCTTTATTATCAAGTACCGAATACATCGGTCGCTTTGCAGGTGTCGGATACTGTGAACTAGGTATCGGTTCAACCTCTGCTTTTACTCCTGTCTCATTAAATATTGTAACCGCAAATTCATACCAATTGGTACAGCCCTCACCGGTAGCATGGTAGATACCGTAGCTATCCGTCTTCATAAGAAAAATTATCGCTCTTGCAAGCTCCATGGCACTTGTAGGTGTTCCATACTGGTCATTGACAACTCTTATTGTTTGATTATTTTCAGCTAATCTTAACATCGTTTTTACAAAATTCTTACCCTCGCCATATACCCAGGCTGTACGAAGAATAAATGCTTTCTCGCAATATTTAAGGACAAATTCATCTCCCTCAAGCTTAGTCCTGCCGTAGACGCTGACTGGATTCGTTATGCTCTCCTCGGTATAGGGTTCAGAGGCTTGACCATCATAAACATAATCTGTAGATATATGAATAAGCTTTGCACCCACTCTATCTGAAGCAATTGCCAAATTCTTAGGCCCTATGGCATTAATCTGATATGCCCTCTCCTGCTGTGTCTCACATAAATCAACAGCAGTCATAGCCGCGCAGTTAATTATAATATCCGGATGAATATGAAAAATATAGCTGTTGATTGCTTCTTCGTCCGTAATATCGAGAGAATCCACTAACTGCTCCTTGTTCTCAGCAGCATCTGTTCGAAATAATTCATACTCCGAGTTACCCTGTAATAAATGATATAGAGCCAGGCCTAATTGACCACTGGCTCCGGTAATCATAATTTTTCTCATATAAAACCTCCATGCCCCAAACCTGCGAATTTGGGCAGCGCCTTAAATCGCTTTATTTATTCGTTTATTACATAATTATTTGAACTTAATATGTGTTACAGGCTCACCATCAGAAGGAAATCCCACTGTTTCTAAAAGCAGCATGCTTCTTGTCCTTATCAGAGATAAGTAGTTCCATATCATCTTTAAGCGGCCATTCTATGCCAATATCAGGATCATTCCACATAATTCCACCTTCATCCTCAGGGTGGTAAAAGTCAGTACATTTATAAGAGAAAACAGCAGTATCTGATAATACAAGAAAACCATGTGCAAAGCCTTCAGGAACATAAAACATCTTCCTGTTGTCCTCTGTCAGTATTTCCCCATGATATTTGCCATAGGTAGGTGAATTTTTTCTTAAATCAACCGCCACATCATATACAGACCCCTTAAGTACCCGAACCAGCTTACCCTGCGGATGTTGCTTCTGAAAATGCAGGCCACGCAGTACCCCTTTACTCGATAGAGATTGATTATCCTGTACAAAAACCATCGGCAATCCTGCATCTTTAAAATCCTCATAGTGATAGGTCTCCATAAAATAGCCGCGTTCGTCACCGTAAATCTTGGGCTGTACAATGTATAATCCCTCTATTTCACAATTTTGATAAATAAAATTGCCCATTTCAACCTCCATTAATAAAACTATATCGTTTCGCAATTGCCTAAATTAAAATTACCATTTACCAGAATATATACATAATAATGTATAGTATAATCAATTCAGTATCAAATTACAATATATTTTAAAGCTTGTCCATACGCCTGTAATGAAAATAGGATTGGGATTTTAATTGATCTCTCCCAATCCTACTTAAATTACCTCTTAGCTTATCATTCCTCCAAGCATTCCGCTTATACTGCATATCGTTAAGGCTGTCAGTAAATTCCCTACCGGCATAGGCGAAACCCTGTTCATTAATAAGGATATAACGAGCAGTATAATAAAGTACATTACTCCCATAAGAAGTCCCCACAAAAACTTCCTCTGTTCCAACTTTTTTCCTACAAAGAAGCCTCCAATAAAGGTTGAAAGGATGTAGGAAAGTATGATGCCTCCACTGATTACTGTACTGGATAAATCCAGCTTCAACATAAGAAAGGATAGCAGCAGCAAGATAAATGCCGTAATAATAAAAGAAAATAGCAATGCCTTCAGCAAAGCAAATATTTTCGCATTTTGTTGTAATACCCTATCCATTAGACACCTCCAGGTCATGTATAGTAAATATATATTTTACATGACCCAAATATATTCCTTATTAAGATGGTCCCTCCTTTTATTCCTTAAGTAGTCCCTCCTTCGTATACTTACAGCTTGCATTCCAAAGCAGCCATTCCTGATACCCTGAATTATAAACACCGTCTATCTGTTCACGAATTTCCTTACTGCTATATGTCATATGAGGCTTAACCCAGGTAGCCGTAAAGTCCTGCAGCCAAGGCCTTACTATTGCCCGATGTTCTCCTTTCGGAATTTGACTAAGCTTTTCATTAGATGCATTCAATACTTTGTAGATAACATTATACGGTTCCAAGTCCGGATACTTTATACCATAATTACCTTCACCGAAATGCGATGGATATATCATAGGACAGATGTAATCTAAATACTTTGACATTTCAAGATAATTTTGACCGACTAATCCAGCATCTGTAGTACTATTGATTATTGTCCCATAAACATCAGCAGATAAATAAACCCCCACCGATTTTATTTTTTGATATGCATACTTTGTAAATTCAGTTATGATTTCCTCTTTACTTTTTGTTTTAGCCAGCTCACCGAAATCAGCGTCCTTAATTCCCTTACCAGTTGAGAAACGGATGTAATCAAATTGAATTTCATCGAAGCCGATGGCAGCTGCCTGCGTTGCAAGCTCCACTAGATAATCCCAGACCTCTTGATTATATGGATTAACCCAACACTCCCCATTATTGTCACGAAAGAGGCTGCCGTCCTTATTTTTTATTGCTAGATCATGCCGTTTTTCTGCAAGATAGGGATCTTTAAATGCTACAATTCTTGCAATCAGATAGATATTTTTACTTTTAAGCGTATTAACCAATGCACTCATATCAGAAACAGTATTGGTAACTGCTCCGATTTCCTTTGCCAAAGGGCTATCCATCTGATAGGAGATCTTACCAGTGTCTCCTTTTACATCAATAACCAAAGCATTGATTTCAGTCGTCTCAGTCAAATTAATCAGACTATTCATTCTGTCTGAACCTGCTGTACCGGCTGATATATAGATGCCCTTTGCAACTACCGGAGCACTTCTCTTTCCTTCTCCAAGGTTATCAGAATTAGTATCTGAAGTAACCTCCTCTGTCGGTTGTGGCGCATCGGTAGGAGTAGGCTTTAGCGTAGGAGCTTCTGTTGGGATTGTTGTTGGAATACTACTTGGGCTTGGTTTTTCCTCTTGTGTCAAACCCACAGCAGCAGCTTCTGTTGGTGTAACTGATGCCTTCCTTTCCGTATTTACCTTTGTTTTGATAACCAAAAAGGCAGAAATGCCAAGACTAATCGCTACAATAATAATAATCAAAATAAACCAGTTTTTGTTATTTCCTCTTTTACCACGTCTTTTATAAGAGCGTGCATAATTTATATACATATCATGCTTTGAACCCATTTAACGATACCCCGACTTTTCCCATCTTATTCTTATTTTCTAATGTAAGGAAGCAATCCTATCCATATACTTTTTCTCACTACTTTACTTCTTAAGTTGATGCTGTATTTTATTAAAAACTGAGACTATCTCCGGATCGAACCCTTGACCTGCTTCCTTATTAATTATCTCCATGCAATTTTCATGGGAATGTGCCTGACCGTTATTCGCATTGTTGATCAGATTATCATATAAATTTACAATTGACACAATTCTAGCGCACAGCGGAATATCCTCACCACTTACTCCAAAAGGATAGCCTGTACCATCCCATCTTTCATGATGGTACTTTGCAATACTGATTGCCAGTTTTAGAAAATCATTCTGCTCGTTCGTTGAATATATATCCTCTAAAACACCGGCTCCAACTGATGTATGCTGCTTTATGACCTCAATCTCATGCATTGTAGAATCACTCTCATTAATGATTTGATTACTAATAAGCAGTTTACCTAAATCATGAAGCGGTGCAGCTAATTCTATCGCATCAATAAAACTATTCGTAATTTGATTTCTAAAATGAGAGGACATCTGAAGACTGATCGCTAAAAGCTTACTATTCTTACCCACAAGTTCAAGATGTGCAGCTCTTGTAGTATCTTTTTTTTCTGCTAATTTGATTAAAGCTTTTATCACATTTTTTTGTTCTTCATATAATTTTCGTAATTGGTCATTAATTATCTTATAGAGTTTTTTATTATATATTTCCAGTTCCTGCTGCATTTTATGCATTTGAAGGTGCGTGTTTATACGAAGTGTCACTTCTTCAATCTCAAAAGGCTTTGAAATATAATCTACTGCTCCTGACCGGAAACCCTTAATTTTATCCTCTGTTGAATTAAGTGCGGAGATGAATATAACGGGAATATCTCTTGTATTTGCATTCTTTTTTAGCATAGAGCAAAATACAAAGCCATCAATTTCAGGCATAGATATATCCATCAAGATAAGATTAGGAGGCAGAGCCTCTATGGCATTCACCGCTTGGCGAGCGCTTGTAACTGGTCTTGCTATATATCCTGCATTCCGAATTATTTCTGCTAAAACCACCAAATTAGCATTAACATCATCAAGTATTAATATATTAGGCGGTGAAAAAGGCAAATTCTCCATAACTACCTCCATTCTTACTTATCATTTGTTTTATTAAGGCTTATTTTTCCTTTAGCATAACCATCTTGAATTCAGTTAAGATAGCAAGCGATAAGTCATGATTTTCTTTTCTGACCGCTATTAATAAACGTAAGATATTTTTAGAATTAGCAATATGATTTTGGGGAATTAAATTCTTCATGCTGCAAGCTAATTCCTCTGCCTTCTCCCAATTCTCCATCTCTATACATATCGTCAGCTTCTCTATCAGATCATTCATAATGAGCATAGCTTTCTTCATATTATCTAGTCCATTTTCTCCCTCATCCGGTGAAATCTCTTTCAATATTCTGTTGATATAATCTATATCTGAAATAACATTCTGATCATTTGTGTTCTCCGGAAAGCTTCTGCCCTCATTTAAGTTAGTTGTATTATCTCTTGCTTCAAATTCCTCTTTATTCATAATACTGCTTTGCGGTAAACCAAGACAGACAGAGAAGGAAAATGTACTTCCCTTATTCTTCTCGCTTTCTACCTCAATCGTACCCTGCATAGCTTCAACCAGCTTCTTGCAGATGGATAGTCCAAGTCCAGTACCTCCAAATCTTCTGGTTATTGAACTATCGACCTGTGAGAAGCTCTTAAACAATTTATCTTTCTCCTCACGGGTTATTCCTATACCAGTATCAATCATCATAAAAAACAACTTGACATACTGCTCAGTTTGATATTCCTGAACAATTTCCAGACTAATCTGCCCTGTAGAGGTAAATTTAATCGCATTTGATAATAAATTATTTAGGATCTGCATTAATCTATGCTCATCCCCTATTACCCTGTCCGGAATATCATTTGATATATCAAGCAGAAGCTTTAAACCCTTTTCGTTAATATGTACAATATTGATATCAACTACGTTTTGAATCATATTACGAAAATCAAATTCTCTCTGTTCAATAATCATTTTATTGTTTGATATTTTGGCAAAATCTAAAAGATCATTGATGATTGCATTCATGTTGCTACAGCAGCGTTTTATTATGTTTACAGCTTCCTTCTGATTGGGTTTAAGCTCCATGTCCAGAAGATTGTTACTAAAGCCCATAATTCCATTGACCGGCGTTCTAAGCTCATGAGCAATCCTAGCTACCAATTCACTGCTTATATTATGGATATTGTTTAAATCATTCTTCAGGTTATTGATTTCCTGCACCGCTTCCCTCTTTTCAGATACATTGGTTGCCGTACAAATTCCAAGGAACTTGTTTCTTTTCTTTACTATCGTTACCTTTAGCTTAACTGGAAAGCAAGTTTGATTTTTACGATAAGCAATTGTATCCTGCAGGATATTATGGAATCTTTCTTCTATCTGTAACATATTACCCTGATCAATAAATACATTTCGAAATATTTGATTAACAGGTACCTCATATATATCATCACCATAGCCTAGTTCATGAGAAGTAACTAAACTGCAATCAAGAATAACCCCCTTTTGGTCAAAGAAGATTATGATCTCTTGTGTATTCTCCAATAATAATTTATATTTTGTACCTACCTGCTTATTTATAAAATATTTCATTGTAGTCCCTCATTTATCATGATATACAATCGATATTATTCTATAATATTCCAAAATTACTATTAAATTATATGATATTTTTCTTTTTTTCATTTGTCAAATGGTATTTTGTGTATACAAAATAATGCTACAGATCATATCTAATAATAGTTGACATTGATATTTTTAAGGTTATATAATATTTTTGTTAAAAAATCACGAATCGTGCAATAACGAAGCATAGGAAAGGATACAATATGAATTTTAGTGTACGTTTAAAACAATTAAGGCAAAAAAACAAGCTGACGCAGGGTGAACTTGCCGACATTCTCGGTTTGAAGCCTACTGCAATTTCAAATTATGAATCCGAGAGAAATGAGCCTTCCTTTGATAAGCTGATTGCTTTATCAAAGTACTTTGACGTATCCTGCGATTATTTATTAGGAGTAACCGATTCCTATTTGCCGGTTGGGGGAGAAGTCTTGGATAAAGATATCGTTGAATTTTTTGATTTATATCAACAGCTTTCTCCCGAGAGTGTTATTGAAATCAAAAAGTTTATCAAGTATTTGCTGTATAAACAGGAAAATCAATAAGAATTTAGTACAACGGCTTAAATTATAATTAATGAGGGAATCTCGCTTGAAATTCATGCAAGATTCCCTCTAATCAGTATATGGAATTTATTTATTCGTTAATGCCGCAGCATTTTTTATACTTTTTACCACTACCGCAGGGGCAAGGATCATTTCTTCCTACCTTCTTATCCTTAATTACTGTTCCAGAAATCTTCTGCTCACGGTATAGCTCTTTTCTTCTTTCTGGAGTAAGTAAAGCATCCCACTCTTCCAGCTCATAGAGCCAGTCCGCTTTTGCATCAACCATATTATAATATAATTTTTCTTTATCAATCGGAAGCTTTATAGGGGTATTCTCATCCATCTCTTCGATCGGATTAGGTGTGGTTAAGCTATCATTAATTCCATCCAGGAAACCAACAAATATTCCTAACTCAGTATTAAATTCCTTCGCAAGAGAGGCAACCGTTCCCTCCCATTCTTTATCTACATCTGCAAGTAATATCTTATAGATGCCTTTCTCGATGTTAAAATAGTTTGCCCAAAACAACTGGCCAGAGCGACCATTCATATCCTTACCGTATGCATGCTCTCTCCACTCTTGTAATAAACTCATGACTTTCATCCTTCCTCGTACAGATTTCTTAACTGCAAGCAATAATTATAAAATACCTTGGCTTTAAGCTAAGGCTCGTAAGCATCTCTACTCGCTCGCGTTGCTCGGTCAGTGATCCTACTAGCAACTACGGAAGCAAACCATCCGGACGCTGTTTTATCATAGACCTTTACTTATCGCGAACATTATAACATGAAAATTATTAAATTTCTATGAGGAAATATTTTTTCTTTAATGTATAAATATTGTAATTGTGTATCATAATAGTAATATCCTAATGTGGAACAAAGGCGTTCCGTTATAAGGATGTAAATGCGTATGCTCTTTCATAATTGGACTCCCCCTCCAATTATGATCACCAAAGAGAAGTTAAATACTTATCCTCCCCTTTTTAGCAATAGCCTGCCACAAAGACGTGGCAGGCTATTTGCTTATGCGCTAAAACAGTCTTATTTACAAGGTTTACGTATTTCTTACAAACGATTTCTTTCCAAAATCTATTGATTAAATTTTGTATATACGCAAATTTATATGCAAATTTTATATCCATATAATGCATGATGAAATATCATGAAAGAAAGAATACTCTTTATTTAATATAAGTATATTATATTTTTTCACTCCAATGGCCTTAATAATGGAAACATAATAAGGTTCTTTATATTATCCTGCCCCGTAAGGACCTGAAGTACTCTGTCTATTCCCATCCCCCAACCGGAAATCGGAGGCATACCATATTCCATAGCAGTGATATAATCATTATCCATAAACATAGCCTCTTCATCCCCACCGGCTTTTAATCTGGCCTGCTCAAGCAACCTGTCTCTCTGATCAATAGGATCTACCAATTCAGAATATGCATTAATAATCTCTGCGCCGTTAATAATTAACTGGAATCTGTCAACAACCTCAGGATTATTATCATTTGCACGAGCAAGCGGAGATAATGAGGTTGGATGCTCTATTAGAAATGTCGGATCTATGATAGCAGGCCGGCTGACTTTCTTATACAACAGGTCAATAAGATTGCCTCTCCCCAACTTACATATGTCTATCTCAGATTCTAATTTAATTCCCTTCCTTTCTATTTCAGTCAGCAATTTTTCTGCTGAATCATAAAGATTTATATCTATATTACAATGCTGATAAATCACATCCCGAAATGTTACTATCCGCCATTTCCCCGCAAAATCAATCACTTTATCAGCTATTGTGATCTGAGCCTTGCCGAATAATTTCGTGACAACTTTAGTAAGCATGTCTTGTAAAAACAACATATTATCACGATAGCTAAAATATGCGCAATATCCCTCAAGCATTGTAAAGTCCTGCAGATGTGTAGCGTCAATCCCTTCATTTCGAAAGCATCTTGCAAATTCAAATACTTTATTAAAACCTCCTACGATTGCTCTCTTGAGATATGTTTCCGGTGCTATCCGCAAATAAACACTCATATCCAGAGCATTATGATGGGATATAAATGGTCTGGCCAATGCTCCCGATGGGTGGTCAATCAATACAGGAGTCTCTATTTCCATATATCCGTTGTCTTCAAGAAATCTTCTGACTTCTTTCATAAAATTAATCTTAAGAAGCAATCGTTGTCTCGTTTCCATGTTCATAATCAAATCCAGATATCGCTGGCGATAGCAGCTGTCAATTTTTGTTATCCCATGAAATTTTTCCGGAAGAGTACGTAATGCTTTACCCAAAAAAAATATTTTTGTTGCACGTATCGTTTTTTCTCCGGTCTGAGTTGTAAAAATATCACCCTCAACTCCAATGAAATCACCAACGTCAAAGCATTTCTTAAAGAATTCATATTCATCAACACCTATCGAATCCTTCTTTATTGCAATTTGGGCTCTTCCGTTCACATCGGAGATTGTTATAAAAGACAACTTTCCCATCTTTCGCAATAGAACAATGCGGCCTGCTGTTCTCACTCCTAAGGTATCATCATCTAATGTTTTAATATCGGCTACTTCATGTGTCTTTTTGAATCGCTCCGGGTAAGGGTTTGTGTGCTCTTTTACATAGTCCAGCTTAATCATTCTTGATTTTTCTAGCGAGTTCTCGTTCATATAAACCTCCTGCATAATATTTTGTGGGCGGCTTTTATAGAGAAAGAATCCTATTACATAATGAAAGCCAGCCTTGCAGGCTTTCATTAATCATATATAAAAAATCCCGCCCTTATTGAAAAGGACGGGTATTATCACCGTGTTACCACCTTTTTTCATCTGCATTTCACAATGCAGACCTCTGCAAGTACAGATAAGAATTCCGTTTGTGTAATTCAAACAACAAGTACGGATATAGATATCGATACTCTTCCGCTATAATGGGCGTTCCCATCGTAATCTCAGCCTTATGGCAGTCGGTACGCAGCTCCAAGTCTTTATTCAATATCTTCCGTCGTATCCTCTCACACCAACCAGGACTCTCTGTAACGCTTCTGATATTTACTTACTCTCTTCATTGCCTTTAATGTTATAGGAGGATTTTAGCATATGAATATTATTATGTCAATCAGTCGACTTACATTTTCTTACTTATGTTATATATTTATGATAGTAATTCCGTAATTAAATCACACCATATCTTTATATTTACCTTAGCCTCTGTTATAATAATTATAAGAAAAGGAGTAACCGACCACAAGGCGGTTGGCCTCAGATAGTCAGATTAACTGCCCAACCGACCGGTCAAGAACAGGGGGCAGTTATTTTTTATGTTATTTATTCCTATTGTTTAAATAGGTAAGTAGCGCACAGTCGCAGCAGGCTATTTTTTTAGCAACTTTTATATTTAAGTGCATTATAGATTTTTGATTTTAAAACAGCAATATTATTGATTTCATCAATATGACCAATATTGTCCTTTATGATAGTTAGACCAAATTCATGAATTAATATTCCTTTCAAACATTTATCCGTAATGTCTTCCAAATCTACTATTCCAAAAAATCCTTCCAGATATGGCTGTGAGAAATCAAAAACTTCACATATCAATACGGCAAGCTCATACTCTCTAGGTGCAAGTAAAGCATCTGCAAAATCTATTATTGTCAATGTATTATTATCGTTTACCAGAATATTATCTTTATTTAAATCGCCATGGACATATACCAAATCATTCATAGCCAAGCCTTTAACATAGCCAAGTCTTTCATTAACAAAGCTATCAGGTAATGCATTCCATCTTTTATTCACTAAGACTCTTTCTTTGATGTTTACATTGTTAAACGATGTACAGTATGTATTTAATCGATCAGTTATATCCCGTAATTGTTTTCCAATAAATCTTTTATCATTATTTGTTAATCTATTCCTGATATCCCCCAATTCAGTACCATGTGCATATTCCATAATAAGATATTTGAATAGATATTTATCCTTAACTTCCCCTTTTGCTATTAAAGCAGGTACATTAATACCCAATTCATTTGCTCTTTCCATCGAAAAGAGTTCAGTAAAATAATCGTTATCTGTATTCATACCGGATTCAATAGGAGCAAATACCTTAACCACATAACTTCCTGCCTTAAAAACTGCATTTGTTCCTGGTTTGCATTCCTCCAGTTTCACTACAGGTAAATTCTCCTTCACTAGAATATGGTGCACCAAAGGTTCAAATGCATTTATGGAATGGAATACAACGCTCCACGTTTCCCAATTGGATATTTCATTTTTAAATAAACAATAATTTTCTATCTGCATATTAAGTCCTTCTTTTTTTATATATTATTAATAACTTCCTATCCTTAATAATAGCACATAAAAATCAAAACCTTATTTTCTGACATATCAGTAAACTCCTCTTTTCACATGTATCCATAATTACAGGCAGCGAAATTTAACCATCAACTTCTTGTGGGCTAACTGGGTCAAGTTCCTTGACCTCCCACTGTCCTGGTTACTCCTACCCCAAACATCCCCTCTCGAAACACCCTATATCACAAGCTGAAGCAGTATGAAACCTCAAATGCATAGCCTCCACTTTTTAGTGAAACCCCTGCTACAATGGCGTAGCAGGGGTTTTGCCTTTGGGAAAGAATGCTCTATTTTATACTATTAAAATATTTATAATTAAACCTGTTAAGAGAGCAAAAATTATTACATATAATAAATACATAATAAACCGGCGAGTACCCAATACAATTTTAACAGCACCCAAATTGGTAATTTTAGTGGCCGGTCCTGTAATCATAAATGCTGCAGCGGAGCCCATGCTCATGCCGTCTAAAAGCCACTGTTGTAACAGTGGTATCGTTCCGCCCCCACATATGTAGAGCGGAACACCAATTGTAGCAGCCAACAGCACACCAAATCCCTCGTTATTACCAAAAAGCTTAACAAATGCATCTGTTGGTACATATCTTTGAAATAATGCTGATAGTACAATTCCTAAAAAGAAGTATAACCACGTAGCTTTCACATTCCGTCCGAAGTTTTTAAGTAAGCGTAACACAATATTGGGATCTGTATCACGACTTTTCGATTCGGCAAAGCTAGAAAAATCAAAAAAAGATGTTTTCTTGTAGAATATGTGTACTAGCAGCCCCGCTACGATACCACATAGAAAACAGGTTGCAATCCTTATAACCAATGCCGTATTTCCTAAGGCCACACTGTATATAATCAGCTGAGGATTAAGTAAGATGGATGACATCATAAAAGCAGCCAGCCAATCGTCTCTCATTCCCTTCTCTGAAAAAGAAGCAGCAATTGGTATTGTTCCATACATGCAAAGCGGTGAAGCTATACCCAATAAACAGGCTGGTATAATACCAAGTACCCCTAACTTTTTATCCTTTAAGCTTCTAAAAAATAAATGAATCTTTTCCTTGCCAAACACAGACACTACTGATCCGATAATCATACCCATTAGCCAGTATGGGAATATCTGTTCTAATTGAATACTAAAATAATACCTAAGATAAATAAATTCTCTATTCAATATCTCAATCATCTAGACTCACCAGTTCATATACGCGATAGCCAAGACCAATCGCTTCTGCATGTTCCAATGTATGAAGTCCATTTAATGATTCGATTCTTCTTACTAGAGATTCGTTATTTTTTGCACTATATACAAGATCGATACATGCCTGATCCAACGCTACCGGATCGGTAGAAGATAAAATTCCAATATCGTGAATATCAGGTTCAGCCGGTCTTCCATTACAGTCGCAATCTATACTAAGCCGGTTCATAACACTGATATAGACAATTTGTTTTCCATTTCCTAGACTGTCAGAAACTGCCTTACCTGCTTCAGCCATAGATTCTAAGAAGTCATCCTGAACTCCTCCCATCATACTTCTATTGCTTTTTCCTGCGGTATGTATCAAACATTTTCCCTCTCGAGATCCAAAGCCTATAGAAATATTTTTAATAGCTCCTCCATAGCCTGCCATTTGATGCCCCTTAAAATGGGAAAGAACAAGATAGGAATCGTAATTTTCAAAATGAGAGCCAACAAGATCTTCTTTTAAGTGGGTTCCTCCATCTATCGGAAGACTCATAGAACCGTCAGCATCTAAAATATCCACCTCTGCGATATCAGTAAAGCCATGATCCTTCGCTACCTGCATATGCATAGCTGTTTCGCCACGAGAACCACCATATGCTGTATTACATTCCACAATCGTACCCTTTAAAGTCTGCACCAGGTCTTTAATTAATTCCGGTTTCAGATAATTACTGGCCGGAGGTTCCCCTGTACTAAGCTTTACACCAACATTTCCTTCGGGTGTCCAGTCCAAGGCATTATAGGCTGCCATAAGGCCTTCTGGACTGATATCAGTAGTCATATACACTTTCGGTGTTACCTCTGGTGTAAGAAATGCCTTTTCTGCTACTGGGGTGACTGTAGGTCCATTCGTAGCTGTAGGTACATTCGTAGCTGTAGGTTCTATATTGCTTTTTTCTGAGCTTTCCGTATTTGAAGTAGCCTTATTACCCTTTTCCCCAGAATTCCCACATGCTACAAGGGAAAATGCCATTAACGGTATCATAATTAAACCCATGACTCTTTTTAGTTTCATATTACCCATTCTCCATTCTTTATTTTGTTTTGCAGCTTCTTATTGTTTTATCTGTACTAAATCGGTTTGAATTAATGAAGATACATTAAATATATACTCGTTTTAATTCATATTTCCCAGTTAATCAATTGCTCATATTTTTAACTAATAAATATGCAGGCTCATCAATAACCTCTTACTCTATTATTACAAGATACTGCGATGTATAATATATAATGCCTTACATTCCCATTCATGTAATATAATGGTAAATAAGATTTATTATACGACACTCTTAAATAAATATCAATACAACTTCCATTTAATTTGTTTCATCCCTTCAAAATTAGTTACTGTTCAGAGGTAACCTTGAACTAAAAAAACCGATGATGTAGATAATTTTCAGTTAAAGCCATCGGTTTTATCTTATCCAAAGATGCATATCTCTATCGAATACATTCTATTCTTCATTTCTACGCATCATAATCAGCATGCTCATGCATTGACAGAGATAATCGATACTCGCTTGACTCCGGAATGACATGGCCTGCACCTGTTTTCGAATTCACATATTTTTGCAGACAAATATTTCATATTCTCTTTATCTAAAATACCTTTGGGTCTTCAAATAACGATGCCGCATTGGGGAGAATACTCACCATCAATCAGTACCATCAATCATAGGCATAATAGCCCTTTGACAAGATTTATTTTATATGGTATTTTTAAAAGGTACATGTGTTCCTTATTAATGAATGTTGATAGACGAAATCAGTAAATGCATAAGAATAAATACTTAATAGCATATCATTCAAAGGTGATAGAGGCCTTCTTAAAAAAACTGCCCTTTCGGGCAGTTTTTTTAAGACCATAAAGGAACAACAGTTCCTTTATGGTCTACTGAATGTACTATGGCTAGAATAATGATGCTATCAAATACTTCGAGGATGTTATGCTTCTGCTTTTATAAACTTTTAGGTCATGTGATAAGTCCATATCATAAAAATCAAGGGATATACCCTTTAATATAGAAGGCAACATGAAGTCAGACTACTCTCTGTACAATAAATAATAGAGAACCTGACCTAGGACACTTATTGTTAATTCATGTTACGACACAGGTGTACCAAAATGATGGCAATGAAAAATTTCAAATATATTTTAGGAGGAAACAGATAATGCGTTTAAAAAGGCGTATAAGAGGACAAAATAGTGGTTCTCTTAAGTATTTAATCAGTACTATGGCACTATTAATAACATTTGCCATAGTACTCATTGGTTTTGGATTGAAAAAAGATGTTGTTTTAGCCGCTGACTCAGGTAATTTTAATAACGTAAGTTGGACCTTAGATGAAAATGGGTGCTTGACATTCACCGGCTCAGGATGGATATCTCCGCCTTATGGTTATGAATTTTCTGGAAGATCTGATATTATATCTATAGTAATAGGTAATGATATAACTGGTATTGGTTCTAGCGCTTTTAAAGGTTGTCCGAATTTAACTAGTGTATTTGTGGAAGCTGATGGTAAGCTAAGTGAAATTAGTGTTGAAGCCTTTGCTTGTTGTCACAAGCTTTCTAATGTAACCTTGCCGGATGGATTATATTCTATAAAATCAAGCGCTTTTACTTATTGTGAAGCGCTAGAGACTTTAACATTACCCTCTGGCCTAACAGAACTAGGAGAAGGTGCATTCGCACATTGTAAGCTGCGATATATCAATTTCCAAACAGACAAATTGAATTCTAAATGCAATACCTTTGCATTTGATCACATGGGTGAAGGTATAACGGAAAAATATGTAACATATAAATCTCGTTTAAACACCTCGATAAGTACTGCCCTCACTGATTTGAATTATACAGAAATTTCTGAACCTACAGTATATAATTTAGGCGCCATGGTTTCTTCAGATATTAAAGGGATACTGTGTCCTGATAATCGTCTCCTGCTCTGCGGTTTTGGCAGTACAAAAGATTATAATAACAATGTTTTAGCAACGCAATCTCCCCTGTTTAGGAATACGAATATAACATCCGTGCTGGTATCTGGCGGGATAAGTAATTTAGGAAACGGGTTATTTCAAGACTGCACTAAGATAGCTAATGTAACATTTGAAACTGAGTCTACTAATTTAGGGAATTATGTATTTAGTAATTGTGCTAGCTTGCGGGGTATTACTCTTTCACCTAAGATAACAAGCTTAGGTGATTATGCATTTGGTAAATGTTATTATTTAGAAAGCATTGCCATTCCTGCAAGTCTTGAAAAAATTGGTAGTTTCTGTTTTTGGCAATGTGATAAATTGTCGAATGTTACCATAGAGAATAGTATAAATAATAGATCAAAATTATCTATAATAGGAGCTAGTGCGTTTCAATCTTGCAAAGGGTTAACGTCTATTGTCCTTCCTAATTCTGTTCAAGATATTGAAAGTTCAGCGTTTGCAAGCTGTATTAACTTACAGGGTTTTATCTTCCCAGATAAAGTAACCAATATATCAAATTATGTATTAGGCGAGTGTAGAAATTTATTAAGTGTTACTATAAATGGTCGCGTAACAAAGATAGAGGATCAAGCTTTTAAAAATTGCGAAAAATTGGCTTCAATAAGTATTCCCGGTTTTGTAAAAGAAATAGGTCTTAGTGCTTTTGAGAATTGTGATGCATTAAAGAGTGTTACGCTTCCGAGTAGTGTAACAAGTCTGGGTATGTATGCATTTAGAAGCTGTAGTAACCTGCAGAAGTTTGTTATGACAAATAATGTAACAAGTATAGGAAAAGGGCTCTTCGAAGAATGCAGAAAGTTAGTAAGTGTCACACTTTCTAATAGTTTGACAAGTATTGAGGAAAGTGTATTTGATTATTGCATTAATCTAGCGAAAGTTACTATTCCTGATAGTGTAACTAGTATTAAAAAATTTGCTTTTTTGAACTGTTCAAACTTAAAAAGTATCAGACTCCCACTAAGCGTTACAAGTATAGAGCTGCTAGCTTTCAGTGGCTGCTTGAGTCTTGATACTGTGGAAGTTTTAATTGGTGATACCCCTACTACTAGAATCATAGCTCCTTCTGCTTTTAGCATTTGCGGTAATAACATACATTTTGATTTTTTTGATAAAAATGGTGTTGCATTATCAGGCAACAGCTTAATAGCAGCATATGATCTCTATCAATCCTATCCAGATAGCGATACCACGGATAATTATTTGCATGGTATAATGATTGCGCCCTATAACACCTTAAAATTAGTTGCTAAAAATGGCGATAATATATCTAATCATTATTATAAGGAGATGATTAATCTTGAGCTCACTCCTTCCATGCTACCAACGGGTTATGAATTTTACGGTTGGAATACCTCTCCCGATTACTCAGGTGATTTCATTATAGAGACAGCTCCCTACATAATGCCGGCTGCTGATGTCACATTGTATGCATGTTATATTCCGACAGGCGTAACCGGAATAGGCATAAGCATTAAAAATGCTACCGATGGAAAACTCCAAGGTACGACAGAAGAGATGGAATACAGGCTATCAAGTCAGACAGATAACGATTATAAACCTTGTTCAAAGGATGTGACTGAAAACTTAGCACCGGGAACCTATCTCGTTAGGTTTACAGCAGATCAAGCAACAGGATTATATGCAAGTAAAGCTATCACAGTAGCAATAGTTAATTCGGCATTGGAACCGTCACCAACTCCTACTCCGACGGCTACACCTACTCCTACTCCGACAGCCACTCCTACTCCGACTCCGACGGCCACTCCTACTCCGACTCCGACAGCTACTCCTACTCCGACTCCAACGGCCACTCCTACTCCGACTCCAACGGCTACTCCTACTCCGACTCCAACGGCC
>JAEZTJ010000050.1 GCA_023421505.1 Bacillota bacterium
TCGCTCATGGGAACCTCCATAAATCCCACTTTTCACACTAAGGTGTGAAAAGTGCAATAAGTGTTTTATAGAGATTTTCTCATGATCAGTATGCAGAAACAAGGCACCTTTTTATAAAGCGCTTACGATTTATCTCTGCTTATTACAAATGAGCCACCTATTTGTGTTCCACCCAAATATGCATTATCCTTTCCAACCTTCCACAATAACTTAGGTTTATCGGGTATACTAAAGCAGGATTGTCTTGTCCAATGTATCCCTGTCGGTTGAACTGCACAGCTATCATATAAGCCTTTTTCAAATCCACCTATTCCCTCATTGTTATTAAATAATATGGAATTAATCACGATACACCTCCAAATAATTACCAGATAGGGAATAATACTAATACAATTGATATTCATAATACGGCAAAGCTGGTGGAATAGGTTGTCCATTTCCATTAAAGGCATCTTCAATTGCATCTCACAGCTGCTTTAAACTTCTAGTGAATGTATATGCTAAATATTCCCGTCTAAATTCTGCATTTCTTACCATCACTTTTTGACCATCTTTTATCCTATATAACTCATAATATGCTGTTCCTGCCTCTTTAAATATAACTTTATGTATCCAGTTGTAAATCTCACAGCAATAATAGAATTCCAACTATAATTACCATAACAACTCCTATGAATATTAGTGTGCTATTAACTGCTTTATACTTTTCAGGCCCAAAGGGAGATTTTACAACTACCATTTTTGTGATATTTCCCCACATTAGATTTACCGGTAGCCGCATGGAAGTTGCTTCTGTATGGGATGTGTAGGTTTAATTCAATGGGTAACCGGGAATATCTGAAAATAAATTTGTTGTTTCGAAGTAAAAAAAGGAGGCAGATAGTGTTCCACCAGTCTCCCTTTTTTTAATCTACTACATTAATAAGTTTTTATTTAAGTAGCTTTATACCAAATATCACCTGTATATCTTTTTCTCCACAAAATTCAATGATTTTACTAACAGGAATATACAGTTCATTTTTGACCTTTTCCAATTTCTTAATTTCATTATCTTGTATGTTCAATATATGTTTCCATTCTTGCTTTCCTTGAATTTCATTATGTATGTCGCTAATATTCAATAATACTAATTCAATTTTAGGTTGACAATCTTCCAATTCGGATGAATAATCCATAACAAATAAATTTTTATTTTTAATAATTTCAGACCGTAAGTCTGATTTATTGATTGTAATATAACCTTCTTCGTTACTTATATAGGTTATAAAATAATCATTTTTATGTCGCGCAAATAGTCTAATGCGTATAGCTATATGGGGTATAGGTTCCAGTGTTTCTTCATTCACTATCCTTATATTAATATTATCAGCAAATAAATCCATTTATATATTCCTTTCTGATTTTACCATGCAAAAATCGGCTCAAATACTGGGCTGAAGTTAGGCATACTGGGGTTGACTGGAAAAATATAAGATATTTGGAGGACACTCATGCCATATCCCATTACTAACTTGAGAAAGCCGTACAGGGCGTCGGGGAAGCAAAGCTTTCAAAATAAGGGCAAAGGTTTCTGGATGCCATCCGGGAACATAACCTGCCCGGACAACAATCATAAGAAGGAGGTATCTATAATGATTACAGAGTACTTACCATTTCTGGTTTTCATATAGCCCGTTCCATGCCTGTCCCTGCCTTAATGTTACAGGGTATATGGCTGAAATCTCTCGTTTTTCCTGTGAGGTGCAGGGGTTCCATTACCGGCAGCCGCATGGAACAGTGCCTCGATACGGGTGGAACATTTAAATGCTCCTATATAGAAATGGAGTATAATCAATAATATCCCACTCCATTTATTGATTATATACCTGTTTATCATAGAAAAGTAAATGGTAATTAACAGTAATAATTTTACATTTTCTCAAACCGGAAAAAGCACCAAGCATTCAACCAGCTAATACCTCTTTGAGAAATCATATTTGAACAAATTACATTAAGACACATAATAATAAATAGCCCCTAATATAAAGACAATATTTGCTGTTATCATCGTCAATTTAACTGTCTTTTTAGAAAATCTACCAAATACCCCCATTCTAATCCAGACTCCCAAGTTAAGAAAAATCATACAAAACAAACACAGAGCAATGTATTTCAGTATATTCCACAAACTTATCACCACCAAATAAAAATTTAATAATATAAATCTTCAATAAATTCCGCGACTTCAGTAGTATATGGCGTATTACCTGTAGAATCTGTATATATTTAAGGATTAATATAACAATAGGAATATAAATTCAAACTTAATGGATTATCTATCTAGCCTTCAACAGTATCTTCATTAATGAATCTGCCTATACTTGGATCATAATATATAGCTCTGAGATAATACAACTCTGTCTCTTCGTCATACACCTCCATGGCATATTTCCGTTGACTTCTTTCTTCGCTAATACTCTGTCCGGTCCCCATACATAGTTAGATGTAACTTCAGAAGAGTTCTATTCTTCTGCTACCAGCTTACCCGATAAATCATGAATATTACTTTATGTATCCAAATGTAAGTATCACAGCAATAATATAATTCCACTTAAATACCATAACAACTCCTATGTTTATTAGTGTGCTGTTAACTGCTTTATACTTTTCAGGCCCAAAGGGAGATTTTACAACTACCATTTATGTGATATTTCCCCAGATTCCTGCAACAATAAGCCCATTGCCCCAACTTGCAAGATGTCCAGGAAAAATTATTTATATATGATGAAATATAAATAACGTGTATATAGGCAGATAAAATAAACAGTAATGTATTTATGGTCTTAATTAGTATGCTTTCTTTCATAAGAAATCCTTACTACACCTCTATTTACAATTTACAAATACTCCTTTACAATTAATAAACGTCAACTGTGGCTCTGTCGTTCCGATCAGATGCCACACCGGAACATTGGCTATACAAAAAATATTAATGCCGTACTTTCTTCCACAGTTCAGTCAACTGGACAGCATCCCATCCCCTGTATTCCGTTTCGGTACTTAGGAGTAGATAACTGTCTTATCCTTCACTGATTCAGCAGGGATTTTTATTATGAACTTCCAAAGATATTCCTGTCTCGACCTGTTCGCGGACGACATGTCATAATCGAGGCTTTTGTTGGATACATTCTATTGTACTTAATTTATTAACTATAATTTATTGGTGTAACTTTTGTATATATATACCCCATCCTCATGGCTCATTTCAATATAAATCTCGTTGTTAGTCTGCGCATCATCTAATCTCATATCTAATGGTAGCTGTAGGCATTTCTCAATTTCGTTTTCAATAGTGACAATTTCTTCAATGCGATTCAAATGTTCCATAAATTCTTTCTTAAATGTTGAAAAGACATTACAAAACTTTGCTGAATTCAACTCCTTAGGGTCCATTCCATAGTCATCCAACCCGTATCCCAATCTTCTATTTGATACCAACCTTCCCATTTTATAACCACCAAAAATATAAATATCATCATCAAAATTAGAAAAATACAATAGAGGTTCATCAATTGTTTTGGAAAGCATTTTAACTGTCTCTTCGACTGTTTCAAATGATATTGATTCATCATAAATTGATATGAAGAACTCTGTTAGAATTATAAGCACTTCATTAGCGGAGAATCCTGGAAGATTTTCAATCATCCATCTGATTCTTTCATCTTTAACCATATTAAGTGCTTCTTCCTTCTTCGCTTTAAATATGTCCTTTTTATAATATTCTTTTATTTTTAATATAATATTTTCATTTCCTTCAGCAAGGATATGTATACTTGCATATTTTTTACCCATTAAACGTATAGTTCCTTTCTAATAAATTTATTTTGTATTCATATTATATTATTTTAGAATCCATATGCTTGCTTTTATAATTTTGCAGCAGCACTTATTCCTATTATCAGCAACCCATATTCCAATTGAATCGTCTATCAAAATCTAAGCTATAACTACCCGCTCCAGTTTATTTTCCTCTTACCTCTATCACATTACCATTATGGGGGTCTATTTTAATAAGAAAATCCTGATAAGGTGATTCAGTACTTGAATATGCAGCAAATTCCCAAAAAGATTCACTACATCTATTAATAACTTTTGGATCATCATATTGCAGAATATTATCTTCATCTAAATTATCTTTTGCTATATAAAATGCCTTATTAATGTCAATTATCCAATGATCCGTATTAAGCTCTTCGTCACCTCCTCCCAATTCCTTTCTAGTACCATAAGTTGATCTAAAATCTAACAATACTATCAGTATTCATATCAATAGTAACAAACGCATTTGCGTCAAGTTTTTGTGTAACATTCTCTTCTATAAAAGAAATATGTCATACTTCTAATAAAGTGTGGCAAATTTATTAGAAGACACTAATAATTACAGGATTACAATTATTTACATCATCAATAATTTCCTTACAGTACGTCCTTAATACATTTCAACAATAATTTCAAATTCATGTGCTACGTATTAATAAATCGTTTAATAAGGGTATATTTAAATTCTCTGTTTTTTTAATACCATTTATAATATACTTTTTAAATATTTTTTTTACCTTCTTACCTTTATTATTTTTAAATATAATGGCCATATTTTCTCCACTAAAACTTAATCTTAGAGAAATTAATTCACCCTTTACAAAATTATATTTTCGATATTTTGAACATAGATAAATAACATCTCCTTTAAGTTCTATCGACAGAATTATATCATAAGCATAATATTTAAATAACATCAAGAACATAAGAGAAAGACCTATAAAATAGGCTGCAACTATGCAAACATCCTTATAACTAATAATTTCTTCATTACTTGTGGTTAAAAATGTAAACAATAATATAAAGATTAAGATAAATACTGCTAACAAAAAGTATGCTGTTCGAATAGCCTTATTGCATAATTTTATCATATGCTTTTCGTCATTATAAATTTGCATACATTGATCCATTTAATAACCTCCTTCCATGTTTGGATAAGTAATAACAACTTATTTTTTCACCTTAATTTAAGGGTCATAATATCCTTAATCAAGTAATATAAGTATGTAAAAAAATATGTAGATATAACTGTATCTGTATCTGTATCTGTATCTGTATCTGTATCTGTATCTGTATCTGTATCTGTATCTGTATCTGTATCTGTATCTGTATCTGTGAAGAATTATAGCATTCTATACCCTTCTTGGGAAGAGTTGGATATCTATATATACATTTATTTTCATTATTCCATAAATGATATTAACTAACCTTCGCATTACACAGATGATAGCCTGATGTTCTGTCTTTCCCTCGGATATTTTCTTCTGGTAGCACTCTTAAAAGACGTCATTCACAGGTATTTTTATTCCTTCCCCTGTTAGCATTTCTGGCAGCAAGTGCATGAAAGAGGTGATAGAGATATGTCACCCTACCTGTTTTTGAACTGTTTGTCACTTTCCCCTGAGAAAATGTAATAGGGCTGATCCAGGCATACTTCGCCACCTTATCGGCACTGGTGAACCTATCAATGTCTCTAATCTGTGCGGCAAATCCGGCAGTTGTTACAAGGTATATGCTCGGAAAGGTTTCTAGCTTTTAGCCAAGTTATGACATGAGCTTCTTCATTTCAGTTTCTATCTTCTCCATTTCCTCTAAGTTCTGCTTTACCTGCTTTACACAGGTAGTTACAAGAAAATCTCTGCTTTCCTGGTATTCTGTTTCGGTATCTCCGTCTTTCTTTACCAGAGTTAAAATACCTATTTATAAACGGTGTGATATTCATCGCTTACGTTTGATAAGGGGGTAGCCTAGAAATAGGTTACCCTACTTGTCTTAAGCTAACGGTTCTTACAAGCAAGCCTGTTCGGGATTTTTACCCTATAGCAATCGCCCATTTCGAGCAAACTAGACCCAAAACAGCCGCCTTGGGGGTTGCCCCCTCGGCGGCTGTGCCTGCATTATTGGAAATGTCATAAAGTTTGTTATAGTTTATCAATCCAACCACTATTATAAAATATACCATATCCGAAGGAGATAATCCCATAGTGCCTACATATTGTTAAGTACTATATACAAGGGAAAATCATCACTTATCAATCTTATTGCTGTTTATGAATCAAATGTCCTGATGGAATTCCAACCACCTTCCCTATTCTTCCATAAATCAAGATAAATATTACTGCTTGATCTGGGGTAACGTAACTCCTTCTGGAATATTAGTATAGATAATTGTATTATTGCTGTTTCCTATGATGATGTAAACAGGACGCGGTATTTGTACCTCGCTGAAAAATCCTTTTTTTATTGAGTGGGTGACATGATATACATGAATTGTAGTTTCCTCAATACTCATATTGTTTTCTTTAATCAAAGCCGCCAATTCATCATACAATCTTGATCCTTTATACTGACCTATATTAAATGGCGCTGAAAAATTTTCAACGCAAAAATCGTGTTCAATTATTAGTTTTAAATCAATAGAATTATCTGATTGAATTTGACTTTCCATTTTCATTATTTGTTCTTTTTTAATTGGCAACTTTAATATGGATACTATGTCTTGTTCATCTTGGTTTTGTTTAAAAAACAAGTAGCAAACAAATGTTCCAATAATGATCGTAAGAAAAACTATTATAATTTTAATTTTAAAATTCATTTAATAATTACCTCTCATGTTTATGGACATATTATCAAAAAACCAGATCAGTATGAATTTCTTAAACTGTTCGTTTTGATTATTTGAACTATGTATAGACAATATACAATATTGTCCACACAACGAACATCCATACAGGACTGCCATTAACCATTTTAGGAAGTTCTAAGTAATTGATTATTCAATCATCATTGCGAGGATTTTACGAAGAAGCAATCCAGAAAACGCTGAGTTACTGGGATTTTGGATTGCTTCGCACGACTCGCAATGACCGAAATGAAATTAATCATCGCTTACTGTATCCATAGCTTCAAAGGATATCTTTTCAATTCGTCCAAATCCATCAACGATGCCGAATCCAGCTTCGCTCCGAACTCTACCTGTGCTTTGGATTTGCCGCGTACAATTGGTCGGATGTATGGCTGACTGATGCTGACAATGCGGTTTTCAATGGTGTGAACATTATTGTCATACATGTACTTT
>JAEZTJ010000057.1 GCA_023421505.1 Bacillota bacterium
GGTCTGCGCGGGCAATTACCGCACAATCCTTTACAGCTTCAATCCTTCTGAGCTGATTTTCTATCTCACCAAGCTCTATACGGAAGCCCCTGATCTTTACCTGTTCATCAATTCTGCCCAGATACTCAATATTACCATCGGGAAGCCATCTGGCAAGGTCACCGGTTTTATACATCTTTCCAGCTCCAAAGGGATTTACTACAAACTTCTCCTCCGTGAGCTCCGGTCTGTTTAAGTAACCTCTTGCAAGCCCGTCTCCTGTTATGCATAATTCACCCGGTACACCTACTGCGCATAGCAAGCTTCCATTCATTATGTATATTCCAGTATTACTTATTGGTCTTCCTATTGAAATATTGGCGGAAATATTCTCTGGATCAATCACTTTCGATGAGGACCAAACCGTAGTCTCAGAAGGACCATATACATTTTGGAGTACAGCCTTCGTAATTTTACTTAAACGATTAACTGTCTCTGCTTCTAATTTTTCACCTCCGATTAAAAGGTACTTCAGCTTTTCAAATACTCTTCTACCATTGATATCAGACAGCATCATATTGATTCTGCTGGGTGTTGACTGTAATATCTCAATATCGTTCTGAACAATAACATCACTTAATGCTCTAACATCATTTTGTTCCTTACTATTAGTCAGATATACAGTCATACCGTTTATTAGGCTTAATAAGATTTCCGTTACGAAGATATCAAATGTGTAATTTGTAACAGATACGATTTTGCTATATCCGCACTCGATAGCATGATTCATAACATTATAGCGGTTACGATAACAATAATTTACTACATTACACTGTTTTAGCATAACCCCCTTAGGCGTTCCAGACGTACCCGAGGTATAAATACAGTATGCAAGATTCTCAGGCTTACAAATACTCTTTAGATTATCAGTCGATCCTTCCCAAACCTCATGATCTGCAAGATTTATTACTGGAAGATCAGTCTCAATTACTGCATCATAGGTAAGTATTGCCCGAGGGGAACAGTCCTTCAGTATATACTTTACCCTCTCCTTAGGATTTGCCGGATCGATAGGTACATACGCGCCGCCGGCTTTCAATACACCATAAATTCCACAAAGCATCTCCAAACTTCTTTCAGCAATAATTGCTACAAAATCATCCGGCCCCACGCCGAGAATTCTTAATTTGTATGCCAGTGCATTTGCTTTGTTATTAAACTCTTCATAGGTCAGCTTATTATCCTCAAATACTACAGCCACATCATTCTTTTTTACCTTTACCTGCTCTTCAAAGAGCTCCATAATTGTCTTATTTGAAGGATATTCTACTTTTGTAGCATTGAACGTCTTGAGAATTAGATCCTTTTCCTGCTGACTGGTGAGATCAATCTGGTTAATCAGCATATCTTTATCAACACAAAGCTGATTAAGCACATTGATAAAATGCTCGACCATTCTTTTCGCAGTATCTTTTAAGAAAAGATCAGTGCAGTATTCAATCGCAATATTGTAACTGCCCTTCACCTCTCTGATTTCTATGGTAAGATCAAACTTGGATACAAGTGATTCCTGCTTTACTAACTCGATATCGCTATTTCCTTTTAAACGTCCTTCTATGGTTTCATTGTTCTGCATGATAAGCATCACATCAAAAAGCGGGTGCCTGGATAGATCCCTCTTGATTTTTACCGTTTCCACCAATTCTTCAAATGGATATTCCTGATTTTTATATGCCTCCAGACAGAATTGCTTTATCTCCTTTAAGAATGCAAGGTAAGACTTATGCCCTGCCGGTTTTCCGCGCATTGCCAGCGTATTAATGAACATCCCCAGCATCTGCTCCGTATCGTGATGTGATCTTCCGCTGATCGGACTGCCGATTACAATATCCTCCTGGCAGCTATACTTGCTGAGCAATACCATAGCAGCTGACAAAAACAACATATATTCCGTTACGTCATTGGTCTTCGCAAATGCTTTTATATCCCTACACAGTTTACTTCCAGTCTCTACAGTTATCCCCGCACCTCGATAGCTTTGTATTTGCGGCCTGCCAAAATCCAAAGGCATATTAAGTACAGGGATTTCATCACTATATTCGTTAACCCAGAAGGCCTTCTGCGCAGACAAATCCCGTGTTCGCATCCATTCGCTGTAATCTTTATACTGCTTCGTTAGTGTTTTAAGCTCCTTACCGTTATAAAGACTTGTAAGCTCCCTTATAAAGATTTCCTGACTCATACCATCACTGATAATATGGTGCATATCTGTCATCAGTAACCAGTATTCTCCCCTATTCACGAGTTTAGCACGTACAAGCCTCGCAGACGCAAGGTCAAAGGGCCTGATAAAATCAGCGATCATTTCTTCATCAGAAGCCGCACCGCTTTCCCCAAGTTCAAAATCAGGCTCGACCCGGTTATGTATCTTCTGAAATAACTCCCCGTTTTCTGCAATAAACTGTGTACGCAGGATTTCATGCCGATCCACCATTTTCTGGAGTGCTTCTTTCATTGCATCAGGCCTTAATTCACCTCTGAGCTTCAGACACATCGGCATGTTATAGAGTAAACTCTGCTCTTCAATTTGACTAAGAAGAAAGGTACGCTTTTGCGCTGATGACATTGGATAGTATTCCATTTCTAATGCCTTTGGAATTGGTTCATAGTTCTCTATCGTATGATGATCAATATAAGCCGCAATCTGAGCAGGTGTTCTATATTTGAATATATCAGGCAGGCTTATGCTGCTTCCGGTTATTGACTCAATCCAGTTTACCAGCCTCATTGCTCTGAGTGAATGACCGCCGATTTTGAAGAAGTCATCGTTGATGCCGACTTTTCCAACGCCTACCATATCACTGAAAATATTGCAGATGAGCTCCTGTGTCCTATTTTGTGGTGCTACATATTCTGTCTCACTTTTTACTTCGATATCCGGTAGGGCACGCTTATCAAGCTTGCCGTTTCTCGTTACCGGGATGCTTCCTATCTGCAGCATATAAGGTGGTATCATATACTCCGGCAAGCCTTCTGAAAGCAGGTCTCGAAGCCCGGTTATATTAATCTCTTTCTCTGATACGATATATGCATGAATGGCCTTGTCCCCACTCTTATCCGTCCTTGCAATCACCGCACAGTCCTTTATATCCTTAAGCTTTCTTATCTGGTTTTCAATCTCACCGAGCTCAA
>JAEZTJ010000082.1 GCA_023421505.1 Bacillota bacterium
ATTAGGCAGGCTTATTAAGTGTACCCAAAAACTGCTTATAGAATCTAAATCATTAAAATAGCTCTTCATCCAGTATTTGAGGGGGATTCAAAGAATCCCACCCCAAGACTTGACAAAGAGCCCAAAATAAGTGCCTAGGCGACAAAGCTACTCAGCCAGTCACCTAGGCACTTATCCTTATTTGTCTTATATTAGCGTTTTTTGATAGACTTGTGTACGAACTATATACTTTCCACTCTGATTACCTTGACAGGGCAGACAGCAGCACATTTTCCGCAGTTGGTACATTTACTGTAGTCTATAAACGCCAGATTGTTTTCTACTGTAATCGCACCATACTCACAGCTCTTCACACAAAGCTTACAGCCGATACAGCCGGCAGAGCAGGCAGCCTTTACATCCTTACCTTTCTCTGGAGAGTTACACACTACAAGATGTCTTGCTGCTGCAGGCACCATATCAATTAGTTTATTCGGACACTGCGCAGTACAGGAGCTGCAACCGGTACATTTTTCTTTATCTACAACTGCAATACCATTTATAACATGAATTGCATCAAAGGCACAGACTTTCACACAGGAGCCAAAGCCCATACAGCCGTGGCTGCACTTTTTATTTCCTTTGCCGGGAACGAGTGCTGCCTTATTACAATCCTGTACCCCATAATACTCATATTTTACTTCTGTCTTATCACAGGTTCCGGAGCACTTTACAAAAGCAACCATTTTCTCGGTTTCCTCAACTGCCGTACCCATAACCTCTGCGATCTTCTGATGAGCCTCCTTATTCGCAACCGGGCATCCATTTACCGGGGCATCCCCTCTCACAATCGCAGCTGCAAGTCCGTCACAGCCCGGATAGCCGCAGCCTCCGCAGTTGGCTCCCGGAAGCAGTTCTCTTACCTGTACTTCCCGTTCATCCGTCTTTACTTCAAAGGCTTTTGCTGCAAAGCCTAAGAACAGTCCTATAAATAATCCTACTGCTGCTACAATAGCTGTAGCGATACCAACACCCTGCAAACTGAAAGCAGTAGCTGCAAGCACACTATTTAAGTTAGAGAGGTAATCACCAAAAGCCACTATCTGATCCATCATATTCCTTCCCTCCCTCTATATTAATCCGGCGAAGCCGAAGAATGCAATTGCCATCAGACCTGCCGTAATCAGAACGATAGGAGAGCCTTGAAAAGATTTTGGAACATCATTATATTCAATTCTTTCTCTAATTCCTGCCATGACAACAATTGCAATTGTAAAGCCTGCTGCCGTTCCAAAACCATTTACAATACTGGAAACTAATCCATAATTTTCATTTACATTAATTATAGCAACACCTAAAACCGCACAGTTTGTAGTAATCAGGGGCAGATAAACACCAAGTGCACTATAGAGGGCACGGCTATATTTCTTTAATACAAGCTCAACAAATTGCACCAGACAGGCAATTACCAGAATAAATACAATTGTTTGTAAATACCCCATATCAAGAGGTACTAAAATATACGTATAGATGAGGCTACATAATGCAGAGGCAATCGTTATTACAAAGATTACCGCTCCTCCCATACCTGCTGCTGTATTGGTTTTCTTAGATACGCCTAGAAACGGACATAAACCAAGGAATTGACTTAGCACAACATTATTGACAAGTGCTGAGCCGATGATTATCATAATGAGTTCTTTCATCTACTTAATCCTCCTTCTTATGTTCTGTTCTTACAGCTGAACCGGATTTTGCCGAAGCCACCTCATTATGGGAGGATATGATTTCCCTGTTCGTGGTGCACACGCTTCCTGCACAGTGTGAACAATCTCCGCCGCAGCCAACACTGTTTTTTGCTGTACCATTCGTTGCTGACGGAAGCTTCAGTTTATTTTGTAAAGCTGTAAGGATCGCCAGAGTAAAGAGAGCTCCGGGTGCAAGGATAAAGATGGATACCGGTTCAAAGGAAGCCGGTGTGATTTTAAAACCGAATATAGTACCCGCTCCTAAAAGCTCACGGAAGGATCCTATGATTGTCAGTGCTCCCGAAAATCCAAGACCCATTCCGATACCGTCAAAGAAGGAGAGTCCAATGGAATTTTTCGCTGCATAGGCTTCTGCTCTTCCCAAAATAATACAGTTAACAACAATCAGCGGTATATAGATACCAAGCAGTTCATTGACAACCGGTAGATAGGCCTCTAACAGAAGCTGTACTATGGTAACTAAAGAAGCTACTACGACGATATATGCAGGGATACGAACCTTATCCGGAATGAGCTTTCTCAGTGCCGATATTAATAAATTCGAAGCAGCAAGCACTGCCGTTGTGGTAAGTCCCATATATAGACCGTTATTTCCGGAGGTTGTAACAGCTAAGGTCGGACACATACCCAGCATGATAATGAAGGTAGGATTCTCCTTTATAATACCATTGTAAATACGTTCAAGGTACTTATTCATTTTGTCCACCTCCTAATTCAGTGGCGAATTGACCTAAAAAACCGATACCGGTATTAATTGCATTGGTCACTGCCCGTGAAGTAATCGTAGCACCGCTGATTGCATCGATCTGGTCCTCAGAGGAAGCTCCTGTCTTGGTAAGTATAAATTGACTAACCGATTTACTAATATATTGTCCCAGGAATTTAGGTTCTTTTGCCACCATACCAAGTCCCGCAGTCTCGTTAATTGCGGTAATCTCTATTCCTTTCACCACTCCATCCTTGGAATAACCGATTACAATCGTAATCGGATCCTTGTAACCGGTAGTGGTAGTAACAGTAATGTTATAGCCGATTGTTTGATTGCTTTGATCTAAAGCCTTACTGATATTATCGATTGTTACACCCTTATAATCAGCATTTAATGAGGTTAAGTCTGTATCCTTAACAAGCTGCATTAATTCTTCATCCGCTGTAAAGGACACAGCCTCCGGAAACACTGCCTGATTTGCTTTCTCGCTTTTTATAATCTGCTGCTCAGCAATCGGTTCCTTCGTAATCTCATAGATATAGCTTAAGGCTAGTCCAGAAAAAAGTGTGATGAGAAAAAGTGCGGCAGCCTCTTTTATGAGTGTAAGTGTTGTACTTCCTTTTTCCTTCTTATTTTTCACTAACCGCACGCTCCTTTCCAAAGGATCTTTGACGTGTAAGCTTTTCAATCATCGGTACCAAAAGATTACCGAAAATGATAGCATAGGATACACCCTCGGCAGTACCTCCAAACAGTCGGAACAATCCGGTAAGAAGTCCTAAGCAGATACCAAATACAATCTGGCCGGTAGGAGTAATAGGACTGGTAACATAATCAGTTGCCATAAAAAATGCGCCGAGAAGTAATCCTCCGCCAAGAATATGTGCTAACAGAAAGGTTGTATCAAAGCCTTTCCCTCCAAAAAGCACAACAAATATTCCCATTGTCAATATATAGGCAAGCGGTATTCTGAGTGAAATAACTTTCCTAAATACCAGATATGCTCCGCCGATTAATATTGCTGCTGCGCTGGTCTCTCCGATTGTACCGCCGATATTACCAATAAACATACTGAATAAATCCACCGACTCTCCGGCTTTCACAGCTGCCAAAGGAGTCGCTCCCGATACGCCGTCAATTGCAAGAGCACCCTTTTGAATATAATCTGTTACTCCGGGAGATACTATTTTCTCTACTGCAAAGCTTGTCATTCTTACCGGGAAGCTTATCAGTAAGAAGGCACGCGCCGCTAAAGCCGGATTCATAAAGTTCTGCCCTAATCCGCCAAATAGCATTTTAACAACCAAAATCGCAAATATTCCGCCTAAGGCTGCCATCCACAACGGGAAGTTCGCTGGTACATTATAAGCAAGCAATAGGCCTGTTACGATCGCACTATAGTCGGTTACAGTTGATGGTTTCTTCATATACTTACAATAAAGGTATTCTGTTCCTACACAGGCTAATACCGTCACAGCAATTACCATGAAAGCATGAATACCAAAATTATATATGCCATATATTCCTGCCGGAAGCAATGCAATAATTACATCCTGCATTATATTTTTTGTTGTTGCCTGACTACGCGTATGCGGCGCAGCCGACACATGAAACAAATCACTCAATGCGTACACCTCTTTCAATTATATTTTATAATTGCGAAACTTTATCGTTTTATAATTGTATACACAGCAGATCATATTCCTCCGCTCCAACGCTCCGTCCGCTTAACTTCCGCTCCGGAATAGTATCTGCTGTGTATACAATACCTATAGTTGATGTGTTTCGCAATTGCTAATTATATTAAGCTATGCTTTCTTTCGTTTACCCAGTATTGCTGCTCTCTGCTGCATAATAGACTGGGTTAACCCCCTCTTTGCAGGGCAAACATAGGAGCAACACCCACAACCACAGCACTCCATACCATCCGCTTTGACAAAGCTCTCTTCATCTGAACGCATACTGAGTGCGGCAAGTTCAAATGGCATGAGCTGAAGCGGACATGCACTAATACATCTTCCGCAGCGGATACAAGGTGATTCTGTAACAGCTGCTTTATCTGAAAGAAATCCAAGCATTGCCGAGCTTGTCTTAGTTACGGGAACATTGCAGTTATAAATTGCATTACCCATCATCGGTCCGCCGGAAATCATCTTCTCCGGTCTTTCAATAAAGCCTCCTGCTGCTTCGAGTAGCTCCCAGTAATCAATTCCGATAGCAACATTAAAATTCTGTGGATTTTTAACGGCATCACCGGAAACGGTGATAATTTTACGGATCAAGGGAGTACCTTTGGCTACTGCATTATAAATTGCTATTACTGTATCTATATTATCCACAACACATCCGACATCAGATGGCAGCTTCTTGGAATTAAGCCTTCTTCCTGTAACGGCATAAACCAGCTGGCGTTCTCCACCCTGCGGATATTTGGTCTTTAGGGCTGTAATCTCTATATTCTTTTCCTTTGCTGCAAGCTCAGATATTTTTTTGATTGCCTCTGATTTATTATCCTCTATGGCAATAATTCCCTTCGCACTGTCAAATAGCTTCAGCATTATTTTAAGCCCACCAATAATCTTCTCCGGCTCCTCAAGCATCATTCTGTAATCAGAGGTCAGATACGGCTCACATTCTGCACCATTAACTATTACATAATCTATCTTACTATCATCTTTTGGAGTTAGCTTGACATGCGTAGGAAAGCCTGCTCCTCCCAGGCCAACAATTCCCGCTTCCTTCACAAGGCTTCTAATCTCTTCTTTTGATAAGCTTTTCACATCTCTTTCCTTGCCAAAGCCTTCTACCGCGGTGTAATTATTGTCATTTTCAATTATTATTGCTTCAACCATATTCCCCTGTACGGTTAATCTTTTCTCAATTTCCTTTACGGTTCCCGATACCGAGCTTATGATATTGGCAGAAATAAACCCTGCTGCTTCAGCGATCTTTTGTCCTACCAAAACCTGATCTCCTTTTGCCACGATAGGCTTAGCGGGGGCACCTATATGCTGAGACAGTGGAAATATCAAGTCGCCTTTTGGCATAAGAACAGTTGTGGGCTTGTCCATCGTTAGATCCTTACCATCGTATGTATGGATTCCACCCGGAAATGTCAATTTTCCCATATACATTTTGCCTTCCTTCTTCCTATATTTCTGATGAAACAAAAAATTTCATATTTTTCAAGATTAATTTAAAAAATGAAACTATGTTATTATAACATACATCCTAGAGCTTTTGTAGTAATGTTATCATTTTAACAATATTATGACGATTGCTGTAGATATCTAAAAAAATAAATAAGATGCGTCAAATATTGTCCGCATCTGTCGTAAAAGGTTATTTATATGTATTTATTATAAAGTACCTGTCTTCTTCGGTCAATATGGATTTTATGCCAAGCTTTACTTGTATGATTCATACCAATATATACTTGTAGTGCACAATATAGGGATAGCCTCCGATACCGTATTACAATTCCCCCAGAAAAAAGGTACTACCAAATGCATACGCACAAGGTAATACCTTTTACACCGATTCATTGGTGTGAATTATGCTTTTCAATAATTCACACTAACATAAGATGCCGGCCCTTTGAATTAGTTTGTGCCGAGGAAGACGCAGGCACAAATCCTGAAGAATAGCGTCTTTTGCTATTCTTCCAAAGTCTTGCATGTACTTTGCAAGACTATTCACACTAACATAAGGTGCCTAACCTTTGAATTAGTTTGTGCCGAGGAAAACGCAGGCACAAACTTCTAGGTGTGAATTATGCTTTTCAATAATTCACATTAATAAGCCTGATTATATCTCGTCTTATGGAGATATTTCTCCTTTGTTGCCAAACCGCCCCTGATATGGCGCTCTGACTTGTTTAAGTCTAAGACTACCCTTGCTCTTTCGGCGAGGGAGGGGTTAATTTGTGTCAGACGTTCCGTAACGTCCTTATGTACGGTTGATTTCGATATGCCGAACTGCTTCGCGGTCTGCCTCACAGTCGCATTATTGTCGATGATATAATTTGCGATTTCAACCGCCCGTTCCTCTATATAGCCTTTCATAGTGTCTGCGTTCCAGCCTGTGATGGAACGCATTCCCCCTTATTATCGTTGTTGTTACATTGTATGCAGGGGGATTTCTGTGTAGTACTTTGAATAATGAAAAGAAATATATGAATTGATTGAAATTAGAAGCAGCTTTCTTAGATCCTGATTATTGAAGCTTTTTCAGTCCGTAATTTAGTAATTTATTAGAATCTTCCCAACGCCCCATCATAGTCGAATTCATAACAACGCTGATGACAGTGCCCTGTTCGTTTTTTGCTGCTGAAATCAGACACCTTCCTGCCATCGATGTCGTTCCTGTTTTTAGTCCGATTGCATTTGAGTTGTACCATTCGCTTTCTTTGTTTAATAAGGCATTTGAGTTTTTCCAAAAGTGCCTTTCTCCGCTGCTTGCGGTTGCATTTAAGCTGCATTTCTTCGTAATCTTCAATATAGTGCTGTTATTTGTGGCAGCTAAGGCTATTCTGCTCATATCGTATGCCGTAGTATACTGCCCCTTTGCATCATATCCATCCGGAGTAATAAAGCAGGAATTCTCTGCACCTAATTCTTTTGCCTTTTCATTCATAAGACGGGAAAATTCTTTGACAGCATCCATAGTTTTTGCTTTATGATTCTTAAGCGATTTCTTACCTACGTAAGCTGCCGCAACATAAGCTGCGTCATTCCCAGAAGGAAGCAGCATAGCAGCAAGCAGCGTATTAATATCTAGGACCTCACCTTGCTTTAGTCCTGCGGTCGAAGAATCACCGGCAATCATTTTGATTGATTCTCCAATTTTTATCTTTTCACTCGTTTTACACCAGTCCAAAACCACTAATGAAGTGAGTAATTTTGTAGTACTTCCGGGAAATACTGGCGCTGTTGCATTTTTTCTAAATAAAACCTTACCTTCTTCTGTGATTAAAATAGCTGATGCAGCAGCGACAGATAGGTCAGGGTTTTGAATATTAAGTTCTTTTTTTACTTTCTTACTGCAACTAAGCTCAGGAATATAGGACATATAATCCACTGAATTCTCATCAAATATAAGCGGTAGAGAATTATTAACAGCAGCATATGCCGGGGTCCCGTCTGTTAAGCTATTGCTAGGGAAAAAGGGTAGTGAATTACTGGTTAATACTGTGCATAGCAATATCGCTATGATTAGTTTTGATAATTTACGCATTGATCTTCTCCTTATCCTTTGTTACTTCAGCTTATTATATCAGTTCACAGCATATAATTCGACAATTATATGCAGAAATATATCACAAAACCCAGATATAATTTTGTATCCATTCCCAATAATGATATCGTATAGTATGCATCTTCCTGTATGTTAAATTCATTTAAAAATTAGGATCGGAGATTACGAAACTATATAGTTTTATTAATCTGTATCGCAATTTCCAAATATTAAATATTCTTTAAGGGGGTACATATATTTACCAATTCATCCGATATTGTTATATATAGAGTATGAATCGGGTGAGCAAATGGTTATTGAAATTGATATCAAGATAGAAGACAGCGATGGCAGGGTACTGCATCGATTTGAAAATAGATTTGATGAACAGGATAATTCCCTTGATACACAAGAATATCATGATTCTACGGATAAAGACTTTGATGAATTTCTATCTGAATATTTATCCTACAGCGGCTATCTCCTCCGGGAAAAATTATTCTCAGGTCTAAACAGCACAAAAGCAAAGAAGGCTAAGACCGTCCGCAAGAACAAGACAAAGAAATTACCCGATACAGATAAAGTCATCGGCTACGAGGATAGCGAATTAGAATACAGGATACGGATAGGGGACGATAAGGTTTTAATAGGTAGAATCCCTCTTAAGCTGGAGCCTTCTACTAGTAATGTAAAGCTACTTCTTTGCAGTGAAGATGGCGAAATGCCTCATAATATTGAAGCTAACTCTTCAAATGATCCTATCCATAATAACAGTGGTGAATGTACTGCCTCTGTGTACACTGAGTATGCTTCTACTTCGCATAACCTTGATTCAGAATTCAATGATGTAGATGATACTACAACCGAATATCCTACTTCTGATTATACTGCTATAAATTTATCCTCTTCTAACACTGATACTTTATTAAAATCAACTTCCTCAGAAAAAGAGGAAGCTGAATTAGATAATATCTTAAATTTTGCAATGATAAAGGCAATCCAAAAATATGAATCTAATCTATCTCCCGGCTGGGATGAAATGAATCTGGCACAAGTGGAAACAGACTAATAAATATTATTTTTTTACTTAACCTTTCCGTAATAGCATTTGAGTGGTTGAACCTCTATGCCAATCATACAATTATTACAATTAATACACTTTGATTCACTTTGTCTGCCTTCTTTAAATTTCTTCACAATATCCGGTTCGATAATGAAGGGTCTTGACATTGTATAAATCATGACTGAAGTTGATCAGCATATGATCCGTTATAGTCTTTCTGCCAGTGGCAGCTTTCACAGGCTAATAGGATACGAATTTATGACCTCAATCTCGGTAAGAGTCTGTTTGGCTCTGGAGATATCCGTAAGTAAGTAACGCCATACATTGATCAAAGGAATAGATATCCTCTCCCTCCTTCGCAGTAAAGGCACCATTAAAGGTAGTCCCGGTATCATTAATTCGTAATGCTTCCATCCTTGCTATCGCCCTGGTGACAATATTCTGGTTACCGATGATCTCTCCTATTCTGGCAGCAATAGCATAAATTGCCGTAGACTCATAATTAAAATCCTTTACCACTTCTCCTGCAACGGTATACCTTGCCTTTATTCCGCCCTTCTGTAAGGCTGCTTCCAGCCAGTCAACCGTCTCTTGCTTTATTTCTCCAACCTCGGCCAGATGAAGCAGCGTAAGAACCGCCTCGGCCATATTTAAATCCGCAGAGCTATATTTCTTTTTCTTGTAATCGTACCAACTATAATAAAACGGAAATTCCTTACTGATATAACCTTCCGCGATCAATTTCAGTGATTGTTCATAGAAATCAGTTTCATTACTTATAGCTTTCACTAACAATGAAATTGCTTCCAAATCTAAAAAACTCAGTGTAATACGATCAGACCTTCTATCCTCTTTGATGTCATAACAGTCTATAAAACCATTTGGTATCGTATTATATTTCAGTATACTTTCTCCCCAGGGTTTCAGAACCTCCTCATAACCACCCCAAAGACGATCGGCATTCACTAGTGCTTTATATATTCGAAGATCATCCACAAGCGCATTCGAGGAGGCTTTTTTCTTCTCCTTGCTTACCCTCCAGCCAGTCAAATAATTGGAAAACTGCATATACTTTCTGACATACGCAAGACTTCTTTGAAATAATTCTCTATCCTTCTTAACTACCGCGTACTCCATCAATATTCCCTGTGATTCACTCAACACATCATAGCCGGAGGGCGAAGCTTTATCAATTTCCTGATAATTCGTATGTACACCCCCGTCCTCTCCCATCAATTTATTAGTGACAAAATCTTCGGTAGCGTAGGCTCCCCCTAGCCTTACATAATGAAGCAATGCCTCCAATTGATCTGCAGCTTTCGTTATCCCTGGTATACAGCATCTTAAGATACCTTGACTGTCAACCCCTAGCAGTGTCGGTACAATCTTTATACCAAGACTTTGATAGGCCTTCAGTTCTTCATCAAAAAAAGTGGGAAAGGGAACACTTTTCTCCTTTAAATAGTCAAGAGCCTGATCTTTCGTCTCCTTCTTTCCATCCAATTTATCAACCAGAATAAATTCCATATCTTCATATTGATCTAGAAGCTTTGAAAACGCCCCCATAGACTCAAACTCCTGCTTACAATATTTGCACCAGCTAGCCCAGAACAGGAGTATAACATTCTTCCCCTTATATTCACTTAGGTTTACTGCCGTTCCTTTATCATCATAAAAAGTAAGCTCAGGCATCTTCTCATTCAGCTGTATACCAGTAGGGTAATAGTTCATCTCATCTGCAAGCACTTCCTTCCCTTTATTATTTGTTAAAGTTTCTGTCTGTGCTACTGATCCCAGATACCACTGCGAAGCTAGGAGTACTCCACAAGTCAGAATAACTATAGCAGCAACGATAATCCCCAGCCTGCAAAGCCTTTCCAGACGATTTTCCTCAGAGTGTTTCACTTTTTTTCCTGCCTTTCAATCATTATCTAATTCTTATTTATGCTTTATTTTTACGGAAGGCTGTTTTCCCCTTACATGGTTTCTGGACAACTTTTTCTTTGTACTTGCCTTCCTATCCTTCCGGTTATAAGACTGATTTTCTAGTGTTGGCTTCTGCATGGAATTTTCTAATAATACGCGAATAACCTGCTTTGAAAATTCTCTAATGGAGTTCTCTAAAATCTCCTGAAGCTCCTGCTCTGATAATACAAATTGAATATTTGAGGCTTTATCAATTTTCTGGTGACTGCTTGATACCCTCCTGGCAGTTGATCTCCTCTCCTTAGATATAGCACCGGTACTCTTCTTATCTACTGCTGAGTGATTCATTTCAGTTTTGCTAACAATATCAGTTAATTCACTGTTCCCAATTATTTTTCTATCTTCTGATTTTTCTTTATCAGTTTTTTTCTTACATGCCTTATTTTGAATATTGATTACTTCTATTCTCTTTTTTCTTAATTCATCTTCTTTTTTATCAACTGCCACTTTTTTATTTTCTGGTTCTTTTTTATTTTCAGGTTCTTTGTTATTTTCTGACACTTTTATATTTTCTGGCACTTTTATATTTTCTGGCACTTTTTTATTTTCTAGCACTTTTTTATTTTCTGGTTCTCTTTTAACCTCTGTTTTTTCTCTATTACCTATTTTTATTCCCTCTTCTATTTTTCTTCTGACACCTACTATTTTCTTCTCTTCTACCTTTCCTCTCTTAGCTATTTCTTTCCCCTCTTCTATTCTTGCCCTGACACCTACTATTTTCTTCTCCTCTGTCCTTCCTCTCTTGTCTACTTTTAACCCATCTTCTATACTTGCTCTGTCACCTGCTACATTAATCTTCTCGGTAACATTTATATTCTCAGCTACATTTTTCTTCTCTTCTACTTTTCCTTTATCAACCGTTTCTCCCTTATCCAATATTATTTCCTTGCCATAGGCTTTCTTTGTTTCAATACTCTCCTTCGCCTCAGCCCTAACTGCTAACCCATCAGATTGGTATGCCTTGGTCGCTGTTATGGTGATATGCCCTTCCTTGATTGCATCTATAATATTGATCGGCTTCAATTCATTCGTCCCGATAACTGCCAGATCATTCGCCTTTTGTTTCTCCAAAGTAACGGCAGCTTCTGAAGTATCTCCCCTCATAGGAAAGGTATCAAATGCTCCTGATTTTATCAGCATTTTCATTTGCGTTTGCTTAAGGTATCGATTAAACAGGAAGCCCATTCCAACTGCTGCCATTATGGCAAAATTCTGCAGCAAATAATAGTGGTAACGGTTTTGCATTTCCACGAGGAGATGCATTACTACCGCACCCACAAAAAATACGGCAAATACCTGCGCATTATTATCCTTAAAAAAAAGATAGCCGGCTCCAATTATGCTTAAAAATACAATAAACAGATAATATATATTATTGAGATCAGCCAGATGATAAAGAGAAGCCTCCTTTTGCGGCGTCAACAACCCCTGATTATTCATCGTAACGATATTAGTCGTAGTTGCATAATCGTCATTGGACCAGATTAAATAAAATTTTTTAGCCATCAGCTCAAGAATACCCTGAGGATTCTGTTTTAGCTCTTCTATCGCCTTATCCATACAGATACGATTGGTTTCATTCGCTGAACCTGTCTCTTTATAGGTATCAAACAAAAAATCCATCGTCTCTTCACTATGTCCACCATCACTTATTGTATGTAAGCCTACCATTAAGCTGTATCCGGTAGCACCAGAACCGGCAACCTCCTTCTGTATCGCAACTGATATTCCGGCAGAAATAAACTGCGAGCAAAGTACATAGCCAAGAATAATAAAAGCAGCCCGGAATATTCCCTTTGAGAGGAAGATTGTGCTGACAGACAGCTCGGTAATACTTTTTTGATAGGTCAATTTTTGATTAAAGAAAATAAAACAAAGGATAAGAGCAAGAAAAAACGCGAAAGACATTGGACGAATCGCAGAGGCTATAGAAAGCAGGATACCAATCAGCAGATGAAGCAAAAGCACCAAGCTTACCCGGGAGGCTTTATTACAGCTTCTCATTACGATCACCATCAGTAATGCAGCCCCATACAAAAAGAAGCAAAAGGTTGCCTCAGAACCATTAATATTCGAGAATATAATTTGCGAAGGCCAAAAACAGCTGATAATAAGGGAAGCAATTCCAGCCACACGACTCACCAGATATCTTCCGATGCCATAACAAAATAACGCTGTCAGAACCGAGAGAACAGCATTAAAATAGAGACATACCTCCGGCGCCTTACCAAATATTCGCAGTACGATTGACAAAAGGTAGGAATACCCGAAGGTATGAGGAAACAGTGCGATATATTCATTGTTAGATTTTTCTAACAGCGTATGATCCTTAATCATGCCTGCAACATCATAATAGAATTTGTAATCCGATTCCATGTTTAAAGGATTCGTCTTAATATAATTAATACGAAGTGTCAGACCAATAATCAAAACTGATAGGATTATCAGGATTTCTGCAAATATGGCCAGCCTTCTCATTGGCCTTAGGAGCTTAATGACTACTGGCCTTGTTACGAGATAAAAGAGACTATTAATCACAATAAATGCAGCAAAGCAGCCTGCAAGCAGGGCTGCCTGCGCAAAATAAGAGTAAGGCTTCTGTGAACCGAAGCCCGATATTCCGAAAATTAGTATTAAAACGCTTGCTGCCATATAAAGGAGCAGTGATAGATAAATAAACCAGTTTCTTCGTAAGTTCATTTCGTACCTCTTCTAAATGCTAGACAGTAGCTGCTTATGCCTATGTGCCTCATAATTATTTATCCTCTTCTCTATGATTCCTTTTATTTCTCATCAGGATTATAATTGCAGAAAGCAGTAGTAGCAGCATGGCTGCGACAGCCATTATTGTGAATATCACCGGCTGTTTATTTTCTCTTATAAATTGTGAAATAGTCGGCCTACTATCGAAATTATGCTTTTCTATAAATTGAAAGCTTTTCGTATCCAAATCCTTATCTATTAATACACAGTCTCCCTTAAGCTCTGTGTGCTTCCTTTTTGCAGCCAGAAATTGCAGTGCCCGCTTGCTGGTATCTTCATTCGTGGTGCAAACAGTAAGGATTGCTCTATCCCTAGCATAGGGGGATTCAAGCAGTTCAAAAGCGGCAACCTCCTGCGAATACTGTTCTGAGAGTATTAAATTTTTACTGCTTTGGAATGCTTTCCCCTGTTCCTCGAATTGAAAATAAAGTCTGTTATTTATTTTTCTTAAAAAGCTGTTCGATTTAACGTTGCCTGCCGTTATTATGTTATAATCAGAATCTGCTTCATCAAATTCACTCGCCCTTATTACTTTAAAATCACCATAGGGTAAAGTCTGATAACTGTACAAGCTCATCGTTTTACCAAGCAAATTCAATTCTGCATCAGACGGATTGTCACTTGTTATCACTAGTACATTGTTAAATACTCCCATACTTTGAAATGGTGATGGAAAATAATCAAAGGAAATATTACTATTCTCTCTGGCAGGCAGATATAACTCAGAATCCTCTGTAACATACGCCCAGGGCATCTCCTCCTGTCTCATTGTACAGAATAAATCCTGTATTTCTAAATCAAAGGCTATCTTGATACTTTGTAAGGAGGTGCCAACAATATCTTGCGGAACCACAAAGGCAAGCTCATCTCCAGAGGTATTTTCCTTCGACAGCTTTTTACTGGCAATCGGGATATCTCCCCAATATACGGTGATTAACGATCTATTAAAATCCAGATTCTCGCTGTACCGAAACTTTAATGATATCTTTCCGGCAGAGGAAAGCGCATAGTCTTTCCCAAAGGGGAGATATAGTATTTCTTCTTTATGAAAGGGACCGATGAAAGTCAGTCCGCTCCCCACCAGATCCTTAATTGTATAGCTTCCGGCAACCAGCTGGCTTAATAATCTCTCTTTATAGGCACTCTCGGCACTATTTTCATTAGCAAAGGTAAGACTTAATTTTTCCTGGCTACGTCTATTTTCATCAAGCAGTAGATGGACTGCTTCCAAAAGGTTTGCCTCTTTATCCGCAACAATCATAAGCATCGGATTACCTGCTTCGTCCTCGACAAAACGTAGCATCGCGCGGGAGGATAAATCAATCTTCGAAGGGTCACTGTCATTATCCATATCACTTTTTATATACCTTTTCAAAGCATCCGGAAGATTATCCGCCTTAAAGACCGCTATCTTATTCTTAGCAGCTTGTATTTCTGCTTCACTATATCTACCAAACGCTATTTCATTCGTCTCTTCTGTCTGACTGCTTAAATCTGCCATCAGATAAAGCGCAGCAGTAAGCTCACCATTCGCTGCGTTATCAGAAACCATTACTGCGGTGGTTTTTCCTGTCGGATCCGCTGTAGAAACAAAGGGATAGGGGTACAGGCTGATTTTATGCTCGGGATCCTTCAATTCATAACCTGCATATATGTAGGAATCTTCCTCAATATTAATCCAATTCGCCTGTGACTGGTCCTCCGTACAGCCTTCATAATCAAAGATTCTAACGTAGGAGACCGCTTCTATAACATTATAGCCAGCTTTAAGCAGCTTTAAGGGAAGGATTACATTCGCAAGCTGGGTTTTTCCCTCCTGATAGTAAATATGTATAGACTGAACAGGTACATGATTAACCAGTATGGTTAAGGAGGCCGGAATATCCTCCTTAATCAGCTTACTTACCTCATATTCAAGCTGGACATAGACGAACCTTGTATCCCAATATTCCGGGATATTAAAATACATTGTACCGGATGCTAAGATACCCTTAAGAACCTGAGTTGTATCGTATCGAAAATATTTTTGATAGCTTGTATGCGGGATATCCGGTAAAGAAGCATTCGGCGCTTCTCCCAGTAAAGGATCAGAATCTAAAATCTGATTAAGAACTTCCCCACCTGATATACCCTGATCTTGAGTAACAGCCATACTATCTATTCCGTTGTTTTCTTCCAGTGTATCAGCTTGATTTACCTTATCCTTTAAAGCAGCTTCCTCAGCTGATTTATTATCCGCATCCTTTATCTTATTACTATCCTTGGCATTATTCTTATTGACATTCTTCTTATTGGCATTCTTCTCGTCTTTTATTTTCGTGTTTTCAGTATTCTCACTATGCTTTGCCTTCGATGGAGCAGCCCAGACCTCGGTTATAGATCTTTCTGAACATACGGTTACAAGCATCGTAAAGCATACGATCAGTATGGTAATTCTTTTATGGAGATATCTTCTCATATACATAGTCCTTTTTATTTTTGTGTTCCACCCGCTGTTTCTACATAGCGAACTGTTTTTACCCATTTGACCTCCCGCTTAAGAACATGATCCAGAAAGCTTTGAAAAATTGCATTCGCCACCACCAATACCCACAGCTTTGAATAGGTAAACAACATAACCAGAATTAATAATGCGGAGGATATATTAAATTCATTCTCTTCTCCTGCCAGGGTAAGAAGTATATTCATTACGAATACAACAACAGCCATCCCCCATAGGATAGTAGAAAAGCCGCTTAAGGATACATGCACATACCCAAGGATTCCAAGAAAAAAGATTAAGTCAGAAAAAACAAGTGAGGAAAGCATCAGGATATAAACAATTAAATAATATAAAACATCCACCCGCATTGAGCCACCGGCCTTGTCAAATAAAAATTTAAAATTCTTTATAATCACATAAATATTTCCTTTAGCCCATCTGGTTCGCTGCTTGAACCAAACAGAGAGCAGATGCGGCTCCTGCTCCCAGGTTACCGCCTGGGGTATCATTTTTATATAATAGCCCATCCTGTAGATTCGAAAACTAATCTCCGTATCCTCAGAGAGTGCCCTTGCGTCCCAACCGCCAATCGCTTCGATAATACTTCTTCGAATTACAAAGTTAGTACCCGGAATAGTACAGAGCTTAAAGTAAAAATAACGCCCTGCCTGATTCATGCACTGATAAGCCAGCGTTTCAATATTGACAAAGCGGGACAGAATGCTTGCGTTCCGGTTTCTGGTTCGAAATTTACCGATTACGGCTCCGATCTTATCGTCTGACATTAGATTTTCTACTAAAAGCTTAAGTGCCTTAGGCTCTGGAGTATTATCCGCATCATAGATTGCTATTACACTCCCTCCGGCAACGGAAAAGCCTATATTTAAGGCATTCGATTTCCCCTTTCCTCCAGAAAGGTCATCGGTATTGATTACAATCAGCCTTCTCTCAGGATAGCTATCCTGCAACTTTTCCAATACCGCCTTTGAATTATCTGAGGAATTATCATTGATCACAATGATTTCATACATTTCCTTCGGATAATCAAACTGAAGCAACGAAAGTATCGTCCGTTCAATGACTAAGCTCTCATTATGGGAAGGTACCAGAATGGATACAAACGGGTATTTTTTAAGAGGTATCCGTCCATCCGTCTTTTTTATCTTAAGATAATAAAGTACTCCTCCAATCGTTAATACGATATTTATGGTCATCACAGTCCAGATTGCATAAATTGAATATAGCGACAAAATATCAGCCCAGGTCACTTATGTCTCCCTCCTTTTATCCAGCAGAAATTTTCTTCTGTTCAGCCGTCTGGTACGAAGCATAAGTGTAAGAAAGCCTAAAGTAGATATGAGTACGATAAGGACCAGCTTATTGTTTAATTCCTTTAAATCTGTAAAAATCCATTGGAAAACTCCGTTTTTATAATCAAAATTCTTATCCTCCGTAAAAGGTATATACTCAAGAGATAGCTTTTCTTTATTCAAGTAGGCCTGTCTGTTCTTCGTATAAAAGTAAAGATTATCAGCATAAACAATATGCTCCATTTCCCACAAATCCTTCATCGGAGGAGCAAGTAGCTGAAAGCCCTTAATCTTTTTCTTGATTTGATCAATACTGTCTGCCATATCGAGATAGCAGGCTGTCGAATGCTCCGTAAACTTACTTTCGCCCTGCTGATCTAGACAAATAGCCGGTGCGATTATTGCATGACCGTCCTGATATACCGTATTGAAGCTTTCCTTTAGTGGAAGGATCTCAAAGTCTTTATCCTGATAAAAAAATACGGTAGAATACCTCTTTAATATCTCCCTTCCCGCCTGTGTAAACATAAATCGTTCTGGAGCCTCTATTCCAAGCGGGTATACCCCCTTGTTCGTATAGGCTTCGGTTGCAATGGTAAGATACTTCCATACCTGTTCTACCTTATCTTCCTCCTGCTGTAGGATTGGAGCATGCATGATTATGGAACCTCCGTTTGCCTGAGCATAGCGCAGTATGTCACAAAATCTCTGCATTGAGGGATAATCCCCATTTTCATAGATAGGCATTACCGATATGACAAAGGGAATTTTAAGCTTAATAAAATACTCAACCACTTCCAGTAATTTTTCAGGCGGAATAAATGGATATACCTCATTCAGTACAATATACTGTGAGTAAGTATGAGGTTCACCCTGATAGGGCCATAACCACTTTGCTACTTCTCTCGTAAAAGAAGCTTCGATTAAAGCTTCGGTCAAATCAGTAATTGGAAGATAAATAAAATCCTCATAGCCGGAATATAAACCGGCAGTTACTTCTGTAGCGATAGTACCCCTAGTATAGGTCAAGCCGCCCTGCAAGAATAAGCCGTCTTGTAGGTTAACCAGTGCAGAAAATTCTTTCTTTTCTGTAAACTCGTAGGAAACGCCTGCAACCTCTGCCGGTGTCTTAGTTGTTATAACCGGAAAGCGCTTTGCCAAAATAAACCTCTGTACACCGCCGCTTCCAATCATAAATATTTTATGCTTTTTGCTGATAAGCTTAGGAATAAAGCCCTCAGAAGAACTCTCTATGTTATAGCATATAATAGCGACGTATTGATCAACTACGGTCTCTGCTTTTTCTATAGGAAGATATACCACACTATGCTGCAGATAAGTAAGTATTTTTACGATAATTTGAATATTGGTTATCTCCTGCTTGGATGGATTTTGTTGATAGACCAGTAATATTTCAGCCTTTGGTATCTCCTCCGTGCTTTTATCAGCTGTTTTCTCCTCTTTTATTTCCCCTGCTGCTTCCTTAAGTGGAATTAAGATCATAAGAATTGTCAGAATTAAGAATATTCCTGCCTTAAACCTAGACATCATACTGCAGCTCACTTTCTACCTTCTGCTTAAAACCAATCACATCTTTTCCATGTAGCTCAGGCGAGTATTGAAGGTAACCAAATTGGAACTCCACCTTAATAATCTTATCCTTTATGATTTCCGGCATTGCATCAACTGCGGTAAGCTTTTTTAGTAATCTATTCTTTACGATCAGTGCATCAACCCCCTTGCAATTAAGTAGGATTGCAAGGGATCCCCTTTCATCAATCGCATAAATTCGATCTTCGACACGCAGGGTATCCTGTACGTTTAATGCAATCTTCTGCTTAAGAATTTCCATATTTGATTTCCCCAGTATTTTTGATAGCTCTGCTTTATATCTAAGGGATAGGATCATTAATGTAATATCCATATTTCTTCTGGCAGCTAATGCGATCTGTCCCTGTAAATCCAGATAAAGGCTCTTTAGATTATAAAGACCTGTTAATGGATCAATCAGAACCAATTTTACGACCTGTTCATTAAGGTAATCAATTTCCGATTCTAAAAGTGACGTCCTGTTAACAAAGAGACTCATTGCTCCGACCGCTAAAAGCGGATAGATAATCCATGCAAACTCTGTAGTTAATATAAGCATTCCATAGATATAGCTGGTAAAAAGCTTGTATACAGAATATATAATAACCTGTAAGCCCGCACATATGACTGATATAACGGTCATTCTAAAGGCGGCAAACAGCATAGCCATATAGGAGATAAGTAGTAGAATTACAAATTCCAGCTTCCTTTCCTCCGGAGCAAGAATCATGAGCAGTATTCCGATAAATAAAACCGCAATCAGAAAAAACATACCGATGTCCTGCTTTAGAAAGCTTAACCTATGATTATGATAAACGTTCTGCTTTAACAACCTTCTCATCCTCCATCCTGAAGATTTTCAGTCTGGTTATCCACTGGGTACTAATGAAAAATACTAATAAATCAAGGGATGACCCTAATAAAAATGTATGCTGCGCAAGTTCCGCATCTCCACTTTTTACAATGGCTATCGCTGCCTGCGATAAACCCATCAGTGTTATCATTACCGGAAAAGTGAGTAAGGAATTTACTCTTTCCTCCGCCAGTGATGATTTACTTCTTCTGTAATAGTAGTTAAGAAGGAAGGCTGCGAAATTCAATACCAGCAGATATCCAACCGTACCGGGTGCAAATCTCACCTTAAAATTACTCCAACCGGACCAGAAAAAACCCTGAGCCATCTTAGGCATACCCGCACTCTTTTCATAATTACCACAGTAGCTTCTTCTAAGGCTTGCCATATTCTTAACCGCTACATCAAGCATTCTTAAGAAAAGCACCGGATGCTTTATATAATAGATCACTACATCCTTCGTCTTATATTGATCATAAAACTCCTTCTTAAGCTGTTCATTATCCACTACAACAAAGGGATAAGGATTATAAGCCGAGGTCTTAGCTAGAATCGCAAAGGAAGGATTGATTCCAAACTCCCTCAAAGCAGCTTCCGGATTTGGTGCCTCAAATAGGACCCCTCTTGTCATGGCGTGATATTTACTGGTAAGGTTAAAATCCTCTTCCATACTATAGTAAGCAAACATCGCTGCTGCACTTAAGAATATTGAAAGAAAAATACAACTCGCTTTCCATTTGAAGCTCCTATGATAAAAGAATGCAGCAATACAAAAACCCGCCAAAACAAAACCGATTACACTACATTGTTTTCTGGATAAGCATAACAGGCTGCCGAATACTCCAATTAGAAAAAGGCTTAAGTAGCTGCATTTCCGAATATTCATACGAAGTATTGCAGCAAGAAAATAAAGGCTGCAGATACTCCAAAGCGCCTCAGGATATAAGGAATTGAAATAGCTGACATATGATATGTCTGCAAAGATAAATACCGAAAGAGCCGCTACGGTAACTACCTCAGAAAAATAATAGATCCACCTGCAGGCATACTTAATAAGTAAATAAATTGCCGGAATATATAATAAATAGTAAAGCAAGGCCAAAAATCGAATATCAAAATATTGGTCCCCCGTAAGAAGGGTATCTATAAGAATTGCTCCCTTAACAAAGATATCCTGCGAGTTTTTAATCTTCCTGTTTCCTAGTGAAGTAGTTTCAATTCTATATCTTTTAATAAAGTAATTATTATAAATATCTTCAGGCTTTGTCTCCGTATAGACCAGTCCCGTGTGCTGCAGCACCCTATAAAGGGAACCATCGTCTGCTACTCCCTTATACGGAGGTATAAACAGCAAAGCTACCATAATCATTCCAGCCGCTAAAGAAGCAACAAGAGCAATTTTACCGGAGGAATATCTGTCCTTCATGAATATATTTATCCTGCCTCTTCGATCAAGAAGTCTACGACAGATACTGTGGATGCTTTTATATAGTTTACGGATACGTGTTACCTTATCTTCCCCCTGCATATATTACCTCGAAAATTGATAATTGCGAAACTCATTAACTGTAAATATTGTATACACTTTAGATACTATTCCGAAGCGGAAGTTAAGCCCGAAGGAGCGTAGGAGCGAAGGAATATGTATCTAATGTGTATACAATAAATAAGACTATATCGTTTCGCAATCACCTCAAAAATATAATTGCCAATTAATCCTGATGCTCTGTCAAATCTGCTTCATGCAGAAAACTTTCTATAAAATACTTTGGCCGTTTCTTTGCTTCCAGATAAATCTTACCGATATACTCGCCTACAATTCCAAGCGATAACAGGATTAGTCCTCCGATTGCCCATACTGACACTGCCACACTGGCCCAGCCAACTATCGTATGACCGGTTAAATATCTAGTAAAAATATATATGAGCATCAGAAGGCTAAAGGAAAAGATTGTAACCCCGATAGCCGAGATAATACGGATGGGTTGTATGCTAAAAGAAGTAATACCCTCCCAGCCAAAGGTTAACATTCGTTTCAGTGAATATTTTGTTTCTCCCGCAAAACGTGTTCCTCTCTCATAGGCGACTATATCAGTCCGATAGCCAATCATCGGTATGATACCTCTTAAAAATAAATTAACTTCTCCAAATTGCTCCAGCCCTTCTAATGCGCGTTTATTCATAAGCCTAAAGTCTGCATGATTATAGATAAGCTTAACGCCTAACCGGTTCATCAGCCTGTAATAGGCTTTTGCTGATACCCTCTTGAAGATGGTATCACTTCTTCTATAGCTTCGTACTCCGTATACAATATCACAGCCCACTAAGTATTTATCAATCATCTCTGGGATGGCACTTATATCATCCTGTAAATCCGCATCCATTGTAATTACCATATCTGCATAATTCTTAGCTGTCATTATTCCAGCGATCAGTGCATTCTGATGCCCCCTGTTATTACTTAAGTTTAGGCCACAATAAAATTTATCAGCTTGATATAATTTCTCTATCAACTCCCAAGTATGGTCAGTAGACCCATCATTCACAAATAGAACATGGCTGTTTTGATGAATTTTACCCTGATTGATTAAGTCACTTGATTGCTTTTTAAGCCTTGCTGCGGTTTCCTTAAGTACTTCCTGTTCGTTATAGCATGGTATTACTATGTATAAGCAATTATTCATCCTCAAACCAGTGCGCCTTTCACTCTTAATCAATTAAGGCATTATCAATGTTGTTTTTATTTGTTAAAATTATACAATCTATTATGTCAATTGTCAATAATTTACAGTTCAACAAGGTAACTTTCTATTTTCCTCTCGTCGACATTCAAAAAGGGAGACCTTTCGTCTCCCTTAGTGGATATAACAAGTATTTTCTTATTTCTTCAGATTGATTTATAGCTTAACAAAACCATCTCTATTATACTGCCACGCTGCTATTTTACGCGATAACGAAGTACATTCCAGCTAAGCGGAGGCAACACCACAGTGCCCTTTATTTCAATATTTTTAGGTATAATTCTCTCCGGATTTTTTACTGAATTTACTGCAAGAGGCTGATCGTCCTGAAGCTGAATATGTGAAATGAGCTCCGCCTGTTCAAATTGAAGTCTGCAATCAAGCTCGGTAGCTTCACGCAAATCCAAATTAACAGCAAATATCGTAACGATACCGTTCTCTTCATCATAAACACTTGCGGTCTGAATATAGGGCATTTCACCTTCCGCTTCAGTTTTTTTCATAGGGCTATAAAGAGCTGATCGAAGTGCGATTCCCTTAGCATAGGTGGCTGCCTGCAAAAACGGATAAAATGTGGTTTGCTTAAATGCGCCTCCCTCAGGGTCGACACCTAACATGCTGCCAATAACAATGGACTGACATGCAATTTTAACCCTATCGCATTTATTAATGAAAGTAATTAGAATACTTCCAAATAATACTGCGTCGATTAGATTCATTTCTGATACACGTTTTCCACTTTCCGTTATATTACGCTCACTCCAATCAAGTCCTTTTGCTTTCGCAGTCTGGCTGGAGATTATACCCCACTCATCAAAACAGATATTAATAGTTTTATCAGAATATTTTAGCCCCTTTACATAATCAGCGGCTGCACAGACAGTATCTATAAAGCTTGTCATATCTTTGGATATACAAGGCAGATCCTCCGGAGTAAACTGGGCGGGAAACATGGTTCCCTTAACGCTTTCCGGATCATAACTATAATATCGATGAATTGAAAGGTAATCAATATTCTCATAGCACTGTTCTAAGACTACGCGGTCCCACTCAGGATAAGTAGGATGAGTTTTATCATTCGCACAGCTTCCGCAGGCTACAAGCTCAATATCCGGGTCTACGATACGCATTTGTTTTGCCGTTTCATATGCAATACGCCCATATTCCTCTGCTGTTTTTTCACCCAACTGCCAGGTGCCATCCATTTCGTTACCCAGACACCACATTTTGATGTTATGCGGATTATCCCGCCCATTTTGTTTCCGTAAATCACTAAAATATGTTCCACCCTCCAGGTTCGTATATTCGATCTCATAGGAGGCCTCTTCCGGTGTGCCTGTACCAAGATTAACGGCAAGAATAGGCTCTGCCCCTGCTTTCTTTACCCAATCCGTATACTCATCAATGCCCATATGATTGTTATCTATTCTCTTCCAGGCCTTCTCGAATCGGGCAGGACGAGATTGTTTTGGCCCAATTCCATCCATCCAATGGTAACCTGATACCAGATTTCCTCCCGGATACCTGATCGCCGTTGATTTAAGCTCCCTCATCAGCTCAAGAATATCCTTACGAAAACCTTGCTCATCTGCTGCCGGATGATTAGGATTATAGATACAGCCATATACGATATCATGAATGGATTCAATAAATGTACTAAATATTCGACTGTCGACCTTGCCTATCTGATAGTCCTTATCGATTTTAAGTCTGGCTTTTTTCATATGTAATTGTCCTTTCTATGGAAGATAAAATAACCCGGAAGCTTCTGGTCTTATCCTTCAGATATATGCATCATATATGCGGTTTCTTTGCGCTCGCTCTTTTGGACTAAGCTTCTGTGCATCGGCTATCTCATATACCCCAAAGGTATCATATAATCTTGAAGTAGGATCCACTTCCACATAGGTACACCACGGAAGCCAGTGATAATGACTTTGCAGTGTCTGTCCGATAAAATTACCGCTTTCATGTCCTAAACCAGGCATAATATAACCTATGCTGCCATCTACATCATTGGATTGTCTAGTGTTATTGTGGATAAATTCGGAAAAATCCAGATAATGATTATCGCCCGTAATTATGTAAAGTCTGTAATAGGTATAGGAACAGGCTGCCATATAAACATCTGCTCCACCACTGATTGTTATGATACTCTGCCCGCTGATCGAGTATTTATTAAACGGGTGCTTAGGAAGTAAGGTTCGCACAGGAAATTTCCATGCATAGGTCCAGGTTTCTGTATAGTCGGCTGCACCAATTGCACCCTCCAGCCACCTATTTTCTCCCGTAAGATCATATAGAGCCAGAAAACCAAACAAAGCATAAATGCCCGCTTCTTTATCCTGAATATCCATATTGTCACAGGTACCACCACGATATTCCATATTTAAATAAGCATTATCAAAGGACCAATTACCGGCCTTCATTGCCGCTATTTTATATTTTTCCTCCCCAGTCGCCAGATAAAACTGCACAAGGAAACGAATTACACTTGGAGTATTTGATTTAGAATCCATGCAAACGGTTTGATCTGTATGATAGGAGCGGTAATAGCTTCCATCTTCATTTTGTATTAAAACAAGCCAATTAGCTGTTCTTCTACAGTACTCCAACCAGTCACTACGCTCCTCTCCCTTTTTATGCAAATATAAATACGCATCGAAAATTGCCTCGATGCCGTCAGCAAGCATTCGTACATAATGAGGGTAAGGCTCAAAACCATCTATATTAGGATTGTAGCACATATGGGGCAGTCCTGATTTTGTCATTGATCTTCCCACCCAGAAATCAATCATTCTTAGTCCTTTTTCATATGCCTGTGCGTTATTTTCCTTATCACCATAACGAAGCAGCTGATAGCCGATCCCAGGCTGCTGGCCAACAAAACCAAACTGAAAGGAGACACTGGAAACATCCATATCCGGTAATTGGCAGGCAAAGGGCAAGCCATAGGAAGCACCGTATTGTTTTGTGTATTCGGTTAATATTTTCATACAGTTGTGAAAATGTCGTTCGTTATCCACCTCAAACAAAGAATCCCGTAAACGGTTGTAATTCATTCTCCAGGTATCTCTCATCATCTGTTGAAAGCTGTCATAATGTCCAAAATTAACTGCTACAGAATAATTCTGCTCAAAACCATTTTGTACCGGATGATTAATTCTCTGGAAGGTTTTCGTCTCACCTTTTAAATCGAAGCCTTTAAATCTATTTTCACTGGACATTTGTCCATCACAGCCAGGATATACATAATCTATAGATAGTCCATCAATTTTTGTTCCGATTTCTCTACGAACATCAAAACCGTAGTATAGATAATTCAGCGTTCGATTTTGGGGTTTACTCATACCAATCGCCCCAATCGTAAATTTTTCGTCGGTATTATTTTCAGATTGGACGATATCAACATTTCGCATTGTAATATCTGCTGCCCATCTAGAAAGTGCTGCTGTTTCCCCCGATTGGATATTTTGCATTGCAAATACAGGCAGAGCAAAGCCTGTTTCCATTCTCCAGAAGTATTCCTGATTAAGATCCTTACCCATAGCATGCTCAGGGGCAAATTCATTCTGCTTATACCATACACCGGGAGCAAAACAGTTATATTCATGTGGATTTTCCGATTCATTCATTACAAAAGATATCTTCGTAGAAAAACCTAGGTCATCTCCTGATTTTTGCACTTTAACATTTCGACTCACCCGAAATCCGTCCTCTGTAACTTCGTAGCTGTCTCTGAAAAAAAACTCCGACCCAGAAGGCACAGTAAGAACTCCTTCTGCAGTCAAACAACCTTCACACAATGTTATTTCATCGTATTCTTTATCATAAAACTCATTAATTGCCGATATGGTTTTCACGGTAACAAACATCGGACGCCTGTTAAAGTATAGTAGTTGATTATTCTTAATTACATTCATTCCACCATTTATAAATTCAAGTGTATAGTCCCTATAAACCAGTTTCATCTTGTTCTCCTATTTTGTGATATGTAGTGCTGATTATAGTTACATTTTATATTCTTTTATCTAGTTCTTAGCAAGCTTATTTCATTTCGTTTATTTGCTTTTTCGTGTCAGCATTCCTTCTCTTCGATTATCAAACTAATATTGACCGGTTTCTCCTCCGCATCGATATTTTTAAAAATTAATCGCGCAAAATTATATGCTCCATTATTCCATACCATAAAATCATGCTTCCCATCCTGTATTAGTACTCTGTAATAATTTACGAGCTGTTCTCCTGCGGCTTTTGACAAACCTTCTACTGCTTTTGTATAACCTGCCTGATAAGCCACTTCATCTGCGTCTCCACAGCTAATATAAAGTAACTGAAGCTTAAATTCACTTGCTGCAAGGCTCATGCCTAAAAGCTTACCCTCACTTGATGTGGGTGCATTGGAAAATGCACCTATATAGGCAAACAGATCTGACATTCCCGGTGCAGCTACGGTTCTATCGAGCCCATTTTTCCATTCCCCTTCTGTCCCCGTAAAGATCTCAGAATCACATCTTTCTCCTCCAAGCCCCAGATTTAATGCCTGCATTCCACCCATGGAGAGACCTGCCAAAGCCCGGTGTAAACGATTATAAGCAATCCCTTCCTTAGATGTGTCACTAATGTCGGCATAGGTATGATAGGTGCCTTCGATAAAAGGAATTAAATCATGTCTGAGTTCATAATCAAAATAGTAAAATCCTAACAAATTGGTTCCTGCCGGATTAAACGAAGTATCCCTCCAGTCATGTGCGCTTCTTCCTTCCGGAAACACAACTATAACAGGATTGATATCACCTTTTTCAATTAAATTATCAAAAATATTACATATAATATAATTTCCGTCTGCTTTTCCATTACTGGATAACCATTCATAGCTGCTGCCCCCTACTCCATGCAGCAGATAGATTACGTCATATTTTGTGGACTTATTGTTTTTATCATAACCGGCCGGAAGATAAACGTTACATTTCTTCGTAATACTGGCTCCCTTTTCAGTGTCTCTACCCGCCTCTTTATGATTAATATTCTGATCCGTAACAAGCCTTCTTGACTTATCTACATAATTCTTTATGCTGTAAGTAGCCTCAGTTATTGTACCCTGCAGCTCCTTCCTCACAGCGTTCTTATATTCTCTCGGCAAAGCCTTTATATCATAATTTTTCATTTTTCACCTTTCATTTCAATCATCTGGCTCCCCTGATGCGCTCTGGCTGAAATCCTCGGTCTAGTACCGGGTCTATGTGCTTGATTTCAAAATAACAGATTGCATTTGCCGACAATGAGATATCAACCTCTGCCAAGCCGTCAGTCACTGTAATGCGTTTTGTCCTAATCTGCGGATGCGCACAATCACGCAGCAGCTCCAATTGTTCCTTTACAGGATTAGCAGGAGAGCCCATATCGATCCAGGTCTTAAGCGGATTACAAGTAATTTCATCTACATACTTAATTAATAACATGTATTCACCTTGCTTTAAATCAATATGAAAGTCTAGGGAAATGTCATGCTCCCCTAATTCTTCTACCGGATTCCATGCAATACCATGAATGTTATTCTGATCATCCTTGGTGATTACAAAATTCTCTTCATGCGAAATCACCCTGCTGCCTAAATTCTTAAAAAAGGAAAATGCAAAGAAGGTAGGCTTCGGAATCATTCCATTCGTTAGCAGACCAAAACAACCAGAAAACGGAGTAAAGGCAACACCTGCTTCTTCAAAAACATCTCCAAAGGTCCAATACGAATAAGACGCACAGGTATCTCCCATTTCACTTAATAGTCTTGCTACATAAGCAGCATTCAGATTAGTATCATGGATTGGATTAAGGGGTGTATAGGAGGTATTGAACTCTGTAATATGCATTTCCATTCCCTTAAACTCAGGGAAGCTATCAATAATATCACGACTTACCTTTAGTTCTTTTAAGAAAGTTTCTGGCGTACGCAGCTTCTGATAGTCATAATGACCTACCCGATCCGGCAATTCAGTCGCATAAGCGTGTCTTGTTACGATGTCCAGCGGAGTTTTATTATCCCTGCAGTACTCAAGGAAAGATCTAAGCCAATGCTCATCGTCTATTCCGCAAATAGCCGGTCCACCAACGCGGATACGTGGATCACAGCTTTTTACTACTTTACTTGTGATGTCGTATAATTTAAAATACTCCGGCATATCGGCATCTTTCCAAAATCCTGCGAGATTAGGCTCATTCCATACTTCAAAGGGCCAGGTAATTACCTCCTCTCTTCCATATCGGTTTATCCAGTGCTCTATCGTATTTCTCACCAGTTCTTCCCATTTCTTATAATCAGCTGGAGGTGTGGCATTACCCTTCCAATAGAAAACCGTTTGTGTTCCTGATGCCAATTTTTCTGGCATAAAGCCCAATTCAACGAAAGGCTTTATGCCCATTGATAGATAATCATCAAATACCATATCCACGTACGTGTAATTATATTCTACCTTTTCAACTCCAGCTTCCACATAGGTCTGATAAATAGCCATATCATCTGTAAATAATCCATGCCCTCGAATATAGGAAAAGTGAATTTCATCCTGTATTTTTTTCAATTGGTTATGGTATTCATGTCTTAATGCAAGATTCATACGTCCGGTGCCGATACAATAAAATGCATTATTATTAATTTCTATCCCTTCGTTATTCGTTATATTATAGCTGTATTTCTTTACCACAATGAACCCCTCCTTACATATGTATAATATTGGATTAGCGTAACAAAAGCCCCTCAGGCAATTTAGCTTCGTCATTTTACAAAGACGGAAATAAGCTTTTGTTACACTAATCGTAAAATAGATAATTACAAAACCATTTAACTTGATCCTTACCACAACGGCACAACTACATTTTCTCCTGCTACTAAAGAAACCTTTCTCTTCCTTCCTCTGTATAATAGCTCCGTTTCAAGTGCACACTTCGCCTTTAAGCAGCATTTTGATAATTCTCCTTCCTGCCACTCTAACGATATCTCAGCCCCACCTCGAATGCATAATCCTTTGATGCTTCCTTTCGCCCACGCTTTGGGCAGGGCGGGTAATATTACTGTTCTTTCGGCAGTACTTTGAACCAGCATTTCAGCAATACCAGCTGTTGCTCCGAAGTTACCATCAATCTGGAAGGGAGGATGGTTATCAAACAGGTTGGGTAAAGTTGATTTTGAAAATAATTGCTCCAGATTATAAAAAGCCTTTTCTCCCTCCCATAATCTTGCATACATATTAATAATCCATGCCCGACTCCATCCTGTATGTCCCCCGCCATTCGCTAATCTGTGTTCCAGCGTGACTTTTGCAGCTTCAGCCAATTCTGGCGTACCATCCATTGTGATCTGCGTGGATGGATGCAGGCCGTAAAGATGGGAAATATGTCTATGTCCTGGTTCAAGCTCCTCATAATCCTCAGCCCATTCCATTATATTACCGGCATTACCGATCCGAGTGGGTACAAGTCTCTCAAGAGCCCTTTTAAGCTGCAGGTTTAGTTCATCCCTTACTTCGAGGATTTCTGCTGCTTTCAGGCATTGCCCGAACAAGTCCCTCATGATCTGGTTATCCATGGTGGCACCAACTGTAATTGACCCATATTCTCCATTTGGAAGTCTATAGGTATTCTCAGGAGATACCGATGGGCAGGTTTTAAGATATCCATTATCCTCGATGAGAAAATCAAGCAGGAAGATAGCCGCCTCTCGCATAATCGGAAATGTGTCTTCCAAAAAGCTCCGATCCAGCGTATATTCATAATGAGTCCACAGATGTGTACAAAGCCATGCCGCACCCATTACCCAGTACGATGCCGGTATCCATATATCCTGAACTGCAGTGTCACCCCATATATCGGTATTATGATGGGCAACAAAGCCCCTGCAGCCGTACATCTTTTTTGCTGTCTCCCGCCCGTTTTGTACCATTCTTTTAATTAGGTCAAACAAAGGCCTATGACATTCAGACAGATTGCATACTTCTGCCGGCCAGTAATTCATTTCTGTATTGATGTTAATCGTATATTTCGAATCCCATGCAGGATTAAAGTCCTTATTCCAGATACCCTGCAAATTCGAAGCAAGTGAACCTTCCCTGCTGCATGAAATCATAAGGTAGCGTCCAAAATCAAAGTATAATTTGGCTAAGCCTTTATCTACAATTCCATTTTCCGCCTTTTTAAGGCGTACATCAGTTGGAAGGTCTTCATATTCTTCCGTATCAGCCAAAGCAAATGATACCCTGTCATATAGTTCTCTATAAGTTTTTTTATGTCGGATTTTCAGTTCCTCATAGGGCCGAGCTGCGGCTTTTTTTAAAATTTCGTATAACTGCCTTTGTAGATTTTCAAAGCGAAAAGTAGTGCCTGCTGTAAAAAGCAGCGTTACAGAATCTGCCTTATTAATAATAATGTGCTCCCCGATGATTTCATAGTCGCCACCTTCTACCACCGCCTTAAGCATAAGGCTGAAGTTAAGTCCTCCTTGTCCGAGATTCCCGTCAAGCATAATGGTATCCTCTGATACTGCTCCGGCATGATCATAATACCTGTCACGCGAAAGCATGGCAGAAAAGGATAATTTACTATTTTCACTCGCTGTTAATCTTACTACCAGGACATCATCCGCTGCTGATAGAAAAGCTTCTCTGTTATATTCTATCTCTCCTAGCTTAACCTTCATTCTATGAATTGCATCATCAAGGGACAGACTTCTCTCATATTCCTCTTCCCTGCCTGTCATTCCTTCAAAACTAAGGTACATATCTCCAAGTGTTTGATAATGTCTTTGACTTTGAGGGGTTCCGGATAACGCATAAGTCATCAGTTTTTCGGCTTCCCTGATCTGTCCGTTCAATAGTAAAGCTCTGATTTTAGGTAGATTTTTGATGGCATCCGGATTATTTCGGTCGATATGACATCCATACCATACACTGTCTTCATTCAATTGAATATGTTCGGTTCCTATAGAGGCAAATATCATTGCTCCAAGTCGTCCGTTACCAAGGGGTAATGCCTCCTCCCATACAAGTGCAGGCTTTTCATACCACATTCTACTCATTACAGTTCTCCTCTGCTCTTTTAGATCCTTATGATTGCTTTATTCCACTCTAAACCGGCTCACTTCCTGAACTAGTAGTTCTGCATTCTGATTAAGAGCTTCTGCTGCCTGATTTAAAATTTCCACCGATGTCAGCTGTTCATTGGAGGTCTGATTCACGGTATTGGTTGATGCTGCTATTTCTTCCAATACAGCTGAGATATTCTCAATAGCACCCAACGTGCTTACCCTTGCCTCTTCAATATTACCAACATTCTGAACGATATAATTTAAAAATACCATAAGCTTTTCCACGCTATTATTAATATTATGATAAGAATCAGTTGTATTCTTTACTGCGATCGTCTGAAGCGTCAACGCATCTTCTGCTTTCTTAGCGGTACTTACTGCTTTTCTTGTGTCATGTTGTATACTCTCAATGATAGCCTTAATATCATTAACCGACCCCTGTGACTGCTCAGCCAGTTTTCTAATTTCACTTGCCACAACCGCAAAGCCTTTTCCATATTCTCCTGCCCTTGCAGCCTCAATTGAGGCATTTAAAGAAAGAAGATTTGTCTGATTAGCTAATTCATTGATTACATTAACAATTTTACTGATAGAGATTGATTTTTCATTCAATTTTTCTATATCATTAATAATATCCGTTGCAATCTCGATTGTTGATTTTGTTTGTCCGTTTAAATCTTCATTCACTGCGGTTCCCTCTTTAATACTCATTCTTGCTTTATCAGCAATTTGACTGATTTCTTTGGTATTATCACTAACAAGCTCTATCTTTTTAGAAAGATTGTCCATTTGTATCAAGCATTCTTCTGCATCTTTTGCTTGCTGTGATATACCCTGTTCAATTTCAAACATCGCCGTTGTGATATCCTTTGAGGAGACCAGGAATACTTCAGAGGTTTTTGTAACATTCTCAGAGGAATCGGACACCTCTGTACTCAACTTATTAACATGTTGAATTAAATTTCTCATATTGGAAAATGTACTTTGGATTTCCTCAATCAGTATATGAAATTCGTCTTTTCGTTTTGAATTAAAATTAACAGTCAAGTCACCTCTAGCAGCTTCTTTCAATCGCTTGATTATTCCTCTGATTGTTTTCGTAATACCCTGTGATATGATAACTGCAATTCCAATTGCAACAACGATGGCAATCGCTACTATAATGATTGTTACTTTAAAAATATTATCCGCCTGACTGGCTATGATATTCTTCGGCATCAGCGCGCAAATTGTTACGCCTGTCTTACCGATTTTTGCATACATAAACAGATAGGTTTCACCTTTATATTTTACATACAGGGAATCCTTTTCTTTTTCTGATTCAATCGTCTTTTTATAGAATTCTTCTCCTGTAAAAATAGCTTTTTTTTCAGTCTGCTCTGATGACTCTCCCTCTTCCTCTGCTACAATCTCTTTTCCATCAGCGGTTACTAACGCAAGATAACCAGATTCACTAAATTCCACTCCTTTTAAAATATCTTTTATTGTTTTTTCACTGATATCAATAATGAGCAATGCATTAGTGGATAGGTTCTTCAATAAGCGCATGGCATAGCTTGTCTCTGATTTTGTCAGATTCTGATCCAAAAACTCATTTGAGCCGATAAAAGATGAGCCAAATCGGTTTTCTTTCAGCTTTGCTCCTTCCTCGGTAGCAAGGAAGCCTTGATATAATCCATTCTTATTGGTCCTACCATCGGTTGTAATAGATTTTACATTATCTGAAATAAAATAAATATTTTCTATAAAATCATCTGAAATTTGCTTTGTGGAAATCATACTGTTAATATTAGTATAAGCTAAATTGTATTCATGATCTGAAAGTTTATATAAGCCCAAATAAAAATTAGCAATTGTCTTATCATTAACGTATTGCACACCGGTAGCTTCCACAGAATTTAGTCCAAAGCGCAGATATTCACCTGTCATATTAATCGTGTTTGAAGTGGATTTCTCATAATTTTTTACGATATTATTTGATGATACTTTAAAGGAAACCACTCCCAAGACAATAATAAATATAATTGGAACCAAGAACGATGCGATTAATTTCAATCGAATTGTAGATCTTCCTTTTAAAAAAACCTTTCTAATTCCTTTTCTAGTTTTTTTCATCTTACGCACCTCAACTTTTCACTCATAACTTCTTAATCATTCTTCTTAACTAAATGGATAACATTAATAGAATATTCAGATGCATGATAAATGAAATCTTTAGCGGCCCCACTTAGTTGAACTTCCTGATCGTGTACCTTAGTCGGTGCCTCCAGGGAATTTTCATCATATTTACTTCCAGTAAGTATGTTTACTTTATATTCACTCTCAACTTCGCAGTCAAGACTAATATGAATGTCATCCTCAGCTGAAGCTATATTGACTATCTTTATAATAATCTCTCTCTCTGTGTCACTCACAACGGATGCCATAGCAGGAAAATGCGGAACTTCAACTTCCTGTATCATTTCGTCATTTACATATAGATAAATATATTTACCAGTAACAACATATTTAAATTTATTATATTCACCGCGTTTTAAGCATACTTTGGCCTCTTTCGTCAATGATACCGCTTTCGGATAACGCTTCTCTGTAAATGTACTGATACCTTCCTTAATTCTCCATTGAAAGGGGTTTACTACTCCTGCATTCCACTCTCTTGGAGGATGAGTCTCATCACTTGTATACACTTCCTTGGAAATGCGAGAGCTATATACTCCAATTCCTATTTCACGGCCTTCCTCTTCAAGAATTTCGACTTCAAACGTACCTTCCGTTACTTCTTCGTCCTCTCCAAGTACCACCAGAATCTCATTTAAATCAGCATACATTCTTTTACTCTCTTCTAATTGAGCTTCATCTGGTTTAGAAATAGTAAATCCTCCATCTATAGCCACTTCATGGCCCATCACCTCATGCACAGCATTTATAGGTTCCCCATTCCATAAAGCTTTCCGATATCGTACCCCTGCAGAGCCAAGTAAAGAGGGCATTCCCTTGACAGGGCGGTAGATAATTCCAGTTTCATCCTCTGACTCAACAACATAATCGCCACGACTTCCTCCAAATAATTTCCATGCATAATAGGTAGGAATACAATAGCTGTTCAGATTATCAAAAATCAAAAGGTTTGGATACCATGCATAATAATGATAATTTTCTAGTAAGGGCGCATACGAAGCAAGTGAAACAAGATCCTGATTTCGTTCCACACCAATTAAAAACATTGCCTCACCAACTGCAGCATATAACTGACCTACCGGGCCGCGAAGAACTGCAAGTTCACCCAGAAATACTTTAGGTCCTTTTCTGTCATAAGTATCATAAAAGTGAATGTTTTCCGCAAAGTATTCCACAGAGCTATAATAATGTTCATCCACAATATCAACCGGAAGCTTCTTTTCCTCCACATGTTCATTTGCCACAAACTGAATTAAGGGATACTTCTCTTTTATTGTGTTATAGCATTTTAAATACCTCTCTTCATAAGCAGGACCAGAATTCTCATTCCCTATCTCGAGATAATTCATTTTGAACGGTTCCGGATGCCCCATAGCTGCTCGTACTTGTCCCCACTTACTGTCGGCAGGTGCTATAGCATACTCAATTGCATTAAGGGTATCCTGAAGCATCTCCTCAAAATCATCTCCTTCCATCAGCACAGAATTACGTGCCTGGCAGGTCATCCCGCAGTTAAATACATAAAGCGGTTCCATATCGAGATCTTCACATAGCTGTAAATATTCATGAAAACCAAGTCCATTCGTTGTGCGATAGTGCCACATTAACAAATGCCCAGGCCTTTCCCAAACAGGGCCTATGATATTCTTAAAGCGCATTGCTGTTGAGGGAGTAATTCCTTCTACGATACAGCCACCTGGAAAACGTAAAAATGTCGGATGCATGTCACGAAGCTTCTCAACCAAGTCTCTTCGTAGTCCATGCCCAAGATAGGTATCCGCAGGCATTAATGATGTAAAGCCGAGCTTAACCTTTCCTCCATTCGGACAAGTTAGCACGAATTTTGCATTTCCTGCCGTTCTTACTGACTTAAACTTAATATCATAACGTACATACCCGTTTCCTGACAACTCTATCTCTGCTTCAGTCTGTTTCCCGCAATCATCCTCAATGGATAGTATAACTTTTGTAGGCTCACCGACCTTTGCAAACATATAAAAATTATATAATTCTCCTTGCTTCTGGGGGACTCCTGCATATCCTGTATTATAAATAAACCCCTGGGGCTCAAAACAGATGGAAAGTGCAGCGCTTCGTTTTTCATTCAGCGTATCAATCCTATCAAGCTCCATAACCGCTCTCTCGCAATACCATGCCGGAATTGGAGTATATTCTATATTATTATCACGGATCCATCTTGATAAGCCTTCTCCATGATTAAATTCATCCCTCCAACCGGAAGGAGTAATAATTGCATAATCATCCTCCCCTTCTGTAGTGCAGTCTATGGGTGGTATAGAATCATCAAAGGATCTATTACGTAACATTTCAGGATACAAGCCTCCATCTCCTGCTCTGTTAATATCCTCAAAGAAGATTCCATAAAGATTTTTAGCTATTGGAAAACGCTTTTCGCATGTTTTAATTTTAATTTTACTCATAACAACCGCCTTTTTGATAAAAAATAATTAATTAAAATAATTTTACATATTATTTTAAATGCGAAAAGCTCCATATATGAAACTTCCGTATCATATATGGAGCTTTTCGTGAATAATTAAATCTATGACACTATAGAAGCTCTGTTATAATTATCACGATCTAAGCGAATTATTTTAATGCTGCAGCTCTAGCATCTACAACCTTCTGATATTTAGCCTTATCGAATTCAACTAACTGTGCCCAGCCAAGACCATCTAACTGTGTCTTCATATCTTCCCATAAGCTCTTAAACTCGTCTTCGCTGCTTGCATAGATCATCTTCCAGGAGGTATCACATATTAAAGTAGCACACTGGCTACGAATTAATCCTATATCAGTAGAATCAGTTGGCAGAATGATATTTACGTTAGGTACAGGCTTTAATTGTCCTGTTTTCGTCAAATATGCCACTTCATTTTCAGCACCATATTTTTCAGCCCAAGCCTTTGTCATAGTTGTCTTATTTGCTTCAAGATAAGATGCCCAGTAATTAAAAACATAACTCTCACCTGTGTTAGGATTAATAGATACGGCATGTAATGGCCACTGATTAATCTTACTGTTACCATCATCAAATCCGCCACCGCCCCACTCTTCTGAAACCGGACGATTTTCCATTAAGCCATACAGACCATTTTCAGTAAGTGTATATTTACCATCAGCACCTTTTGTATAACTCCAATCCGGAATACCAGCATGCAGATACTCAAGGCCTTCAGGACTTGATAACCAATCTAAAAATTCAATCGCTCTTGCTCTGTCATTTCCCTCTAATTTGGAACCGATGGATATCGCTCTACCATCACCGTAATAAGAATCGGAAGCTTGATAGTAATGCATATCTGCAACCGGTGCATAAATATAAGCATTATTCTCATTAGCACGTTCCGGTGTATTCCAGAAACCTCTCTGCCAATTATACCAGAATAATAATACCTGTTTATTCTTCATCTTTGTACATGCGCTATCCCAATTCTGAGTAGCAGAGTCAGGATCAACCAGGCCTCTTTGATTTGCCTTGAAGAAGAAATTAAGAATTTTTAAATATTCACTATCGTCAACGGTAAGCTCCTTCATATCACCATTCGTACCAAGAAGGATTGAACCGTCAACCTCGTATCCATAGGTTTTTGTCAACTGAGTTGCTGTCTCAATAGTAATCTGTGTTCCTCCCTTATCCCAACTAGGCCATAAGGAAAGTGCATAATTTGGATCCCCTGCATCATTAGTAGGATGTGCTTTCTGTATTTTTTCCATTGCATCTAATAAATCATCTAAATTCTTCAACTCAGGAGCACCTATTTCAGTATAATAATCCCAAGGAAGCATCGGACTGATATATACAGTATCTTCAGAGTAAGTAGTTGGGGAAGTATTGGTCATTTGACATGGCAAACCATAGATTATTCCTGCTTCATTACCCTCTAACCCTGAGTTAAAGGTTTTATACTGGTCATAATATTGTTTCAAATTCGGGCTATTTTGAACATCTTCTGAAATATCAGCTATCAATCCTGCTTTAATACACTCCTGAAGCTGAGGATTATCCAACAAAATAATGTCACCTAAACTACCTGCAGCCGTACGTGTCTGATAAAGAGCTTCTCCATCTCCGGATGCCTGCGGAGCGATAATATTCAACTCTAGATTGAACTTATCCTTAACAACTTTTCCAAACCAACCGCTCTGAACCCCCTGATAGTTGGCTGCAACATCATAAAATTCTAATTGAAGCGTCTTTGAGTGATCGATTGTCGTCGAAGTATCAGACGTAGAATCAGCTGCCCCCTGTGTTGCTTCTGCACCAGCTGTAGGCTTAGTATCATTTGATTTGTTATCCTCTTTCTTACTACATCCAGAAAGAGCAAAAGAAAATACTAATACTGCAACTAACATTAATGAAACTATTTTTCTTTTTTTCATAATTAACCCTCCATTCTTAATTTATATATAAAAAGATGTTTTCATCCTCCTATATCTTAGCCCTTTACTGCTCCAATCATGATGCCCTTTACAAAATATCTCTGAAAGATCGGATATATCAGTAAAATTGGTGCCACTACAAGAATTGTTACAGTCATACGAATAGATGTAGCTGTTTGTACTGTGGCTACTGCTGCGGCTACTGAAGATCCGCTTGAAGAATTGACTAACTGTTTTAAAGAGCTAGCTTGATTAATATACTGATAAAGAATAAACTGTAAGCTATATAGCTTATTATTGGTCATTAAGAGTAGTGTATCTTGAAATGCATTCCATTGATTTACAGCAGCGAAGATAGCTACCGTAGCCATAATCGGCTTAATAACCGGTATAATAACCTTGAAAAACACCTTTAAAGTTCCGGCTCCATCAATCTCTGCGGCTTGCTGCAACTCCTTTGGTATTGATTCGACAAAGGTCTTTGCTAATATAATAAAAAATGGTGAAACAATTGTAGGTAAAACATATCCCCAGAAATTATTCGTCAGATGTAAATTATTCATTGTGATATACCAGGGGATAATACCTGCATTAAAGTACATTGTGACAATCACAAAACGATACCAAAATTTTCTACGCCACATCGTTTCTCTTGTAAACATAAAACCCAAGAATGCAGTAGCAACTACGGTCAAAGACGTTCCTATCACTGTTCTTCCTACAGAAATCATAGTGGCATTAAATAGACCAGGTATTTTAACTGCTTTCAAATAGTTTTGAATATGTAATTGCTTCGGATAGAACATAATTAAGCCCTTTTGACTTAAAACATTGGAGCTAATGGTATTAATGAAAATATAATAAAATGGGTATACGCAAGCAAAAGCAAATGCGGCAAAAAAGGTATAGGTTAATACACTGATTAATACATCTCCTGCACTTCGCTTTTGACGTATTTTATTTTTCTGAATCTTCATAATGCTTCCTCCCTAATTATAAAAAGCTCTCTCCTCTTATCAGCTTTGACATACGATTTGCAATAAAAAGCAAAATCAAACTGATCGCACTCTTCAAAATACTTAATGCTGTAGCAACAGAATAACTACCACTTCCCATAGCCAAGTTGAATACATACAAATCCAAAACTTGTATATGATCTTTATTAAAAGCATTTTGAAATACGTAATACTGCTCCATACCATTAGAAAGAAAACTTGCAATAGCAAGCATTAATAATACAAAATAAGTAGGTAAAATAGACGGGATCGTTATGTATCTAATTCTCTGCATTCTGGTAGCACCATCCACCTTAGAAGCTTCATACAGCTCTTCATCAATACCAGTAATTGCTGCAATATACATAATAGCAGCCCATCCAAGATTCTTCCACGTCAGCCATAACCACTGTGTAAACCAAACATTGTTCGGGGATTGGAGAAACATAATTGGCTTATCAATTACCCCCCAAGAAATCAACAGGTGATTCACCAAACCTGTACTGTTAAATATATTGAATGCAACAGAATATACCAATACCCAGCTAATAAAATTAGGAATTGTAGTAACTGTCTGAACTATTTTACGAAAAGGCACGCACTTGATTTCATTTAAAAATACTGCAAAAATCATCGGAAGCCATGAAGTACCGACTGTAATTCCGCTCATAACCAGTGTATTTGTAAGCACATTTAATATTTGTTTCGTTTTCACAGGATTCGCTACAAGTGACTGGAACCATTTAAAACCTACAAAATCATCCATGGTCATAGGCTTCGGTGGTCTATAATCAAAAAAAGCATAAACCCACCCATAAAGTGGATAGTAGGCAAAAATTGCTATCAGTATAATGAATGGAAGTATATAAAGAAATTCTTTATATGATCTAATTTTCCTTTTGTTTGTAGTTAATTTCATCATATTTCTCCTTTTTATAGTAATAATTCAATTTACTATTTAAGATGAATTCATGTATAGATTTTATCAGTAGTGCAACCTAATTCATCTTTCCCTTTTGGATATCTTTAATACCCCGTATTACCTCCCCATTATTTAATACTTCTTGCGATATCATCATTACAGTTCTTTATGTGATATAATGTGTCAAACTGCATAAATCGTATATCTATTTTAATTACAAATTTGTTAATTTGTTTCAACAAAATAATTATAAAAAAAATACAAATGTGAAACAATGATATATTTTCATCTTTAATTGAACTATTCATACACAATTATGATATATCCTCAGATTAATAAGTTATATTGGGATTTACCCTCTCGATCGATCAAAGGAAGCAGTCCAAATAATACGGGCCATGTAATCTCAATTCAGCTGATTTCATGGTCCGTATCGCTTATTATAATTGATTCGGTGTATTTCTGAAACGATTAGGGGTTACTCCAGTTATCTTTTTGAATTGCCGAAAAAAATGCTCAATATTACGATAACCACATAACGTAACTATCTCAGAAATAGAATAATTTTCATATAATAAATATTTTTTAGCAAGATTAATGCGACTGTTAATGACATCATCCATACAGGTAACACCGAAAGTATTCTTATAGATATCTTCAAGATAACCCACACTGATGTTAAGCCTCTCAGCCATTTTGGAAACTGTCCAATCCTTATTGGGATTAAAATATACATCCATCTTCAATTCATTGAGACTTTTATGCAGGGGAGTTGTCTGTCTGTAGTTATAAGATTCCAACAGCTTATTGATCAGAATCCTTAACAGATAATCAATGGAAATATCTTTATAATTATTATTTAGAATATGTTCCTTAACCAGCAACTGATATATTTTTTGGCAAAAAGCAGGATCATGTACACTAAAGGGTACTCCAGTCGGAAGCGGTAAAGTTGTAATATATATTTCATCCGTATCAAACCGAATCCAGTCATCTGAATACCGGTCTCCCGAAGCCCTATAATAAATTCTTTGATGAGGTTCATACAAGATCACACTGTTAGCAGGATATTCTTTGTACTCATTATCAACCAGGAATATAGCTGGCGTCAGTGTTAATACAAGCAGCCAGCAATCATGCCCTTCCGGTACATTAAAAACAAAATCCGATGAATGTGTGGTATCGTATTCCACATATCTTATTTGTATCATATCATTCCTCCAAAAATAATAATTTTATACTCCCAAGAAAGCATTAATTTAAAATTGCCATGTATTGCTCTAGGCCATGCTTAATAGTAAAACGAATAAATCTTCCTAGCTTTGTGCATGTTGCTAAAGCAATTATAACAAAAAAAATATAATTATCCAAATCTTAAATTCATTAATTAGTGGATTTTGTACAGGATTTATCGCAATATTTTTCCATTATTGTTAATATTTAATATTGTTGACATTATTATTAAGACATAAAAAATTATTTTAATAATGATATTCGTCATTTTGCACAATTCTAAACATACCATATTTTTCATTAATTTTGTATGCGATATGACTACTCATGAATTAATTTAAATAGCTTCGCTCCATGAGTTAATATCATAACCTCAAAAACACTACTTAAATTCTTAAAAATATCCCCACTCCATAGTTCCTCAAAAATGAAATCGTTAAAGGAATCCATAGTTAATTCCTCCGGAGTAATAGTAATACTTCTCGCTTCATCGCTTAGGTTAAATAAAGCCAAATATAAGACATCTTCCTCTATCCCTGTTGTGTACCAAATAGCCTGATGCTTATCCCGCATAACCTGTTTTGCTCCCGAAGAATAATTAAGTAGATGTAGAACCTTTTCATTGGTCAAAATCTGTAGGGTTACTTCATCCAGTTTAGTTAACTCTGCTCCTAGCATAAGTGGAGAACGAAAGATACACCATAGCGTCATCATGGTGATCTGCTCTTCTCTTGTGAAATTTGTATAGCGTTCCTTTCCAAATCCCTTTCCTATATATCCTAGTGGCAGCATATCACAATCAGGAAAGCATCCTTCAAAAACATGATTCTGCCATAGCTCACATCGCTCGAACATGTTAACCAAGAGAGGCCAGCTATCCCAAAAATCATCTGTAATTCTCCACATGTTTGCATATTTTTCATAGTGCCATGCTTTATTAATCAGAGCCGGTCCGGGTGAAAGACTAAGCACGATGGGGCGTCCGCAGTTCCTGATTGCATGATAAAGCATCTCCGTCTCTTTTTCAGCAGATTCCATATCATGCCTGCAGATATCATCACATTTTACAAAATCTACTCCCCACTGGGAATATAATTCAAAAATAGAGTTGTAATATTCTTGTGCTCCCTCACTCTGAACCTCTATCCCATACATATCCGGATTCCAGAAGCAGATAGAGTAAGGATTGGCTATCTCATTTGCTTTCCTTTGTGTTCCCATCACCTTCATATGGTTATGGGCTGCTATTCTTGGTATACCTCTCATAATATGGATACCGAATTTAAGTCCCAGACTATGAATATAGTCCGCTAAGGGTTTAAAACCCTGTCCATTTACAGAAGAAGGAAACCGATCAGGACATGGGAGAAGTCTGGAATATTCGTCAATCTCCATCTTCCAGAAAGGTATATATTGGTATTTATCATTTTGTGTTCCCGTATCATAAGAATACCATTCGATATCTATGACGATATATTCCCAACCGTATTTCTTAAGATGAGCAGCCATATAATCAGCATTAGCCTTAATCTGCTCCTCATTTACCATAGTATTATAGTAATCATAACTATTCCATCCCATGGGAGGATTTATACAAACTTTATTTTTATCCACAAAAAAGCCTCCTAATCATCAATTATTTGATATTCTATTTCCTTAATAAAGGCCAGTTGCTCCGTAAATTTCCGGATAACTGACCTTTTGTCTTTCATAAACTAGTTTTATTTAAGCTAAGCTATTTAATTATTTTCACATTCAATGCATACCTTTAAAATAACCTCTGCCAATGCAGGATTTAAATCCCGCTCCTTTGCCACATCAAAGGCAGGATTACCTTTCTTGTTAAAATGGACTCTGTGCATACCACTGCATCTGGTATCCTTTGCTGCAATCTTCGTTTCACCGTGATACATAATCATAATATTTCCATTGTAATCTTTAAAGAAGGAGTTATGACCAGGCCCATAAATACCTTCGATAGAATAATAGGATAATACCGGCGTGCCTGACTTTTTCCATGCAGATGCATCCAGATAATTACTATTACGACGTATACTTAATAGGCCCAACGCATAGGTGTAGCCATTTGCAGCTCCACCTGAATAAGTTATGTATACCATATCATCTGTCACAAGGGAGTAGGGTCCTTCATTATTAATCGTTCCCTGAATATTTTCCCAACCGTATAAAGGCCGCGAGAGTAACACTGGTTCACTTGTCAGTACCGTAGGATTTTTTTCGTCTGTAGTTGCAATATAAAGCATGGATCCAGTATCCAGAGGCGATCCGATATTCTTTCTATAAGACCAGACAAGACACGAGACCCCATCTGCTTTAAAATAATTCATATCGAGTGTTATTCCATCTTCAGCAAGGAAAGTTTGGTCGGCCTTCTTCACGCGGACAGGACTTTCCCAATCCTTCGCATTCATAATATCGCCGCCCTTTTTTAATTTCATCATATGGCATTGTGGCCCCCATATCTTTCCGCTTACAGCAAATAAGATATATAATTCATCACCGATTACATGAAATTCCGGTGCCCAAAAGGTCTGTATAAATCCTTTTTCCTCATCCACATCAAGAATAATACTTTCTTTGAAGCCTGGCTTAAACAAATCTTTGTTTGTAGCCCCTTCCCGTACGTAGATGCCGATATCATCTACATTATCATTGGTAGCAAGATAATAATATTTATTATTCCAAGGCAAAATGACCGGGTCCGCATAGCCCTTAGCTAATGGAAATGGAAAACTTTCCTGTTCCACTTTACCCTTTACCGTATAAACCCCGGGCATCGAAAAATCTATTCCCTCAAAATCCCACCGTACCTGCTTTTCTACACTCGAACCATCCGAGTATACTGCCGTAGCTTTTACTAATTGAAGCTGCTGTTGTGAATTTATGCTTACCCTTTCCGGCAACCTAATCTCAGTGTTATAGATCGGCAGCCAGTAGCTTTTCATTGCATCATAAATCTCTCTTTCAACATTGATTATATTGCCAGGAAAAATATTTGAAAAGTTTACAGTAATCTGCTCTTTCTGATATTTGTTCACTGTTACAGGCAGCGATATGTTTTTTATCATCGGGAAATCTATAAAGGTATTCCTGTAAGCATTACTCTCATTATCCTGCCAGATGATTTCATACCTTAAGTCAATGCTGTTAAAGCTGCAAACAGCTTCATTAACATACAAATCGTCGTGAAGCTTCACTAATCCGTGACACTGAAAGTTTATTAGGTCTTCAGAAGTCCATAACAGAACGTGACCTTTACTCTCTATATCGTCCTTTCCTTCTTTATCAACTCTGACCGCAAGTATACCAAAGGTGCCGTTTTCTGTACGAAATAAATAAGGCTTTTTCAACCCTTTTTCGTGTATTACATTATTCTGATCAACGCTTGCAAGTGCAAATAGAATTCCATAGTTTCTGTTCAGAGGACATAATTCTCCTGTTTCATTAAAAAAGGCTAAATGCACACTATTACTCAGTGACTCTGTATATTCATTTTCGGGCTCGCGAGTATAGATCAAAATACTTGTATTTTGTTGTATTTCATTCATGGATATCCTCCTGCTACCACCCTGTAGTACCTACCTTAATTCCTTATACCGATTATTAATTATAACTATATACTTCTTTATTTAGGCAGTTTTTTAACAGGAAAATAAATTTGAAACGGTTCATATCCGATATCCCTAATTCTTCTTAATTGGATGGCTGGATCCTGATTCAGAGTTTTAAAGAAATAACGCCAGCTTCCCCATTCTCTCTCATTTTCAATTACTACTTCTGCGGCAATTTTATCATTTTGTGTATATAGTATTCTTTCGGCTTCACAGATCCCTGCTAATACCTCCGGGCCAAATCGGAAGGCACCAATGTTCTCATCATCCGGAAGTGGAATGAAACGTATTCCGATAGGTAAAATGATGCTTACTCTATCACCTTCTCTCCAAATACGTTTGATGGTATAGAATACGTTACTTTCCATTGATTTTCCATGAAGCTCATCATTAAGATAGATAAGTGCCCCCGACATAATCCACTCCGGTATTCTGAAGCTGATTGAAAACTCCTTTGAACCGGAAGCTGTGATAACAAAATCATATTTTCTGTATTGCGGCATGTTTTCATGAAGTACAGTGACCTCATTAATTTCGTTAAACCCTGCTGTATTAGAAGAGGTTAACATACTACCGCTCATTTCATCCTGGTTCTGCGTTATCTGAATTTCATCTGAGTCAATTTCTGTTTTCATAGCAGAGTTAAAATACTGACAAATGTAAATATTATTTTTATCCTGATAATAAATATTTCTGTTATAGGCAGCATTTGCCTGAACCATTGTTCCATGACAGCAGAAGAAACTATCAGTTTCCCCACTCCAATCCTTGTGCAATCCAGCCTTCATAGGAAGGAAGTAGGTTAAAAGACCAGTCTCTGGGTAATTATGCTTATTTCCGGTCAAATTATACTCCTGATAATAAGACTGAGCCATAATACCGTTATATAGATTATATTCCATGTACTGTACATATGCAGGGTCCATCGTATGTCTAAATAAAAACTCAGCCAAACGCATCATGTTATATACCGTACAATGCTCCTGATTCTTATCTCCCAAACGGTTCTTCATCTTCAGCTTAGGCATCCATACTTCACCGGCCGTCTGTCCGCCTGTCGCAAGACAGCCTCTAGTGGTTACCGCGCATTCCCAATATGCCTTAACGATGTTCATCCATCTCTCTTCACCGGTTACCTCATAGGCTCTGGCACATCCGAGTATTTCAGGAATTGTTGTATTGGCATGCATATTCGTTAACGGGTCTTTTCCATCAAGCAACGGTTGAAAAAGCCGACTCCGATAATATCTATCCAGCAGGACTTTGTATTTTTCCCTCCCTGTGATAGCAAGAAGCTCCGCCCATACCTCAAGCATACCACCGGTTTCCACATCTAATATATCATCAAATTTATCTCTGGTATATTTCCCACTCCAATCAACAAACCAGTCTGCAAAGCTTTCAGCAATCACGAGAGCTTTCTGGCTGCCAGTATATACTTGCATATCAATAAGCCCCATAAATAATTTGTGAATATTATACTGCGGAGCCCATATGCTCTTGCCACTAGCTATCCAATACAAATATTTTTCGGGTATGCCACCTGCCCATTGCCCCCCATTATCCTGCTGACATTCAAACAACTCATTAATGATTGCATCTGCTTTCGCTTTTAATTCCATATCACCAGTTTCATAATAATGAATAGCTGCTGCAGACAACCAATGACCCAGGAAATGTCCTCTAATCTGGCACACGGGAGATTCCCAGCCTTCATGGGCTCCCTTTGGAATTCCTCTGCCGGAATATCTTCCTGCTTCTAACCTATAGTTAAACAGGAGATTGTCATTCGTTAATTTCATAAGATATTCTCTATTGGCAGCTTCTCTTCTCTTCAATTCCTTATCAAACAAGAAAACATTATTACCCTTTAATTCCTTCATGTCCACCCTCCTCCTTAAGCTATACACTAGATAATTGTAGCTTTTCCAAGCTTAATTACATGAAAGCTTTTGTCTTGTAATACTGCATGTAAAATCCCGTTATCAATCTTTTCATTTTCGATTCTAACCGGTACCACATTTTCAGGCTGACTTTGTGTATTAACCGCTTTTAAGTCTGCATGGGTCAATAAGATATGCTCTTTGACTGTATAGTCTTTGAACTGGCGCAAATCGCAGGTTATTTCCATAGACTCCGCTAAGTCTTTATTTAGTAAAAATATAGTTAATGACTCTTCTTCTTCATTCATGACGCAGACTGATTCCAGATAAGATGCATCACCGTGCTTACTTTCGTAGAATGGTGCACTTACTACGGTATTCAATACAATTCCACGTGCGTAATTACTAATGAGTGCAAACGGGTGAAAAATAGTCTGCATCCAGGCACCGGTATCAGAGGTCATAATTGGTGCAATAACATTGACTAATTGTGCCAAACAAGCAATTTTCACACGATCCGCATGCCGAAGCATGGTAATTAACATACCTGCTACTAAGAGTGCATCTTCAAAGTTGTAAATATCCTCTAATTGGTGTGGTACTTTACTCCAGCGTTCCACTTTCTTATCCTGTTCATTGGAATGATACCATACATTCCACTCATCAAAGGATAAATTGATGGTCTTGTTCTTTCGTTTCTTTGCCTTTACAGCATCACAGATCGAGATGACCGAATTAATAAACTTATCTAGTGCCACAGTATTTGCAAGAAATTCCGGCGTGTTATTATCACGATTTCCGTAATACTGATGCAATGACAAATAGTCGGCCTGATCATAGCATTCAGAAAGTACAGTATCCTCCCAGTCACCAAAGGTCTCACTATCTAAGGAAGAGCTTCCGCAGGCAACCAATTCAATGGAAGGGTCAACCATTTTCATGATGCGACCTGCTTCTGCTGCTATTCTTCCGTATTCACTTGCCGTCTTATGACCCATCTGCCATGCGCCATCCATCTCATTACCCAGACACCATAGCTTAATATCATGAGGCTTAACATAGCCATGCTCTTTTCTCAGCTTGCTATAGTAGCTTCCTCCTTTTATATTGCAGTATTCCACGATATTTTTTGCATCTTCAACACCGCGGGTTCCTAAATTGACTGCCATCATTGCAGAGGTATCAGCTTTTTTAGCCCAATCCATAAATTCATTCAAACCGAACTGATTTGATTCGATCACTGTCCAGGCCAAATCTAGTTTTTCCGGACGTTTCTCCTTAGGACCTACGCCGTCCTCCCAATGATAACCGGAAACAAAATTACCGCCGGGATATCTTACGATCGGAACATTGAGCTTTTGGATCAGCTCAATTACGTCTTTTCTAAAACCCTGCTCATCTGCTAAAGGATTTTCCGGCTGATAGATTCCCTCATATACAGCACGTCCAAGATGTTCGATAAAAGAACCATAAATTCGTTTATCAACGTCACTGACTATATAGTACTTATCGATAATTAATGTAGATTGCTTCATATTTCATTCTCCTTTACCACTTAATTAGACCCAATAGGGAATTGCGAACCTCAGTATTTGTAAGTATTTATACAGTACATACTATACTAGTAATAAAGCAATATTGTCTCGCAATACAATTAATTATAACATTTCAAAAAAAAACAAAAATTACATTATTTCTTGTAATATTGACTTTTCTTCCGGTAATAGATATATTATATTTGTATAATCATAAAAATAATAAGAATAAACTAAAGGAGGACTGTGACAATGATTGAAATTGATTATTGCGGTTACCATACACATAATCCCGATCAGGATATTATTTTACGCCCGTACGGAACATCCAGCTATCTCTTTCTGTTAATATTATCTCCCATGACCTTCTATTTTCCTAATAGTGATCCTGTAAAGGCCAAATCAGGTGCATGTATTTTATATTCTCCAGGAATGTATCAGCATTATCAGGCTGATAGTGTATTTTTTAACAGCTATATACATTTTTTTTGCGATCAAAGTGAGATAAGCAGATATAATATCAAACAGAACACTATTTTTTACCCAGATAATACAGAAGAATTAAATTGGCTCCTAAAGAAATTATTTCAGGAATTTATCAATAAGCTATCCATGTCAGAGCTAATGACGGATTATTATATTAATCAGCTTCTTATATCTCTTCACCGTGGACAGCTTCGGGAGGCATTTCCTTCTGAGCAAAGACAAAATATCTATCCGGAATTATTGAGTCTACGGCAATTGATGCTGCAAAGCTGTGTTGATACATGGGATGTGGATAAAATGTGCAAAATACTAAACATCGGAAAAAGCCAACTCTATAAGTATTATGAGCTTTTCTTTAATAGCACACCAAAAAGAGAATTAATTCAAGCTAGATTGCAAAAAGCGAAATATCTTTTGTATAATGATACCTTAACCATCAAGCAAGCCGCATACGCTTCCGGCTTTAATAATATATACCATTTCAATCGAATCTTCAAAGAAGTCTGTGGGTGTACACCGGGTGAATATAGAAGAAATAGGTAAAACAGAGAAAAAGGTTCACTAAGTGAACCTTTTTCAAGAAATCCCACCTTAGTAAGACGAGTCACACCTATACATTAACTGCAAACAGGTAAGTAGGACTGTGGAAAGAAATCTCAATTATAATAAATCAGTTGACTTTAATTTCAGCTTGAAGCATGCCGCCGGAAGTCCATCCGCATTGTAAAAATTCAGATCAACGGGGCATTCTTTCCATGCATATCTTACATAGACCGGAACTTCTACACTGTCACAGGAAACCATTATAGTCCTTCCTTCACGTATTGCTTTTGCCGTATAGAATACTTCATCTTCCCCAGCCAGCTCAAAATTAGTTAACTCGCTTCGGCAATCATCCTCTTCCAAATACTGAAATGATATCAACGCAGATTTCCCATTAGCAACTGCATATTGTGGTAAAGGCCCACTATAAGTAATATCCTCCTTATAGATCAGATACCTCGCTGCTTTCGCAAGACGAATTCCGACATCCTTTTTATTTTGCGGATGAATATCGTTATTCTGTCCGATATCTATCGTCGTCACCATTGCAACATTATCAATGGCAAGACAGCGCCTTTGCTGCTCCCTCAGCTCAATCCATCCCACATCCTCCGAGGCATTCAAGGGTTCGCTGTAATTAGGCAGCTGGACATAGATAAATGGGACATCAAAGCTAAACAGACTTCTCCAATCTGCTACTAAATCTGTAAATTTATCTGCATAATCCCAGGGATATCCAATATTGCTTTCTCCCTGATACCATAGCACCCCTTTAATCGCTATTCTTGAAAGAGGTACAACATTGGTATGATAAAAACAAATCGGCAAAAGAGGCGGGAATAAGGTCGCAGGCATAGCTTCCTCCGCTTTCTTTGCAATCTTATAATACCAGTCGCCTTCTAATTCTATTTTTTCTCCGTCGCAATAAAGATAATAAGGCATTCCCTTTACAGTACCACCATTACTATTGTTTATAACAATACGGACTAATAGAGTATTCTTTCCTTTTTTTAATATGCCAGCAGGGATTGTATATTTTCTTAAGGGATAGCGAAATTCTGTTCTTCCAACCAGCTTACCATTTATCCATACTTGATCAGAATCTATAATTGCACCCAGATAGATATATGCATCATCTTTCTGTGGCATTTCTTTCAGTTCTACCTCTTTATACAAATAAACAGAGCCATGAAAACTACCTCTTCCATAATCTGATACCAATGACGGAACTTTACAGATGCTCCATTTTGTATAATCATCACCCTCCGGCTTAAGTTCTTCTGCTTCAAGAGCAGTAAGCCAATCTTCTGTCTGTTTCTGTTGTTCTGAAACAAAAGAATTGAAACGGGTAATGTCTTTGAACTCCTCCACGGAATGTACTAAATCTCCGTATTTTTCCAAAGTCAGCGGATTCATCCAGGCTTCGACACGGCTTCCTCCTACCGCTGTTTGAATCAAACCAATCGGAATATTATACTTTTCCTTTATTGCTTTGGCAAAAAAGAAACCAGCCGCACTGAATTCCATAATATTACTCTTTATTGCCTTATTCCAGGATGCCTTGACCATATATTTCTCAGGCTCTTTAAAATTATAGTTTGGAGGAATATAGTACTGCCTTATCTCCGGTTCATTGGTATGTTTGATTTCGTCTCCAGATACATCAAGTACACATTGAAGCTGCAGTTCCATATTGGACTGACCACTTAATATATATACATCTCCAAACAAAATATCCGATATAATAACCTCGCTACTACCTCTAACCGTCATTGTATATGGACCACCTGCAGCCGTCGGAGGTAACTCAACAGTAAAATCGCCGTTATCCTTGACCTGCGTACAATACTCCTTCTCCCTAAAAATTACTGTTACCGTATCTGCTCCGGTATCTGTTCCATAAATATGATTAACTGCCTCTCTTTGTAAAATCATCCCATCACATATTATTGGTGATAGGGTCAGCTTCGGTTTACTCATCGTTCTCCTCCAGTTCTTTTATGTAGTTCCAAATTATTCTCTTTAATATACTAACCTAATATGTCTGCCCTTTGTTTAGTTTCTATTTTGAAATTTTGTTTATTCAATTAACTTCTGTAATATATCATATATTAATTTTGAATTCAACCTATGCTCAGATCAAATACTATTCGCTGCAGCATTTCAGATTAGAAAGCGAAAGGACGAAAGAAGGAATATACAATTTGTTAATTATCGGTAAATGGCACAAAAAGAAATAACAATCATTAATATAGTTCATTTTATGCTGAGTATATATCATTGTATCAATCATTCTTATCTCATATAATTTATTTAGCGCGAATTTTACATCTTAAATTAAAGTCTTTTATCAATATGTTTATATGATTTTATGCTAAACAATTACATCAAAGGAGCGATAAAATGGAAAAACAGGGTTTAAATCCATATCTTCCATCCTGGGAATACATTCCTGATGGTGAACCTTATGTTTTTAATGGCAGAGTCTACCTATACGGTTCACATGACCAGTTTAACGGTTATGCGTACTGCCTGAATGATTATGTATGCTGGTCGGCACCGGAGGATGATCTTTCTGACTGGCGAAATGAAGGTGTTATTTTCAAAACTACAGATATAGAAAACAATAAAGACCGTGATAGCTGTCTTTATGCACCTGATGTAGCGGTAGGGCCAGATGGCAGATATTATTTATACTTTGTTGACAGCAAAAGCTCCATCGTTTCAGTTGCAGTTAGTGACACTCCAGCCGGCAAATATAAATTTTATGGCTATGTGCATTATTCAGATGGGACTATTCTGGGAACAAGGAATGGAGATGAACCTCAATTTGATCCTGGTGTACTGAGAGAAGGGGACAGAGTCTATCTTTATACAGGTTTCTGTAACAGAGGTAATAAATCCAGAAGCGGGGCCATGGCTACAGTTCTCGGACCCGATATGTTAACTATTATTGAGGATCCGGTCATTATTGTACCGAGTGAACCTTACGGTAAGGGAACCAGTTTTGAGAATTTTGAATTTTTTGAAGCTCCATCCATAAGAAAGCATGGGGATACTTATTATTTTGTGTATTCCTCCATATCTATGCATGAATTATGTTATGCAACCAGTAAATATCCTACGAAGGATTTTGTATATAGAGGAGTAATTATAAGCAACTGTGATTTACATATCAGTACTTATAAGCCTGCAAAAAAACCTATGTTCTATGGTGGTAATAATCATGGGAGTATTATAGAAATCAACAATCAATGGTACATTTTTTATCATAGGCATACAAATGGAACCAATTTTAGCAGACAAGGCTGTATGGAGAAAATCGAATTTCTGGAGGACGGTACAATCCCACAAGTGGAATTGACTTCCTGTGGTCCTAATAACGGTCCACTCAAAGGATTTGGAGAATATCCTGCCTATCTGGCCTGCAATCTGTTCTGCAACGAAGAATCAATTTATACTGATTTTACAGCCTCATGGATGAACAATCAATTTCCAAAGATCACACAGGATGGGAAAGATGGGGATGAAGAAATTGGCTATATTGCTAACATGAAAAGCTCTGCCACAGCTGGTTTTAAGTACTTTGATTGTAAAGGTATCCGCAGAATAAAAATAAAGGCGCGTGGGTATGCTGTAGGGGATTTTGAAGTAAAAACCTCATGGAATGGTCCGGCACATGGAAAAATCTCAGTGGCATATTCAAATGCCTGGAAGGAATATTCGTCAGATATAATTATTCCGGATGGTGTTCAAGCCTTATATTTTACATTTACCGGTCAGGGAAGTGTGCAGCTTGCATCCTTTATTTTGGAATAAAATATTATTTGGTCACTCATTGAAATTGCTTTATGCGTAAATAATCCTATGACAAAATCGGATTATTTTACGCATTCTGCATTGAGAGCTTTTCCAACCGGTATTAGCTTGATTGCAGCTTCTTCCTTCCTTATAAACTTCAAATTATAACTGAATTGCCATCATAATCCTTCTTCTATATAAACTTTCTTTACATCTGCTTTTTTCCAGGTATAATAGATTTCATAGCTTAAATTATGGAATAATGATAAAACTAAGGGTGAAAAGGTAAGGGAAGGAGCATTTATGTATTATCAAATTCAGGATACAATTAAAAAGATTACATTAGACGATTACAACCCTGATATATTAACTATTGGTATTGTTTCTTTGCAGGAATTGGAGCAATGCTATAATCAATTTGGATTTTCCTATATAACGGTATATGAATGCAAAAATGACGGAAAAAATCTTCACGGAACATTGAACTCTTATTATGATTACTTATTTGGGATTATATTAGCAATCAACCCGGGTCAGATTATAAAGGTTCAGGACCGGATTGGCATTTATATTAAAAAAAATTTACTTCTCATGGTACAAATCGAAGATAAGGATAACAGTACGATTCATAAGCTGAAGGATTTGCTGCAAAATATTAATCTATCAAGACTTACTCAGGAACGTCTGATATTCGGTGTATTGGAACGCTTTATCAGTGAAGATCATACTCTTTTGGAAGAAATTGAGGATGAGATCAGTGAATATGAGGATATGATCAATGACAAAAAGCTGGAGAAGGATTTTAACCACAGCATTACGAATATTAGAAAGAAGCTGTTAATGCTTGATAATTATTATCAGCAATTTATATCCATTGGGGAAGAATTGGAAGAGAATACTGCTGATATCTTTGATGAGGAATATCTGCATTATTTCCGCGTTTTTTCAGGCAGAGCTGAGCGACTGAGTAACAATACACGTATGCTTGAAGCATACTGTGTACAAGTCAGGGAAGCATATCATGCGCAATTGGAGTACGATCTTAACAGGATTATGAAGATATTTACCGTAGTGACGACCGTATTTCTTCCTCTGACGCTCATTGTCGGCTGGTACGGCATGAATTTTACGGCAATGCCCGAAATCACTTGGCGTTTTGGATACCTGTATGTGATACTTTTAAGTATCATCGTAGCATTGATTTGTTTTATCTACTTCAAAAAGAAAAAATTTATGTAATATAATAAGAACCTATAGAACTGAACTGTTTGATAAACATTCATTCTATAGGTTCTGATTATAAGCATCATTTTCTTTTAATCCAATATATCCACTCTACTTTATAGCTTAATATATCCATATCCGTTCACTATTGCCTCCAGCCTTTGCTGCGAAGCACATAACGGACATTCACCAATATTGTAACTAGAATAGTCGGGTAAATCTTTGGATTTAAATATAGAGTAAACAGGAATATCATCTACCTTATCCACAGCGCTGAAGATGGAACTAATTCCTTGCATGATTCCACCGTAATAACTGATGCATTCAATACTCTTTCTTAAGGTATCTCCGGTAGTTGTAGATCCGGCCAGAATAATAATATTTTTTCCGAAAATAAGCGGCTGTATATTCTCTCTGAAGATCATCTGACCATTCGTATTAAATTCAGGTGCTGTAATATAGATGGTCTGATGAGCATTCATGGACATGATACCGGAATCGTTAAGCTCCTGAGCCAAAAATGCACCGATTACCTCACAGCCATCCAGACATACAATCGTATCAACGAGCGTGCTTAAGATATATTGCTTTGCCATAATTCTAGCTGCCTCAGCTGCTTCACTTTGTCTGGTTTTCATTGTCGTTAAATCAATATACAGATTAATGTGGGAATTACTGGTTGCAAAATGTCCCGGAATTACTTTAAGAGAGATTTTTTTACTCATAGGTGCAAAAATTTTGTTTGCTCTTCTTTCCATAAACATCCTCTTTTCTGCGCTTATAAACGGCTCGCAATTTATTTATTTCCTTAACTACCATATTTATCTTCTGCTACTTATATTATAATCCACTTCAGTATACCAAGCAAGGCTTTCTAAGTTTTCCTTGGTATAATTTAAAGGGTAGACATGTTTATTAAATGATATATTATTCCCAGGTTTTCCATATTTCCGGCTGATAGCCCACAGTTGCCTTTTTACCGTTTCTAACAATCGGAGTCATGAATAGCAACGGATTTTCTAGTAATTTTAACTCCTTATCCTCTGGAGAAAGATAATTTAATAAGATAACCAGCTCTCTATCCTTAGATCCTTGATTAATGAGCTTTTCTAGTCCTCCGACTGCCTGCTTTATGTTATTTAGTTCACCCCTACTCATACCGAACTTTGCAAGATCTATTAATTGATATTTTATATTACGTTCTTTAAAATAACGCTCGGCCTTCTTTGTGTCAAAGCATTTTGATGCTCCATATATCTGAATATTCATTATTTAACATTCCTTTTTATTTTTAGGTAACCACACAGGATGCTTGCTTATGCATGTGATAGAGCAGGGAATCTGCTTTTATCGATTAAGCAGTCTTTATTTATAAAAAAGGTTAGCTCTTCTTCCCTAAGCTTCTCGCAATCGAAGGAATCTGTTTGCATTGGAGTAAATCCAAGAGATACCTTCGTCCCATCCTTTTCCACCAGCGACTGAATTACTTTATTTAAATCAAAGCTTTTCTCACTAAAAATATCAATCAGCTTAATTGCGTTATCCTCTATCTCAACTACAGCTGCCAAATCTATTTCATCAAAATAGAAGATATTATCAGACATAAAGGATATCAGATAAAAAAATATAAGTCCCGGATTACCAAGCATCTGAACTTTGGATATGGGTATCGTATGGTTAACCAGTCTTGTTATAAGAGCGAGATCGCTTTCCCTATTCATAATAAGCTTTCTTTTAGAAAGCTTATTACTGTCCTGGTTAAAGCTTTTGCTGTATATGTATTCGTCTGCTTTCTGAAAGCCGAATTTAGGGTAAAAATCCAGCACAGTATCATTAGCATATAAATATATCAATTCACAGGAAGCATCCTGTTCCCTTAAAATAATTTCCATCAAAGCCCTGCTTAAGCCTCTGTGTCTGAAGGCCTCCTCTGTTGCCACTGTTCCAATCTGCAGAGTTTTAACTATTTTTTTGTCTATCAGAAAATCAATTGGGTTTATCGATATATTAGCAACCACCTCATCCTGAAATAAAAGAGAATATGGAATATATTTATCAGTCCAAAATCCCTTTTGATACCAGTCTTCAAAATCAAAACCAAAGTTACTTTTTACAAGACGGTTTAAACTCTTACGATATTTTTCTATATCTTTATAATTTTTAATAAGGGTATATTCTTCATTGTTAATATATAATTTACAGATATCAGACATACTAATCCTCCATGCCGCCACAAACTGCGATTGGGCAGCAATAAATTTGCCGATTGAAATTTTCTTGATTTTTCAATCTAGTTTTCTAATTTTTAATTTATTTACTCCTCAACCAAATTATAACATATATTGTCACTTATTCAATAAAATAATTATGTTGCGAGTAAATCTTGTTTTGTATCACAATTTCACAAATATAAATTCTGCAAATTGACGAATCACATTTTGCAAATGGGCTTTTGCATCCTAATCTTATAAAAAAGCTGTAAGCGGGTAGCAGGTAGAAGCCCGCTGCCCTTTCGCAGCTTAATTAAACTATCAGGATTTTCTCTTAAATAGACCCACAATTGCAAGTAAAATAACCGAACCTACAATCGATATTACAAAGCTCCATAGATTGAGCCCCGTTGCAGGACCAAGACCGAAGATACCGGCTAACCAACCACCGACAAAGGCTCCTACTATTCCTACAACAAGATTAAGTCCTATACCCATATTTTCATCATTGCCAGTAATTTTACTAGCTATCCAACCGGATATTCCTCCCAAAATCAGCCATACAATGATATTACTTATTTCTGGCATACGATATCTCCTTTCAAGATAGTATTCTTTTAGGTAATTGCGAAACTCATAAATGTAAGTATTGTATACACAGCATATACTATTCCGGAGCGGAAGTTAAGCAGAGCGTTGAAGCGAAGGAATAGTATATGCTGTGTATACAATTAGTAATACTATATCGTTTCGCAATTACCAATATTATTCTTTATTATTCAATTTTTCATTTGCCTTGTCTGCAAGTTCATTCGCTTCCTGATAAACATCCTCTTTTACATCGTAAAGCCTATCCTTTACATTAGTTGTAAGAGTTTTAAACTTCCCGACAAACGCAAGCTCCTGATCATTGGTTATTCTACCTGCTGCCTCCATCACCTTACCAACGGTTTTATCCTTGGCATCTTCTATTTTCCCCACTATGAAAGCACCTCCAAGATGTGTTGAAATTTGATATATAAGATATAAATGCTTATGTTATAATATGAGCATATTTTTGTATTACTATACTATTTTCTTTTATTCACTGATATTGTGTAACTTATTGGAATGTTAGAATTTTATAAAACAAAAAATCAGCTTCAAATAATTGAAGCTAATTTTCTGTTTTATGATATGTTGAATGATATCTATGATATATCTCATCAATACGGTTACGATTAGCAAAAAGTAAATCTACAATTACCGGATCAAAATGGTTACCTTTCCCTTCCTCTATGATCTGATAAGTCTTTTCAAGGGAAAAGGCCTCCTTGTATGGTCTTTTACTGGTTAAAGCATCAAAAACGTCAGCCACTGCAACAATTCTTGCACTTAAAGGTATCTCTTTCCCCTTCTTATGATACGGATAGCCTGACCCATCCCATTTTTCATGATGTCCTTCTGCAATTTCTATTCCTAATCCAAAGATACTTTTCCCTCTGTTTTGCAGATTTCTATCTGCCGTTCTTAAGACCTCCGCTCCAAACACAGTATGCTTCTTCATCTCATAGAATTCCTCCGGTGTTAATTTACCGGGTTTTAAAAGAATCCCATCGTTAATTCCAACCTTACCGATATCATGCAGTGGACTAAAACGTTCAATTTGATCAATATATTCTATGGTGAGTTCATCCGCATAGCATGCATTATCATATAAAAGCTGCGCGATTACTCTGGAATAAACCGCCATTCTTTCCATGTGCTCTCCGGTATCTTCATCTCTTGCCTCTGATAGCTTTGCCAGAGCTAAGATACTGCTGTAAAGGATCTCACTGGTGAATATATTCTTATTTAAGCTGATAGCAATACTGTTTGCAAGGGTACTAAGAAAATTTAAATGTCCTTCATTATATACATTTTTGCTTTTACTGGAGAAAAAAATCATTCCGACAGCCTCTCCAGAGACTTTTAGCGGTAATGCGATTGATGCTCTAACACCTGCTTCCAATATGATTTTATTATACGGCTTTAACGGCTTACCCTCACAGTATCTCTCCAAGTCATTAATAATTCTTGCCTCTCCTGACTTAAGAAATGCTTCCAGACTTGTATCACTTACCGGCCAGGTTGCCCCTACGATATTATCCGGTAAGCCCATAATGGTTCCATCTGTCACACCATAAGAAGCCTTAAGCAGCTTCTCATCCTGGTTGATTAGTGCTATCCCGATATAATTATACGGGATAAAGGATGAAAATTTAATTTTTATATAATCAAGAGTCTCCATGAAAGAGTCATTATTATTAATATTTTCGATCAATGAAATCAAATAATTAATTTTTAAAAACATATCATTAATATCTGCGACGATTGGAAGTACCTTTTTTCTTGTCGGCTGCTTAGCTCTTAATGGATATTCATTTAAACCTATATCAGTAATTCCCTTATGCAGCTGATGAAATGGCCTTATGATATATCTTTGCAGGTGGAATAATGATACCAAAACCAGAACGAACAATAACCCTATCATGGTATAGGCTATCACTTCCATCCTCTTATCATCTTTGATGGTATAATCCAATAACTGAGTTAATAGCTTATCTGATAGGTTTAACAGCTCCATATTATGGTCATTAATATAGTTAACTGCCGCAAGGCAAGTACTATCAGCTTTATTTGATTGAAGCATCTGCTGGACTGCTTGATCAAATAAAGCCCATACCTTCTCTATCTCCATCAAATTCTCGGACCGGTTAATCTGTGAAGTATTCATATGTACTAAATGGGTACCTACCTGTATCGAATTACTCCTGATCGACTGAAGGATATGGGCAAATTCCTCCCTGGTCTGTTTTATATTATTTTTTATAAAGGATATCTCCTCCTCTAGTACCACTGCTGATTGATTTTTCTTATCATAAATCTGTAGCTTTGCATATAACTGGTTAGCGTCCTTACTTAACATTTGGGTATACATACGCTGCTTCCCAAAGGTATTAATCAGTATTTTATCCTCCTGCTCTCTGTTTTTATTATTGATATTCAGCAGTAAAAAACAAATCAGTATTAAGAAAATGGCTGAAACTATGATTATATTAGCTTTTTTAATCGGTCCCAGAATGGATGAGCTTTTGCTGTTCAAATATTTCACTCCTTATCCTATATCATACACTTGTTACCCATTGGATTAATTATCGATACTCTTAGTTTATGCCAGGTAGAAATAAGTGTCAAATAGTTTGTCGTTTTATGTGTTTATATCTGCTCCTTTTATATAGGAACCAGATACATAATTATAATATTGTGAAGAGTATAAAATTGCTAATAAAATACTTGACAAAGATATTACTGCTTACTATAATTATCTAAACCGTTAGTTTAATTTTTATAACGTAAGTTTAGATTGTTTCATATAAAGCAATTGCGAAACTCATAAATACTTCGGAGGTGTTGATGTCGGAAAATAAAAAAGAAGCATTGGCAAGGTTTCATAGAGATAATATCCTTCGAGCTACCGAGAAATTATTTTTAGAAAAAGGTATTGAAAATACAAGCATGGATAATATAGCGAAGGAAGCCGAGTATAGCAAAGCAACTATTTATGTATACTTTAAAAACAAAGATGAACTGATCAGCTCCATCACCTTAATTAGCATGAAGCTGTATCTAAAGCATATAATAGAGGCTATCTCAGAAAGCACGGATATATATGAGCAATATTATAGGCTTTGCTACTCACTTGCTGATTTTCATAAGAATTATCCACTCTATTATGAATGTATGCTTAAGGAAATTAATGTGGATATTGACTTACCAAAGACCCCTCCTGTTTATAAAGAAATCTATGAAGTCGGAGAAGAAATCAATAAGGTCATTGCAGCAATGCTTGAAAGGGGTATTAAGGAAGGCTATATAAGAAGTAACATACCGGTCATAGAGACAGTTTTCATTTTGTGGGCAGGTATCTCTGGTATTATTAAAATGGCAGTAGAAAAGGAAAAGTACTTATCGAAGTATTTCCAAATTACTAAGGAGGCTTTTTTAAAGGATGGCTTTGATATACTTTTAAAGTCCATATCGGTATAGCTGCAATGAAGCACTTAAAATCATTCATTGCGAAACTATATAGTTTGATTAATTGTATACACAGCATATACTATTTCTTCGCTCCAACACTCTTCAGAGCTTAATTTCGCTTCAGAATAGTATATGCTGTGTATACAATACTTACAATTACTGAGTTTCGCAATTACCTACATTTAAAACATTTGAAAGGAAGTTAATTATCATGAAGAAGCATCTAAAAATTGCTATCCCCAGTATTGTTATACTCTTAAGTCTTACCGCTTTACTTATTTACTTAAGTAGCGTAAATCGTTACAAAAAAGATGTTGCAGCCATTACATTTGAAGATATTAATTTATCTGAAATACCTGACGGAAAATATATAGGAAGCTGTAATGTGAATTTTATCTATGCGAAGGTGGAAGTTACGATGAAAGCTGGAGCAATAGTTGATATCTTTTTACTTGAACATAAGAATGGGAATGGGAAAGGTAAACCGGCAGAAAGTATAATCGCTGACATCATAAAAAAACAAAGCCTTACTGTTGATGCCGTATCAGGAGCTACTAATTCCAGTAAAGTTATAAAGAAGGCAATAGAAAATGCATTGACGAAGGGAGTGGATAATAAGCGCCTTCCGCAATAAATAAACGGTGCATCGGAGCAAAATTCATAAAGCATTAAGATATGAAGAGCTTTTACTAAAATGAATGCTACTATATTTTAATAAGCAAAGGCTGCTGCAAATTTTATCTATCCTTTTGCAGCAGCCTAATTTTATCTTGTTATAACCATAGTTGATATTGGTTCCACCGTCACCAATCCGCCTGATATTATCTCAAGTACCTCTGTTCCCGCCTGTCTACCCTTAATATAAGCCTTCCATTCTCCCTCCGGTATTTGTACTGTCTTATATTCCCGGCTTGCATTATAGATAACGCATATAGGGCTATCCTCTGGGTGCTTTAATTCATATACAATAAGTCCTGGCCCCAGCCAACCATAGAAATTCAAGTAGGCTCTTATCTCCTCCGCTTTTGTCATCCGAAAGGCACGATGTGCTTTACGAAAAGCGATTAAGCCTTTATAATAACTCACCGCTTCTTTATTTGTCGTAACCATATCCCACTTTAAGCTGTTAACAGTATCCGGTGAGCAATAGCTGTTTCCTTCAAATAAAGTATTTTCCTGATTAAGCGGTTTACTTCTTAAGAATTCCTCCCCGGCCTGAAAGAACGGTATTCCCTGACTGGTCAGAATAATGGAAGCAGCAAGTAGATTCATCTTTACAATATCGTCTCTTGATTCGAAGGGTCCCGCAAGATTAAGTTTATCCCATAGCGTTAAATTGTCATGAGCGGATACATAATTGATGCACTGCGTCGGTTCTATAGCCCAGGGCGAATTAGAGTACAGTACCCTCCAGTAATCTATTCCGGCGTGCTGCGTAGCTGCCGCAACTCCAAACTTAATCGTATCCTCAAGTCCCTCCCTGGCACCGACAAACCCCCGTTCCGCACCAGAGAATACGCTGCCCTTAATACCGTCTCGAAAGTTATCATTAAAAACAGCTATATTAGGATCCATATTTTTAATATTGACCTTCAGGGCCCGCTCCCAATCCGGTAATGGGGATAAACCTCCTGTCCATCCCTCGCCATACACGAGAATTCCTTTTTCTGTTTCATTTAAAACCCGTCTGACCTCATTCATGGTATAGATATCATGAATACCCATCAAATCAAAACGAAAGCCATCAATATGATATTCCTTAACCCAATATAATACTGAATCAAGAATAAACTTTCTCATCATGGCACGTTCTGAGGCTGTTTCACTACCACAGCCGGAGGCATTGGAAAAGCTGCCGTCTGGAGCAAGCCGATAATAATATCCGGGAACCAGCCTGTTAAAATTAGACTCTGTATTCTCTGCCGTATGATTATATACTACATCCATAATAACCCGTATACCGTTCTGGTGCAGGGATTGTATCATCTGCTTGAATTCTTTGATTCTAACCTCTCCGTGGTAAGGATCTGTAGAATAAGAACCCTCAGGAACATTATAATTTTTCGGATCATAACCCCAATTAAATTGGGGCTCAGTAAGCCTATTCTCATCCACCGATGAATAATCGAAGGTAGGCAGCAGATGAACATGCGTAATGCCAAGCTCCTTTAAATAATCAATACCGGTTTTTTCCCCGAAGGTGTTTTTTGTACCGCTCTCTGTAAATGCAAGATACTTTCCCTTATTTTTCATACCAGAGCTACTATCTATTGAAAAATCTCTGATATGAAGCTCATAGATAACCGCATCATTTGCACTTATAAAAGCTGGCTTCTCCTCATTCGTAAAACCCGGCGGATCGGTAGCACTTAAATCAACAACCATTCCGCGGTTACCATTAACACCGACTGCTTTCGCATAAGGATCTACGGCCTCCTTTGTCTCACCACCTACAGTAACCTCATAAAGATAATAAACTCCATTTAGGTTATCTGCCACTTTAGCTATCCAGGTGCCGTATAAATCCTTGTTCATCGATACGCTTTTTTGCATATCTTCACCATTACCTGATCTATATAATTTTAAAATGACCTTCTCTGCCGTAGGTGCCCATACGCGAAACTGTGTTGCATCTTTTGTCCAGACTGCTCCGAGGTCATTGTCCTGATAGAAATTTGCTTTTTCAAATTCTTTTGTTGAAAAACAGTGATAGTATTCCAGTAATCTATAATTATCCAAGGTTACCTCCTTTTCCAGTACTATGCTTTGAATAAACCTATAAAAGCAATCATCGTTATAAAATCGCAGCAATGTATCGCTATATGCAAAGTATTGTACCAATATGGTGTAAACCTAGTATATTATATGCAATGCTATCTGTCCCATTTATCACAAAGTGAATTGATCTGTCCTATGAATTTTGCCAAATCCTTATTTGCTCCACCCTTGTTATGCTGAATAACAGCAGCAAGTCTTTTACCCGCTTGTACAAGACGTTCAAATACAGAGCTGACTGCTTTTTCACCTTCAGCCTTCGGTTCAACAGGAATAATCATACCCTCTTTAATGCATACATTTGCTGCCAAATCATAGACCATACCACTGTAGGGAGCCACTGCAGAGTAACCCAGATCATTACTGATATGCGCGGTAAAGGTTTCACAAGCTTTATCATCTCCATGAACAACAAATACCTTCTCAGGTTTCTTCGTAAAGCTGGTAAGCCATTTTTCGAGTCCATCCTTGTCCGCATGTCCGCTTACCCCAGCTAATTGCATGATCTTGGCGCTTACCTGTATTGTCTCACCGAATAGCTTCACTTCATTTGCTCCATCCAGAAGATGTCTTCCCAGGGTACCAACGGATTGATAGCCTACAAATAAGATCGTACTATCGGCCCGCCACAGATTATGCTTCAGATGGTGACGAATTCTTCCTGCTTCGCACATACCGGACGCAGAAATGATTACCTTTGGCTCATCATCAAAATTGATTGCTTTTGATTCATCAGAGGTAATCGAAGTGGAAAGCCCAGGAAATGATAAGGGGTTAATACCCTTGTTCACCAAAGCCATCGCTTCGCTATCAAAGTAACCCAACATATGCTCATGAAAAATCTGAGTAGCCTCAATTGCTAAGGGACTATCTACATATACTTTAAAATTACCATGTCCTTGTATCAGCTTATCATCCTTGATTTTACGTAGATAATACAATAAAACCTGGGTTCTGCCGACTGCAAAGGATGGAATAACCACATTGCCGCCACGGTCAAAGGTAGTTTGAATAATTTTCGTGAGTTCTCCGATATAATCCGGCTTTTCACCATGACTACGATCCCCGTAGGTAGATTCCATGACCACATAGTCTGCTTCCTTAAGATACTGGGGATCATTAATCAAAGGCTGATTGCTGTTACCGATATCACCGGAGAACACTACCTTCTTCGTGATATCATTCTCCGTAATCCTTACTTCTATACTGGAGGAACCAAGTAAATGTCCGACATCGGTAAAACGGACTTCTATCCCGTCATAAAGCTTAAAGATTTCACCGTATTCATGAGAAACAAACAGTCTTGCCGTAGCCATAGCTGCTTCCATATCATAAATAGGCTCCGCGGGCTCGTTACCAGAGCGTTTGCCCTTACGGTTTTTCCATTCTGCCTCAGCCATCTGAATATGTGCACTATCTCGAAGCATAATATCACATAAAGCACTGGTCGCACTTGTTGCGTGAATGCTTCCTCGAAAGCCTTGTGTATAGAGTAACGGCAGCTTACCGGAATGATCCATATGTGCATGCGTTAGAAGCACTGTGTCGATATCTGCAGAGGCCACTGGAATCACTTGATTCTCATAGGTATCCTTCCCTTGTTCCATACCACAATCAATGATAATATTTTTACCGCAGGCTTCCAGCAAAAAACAGCTTCCGGTCACCTCATGGGTAGCACCCAAAAATGTTAGCTTCATGGTATAACCCTCCTTTAAGTCTAATTTTCATGATTTATGTAATATTTTACTCTTTGAATAAACCTATGTCAAATATCCTGTGATATTTTCAATAAATATAAATATTGTAAATTTAAGCTTCACGCCAATGCAATAACCACTTAACTTAATCTAAAAACAGCAACTGCATCCATACTATCTTGAGATTACTGTTCCACGACTATTATCTCAAAAAGCTTCTATAAAATAGCATAATAAAAAGCTCCTTATGCTGTCTATAGATACCATTCTATATACAGCATAGAGAGCTCCACCAATTTATTTACGTTTCATACCCCTAATAATTTCCTTTGTAGAGAAGTCCACCTGACGGGACTCTATTATTTTCTGAAGCGCTTTGTTATAGGTAAAAAGATCAAGCTCATTCTTTCTTAGATACTCAAAGGTCAGCTCCGGAAGCTTAACAAAATACATCGACAGAACCCAGGCCACTGCCATCTTAACATAATAGCCCTCATGCTTAATCCTGTCAAAGTGATCAAAAGCAGGAAGTGCATAATCCGGTGTTAAGTAATGTAGCAGCATAACTATACCAAAACGAATTTCATATTCCTTATCTGACTTAAGATAAGGCTGAATAAACTCCCAGACTCTTTCCTTGTGGGTTATAGCGATTTTAAGACCATTACAGAAGCCGTCACAAACTGGCCAGCAATCAATCTTCGGTATAAAACCTGCTGCAAGCTTAAGAACCTCTTCTACCTTTGCCTTACAGCTTACAATCACCATACCCTGAAGCATAACCTCCTCCATAGTATCGTCCGTTGCCTGTGACAGATAGCTTCTAAAGTCCCCCTTTACTAGCTTAGCTGCCACTTTCCTTAGGAGCGGAATCCTTACTCCAAGGATATTGTCCTTGCCCGGAGTCAAAGCCGATGTAAATATTTTATATTTTTCCTCTGCAAGAGATTTCAACTGTTCCTTTATCGTAAGTTCCATTCTATCACCCTCCATTTTACCCACTATGACAGTGTGTATATCAGGTAAACTATATATCCGGTTATTTATCATCAAGTAGATGCTTAAGCTTTCCTTTATCAAGGATATCTATGGTGCCTCGGCTTACTGTAACAATCCCTTCATTTTGAAAATATTTAAGCATACGGGTAACAACTTCTCTCGCAGTTCCCAGATGATTCGCTATTTTCTCATGGGTTATTTCTAGACTATCGGTTTCCTCAATTTGTGCTTGTTCTAATAAGAAATTAGCAAGGCGTTTATCAAAGCTTGTAAAGAGAGCCTGCTCCATAATCCACATCACCTCAGAGAAACGGGATGCCATCAGATTATTGGTAAACATCTGAATTGGTAGAGATTCATCCATAAACTTATTAAATATTGACGTTGGTATTAAGTAAGCCTCTGTCGGCTTTTCTACCTCTACATAAATATCAAATGCTATATTTTTCATCATACAGGATGCAGAAAAAATACAAACATCTCTCTCAAATAAACGATATAAGCTAATTTCCTTACCGCTTTCCGATATGATATAGGCTCTTACCTGACCACTGCGAATTAAAAATAACCCAGAGCAGTTATCAGAATTACTGTGCATGGCTTCCCCTGCTGCAAAACTCTTTTTAATAATAGCCTGCTGCAGTATATTCCTTTGTGTAGTCGATATCTTCTTCCAGAAATCTAACGTGTCCTGCAAGAAAACAATATCCTCCTTCTGATTAATCAAACTGCTCCCTCCAAACTGAAATGATATAGTATAGAATAATCGATAAATAAAAAAATAACAAGGCCTTTTGCAGATACGATATTTACTCTTATAATATCATTCCTTGTATTAATGTATAACTATAGGAATTCAAAAAATATGCATGCATATATGAATGATAGAAGTATTTATCTATGAAATAAAGGACTTAAATTTAAGGAAGCTTTTTTCACACCAAGCGTTATTAAAATAAAAAAACTAGTGTACTGTCTCATTCATCCTTATATAATCTGCTTTGAATACTTTGTCACTCAGCCTGAAAGCTGAACGACTCAAAGCAATTTACATAATTATGAGTGAGATAGTGCACTAGAATGCATTGTTATATGAATTGATATTTATTATCTATATTAATCGTACTAGCTTAACATGCTTACCCTTTGAATTAGCTTAAAAGGTTCTAATGTTTTATTTCAAGCATTTTCATTATATCATGTTTTGGTCTTACTCCGATCGCAGTTGCAGCAACCTTTCCATTCTTTACAACAACTAAAGTTGGTATACTCATAATCCGAAACTGTGATGCCAGCTCCGTCTCCTCATCAACATTGATCTTACCTACCTTTGCAATTCCTTCTACCTCTTCAGAGATTTCTTCTACTGTTGGTGATACCATACGGCAGGGGCCGCACCAGGTTGCCCAGAAGTCCAGTAAAACTGGCTCCTTTGAATTTAATACCTCTTGATTAAAGTTATGTTTTGTTATCTTTATCGTAGCCATAGCTTTCTCCCTTCCGCCGCTCTTACGGCCTAAATAATTATATATTTCTTTATGAGCTTACTATACCACAATATGATATATGGTTCTGTGATGTTATCACATTTACATTATATACTCTAGGTCTCTATGGTCATTGATAAATTGACGTAACAAAATTATTCAAATTGCATTTTTACCCTTAACCTAATTAATACACAATATTGTAGACATTTCCTAATTATGGCATTATAATAGGTTGCATCCCTGTTTGTCATGGATAAAGCTATCATTAATTCACATAACATTATATTTTAACGATACGATGGGAGGATACCTATGAATAACAAGAATGAGTATGATTCAGAATTTGGTAATGTAAGATATATTGAGAATATTAATATCGCGTTATTAACCTGGAAAAAATTCTGTAGCTTTGACGATTACAGAAAACCGGCAACCTTTGCATTAGAGCTATTAAAGCAATATCAAAACAGTAATTTAGTAGTTGACGCAAGAAATGGCTTCGAGGATGCCAAGGAGGATGTCGAGTGGGGCCTTAATTTTCTAATTCCCGAAATGGCAAAGACCAGTTGCAAATATATAGTATTTATTATGAATGAAGTAAACGAGATAGAAGAAGAGATGGATATGTGGACGAAGGAATTCCAGAAATATTTTACCGTTAAAAAAGTAAAAAGCTATGAGGAGGCAATTACATTCTTAAATCATTAAATTCAAAGGGCAGGCAAAAGGCACTAAGCGTGCTTTTCGCTTTGTAATAGTATGCCGCGGCAGATGATAAAGTTTTAGCATTTATGATAATATCCGGTCTTGATGGTATTGAAAGCAATAATGTAAAGCTTAAAACCACTGTGCAGGCTGTCAGTTATTTATTCCATCTATAAGTTAAAAAGAGAGACAGCAACTTTTATTAAAGAAGCTGTCTCCACTTTACTAATCACGGAATACGATACCCTTCTCCTCACTCATGGCTTCTACTATTGCTAAGGATTCCACTCTGATTCCACTTTCACGAATTGCAGCCCCGCCCTCCTGAAAGCCCTTCTCTATTACAATTCCGGCTCCAACCAAGGTTGCTCCTGCATCCTTAATCAGCTTGATTAATCCTAATAAAGCCTTACCGTTAGCTAAAAAGTCATCTATAATTAATACCTTGTCCCCTTCCTTTAAAAATCCTTCGATACAACAATATCATATACCTTACCGTGGGTAAAGGATTCTACTTTTCCTGTGTACACATCTCCGGCAATATTCTTTGTTTGATTTTTCTTTGCAAATACTACCGGAACCTTAAAGTATTGTGCTGCAATACAGGCAATTCCGATACCGGACGCCTCAATTGTAAGTATCTTTGTAACTTCACAATCTGAAAATCTATTTTTAAATTCCTTGCCAATCTCACCAAACAGTTCAATATCCATCTGATGATTTAAAAAGCTGTCCACCTTCAGTACATTACCTGGGCGGATTTTACCGTCTCTTCGAATTCTGTCTTTTAGAAGCTGCATTGTTAACCTACTTTCTTATGTATCATATAGTTTAGAAATACTCTTATTGTTATATTATCTTGATTTTATATACATTACAATTTAGCATAACTAATAAATATATAAGTTATTATAATAATTAGCTTGCTCCTTGCTTGTCTATTTCTTTTTGAATAACTAAGTAATAGAATTATACCGTATTTTAATAGTTAAAATCAACTCTGTTATTTATACATAGTTGTACATTCATAGTATAAAAAAAAGATACAATTTTATTGTATCATTTGAAATAGTAATATGAATAAACAGAAAGCCAAAGCATATTATCATTATCCTATGCTAATATTATAAATTCCTCTAATTCCTTAGGATAGCCACCATTACTATTGTAAACATTAACCTCAATCGGTTTAGATAAGTCAAGGCTAAAAATCCCCATAATTGACTTTCCATCCACAACATATCTCCCAGAGATCAGGTCCAGATCATACTCAAGCTGTCCTGTTAAATCAACAAATTTTCTGATTTTATCAAAGGTATCCAGTTTTATCAATACTTTATTCAATACTTACTCCTTTCTGCTATGCGATCACATAGATAATTGCGAAATATATCGTTTTACTTTTGTATACAAATCTCAATTCGTTCAAACGATATGATTTACCTTTTGTAATCATTATAACTTAATAATGTAAAATCTAATATCAGTCTTATGTGAAATACATTTAAATTATTATCAACTTTCCTATGGTAACTATATAACAGGTCCAATACAAGTTCTCCCTCTGGAATACTTATATTGGACCCTGAATAGTCAAAGCTTTATCTACTAGCACGCTTAACCAACAATAAAAAAGCCTACAGCTGCAATTATATAAACTGACATTAATTTTAATCCTTCCATCCAATTAGATCTTCCCGATTTAACAATCTGATTAGCGATAAAAACACTGGAAGCAAATAAAAATAATTCTACGGGTTTAAAAATGATACTCATCGGTGTTGCGGAGCAAACTAAGCTTAGTAATACTGACACCGGAATTACAAAAAGGGCTATCTGAAGACTGGAACCTACTGCAATCTCAATCGAAATATCCAGCTTATTCTTCAAGGCCATAATGATAGCAGTTGTATGCTCAGCTGCATTACCAACGATAGGGATTAAAATAATACCTACAAACATTTTAGATATACCGGCTGCTTCTGTCATGGGTTCTATACTGCTAACAAGTAGTTCTGATTCTAAAGCAATTAATACTGTTGCTATTGCTAATACAGTTATGCTAAAGGGCAGGCTCCATTTTGCTTCTATATCATCAGCATGTTCAACACCATATAAATCTTTATTTGATTTAAAGGAATATATCATACCTATAACATAGATGGTAAGTAAAATAACACTGGTTATAACACTTAAGCTCTCGTATTTTGATACAATCAGCTTCTCCGGTGTATTAATTGTAAATACTGCCGGTAGGGATAATCCAATAACTGCAAAAAGTAACATGGTTGCAGTAAAGCTTCCTAACTGAGAGTCATACCTTAATTCTTTATGCTTTAAGCCTCCCAAAAAAATACTACAGCCTAAAACCAAAAGGATATTACCGAGAACCGAACCCGCAAGTGATGCCTTTACTACATCATACAGGCCTGCTCTAATCGCAAAGAAACTGATGATGAGCTCAGTTGCATTACCAAAGGTAGCATTAAGAAATCCTCCTAGCTTGGGTCCCGTATAAGCTGCTATTTCCTCTGTTGCATTACCAAGATAACCTGCCAAAGGAACAATGGCCGCGCATGTTAAGAAAAACATAATTGTAGAATTCCAATCTAAGAAAAAGCCTGCAAAAGATAAGGGCACACATAGAAGTAAAATTTTTAAGTACTTCATAAAATAGTCTCTCCTTGAGTTATAAATATGTATTATTATTGACATTGTTAAAAAAACGGCAATTGAACTTATTATATTACTAAACTTCCTAAAATGCAACATAATTTTAGACAAACCAAACCAATATTATTTACTTATTATATCTAATTTTGTATATTTGTACTAAAAGAAGCCTGACTCAAAAGAAAGCTACACTTCTTTGCGTCAGGCTGATTTTACATACTATATTACTTTTTATAAAGTAAACTTTAATATTTATACAAGGCAAGTTCACCATAATTAAACGGCCTTCATTCACTTTTAATCATTATTACTTTATTATAATAATCCTTTATTTGCAACTAGGAAAACGCTAAATTTAGCTTTCGAATATACGAAATATTCGTGAATTTGACGAAATCCATTTTTTCTAAAATTACTCTACCATAACATAGCTGCCCTTTGAATTATCGAAAAAGTTGCATATTAATTCTGTCCATAATATGCATTCTCACCATGCTTACGAAGATAGTGCTTATCTGCTAATACCTTAGGGGCAGGCACAATATTACCATTAATCAGCTCAGAGTAACAAGCCATCTTAGCTACCTCTTCTAAAACCACTGCATTATGCACTGCTTCACCTGCATTTTTTCCCCAGGTAAAGGGTCCATGATTTGAGCAAAGAATACCTGGCATATCCTTAGGCTTAATCTGCTTCTGTTCTAATGTTTCAATAATAACTAAACCAGTATTTTTTTCGTAATCAACGTTTATCTCCCCTTCTGACAGAGCTCTTGCACAGGGGATCGGGCCATAAAAATAGTCCGCGTGAGTTGTTCCGTAAAGTGGAATAGCTCTCCCCGCCTGAGCCCAAGAGGTTGCCCAGGTAGAATGTGTATGCACTATTCCTCCAATATCCATATATCTCTTATATAGTTCAATATGTGTAGCGGTATCTGAAGAGGGTTTATAGCTTCCTTCAATACGATTTCCCTCTAGGTCAACAACTACCATATCTTCTGGTTTTAATTGCTCATACTCTACACCGCTGGGTTTAATCACAAGATAACCCTTTGTACGGTCAATTCCGCTTACATTTCCCCAGGTATAGGTTACTAAGCCTTTTCTTGGCAATTCCATATTTGCTTCATATACTTGTCGTTTTAATTCTTCTAACATAATAATTAAGAGAAGGTATTCTAACATAATAAAATCCAGTATAACATGACACATGACTGCCCTTATACTTTTGTGAGATATCCCTCTCTTTCCTTCACCTCATTTCTCTATTATCGTATATATCTTTGCTAAATTTATTTTATCCTCATTCTCTGAAGCAGTACTATCATAGTATAGTGCTATTTCAACCTTTTTTCAATGTTTAACTTATTTTTTAAATTTATTAACGGAAATGATTACAATATGGTTATTACTTGACTTAAGAATCAAGTGATAGTATACTCGCCTTAAGTGGTTTTACTGGTTAAGTAAAGCTGTTATCCCATAGGAAAGGTAATAACCAATGAATCAGGATAATGTATCAAAAATACAATATGAAGACAAAGAACTCATCCTTATTGCAACAGCTCATGTATCTAAGCAAAGTGCAGAACTCGTGAAACAGGTAATAGAGGAAGAACGCCCGGATAGTGTATGTATTGAGCTTGACGAGCAGCGTTACGAAAACATTCAAAATCCCAAAGCATGGGAGAATACTGATATAATAAAAATAATAAAACAAAAGAAGATCGGATTTCTCATTGCCAATTTAATTTTGAGTTCCTATCAAAAAAGAATGGCCAAAAAGTTAAATACCTCCGTAGGTGGAGAAATGATACAGGGAATGGAGAGTGCTAAGGAAATCGGTGCCACATTAGTCCTTGCCGATCGCAGTATTCAAACAACCTTCCTTCGTATCTGGCGAAAGATGCGTTTTTTAGAAAAGATGAAGTTATTTGTCACTCTCCTCTTCTCCTCAGATGAGGATGAAAACGAGATAACCAAAGAAGATGTAGAGAATTTATTAAAGGAAGATATGCTTGAAACTGCGCTTACCAGTATGCGGGAGCAATTTCCCAAGGTTGGCGAAATCCTACTCAGTGAAAGAGACCAGTATCTTGCGAATAAAATTAAAAATGCCCCTGGCAAAAAAGTCGTAGCAATACTCGGCGGGGCACATGTTCCCGGTATTAAAAAAGAAATCTTCAAAGAGCAAAACATGGAGGAGATATCAGTGGTTCCACCTAAGAGCCGTTTTTCAAAGGTGGCAGGCTGGATTATTCCTGCTCTGATAACTGGCTTACTAGTATATTCCTTCGTCCTTAATATCCACGATGGTTTACGACAGTTATCTGCATGGGTATTATGGACCGGCGCTTTAGCTGCTCTCTTTACCACCTTTTCCTTAGCCCACCCCTTAAGTATACTAACCTCCTTCTTAGCGGCTCCAATCACTACGCTTCATCCTCTGCTGGCCTGCGGATGGTTTGCCGGTCTTGTGGAAGCAACACTAAAGAAGCCTACAGTTAAGGATGTTGAAAACATACCCACTGACATTTACAGTATTAAGGGAATTTTTAAAAACCGTTTTCTTAAGATTATACTTGTTATTGTAATGAGTAATATTGGAGGTACAATAGGAACCTTTATTGCTGGCACAGATTTAATACGTAATCTTCTGTAATAATGATTTTAAGCTTCGCATATTATGTCATTACCCTATTACAAAGTGGTAATGACATTTTTTAATTATAAATTTCTAAAAGAGTTATGTGACTTTAGTCCAACTAAATATATGCAGGTAGTAAATTTATGTGCTGCGAAAACAAACTTGAGATGCGCTTTGTCTCGCAAGTGAGCTAAATAAGCAGCTAGGAAAGGGAAAAATATGAGTAATTTTATCACACCGCCAAATCATATCAATTTTGAGGCGAAGAAATTATTTGAAAATGTAGGCGAAATAATAGACGGATCTATTGCCTATCTGCAAAAGCAGGGAGGCGGACCCTTAGAAAACCACACCCATAACCATAGTCATCTCTTTATTGTAACACAGGGTGAGGCTAAAATCATCTTGGATAATGAGTGTATTATTTTAAGAAAGGATGAGTCGTATCTGGTAGATGGCAAAATCCCTCATTCGATATGGAATAACTTAGATGATACTACCGTCATGCTTGGGATTTCCGTAAAATAATTTACTTTATATTAGTACTAAAATTCTTTATTCTATTAATAATTAGGGATCCAAGGATTCCTATTATCGTTCCGGTAACAACACCTGACAGCAATAAAAATGGCAGGTAATAAATTAGCATAGCATTCTTTACAACCCACATCGCAACTAAAATTTGACCAATATTATGTGAGATGCCGCCGATGATACTGACTCCTGTGAGGCTTAGGAGTTTCAGCTTACGAAATATCACCATAAATAACCAGCTTAGCAAGCCTCCAGCCAGTCCAAACATCATAGTAGACGGACTTCCAAAGGTAAACCCTACTAGTATGATACGTATCATTGATAGTACAAAGGCTTCCTTTACACCCATTGTATAGAGCCCGGATAAAACCACCAAATTGGCTAATCCGAGCTTTATTCCAGGTATCGGTATCGGAACAGGAATGATACTTTCTATATAGCTTAAGAGAAAAGCTAATGCGATTAATACTCCATATGCTGCAACTTTTTTTGATTTCATATAAACCCCCAACTGCCGCTTAAGCGGCATACAAATACAGAGCGAAAAGCACGCTCAGTGCTTTTTTGCCGGTTGAACGGTGTATAAAGCTTAGGCGATAAATAAGAGGTAAGCTTTTTGTAAGTCTACTCCTTAATAAATTTTTGAAAGCCGGAGCTGTATGACATAGATCCATCCTTCATTACCCATAAAGCTTCCGTATCCTTGAGGGACTCAATCAGTTTAATTCCCTCCTCATATGGCATATTAAAAACAGCAGTTGATAACGCATCTGCCATTCCGGAATCCTTGCAGACTATAGAAACAGACAGAAAGTATTCTGCCGGCATTAGGGTGTCCGGATTGATAATATGGTGATACTTCTTACCATCGACCACATAATATCTTTCGTAAACGCCACTGGTTACAAGAGAATAATCCTTCAAATTCAAGATATAGAGGTTTGTTTTCTCACTACTTAAATTAGGATTTTGAATACCGACATTCCAGTAAAGTTCTTTATTATGATCAAGCTTGCTTCCGATCGTCCGCACATTGCCTCCTACTGAAAGCATACCATTTTTAAAGCCCTTCTCCTTCGCATACTGACTTACCATCTCTGTTGCATAGCCCTTTGCGATAGCTCCCACATCCAGTCTCATCTCTGAATCTTTAAGATATACTGTAGACTCAGTTTCATTAATAATTACATCCTGTATATTCGTATGTTTTGCTTTCTCTTTTAGAAGCTCCATAGGAGGCAGCTTTGCATGATCCGGGTCATCTATCCCCTCAGTGCGATACTCATGCCAAACAGACAAGACCGCACCAAGAGCATCATTCATTTTACCTCCGGTAAGCTTGCAGGTATCCTTAGACAGCTTAAGCAAATCAATAATCTTCTGATCAACCTTAACCGGGGCTATTCCGGCATTGTCATTGATTGTTTTGATATTATTTATTCCCTCATAGTTATGATAAATATCATAAAGCTCATGATATTCTTTTAATTTATCATAAATCATTTGAGCATATTCTGAAAATTCTTCCTTATCCTGTGCATATCCAACTACAATAGTCATTGTATCGAATAATTCCAAAAAGCTTGCCTCATATCTCTTTTCTTCTGCCTTTTTGCAGCCGTTTAGATTAAATATCACCGCTGTTATCAGTAGGATTATCATTATCTTTCTGCTCAAACCATTCACCTCGAATCACCTTTCTATTCATCACTATTTATTTTAGGCATTTGCGAAACTCATACACGTATTGTATAACCGAAGCTTTATTATACATTACATGATGTTGTCTGTTTATACAAGTGCTTCTAGGCAGCATATAATAGCATTTTGTATTTTATATATATCAACTGTTATATTGATAATAAATGACATAAGTATTGTGAGCAAAACTGATACAATATATAGAATAATGCAGCGTTTTTATATTACATCAGTTTTTATCACACTAACGCCCATGTTTTTGGGCATAAATCCTGAAGAATAGCGTCTTGTGCTATTCTTATAAAGTCTTGCATGTACTTTGCAAGACTATTCACACTAACGCCCATGCTTATTGGGCATAAATCCTGAAGAATAGCGTTTTTACTATTCTTTATAAGCCTCGTATGCGAGGCTTTGGGCCTGCACGACTTTTGCAAGATTATTTACACTATAGCATGCTTATCTATAAAATTAGTATAAAATTATTTATATAATATAAAATTTTCTATTTAACTCTGACTGCTCATATAAATTGGGGGATAATCATCCTTATCAGAAGACGATGAATAATCCCCCAATCTGTTTAGCAATAAACTGCTTTATCAGATAGTAAAGTTAAAATTATTTCGCTGAGTTTGCAACTGCTTTATCAATAACATCAATGAATTGAGTAACATGAACTGTTACAGAGCTTACTAAATCAGCGCCTGTTGCTAAGCCTTCTTCATTAACCGCAATACCTTTTACTTCATCTACAGTTTTGCCTGTTACATAAGCTGCGAATGCATTTGCCTGCTCATACCATTCCTTGCCGATTCCTGATTTTGCCTTCATTCCGTAAGCATCCTTTAATTCCTGCTTAGTCTGGGGAGCTGCCTTCAAATCAGTAGTAATAACGCCCTTCGCATCGAAGTTAACATTACCCTGAGAAGCATCTATTAAGCAGCTTGTAATTTTGCCTGCAGCATCAGAAGTAACTGCTGTATAATAAGAATAAGCCTGTGCTAAACCATCACCATCTGCACTAGCATCCTTTGACTGACCCATGTCAGTGTAAACCGCAATACCAAGCTTGTCTGTACTTATTGCACCTAAAGTCTGTGCATTTGCAACAGCCTTATCAATAGCAGCTACAAAATCTCCAATATGTATTGTCACAGATGAAGTTAAATCAGCTCCTGTTGCAACACCTTCCTCATTCAATGCAATACCTTTTACTTCATCAACGGTTTTACCGATTACATAAGCTGCGAAAGCGTCAGCTTGTTCATTCCACTCTTTGCCGATTCCAGATTTAGCGCCCATACCATATTCTTTGCCAAGCTCTTGCTTTGTCTTAAATACAGTAGCAGCATCAGTTACAAGCTTACCTTCTTTTGAGAAGTTAATCTTTGTCTGAGCGGTATCAATCTTGCAATCTAAGATTTTACCATCTTCGCCAACTAATACAGCAACAACTGTAGAATCGATTTCAGCCAATCCGTCTTTTTCACCTGCATTTGCTGATTTTCCTACTGAAGTAACAACAGCAAGACCTGTTTTTGCAGCTGCTGCGGTAGTATCTTCTGCAGCTTTGTCAGTTACAGCTGGAGCAGTTGTAGGTGCTGCAGTCGTAGGAGCAACCGTAGGTGTAGCACTATCTGCAGTATCCTTCGCGTCATCGCTCTTACCGCATGCAGCGAGCATGGAAACCACTAATGCTAAGCTGAGTAGTAATGTTAATAATTTTTTCATAAATTTCCTCCTTATTCCCGCCATTCGCGGCATTCTTTTATTTTTATTACAATCCGATTTGTGAAACCGGATGAATAAACCATTTAAGCAGCTAGAAAATTATTCTAACTTTCCACAACACATAACATGCCTGCCTTTGAATTAGTTTGTGCCGAAGAGTCTTAATTACCTAACCATAATTTAATTATCCTTAATAAATAGTTAAGATGATAAAAACGATGATTCTTACCTTAACAATAACTGCTGTATCAGCGTACTATAGTACTTATCGCGATAGCCACTGTAAGAAAGCTCATGATAAGCATAAAGTTTTTAATGGAACAGAGAAAGGTTTCTGCTTTCTCCTGCCTATTGAAGAACCTACGGATATTCTTCTGTACAAAGAAAATTGATAATAAGGAAAGAAGACAGATTGGGGATAATATTCTTAATATAACCATTAGTACCGTTACGGCATAGGTCAGGTAATATAATCCGGCAAACAGCCATAGGGCTTTCCTTCCGATATAATAGGGCAGAGTATACCGCTTAACCAAAATATCATTTTCTATATCACAGATGTTATTCGCTAACATGATATTCGCAGTTACACAAAAGGGTATTACGGAAAATAGGATCAAGGTGAAAAAGGGAATAACCTTCAACTCCAGTGCGATGGTATCTAAGCTAAAATGATAGCTTAAGAAGGATCCTTGTGGCATATTGATATACATTAGGATAAAGGGTATCATTACACCGTAAAAGAAACCTGAAAAGATTTCACCAAGCGGTTGTCTGGAAATCGGAAGCGGCCCATAGGTATATAATACGCCGCATACAAAGCAGACCCCGCCAGCCAGCAAAACTACGATATCCGATAAATATGCAAGGTATAAACCCAATGCGGTACTAACCCCAAATAAGCAATATATTATCAATAAAGCGGTCCTTCTTTGAAAACCCAAGCTCTGATTATTAGTTTTTGTATCAATATAATTATTGATGGCTGTTGTTGTTAAATCGAACAGAAGCATCGCAGTAAAGAAAACCAGTGTAAGCTTCCAATTGATTGTCTGCTCTTTATAGAGTAAGAAGGCAATTGTCATTGCGAAAGTAAATGTACTTGTAATCTTCGTCTTTATTTCTGTATATTGCAAAAATCTTGTAAACAAACCTTATCCCATCCTATCATCTATCATTCTTCCTTTTATCTATCCTGCCTATTGTGTATTTGCGAAACTTGTTAACTGCAAGTATTGTTTCGCAATTAACTAATCCTGCCTATTGTACCTGTGTCATACGAGAAGCTTTATTTAACAGCAATATAATTCTTTCCTTCTTCGTCTTGGAAAGCTCCAACTCATTCAGTCTTTGCATCGCTTTTTTATAATACTTTTGAATGATTTTTTTAGTAAACTTAAGACCCTCAGTTTGCATAACCGCTTCATTTATTTCTTCTCTGGTTACCGTAAAAAGAGCTGCCTTTTCTCTAAAAGCTTCCTTTTCTTTTAGGGCATGAATAAGTGGCAAGGTAATAACCCCCTGTTCATAATCGGATTGCACCGGCTTATTCGCTTCCTCTACTGTAGTGTCAAAATCTATACAATCATCAGAAAGCTGAAAGATCATACCGATATAGTTACCCAGCTGTTTATATTTTCTGGCTTCTTTTTCACTGCATCCGGCAATCAATGCCCCGGCAAAGAAGGATGCCTCAAAAAGAGCAGCCGTCTTTCCCGAGATAATTTTTAGATATTGGAATATCGATAAATTTAAATTTTTATTATTGATATATTGATTTAATTCCCCCAGGCAGAGTCTGCCTATATAATCAGGAAAATTAATATCCATATATTCTTTTCTGTCCGGTATCTCTGCTATTATTTTGAGTGTCAGGCTAAGAAGATAGTCCCCACAGATCACAGCAGTTTTTCTGCCATATTTTTTTTGCAGGGTAGCTTTCCCTCTTCTTAGCTCCGCATTGTCAATAATATCATCATGAACCAGAGTAGCCAGATGTAAAATCTCAATGGCGGCAGCTATTTTAACCGCATTCGGGCTGATTTTACTTTCATTGTCTTCTGCACAGGTAATCACTGAAACTGCCCGAATATACTTTCCCTGAGACAATGACAGATGTGTTAAGTACTCTCGAATAATTACGGGTGATTTTGTTAAGGTACGTTCCACCTCTATCCTTACAAGCCCAATCGCTTCCTCATAGGTGAGAGTATTCTTTTCATTATTCATTGTTAAATTATTAATCATTATAGATATACAACTTTCTAACAATCGGTAGTCTTTTCCACAGTTTCTTTACGCCGGGCATTACATAATAATCAAGTCCTAAGCTTCTGCCTGCGCCGATTAGCACAGCGATACCGGCAAATATCATCCAGAAGGTTCCCAAATAAAGACCGGTAGTACATACAAACATAAATTGTAAGATCAGGGAGAAGGCAGCTGCCGGGGTGGTAAATAAACCTCCTATTAAAGCTAAGCCAATCAGGATTTCAGCTACAACAATAAAAATCTGCATGATCATCTGAATGGTATCGTTTGGAAGGATTAATTTATCTACAAACCAGTTCATTACCGGAATATCAAGCTTAAAGGCAAAATCACTAAGTGTGGAACTTGCTAAATCCTTGCCCGTTACAAAAATCATCTTAAATAAACCTAAGAAATTAAAATTAATTAATACATCACCGACTGCGGCTGCCGCATTCCCTACAGCATCTGCTACTGCACCGGTTGCCGAGGAAACTGCATCTGCTGCCGCAGAAGCCGCACCTGTAGCTGCGGATGCTGCATCTGCTGATACGGGAAGTGCTTTGACTGACTTTACTGCAACTGATACTGCCTTTACTGTAGTTTCCGCAGCGGCAGTTGTTGCTGATGAGGCACCGTCTATTGCTCCGCCACCTGCTGCCGGGTTAAGAATACTGTTATACCAAGCATTTGCTCCTCCAAAAAAGCCGGTAAGCTTAGGACTTGTAAACCATCCCTCAACTATTTTCATGATGCCTTCAAATAACCAAACGGCACCCAGCCAAACTCTTAAGGCAACTAAAAGAAAGCTTGGTGTTCTGTTAGAAAGATGTCCACCGACAAAGCTTCTGCAATTACGGATTGTAAAGAATTCATGCTTAACATAGCTAAATATTTTATTCCAACCCAGCACCTGTATGAAATAAATGATATTAATAAAATGCTTAGCAAACATAGCAAAGAAGGAGGGCAGGCTGAAGAAATGATTAGGTAATCCAACATGGGCTACACCATACCGACCGCCAATGCAGACCATAACACCGTGGAATGCAGGCTTATATACCTCTAGCTTTCCTTTACCGGTTATATCACAGGTAATATTATGTGCTGCCGTATCTGCACTCTGCTCACAATTTTCTACCATCTGAGGAACCGGACGTTCTTCCCCTTCTGCGATAAAGTACATGTTGTCGCCAATTACATATACATCTTGATTTTTAGTAGAACGAAGATATTGATCCACCTGTATACGTCCGCCACGCTGCACCTCCAAAGAGGCACCTGCCTGACTGGTGATATCGGCACTCTGGATACCAGCCGCCCAGATTACTGTACCGGCACTGTGATGCTGTACTTTATTTTCTTTCTTATATTCAATAAAATCCTTACCAACTTTGGTAACAAATGCATTTAAGACCAGATTAACACCCATTTTTTCTAGACGTTTTGCGACCTTAACGGATAATTTCTCCGGGAGGGTTGGAATTGCTCTGCTCAACCCGTCTATATTTACTAACGTTACTTCACTTTTCTTAATCTCATATTTCTCGCAAAGAATTGGTACATACTCCGCCAACTCTCCGATCATTTCTACTCCGGTAAAGCCGGCACCGACAACATAAAAGGTTAAAAGTCTTTTTCTTTCCGCTTCCTTTGTCTCACGAGCAGCCGCACGAAAAGAATTCATGATATGTTCTTTTAAAAGCACAGCGTCGTCATAGGACCAGAGCTTATAAGAAAATTCCTCCGCTCCCTCAACCCCGAAATAAGTCGGTTTAGAACCTGCTGCTAACACAAGATAATCATAGGGATAAATTTCATTTTCTCCAACAACCTTCTTATGATTAAAATCTATTGAGCTTACTGTATCAAGCTTTACATTAACCTTTCTTCCAGCAAATACTTTTTTTAAGCTGATTTTAATACTGTCTTCATCTACACGGTTTGCAGCCACCTCATGAAGCTCTGTCAGCATAGTATGAAACGGATTTTTGTCAATAATAATAATATTGACAGCTTCATGCTTTAATTTTTTCGCCAGTTTTTTGGCAGTCAGAATTCCAGCATAGCCAGCTCCGACAACAACAATATTTTTCTCCATTACTCCTTCTCCTTACCTATTTTGCTTTTACGTTGTATCAGCATCAATGAAAAGTGCCTACTGATTGTTATTTTTGTAACAATTTAAGGCACAGACTTTTGTAGAAATAGTTTGAATTAGTACTATTAATATAGTAATATTAACAAGACTTATAAATAAACACAAGAAGGTACTTATAAGTGCCCAAGTATCCTTTATGATACTTAAAATTATGGTAAGATGTGAATTGTTGAAAAGAACAATACACGCTTAGAAGTTTGTGCCTGCGTAATCCTCGGCACAGACTAATTCAAACGCTGCCCAAAACCGCAGTTCTTGACAACATGGAGGTATCTGTATGATAAATAATGAAAAAAAACATGAAAGCTGCTATATGTATGAAAAATGCCAAAAGTATGATATTTGTCCTATGGTGCTGGTTCAAAAGCTTCTTTCCGGTAAACGGAAAATTATGATTTTATGGTACTTAAGCAATAAAGCATTGCGTTTTAGTGATATCAAGAAAAAATTACCCGATGTAACCCAAAAAATGTTAACAAAACAGTTAAGAAGCTTAGAAGATGATCATTTGATTTACAGAAATATATATCCTGTTATACCACCTAAAGTAGAATATGGTTTAACCGAACTGGGTGAAAGAATTATACCCATTCTTGAGATGATGCATGATTTTGGTGCTGCATATCTGGAAACAACTGATGGGAAACAAGACGTGGGAGAAGAAAATAATTCAGAATATGATGAAGATTAACGTTTAATCAAAACCCTCGAAAGGCTTTTGCTACAACCTTTATTATGTTATATTGAATTTTTGCATATAAATTTATTTAAGCTTCTTAAAAAATTTTATGACATATTAAGATAGACACAAAATCACAAAATGTATTATAATGGTTTCTATAAAATAATTTTAAGAATTATTCGCGTATCATTAGTTAAAATGCTATAAAGTCTGCAATATAACAATTGACACGCAATCAATATTTAATAATTGTTACAGGGGGAGCATTATGATTAGTTTAAATAAAATACAAGCTTTACTGCCGAAATGCTGTGAAGCAGATGCAATAGATCTTACGAAATTAACTGAAAATGAAAAAGAGCTATTATCAGAGTTCTTACCGGATTTTCAATCTGTTATTGTTATGGCTCATCATGTCAAACATTCCTTAGAATGGTCCTGGTTTCCTTTTGAGGCTTCGCGGGAAGGTTCTGTTCATCCAGCAGATTTACATTTACAGGCAGAAGCACAGAAAGTAATGTATTATCTGGATAAGATGGGATATCAAAGTACGCTTATTCCCTATCCAGGAAAATGCGGTATCAGGTTTAAGAATTTAGCAGATAAGACCGGCCTCGGTAAAATAGGAGATAATTTTCTTTTTCTGCATAATGAATGGGGCCCTTGGACTCATTTACGTGTAATACTAACCAATGCAGAAATAATAGATTGTCTTAAGTCCTGCGAGGAGGTATGTATACACTGTGGAGCCTGCATGACTGCATGTCCGGCAAATGCGATCAAGGAAAAAGAGCTACTAGGAACGACCTGTGGCGCATATCAGCATTCTGTAGCTCAGACCATTCCTGCTTACGAATACAATTGTGAGGTATGTGTACGGATTTGTCCGATTGGTGCTTCTCCAAAATCGGTTTCAATTACATAATATTGAGTCATAAATAGTACGCACCATACAAAAAAGATGTTATAGCAGGGAGGAAAATCGTGAAAATCATTATTCTTTTCGGCTCCCATCGTATTGGGGGAACAAATAGTGAAATAGAAAGGATGATAAAGGAGCTTCCGATCAATCATCAATTTGATTTCATACATATGGCTGATTATAAAGTAGAGAGTTGTAATTCATGTGAAAAATGCTCACAAAATAAACGATGTATACTCCCAATAACAGATAATGATCATTTTCAAGAAATTTATGATAAATTCATAGAAGCTGATGCAATTATCATTATAACTCCTGTGTATGCCGGATTACCCTCCCGCTTAACTGCCCTTTTTGAACGTATGACCAGTGTACTTTTTTTCTCCGGCTTAATGAATACAGATAATAACCCTTTATTAAATAAAAAAGTTGGTATTTTCAATTATTGTTCAAGCGGAATTTGTGACGATTCATATATAAAGATTCTTTTCCAAAAATTTGTTATGAAGAATTATAGCTTTAATCAGCTTGATTATAACTATCTTAATCATTATAAAGACCCAAATTCCATATACGGCAGTTTGAAGGAATATATAAAACAGACTATATTAAATTTATAATTACGCTGATGAAACAGATATTAAACCCCTTTATCAATTCTTAATAATTACGATAGTGAATATAAATACTAGCTGCCGGAAATTAATTTATTCCTCTGGCAAGGATAGTTGAAGGCTTTACAAATTCTTTCTTATAAAATCCCAGGTTTTATTCATAATCTCCTGTGTCTCTTCATTGTCGTTCAAGGCATCAAAAGTATGTCCGCCTGTATGATGCAGTAAAACTTCAAAGGGAAGCTTTTTATTATTAGCTACTTCCATAAAATGCTCCTGAGATTTAGTAACACCTCTGACCTTATCCCTTTCCGCCTTGACAACTAACAAGGGCGGAAAGCCCTCGGCCTGCTCAGGCAGATAGTTCTCCGGCTCATAATTTTTACTTACACTATCTAATTTTTTTACTTTTGATTTTACATCCAGAAGTCCATAATATGAAATAAGGCAACGAATATACTCCGGTGTCTCTTTTAAAAACAAGCTTAAATATAAACCTCCCAATGAAAAGCTCCATATACCTATACGGTCTGCATCTAAGCTCCACTGTTCAGCATTATTTCTGACATACGCAACAGCATCTATGATGTCCTGCGCTACTTCTTTATGGTTAAAGTTTAGATTCGTTCGGCTACGGTGAAAGGTTACAGCTGCATATCCTTTGTCGGCGATAACTCTTCCATAAGAAATGTAGAAGCTCCATTCCTTCACATCCTTCAATAATTTCTCAATTCCTTCACCATGCAAAAGTATAATTACAGGGACTTTTTCATCTTTATTCTTTCCGCCCGGTCTGTATAGATCCATCTTTAATTTATTCTTATCGTTCTCCTTATAGATTAAATCCTTTTCAACGATAATTTCCTTTAAAATAGCTTCTTTATAAAGCAGCTTCAATTTTTTAAAAAAATGATCCATATACCAACGAAAAAGCAAAGACAGTAATACCACTAAAATAGACCCGATGATAAGTATAATAATAACAAGCTTCATAACGGCAAATTCCTTTCTTAATATGTTTCTGCCATTATAAAGTATGTAGTAAAGTACAAAGTCAAGCGTTTTTTATTCTTCAGGAAAATTATTTAAAAATGCACGAATGTGCGGACATTGGATTGAATTTTCACTATTATTTTTGAAAAAGAGTAATGCATCCTTTATTTCCTCAAGGCTGGAAATTCGTGCATCTATCTCCTTGATTTTTTCATCCACCGCGGTGTTTATCTCTTCTATATTCACATCCCGCTTTTCTGCCATTTCGAACATTTCTTTGATTTGCTTTAAAGTAAATCCTGATGCTTTGGCATTTTTAATAAAATCCAGCCGATTTACCACCGCTTCGGAATAAACCCTATAACCCGATTTCGTTCTTTTTGGAGAAGGAAGCAGCTTGTTCTTTTCATAATAACGTAATGTTTCAACATTGATTTGTGCGATTTGCGCAACCTGTCCTCTAAAATATTCCGACATCATCACCCCTCCTATCAATTATTTTTAAACTTATTATTAATCAACCTCATTTTTATAATTAACGTTAGGTATTTGCAAAACTCATAATCATTTAACTATTGTATACACATGTGAATTTATTAAATCGTTCGTTTAACTGTTCTTCATAATCTTAAGCATACGATTGCCGCCCTTTTGAAACTCATAATTAACTGTAGCTTCTTCTACAATATAATCAAGACTTTTATATCGATCGATGACAGGATCCACATAAGATGATCTTGCTGCATTAACATCTAGTAGCGGAAAGATTCTGATCTCTCTGGATACGCGAAGCATCTCATCAATTGCTTTCATATGAAAATCCAGGGATAGATTATCTGTGTATAGAAAGAGAAAATGCGAAGCAAGGGAGATATCAAATTCATTATCTTTAAAGGTAAGATTGGGTAGCTCCATATATACATAACGACCTGTTTTTCTACCTTCCTCATAATCTGCCAGAAAATCCTTCATTGCCGACATTCTTACTACTCCGAGCTCGTCAACGCTCTTTATTTTATTCCAGATAAATTTATCCACATTCTTTCTCGTTTGACTGATTACATTCTGGTATGTATCTTTAATCCGTTCCTCAATTTCTTCTTTACTAAATTGATAAATCGGATCAATCGAGATTACTCTTTTCCCTTTTCGCAGCATATGACTATTAAAGCTGGCTGGCCCGTCACCACAGCCTAAAATATATTGATCTAAATCCGCTTCTGTTAAAGCGAACATATCTGCATATTCTTCATAGGTTCTTCCCCACGGAACAACTGTTTCATATTTTATTCCCATAAAGCCTCCTTGTATTATAATTTTTACTGTATCTCATTAATCAAGTTATTTATTTCCAGATTTTAATTTAATGTAATTATCCTCTTTGCCCTATAAAAAGTCAACTTTGAATTAGCCAGCTCTCTATACTCGAGATTATTTCATAACCGTTTCACTTACTACTACCTAATATCTCATTCGTTCCACATTTTCTTTATACTGTTTATTTTAATATTGACAAGAATAAAAATAAGTGCTATTTTTAAAAAAATTGAATTAATCTTCAGGGCAGGGTGTAATTCCCTACCGGCGGTATAGCCCGCGAGCCGTAAGGCAGATTCGGTGTAACTCCGAAGCCGACAGTATAGTCTGGATGAAAGAAGATATAAATAAAGTCCTATCATATGTTTTTATACAAATGATACCGATTTATTTTATTAGAAGCCCTGAATAATCAGGGCTTTTTTGTTATGCATATCAAATGGAGTTTTTGTAAAAATAAGGAGGTGATGAATATAAGGATAATCAAGCAGTTATTGACGATGCACCATTATGATAAAGGATGTAAAATTGAACACTATAATTTACAGAATAAAAAATCATCCTGCAAGAATGGAGAAATTTATGAATGATATAACGTTTATGAGAAGAGCTCTTAAGCTGGCTGAGAAAGGAACTGGATTTGTAAATCCTAACCCACTTGTTGGGGCTGTAATCGTTAAGAACAATCAAATTATCGGAGAAGGCTATCATGAACTCTATGGAGGCCCACATGCAGAAATCAATGCTTTTGCAAGTGCCAAAGAAGATGTAACAGGTGCTGTCATGTATGTAACCTTGGAGCCCTGCTCCCATTACGGGAAGACTCCCCCCTGTGCAAGGGCAATAGTAGAAAAAGGCATCTCAAGAGTTATTATCGCAATGAAGGATCCTAATCCTCTCGTCGCAGGAAAAGGAATAGAAATACTTAGGGCAAATGGTGTCGAGGTAATAACCGGAGTGCTCGAGAAGGAAAGCAAAAGAATGAACGAGATCTTCATAAAGTATATTACAACAAAGCTTCCGTTCTGTATGCTTAAAACCGCGATGACCCTAGATGGGAAAATAGCCACCCATACAGGTGATTCTAAGTGGATCACCAATGAGGCATCAAGAGCTTATGTACATTACCTAAGGCAGAAGTACTCCGCTGTTATGGTTGGAATCGGAACGATATTACAGGATGATCCGTTACTAAACACAAGGCTTCCCAGAAAGGTCGTAAGTGATCCCGTCAGAATCATTATCGACACACATGCAAGAATCCCTGTTCACGCAAAAGTTTTAAATATCAGCTCCTCCGCCGGAACAATCCTTGCAACCACAGAGCTAGCACCAGAGGATAAGCTTATACAGTTGAGAAACAGAAATATTGACATAATTATTACACCCCTGAAAAGTAACCGGGTTGACTTGAATTATCTGATGAAAGCCTTGGGAGAAAAGAACATAGACAGTGTATTATTGGAAGGCGGAAGTGAACTGAATTACTCTGCACTTAATTCCGGTATAGTTGATAAAATCTCTGCTTTTATCGCTCCGAAAATAGTTGGCGGAAATGGCGCAAAAACGCCGGTTGGCGGTGAGGGTACTGCCTTTATGAAAGATGCCTGTCAATTAACTGGGATTGAACTTCAACATTTTGGAGATGATATCATGATTGAAGCTTATTTACGAAAGGAGTGATACGCATTATGTTTACCGGTCTAATTGAGGAAATCGGAACTGTTGTATCCATTGTCAAAGCTGCAAAATCAGCTAAAATATCAATTCATGCGAAGAGGGTTCTGGAACAATTAAAAATCGGTGACAGCATCAGTACCAATGGGGTTTGTCTTACCGTTACGGATTTTACATCAAGTAGTTTTACCGTAGATGTTATGGCTGAAACCATGAGAAGAAGCAACTTATGCCTGTTAGCTGCCGGCGATGAAATCAACTTAGAAAGGGCTTTACTCGCAGGGGAACGTTTCGGAGGCCATATCGTCAGCGGGCATATTGATGGAACGGGCGTAATTACAGATTATCGGAAGGAGGAGAATGCAATCTGGATAACCATAGCTGCCTCTCCCGACATTTTAAAGTATATCGTTCATAAGGGCTCTATTACCATTGATGGTATCAGCTTAACGGTTGCTTATATTGATGCTAAAGTGTTTCAAGTCTCGATCATACCGCATACAAGGGATGTAACAACCTTGCTTCGAAAGAAGGTTGGAGCTGCCGTCAATCTGGAAAGCGATATGATAGGGAAATATATAGAAAAGCTGCTTCTGTCTAGAGAACAGCCAGCTTTAAGCACAGGGATTGATATGGATTTCTTAAGTGTTAATGGATTTGTTTAGACTAAGATAAAAATGAGTTATGTATTACGTTTTCAATGTAAGTATAAAGAAACATAAGTAGAATTGGAGGTATAGGTTGAAAAGAAGTACATTTTTCAACCGGCAAAAAGCACTACGCGTGCTTTTCGCTCAGTATTTGTATGCCGCTTAAGCGGCAGATGGAGGTTATTATGTTTGAATTTAATTCGATAGAAGATGCGATAGAAGATATTAAAAACGGAAAAATGATTGTTATTGTGGATGACGAAGATAGGGAAAATGAAGGTGACTTAGTTATAGCAGCAGAGAAAGTAACCCCGGAAGCAATTAATTTTATGGTGACCTATGCGAGGGGCTTAGTCTGCATGCCAATTATACCAGACCGACTAGATGAACTAAATATTAAGCAAATGGTGTCGAACAACACAGAATCCCACCATACTGCCTTCACGGTATCGATCGATGCAGCTGAAACCACCACCGGTATCTCTGCTTTTGAAAGGGCCTTTACCGTCAAAAAGCTTCTCGATCCTAATGCTACAGAAAGTGATTTTAATAAACCCGGACATGTATTTCCTTTAGCAGCAAAAGCCGGAGGTGTACTAAAAAGAACCGGACATACGGAGGCTGCAGTTGATCTTGCCACCCTGGCAGGACTATACCCGGCTGGAGTCATCTGTGAGATTATGAACGAAGACGGTACAATGGCAAGACTACCATCCATTATTGAATATTGTAAAAAGCATGACCTGAAATTAGTTTCCATTGCAGATTTAATCAAGTATCGGAGAAAAAACGAAATCTTTATCAAACGGTCAACAGAGGCGAAATTACCTACGAAATACGGTGATTTTCAAATTATAGGCTATGAAAATACGATCAATGGCGAGCATCATGTGGCATTAGTAAAAGGAGATGTTTCAGACGGTAATCCTGTATTAGTAAGAGTACATTCCGAATGCTTAACCGGAGATGCCTTTGGTTCCCTGCGCTGTGATTGCGGAGAACAATTTGCTGCAGCAATGCAAAGAATCGAAGAGGAAGGCCGGGGTATTTTATTATATATGCGACAGGAGGGCCGAGGCATAGGATTAATAAATAAATTAAAGGCTTACTCTCTACAGGATCAAGGAATGGATACGGTGGAAGCCAATCTCGCATTAGGTTTTCCGGAGGATCTAAGGGAATATGGCATTGGAGCGCAAATACTTGCAGATCTGGGAGCAAAGAAGATCAATCTAATGACAAATAATCCAAAGAAGCTAAAGGGGTTATCCGGTTATGGAATTGAGATTGTGAAAAGGGTTCCGCTCCAAATGAATCATAATGAAAGAAATGAATTTTATCTAAGAACCAAAAAAGCAAAGCTGGGTCATATATTAGAATTTAAGGAGGAGCAATAAGATGAGAACATTAGAAGGAAATTTAATTGCAGAAGGCTTAAAGTTTGGAATTATTGCAGGAAGATTTAATGAATTTATCGGAGGCAAATTAATTCAAGGAGCCCTTGACGCTCTAAAAAGACATGGGGTAAAGGAGGAAGAAATCGAGCTTGCTTGGGTGCCGGGTGCCTTTGAAATCCCTCTGGTTGCAAAGAAAATGGCTGCTTCAAAGAAGTATGATGCCGTTATCTGCCTTGGTGCTGTAATTAGAGGCTCGACACCGCATTTTGATTATGTATCCAATGAAGTCTCGAAAGGTATTGCCCACGCTTCCCTTGAGACAGGTATTCCTGTCATCTTCGGCGTACTGACTACCGATACCATCGAACAGGCAATAGAGAGAGCCGGAACAAAAGCTGGCAATAAGGGCTATGATGCTGCAGTTACTGCAATAGAGATGGCTAATTTATTAAGAATAATATAATTAGGATTAGATAATTGCGAAACTATATAGTTTAATAAATTGAATACACAGTAGATACTATTCCTACTCCTGGGCGCCATACGCTTAAGTGTTTTAACACTTCAGTACCGCTTCGGAATAGTATATGCTGTGTATACAATACTTACAATAATTGAGTTTCGCAATAGCTTAATATTATTATTTAACTAGGAGGTTATTGACTATGATTCCATTCCGGGAGATTAAAACTATCTATTTCGATTATGATGGTACACTGCACAATAGTATTCATCTATATGCTCCTGCCTTTCGTAAGGCTTATGATTTTCTCGTGAAGGCAGGAGCTGCCGAAAATAAAGAATGGACGGATAAGGAAATCAGCTATTGGTTAGGCTACAATCCAAGCGACATGTGGAAGAGTTTTATGCCCAGCCTAAAGGATGAGTTGAGACAGCAATGCAGTAATATCATCGGTGAAGAAATGATCAAATTAATCGAACAGGGAAAGTCCCAGCTTTATGAAGGAGCTGTCGAAGCACTGGAATATTTAAAAAGGAATGGATATCATTTGATCTTTATCAGTAATTGTAAAGCTTATTATAAAGCTGCCCATGCAAAGTATTTTCATTTGGATCATTACTTTGAAGAATTGGTATGCTCCGAGGATTATGCATTTGTATCCAAGGATATCATATTAGCGAAGCTCAAATTAAATTATCCTGAAAAAATGTTGATCGTTGGAGATAGAAATCAGGACATTGAAGCAGGAAAGAAAAATAATATTTACACAATTGGCTGCCGCTATGGCTATGCCACAGAGGGGGAGCTTGAGGAGGCCGATCTGGTTATTGATCATATTCTGGACTTGAAACAATTACTATAGAATAGGAATACTTACCTATTTACCCATTATATTATTGTAATAATGATCAGTATTTCAATGCATAATTCTTATCCTCGGAATGTTATCTAATCTATCACAAAATAATTAACATAACGAAAATCTTGCTACTATATAGAAGAATATGTATAATAAATATAAATACATTTAAGTCAATCTTTTTTCTGGCACAGAATAACATTTGGACTAGATTATTTTATATGTTAACCAATTATTTTGCTATAACCATACTTACTATTTAGCTATTCATAAAAGCTTTTATAAAATAAATCTAAAATTACGTTACCGTCAGAATAAGGAGATATCGTAAGTTTATATGAGGAGGTATAAATTATGCTAAAATCATTATTAGCCATAAAAAAATCAAATCAATCACCTGATACACTCTATGCAACACAGGTCATGTCCGCTTAGCGATTCAGTGCATAGAGCGATCATTGAATCGCAGTCAAGGTATGAAATGTGTTGTACTCTGGATATTTAATTAGAAGGAGTGTTATACATGGCATATATAAATGGAAAAGAAATATTACCGGAAGATTTATTATCAGAAATCCAAAAACACTTTGTAGGAGGCCTCATCTATATCCCATATCCGGAAAACGAACGGTGCAAATGGGGAAGCCGTACTACAATTAAAACAGAATTGCAGGTTAGGAATCAGGAAATTTGCCTAAAAAAAGAGAAAGGGTTATCTATACAAAAGCTTATGGATGAATACCACCTTTCTTATGATACAATTAAAAAAATTATTTATCAGCATTAATTGTAAGAGCTGTTACGTAAAGTAGCAGCTCTTTTGTGTACTAAATACTTTAAATAATATTCGGTACTTAGCATTATTCATATTTATGTTATTTTATTCTTATAGGTTAATAGTTTAACACATAGAAGAAGTACGAGGAGGAAATTTGTATGAATTATACTATGAGCAACAAAGAAGCTTGGGAAGAAGCTTTTGATAATCGTTCTGAGGGTTGGTGTGATGATATAGGCTATAGGTTGGAACATGAAAAGTTCCCCTTTATTGAAAAGGTACTTGTTGATGAATTAGTCAATTATGATATGAACAATAAGAGCATAGCACAGTTTTGCTGTAACAACGGAAGAGAGTTATTAAACCTTATGAAATTTGGTGCTTTAAAAGGGGTTGGTTTTGACCTTGCTGAAAATATGGTCTCCTTCGCTAACACGACCGCTAAAAATTTGGGAATTAATTGTACGTTTGTAGCTACTGATATTTTAGAAATTGATGAAAGATTCCATAATTATTTTGATTTTATCTTTGTAACAATCGGTGCATTAACCTGGTTTTCTGACCTTTCAAAGTTCTTTAACAAAGTTTCATTATGCTTAAAGCAGGGTGGAATACTGATTATAAATGAAACGCATCCGATTGCAAATATGCTAGGCTTATGCGGAGAAGATAATTATGATTCAAATGCTCCTGACAGATTAGTGAATTCGTATTTTAAAAACGAACCCTGGATTGAGAACAGCGGGATGGGTTACATGACTGGTAAAATATATGAATCAAAAACTTTTTATAGCTATTCGCATACATTTTCCCATATCATCAACTCAATAACCCAAAATAAAATGTATGTAAAAAAATTACTAGAATTTGATCATGATATATCTTCACTATTTCAACATTTGGTGCAGAGGGGAATACCTCTATCCTTTATCCTTATCAGTCAGAAACACGAGTAATTTATATTGCTTTTCGGTATACTTCCTAATGTTTAAAGTAGGTGAAAGTGATATCTTCCCTTATTGTAGACAGTTCAATAATAAAGCTGCGATAAGGAAAACCTATCAATTTCACTTACTCATAAATTTTCTTCTTCAATAATTAGTTCAGCCGGTATCTTAGAGGCAAGGGAGCTTTTTAATTAAGCAATAATTGTTTTCCTGATATAGTTTATTACCATTATAATAGCAATAAAAATAAATAATTCTCAAGCTGCCATATCTAATTATAACTGTATACCAGTGATATTTCCTTTAAGCACTCTAGATATATTCATTTAACCTATTTCATGTAGAAACATATTACCCTCTTATTCAAATTCACTTTGTAGCTCTTTAAATTTCTCTCTTTGAGCTTCCAGTGTTCTCTATTCTCCTGATTTAGATTAATGGATGAGTATATTAACCCTTTTCTGTCTAATAATTGTTCAATCAAAGAATCCTCTGGATGTAATGCAGAATCATCACAACCCGAAACACCTCTTCCTTAAATCTGAAAATACGCATATTTACCGATGTCAGATATTACAGAGTATGTAAAAGTCATTTCTTTTTTTATCAAGTATTTATAGATTAAACTCTAACTATGTTGTATAATATTGGAAGTCTTTTATGTTAGATCTGTTATAGGTATTATTTATTTAGAAGAAATAGTAGCTCAGATTTAAGAGGAAAAATTTTTTAGTAATTCAAGGTTAAAATTATATGAATATGAAAGAGGTATAATAATTATGTTTCCAGAAAATATAAGTATCATAGTTACAGAGGCTATAACTGGTAAACCCATTGAAAATATTGCTATAATGTTGACTTTATTTGCCAATAAAAAAAATAATTATAATCTTCATCCATCTTTGAGTGATATTAACGGGATAATAGAAATATCAAAGAAATGGATAGAAGAAGAGATTCAAAAAGAACGAAATCTCTTTATTATGGATTATGCGTCTACGATTGATGACTGTAAATCATTAATAGAAATAAATGTTCTAAATTGTGAGGAGTTAATAAAGCTAGCAAATGGTATGAAATCTTATCAAGATTATTTTGGATATTCGGATATCGATATTGATAAAGTTAAAAACGCTAGTAATAAATATTACAACTCTTTATCAATGAAGTTAAATTTTACTGGTGAGCGTGCAGTCCAGTTAGACTTAAACCTAATGCAAAATTAATTTATCTCTATTTTCGTATTGACTAAGTTTCAAATATAGTATTTACAGTATTTAGCAATTTCCATTTTATTAATGTATATATACAATAGTTTACAATCGCCAATAAAATTTACTAATATAAGACAGAAGGAGTTAATAAAATGAGACAGAAAATATTTAAATACATATATGTATTTTTTGCTTTCTTAGCATTAGTAATTGGGAGTGAATATGTTGTGAACTATTATAATACGATCGATATAAAAAATAATAGTAAATTAATTCAATATGTTTCTAACAAGGATAATATCAGCGACATAACAATTTTGAAAGAAAGCGAGTCGGGGAAACTTTTTAGCATTCTATATAAAGGTAAGGATTCCATTAGGTTAATGATATTGGAAAGAACAAAAATCCCTAATCGGTATAAAATACTGGGAGGAAGCCATACTGGACAGTCATTTGGTACTTTTAACTTCGGAAATTCAAAAGGTACTTTAATAATTGTATTTGGAGATAATTCAGTAATCAATGCTTCCAAATACTCTATGGAAAGCGGAGGAATTACATATTCAGAAAGTATAAAGAATATGGATTATGTACTGAGAATTTTTCGAATACCTGATAGTAATGATATAAATAGCAATCTTTATCTATATGACTCGAATAATAATCAAATTGGGTTTTACTAATTATTAACAATATTTCCTACTGGAAACTATCTCAATAAATCATATCCAACAATTTCCACTCCTTATTGTCATAATAATTTAGTGAATTTATTGCTAAACAAATATGCCAATAAGGAGCGTCTCTATGAATACAACCGAACATGTTACAAATAAAGGTCAAGGTACTACCAAAATACCTAATAAATTAATCGATGAAAAATCCCCCTATCTTTTACAACACGCCTACAATCCTGTAAGTGGTACCCTTGGGGAACAGAAGCTTTCGAGATTGCTAAGAAAGAGAATACACCAATTTTCCTAAGTATCGGTTACTCCACCTGCCACTGGTGTCATGTTCATTAATGTAACCCATTGAAAATCCTTAATCTTACTAGTGATATTATTTTACTAATGATTCAATAAAAACTATTCGTACTACAAAGGAGTTTAGTATTACTCAAGGTAAATAAGCTTTATTAGATCCAATTCGTTGAAATTGATAATTTTAATTCCCTGCATACATCGTCTTCAATATCCGCATAGCCTAAAGCAACACAAGAGATGGGAACAAAGCTGTCCGGTATTCCAAGTTTTTGCGAAAGCTCCTGATGTAGCCTTAGTGCCAAAGCAGCTCCCCATAGATAAACGCTTCCAATTTTTAAATCGGTTGCAGCTAATAGCATATTTTCAATGATGCAGGCAGTGCTCGCATATTCTGCATTTTGGTATTTTTCATGAGACTGTGCAGATACAACAATAATCGTAGGAGCCGCGTATAACGGATCATAATCTGGAGTTCCACGCAGTAAGGCTGTTCTTATAGATAATTCCTTTCGGATACTAGCATCCTGTAGCACTGTCAAATGTAATAATTCATTTTTTCCATGTCCAATGGGTGCGGCACATCCAGCTTTTAATATGGTATCAAGTTCTTCCTCTTTAATCTGTTCCTGTTTGTAGTGTCGAATGGATTTTCGCATTGCAATTGCCTCTAATAATTCCATAGCAATCTTTACCTCCCTATATTTACTCAGATATTTAAATCTGGTATAATTAATATACCTATACAATAATTGGTTTACAAGTACGCAGAAAAAAATGAGTAGGTACGTAATTTGATACCTGCTTTACGAAAAAAAGCAGATGAATGAGGAGGGGATGACTTTAATGATAAAAACGGAATTAGTACAATTCATCGACGAACTTCGTAGGTCGGACGGAAGCGGCGAATGCCCGATAAGGATGGCAATGGATACAATTGGAGGAAGGTGGAAGCTCAGAATTCTCTCCCAGATGCTACGATATGAGAAGCTTCGTTTTAATGAGCTAAAAAGAAATATAATAGGAATTACCAACACGATGCTGGCATGTTCTCTTAAGGAGCTAGAAGCAGCCAAACTAATAACACGAATACAGTATAATGAAATGCCCCTTCGGGTGGAATATTCCTTAACAGAAGTCGGGATTAGCATATTACCCGTATTATTTGAGCTTTCAAAGTGGTGGAGGCATTATCAGGCTGAGACATTAACAATACAATGATCCTATCGTCATATTTAGATATTGATACATATTCTGCTGACATATGACTCCCAAATCATAAGATAGATTATTACATACAGAAAGAGTCATTAAATTAGTCTGATTAATATTAAGTAAAATTAGTTCACTATCTTTCACTCTTGAATAATTTCTTTATCTTAATAATTTCTATTTAAATAATCTCCACTCCTTATTAGCATAATAATAAGTTTACTTGTTTAAACAAATATGCCAACAAGGAGTGCGTCCATATGAATACAACCGAACATGTGACAAATAAAGGTCAAGGTACTACCAGAATACTAAATAAATTAATTGATGAAAAATCCCCCTATCTATTACAACACGCCTACAATCCTGTCAAATGGTACCCTTGGGGTACGGAAGCTTTTGAGATTGCTAGGAAAGAGAATAAACCGATTTTCCTAAGTATCGGTTACTCCACCTGCCACTGGTGTCATGTTGGGTTATGGCACCAAGAGGATTGGATTTCATTGGTAATACATAATAAGACGATAACTGCTTTAAGAGTTTTGAACCATATTCTTCCGCAAAAGACAGAAAGTATATGTTATAATTGATGACGATAATGATGTGTCTAAAATAATGGAAGTCCGACGTATCCTGTATAGTAAAAGGGATACAAGAAGACTGGTATAATATGGCGTTATGGGAGTAGGCAAAATGCCTGCTCCTTATTTTTACTACATGATAGACATTATGTGGAAAATAATGTACTATTTTTATTAAACACAAAAGTTATCATCGATTGTTTATATTTTCTCCAATATTTTTGATCGGATACTCTTGACTCTTCCGTTGGGGAATAGATTAATCTATATATAAACCATCTATAGGAGGATTATATGAGTAAATTAATCAAAATTAGAGATATTTCCACAAAGTATGATATATCAGCCAGAACGCTTCGTTATTATGAAGATATGGGTTTATTATCCAGTACTCGAAGCAACGATTACGCATACAGGTTATATGACGAAACCGCAGTCAATAGGCTAGAACAAATACTCATTTTGCGTAAGCTTTCCATCAGTATCAAGGATATTCAACGAATATTTAGTACTTCCGGCTCCGAAGTTGTTTTGGATGTGTTGGGTAAAAAAGTAGGAGATATTGACAATGAGGTAGCCTTATTGCATGAATTGAAAGATATCGTCCTTGAGTTTATAAGGCAGATAGAGCAAGCTGATTTTAATAAAGTTTCTGACGTAACGATGCTTTATGAGAAGGCAAAGGAAATAGAAAGCCAACTGATCAATGTTACATACAGCGGTAACTCTTCTAATGTAAATCGTTTAATAGACGTAACCGAAAAGATGAAAAAAGCTCCTGAGGTCAGGGTTATTCGAATAAACCCCTTCAAGGCGTTTTCATCCGGTCTGGACTCTATAGACAATGTTATGGGCTGTTTTAATCAATGGCAGGAGGAACATAACCACTTGGTCAAAAAACTCATGTACGGAGCTCCCGATTTTCTTTGGTTTGAGGAAGATATGCGTGCTGTTTGGATTTGGGCTGTTGAAGACTGGGTAACAGAAGAGGACACAGCACCATATAAGCTCATAGAGTTTGCGGGTGGATTGTATGCTACCGCCGTGTCTGTGGATGGAGACGACGACATCAGTGGCAGGGTTTATAGTGGTATTAAAAAGTGGGTGGAAAACAATGGGTTTGAACTTGACGAATACCCCGGGCATCGGACACTCTGTCATATGCTAAATCCTACTGATGAGATAAAAGATGTTCTTGGATACCATCAACTTGATATCTATGTACCGATTAAACTTAGAGGTAGTAAATAATATGGCAAGAGTATACGGAATTAAAAAATGGTTATCAGAAAATAATATTGATGAAAAACTTATAAAACATATTATTGGAAACCAAAACTTAGTAGAAGTGATTACACGTATGGAAAATACACTTGATTCTGATATGATGTATCATAGTTTGGATTCCTGTGCCTGTTTAGGTGGCAAAGAATATCTAAAAAAATGTGAGAAAATAGGTAAGGAATTGACAGGTAAATCATTAAACGACAAAATACTCCATCTCAATCATAATATCTTAACTTCTGAAAGTATCACCTTAAATAATGATGGTACTTTGACTGCGGTTATGGTTTATAAAAGCAATGATATGTATTCCTGCGTATGTTCTGCTACCGTCTATAAAGGTGTGAAAGTTTCAGATCTTGCCAAACCAAAAAACAATACTGATGACCTTGACATGCCATTATCATACTGTTTCTGTTGTGCCGGAGGTTTTCGCCGTCATTTACAACTAATGTTAAATGTTAAACTGAAAACTAAGATGATTATTTCTTCTCCGATTAACTGTCGCGGTGAAAAACCATGTGAGTTTGTTTTTGAATTTAATTGATACAGCATAATATTGAGTAAAGTTGGTTCCTTCTCGAAATATTTTATATTATAAATAAATTCCATCTCATAATCTTCGCTCCTAATTGGCATAATAATTAAAAGTTTATCTTGTTGAAACCAATATGCCAATAAGGAGTGTCAATATGAATACAACCGAACATGTTACAAATAGCGGAAATGGGACAACCCGAATTCCAAATAAATTAGTTAATGAGAAATCCCCCTATCTACTTCAGCATGCCTATAATCCAGTGAAATGGTACCCCTGGGGTGACGAAGCTTTTACTAAGGCAAAGACTGATAACAAGCCTATTTTCTTAAGTATCGGTTACTCCACCTGCCACTGGTGTCATGTCATGGCACATGAATGCTTTGAGGATCAAGAGGTAGCCGAGCTTCTAAACCGAGATTACGTATGTATTAAGGTTGATAAGGAGGAGCGTCCTGATATTGACACGGTATACATGACAATCTGTCAGGTAACTGTCGGGCATGGCGGGTGGCCGCTTACTGTGCTTATGACCCCTGACCAGAAGCCCTTTTATATTGCAACATACCTTCCGAAGAATTCCAGACCGGCCGTACTCGGTTTAATGGATTTATTAACGCAGGTCAGTACGCAGTGGCTTAATAATCCGCAGGATATGATAAGTACCGGGGATAAGATTGCCGACATCATGAAGCGCGAGTTTGAGGCATCCTCTGACAGTGCTGAGGTAACGAAGGAGTTTGTTGATCTTGCTGTAACACAATTTAATCAGAGCTTTGATCATGACTATGGCGGCTTTGGTAATGAGCCTAAATTTCCGACTCCTCATAACCTTATGTTCCTGCTTCGTCATGCAGCACTCGAGGCAGATGAAAACTCCTTATTCATGGTAGAGAATTCTCTAAAGCATATGTACCGGGGCGGTATCTACGATCATATCGGATATGGTTTTTCCAGATATTCAACCGACGCCCAGTGGCTTGTACCACATTTTGAAAAAATGCTTTATGATAATGCTCTACTAGCAACCGCTTTTATAGAAACCTATCAATACACAAAGAATACACTTTATAAAACCGTAGCCGAGCAGATTTTTGAATATATCAGAAGAGAAATGACCGATGCCGAAGGAGGCTTCTATACTGCACAGGATGCTGACAGCGAAGGTGTGGAAGGAAAGTATTATACATTTACTCCGGAAGAAATCACTGAGCTTCTTGGTAATGAGGATGGTTCCTTCTTCTGCGAATATTTTAACATAACAAAGGAGGGAAATTTTGAAGGCGGTATGTCTATTCCGAACCTTATTCGTTCAAATGATTTAAAGTCAGATAATGAACGCGTTATGCGTCTTTGTAAAAAGATATATTCCCACCGGTTAGACAGAGCCAGACTTCATAAGGATGACAAAGCCTTAACCTCCTGGAATGCTTTAATGATTAATGCCTATGCTACCGCTGCTAAGGTGTTGCAAAATGAAGACTATATCGACGTAGCAAAGCGCGCAGTTGAATTTATCGATACAAGGCTGACTGATCCGAATGGACTTTTATATGTAAGCTATCGCGACGGAAAGCCCTCCCATTTTGGCCTGATTGATGATTATGCCTTCTATGCAATGGCTTTATTATCGCTATACGATGCTACCTTTGATATTGATTATGTGAAAAAGGCCGCCTTTCTCACAGATAAAATGCTGGAACTATTCTGGGATCACAAATACGGTGGCTTCTTCCTAAATGCCAGTGATGCCAAGCAGTTGATCTACCGTCCGAAGGAGGTATATGACGGTGCTATCCCTTCCGGAAATTCTGTGGCAGGATATGTTCTACAACGACTAGCTAACTTAACCGCCAATCACAAATATATTGAATTTGCAGATAAGCAGCTCTGCTTTCTTGCAGGACAGGTTAAGGATTATCCGGCTGGTCATAGCTTTGCGCTGATTGCATTCTTACAGAGGCTGTACCCTACCAAGGAGATTGTTTGTGTAGTAAGCGAAAATGAGGACTACCAGGAGTTAAGTGATTATCTTTCGGAGCATTTTGAGCCGAATACCGTTGTACTTCTTAAGTCAGAAGAAAACTTTGAAAAGGTAATAGAGGTTGCAGATTTTGTTGAAGACTATCGGATTATTAATAATAAAACCACTTATTATCTATGTGAAAATCATAACTGCACCGCTCCTACCAATGACTTAATATGTAACAAATAGTACTATTAACGTTTTATTTTAATTTAAAAAATAATTGACATTTATATCAGCCTGATATATTCTATATGTATCAGGCTGATATATTTTTAAAGTGACAGAAAGGAATTTATATGGCAACTCAAAGTAAGACTAAATATGCAATTCTGGGTGTTCTTTGCATGAAACCCAGCTCAGGTTATGATATCAAGAAATTTTGTGATAAAACCATATCACACTTTTGGAATGAGAACTTTGGACATATCTATCCTGTATTAAAGCAGCTCCTAGAGGAGAAATCAATTAGTCTTAATGATAAGGGAGCAGATGAAAGACGTAAGCTTTATCAAATAACGGAAACGGGAAGACAGGAGTTTTATAACTGGCTAATACAGCCGCCGCAGCTTATACCACCAAGATCCGAGCTACTTTTAAAGCTTTCCTTTGGTAATTATATGCCTAAAGAAAAAGTGTTTGAGATGCTTGAAGATGTTAGAGTACGTAATACTGCTAATCTTGAACAATATAGAATTATGGAAGCCTCCTATCTGCAGGATGAAGCAGCAAAAAAAGATCCAGCTTTTCCTTATTGGCTGGCCTCTTTACGTCTGGGAATTTACAATGCAGAAGCAGCTCTGCAATGGTGTGATGATGTTATTAAAATTTTGAACTCATATACTTACTAGATACTTGTAAAACTAGCCAAAAACCTGCGAATTTGGGCAGTGCACAAATTTGCCGATTGAAAAATCTTTGATTTTTCAATCTACACTTCAAAATTAGTCCATAGCATTAATTACTTAATTTTTACAAAAAGAGGAGGTATAAATTTGTCTAAAGCCTTATTTTTAAACGGCAATTTACATGGTCATATCAACCCTACCCTTCCGGTCGTGAAGGAATTAGTAAAGAGGGGGGAAGAAGTATACTATTTTGCAACGAAAGAATTTCAAGCTAAAATTGAAGCCAGTGGAGCAGTATTTATGGATTATGGTACAGAATTTGAGCAGTTTCTGCTGCAATTTCGTACTCATGGCAATCATCCCTTCTACACACTTATGGAATATATGCTGGCTTTTGACCGCACTGTTGTGCCGATTGTACTAAAAAAGACAGCCGATATAAGCTTTGATTACATATTACATGATATCATGTTCGGAGGCGGCAATATATTAGCAAAGCAATTAGAGCTTCCTGCTATAGCCTCCTGCTCCTCCTTTGTAATGGAGAGGCCTCCTGTGCCTTCCTATATGCTAGAGCCCGGATTCCATCCCCAGCTGGATCTTCTATATGAAGAGCTAAAAAAGGCCAAGGAAGAATGGAATATGGAGTCACTTGAGCTTTCCGATATCTTCTTTAAACGGGAAAATTTAACGCTTGTCTATACCTCCCGTTTATTTCAGCCACAGAGCGAAAGTCTTGCTGCTTCCTACTGCTTTACAGGACCCTCCATTTTACAAAGAAATGAATTTCTTGACTTTGAACTTCGACCATCTACAAATCACAGTAAGCTTATTTATATTTCAATGGGTACTATCAATAATAACTGCAATGAATTTTACGAGAAATGCTTTGAAGCCTTTGCAAATACTGACTATCAGGTAATTATGTCGGTCGGGCAAAAGACAGACATTAATTCGTTAACTCATATTCCTGGTAACTTTATTGTAAGAAATTATATTCCACAACTGGAAATTCTAAAACATACAGATGTTTTCATCAGCCATGGCGGCCTTAACAGTGTGAGCGAAGCACTTTATTACGGTGTGCCGGTCATCACGGTTCCTATGGCCAATGACCAGCCTGCAGTTGCCAAAAGGATCACGGAGCTCGGCGCGGGTCTTCAATTAAGGCTCGAAGAAATCACTCCAGAATTACTTAGGAATTCTGTATTTGAGGTTTTAGCAGAGCCAGGCTATCAAATGCATAGTCATGAAATCAGTGAAAGTTTTCTGAAAGCCGGGGGGTATAAAGTAGCAGCTGATAAAATAATTAGTTATATCCATCCTATAATAAGCAGGTAGTAAATTAAAAAATCAAAGATTTTTCATTCAGCAAATTTGTGAGCTGCCCAAATTCGCTGACTTTTTTCGGCATGGAGGATTACTGTGAATAGTCTTGCAAAATGCATGCAGGCCCAAAGCCTCGCATACGAGGCTTATAAAGAATAGCAACAGACACTATTCTTCAGGATTAATGCTCAAAATGCATGGGTGTTTGTACCTATAATCATAGCTTGCTTGTAACTCGGCACAAACTAATTCAAAGGGAAGGTATGTTAGTTAGTGTTATTGATAGCTTAGTTGTTGCTTCACAAGAAAAAATCAAGTAGTTATTCTTAAAATTGCTCTATTTTCTATACTATTTTAAAACCTGCCCTATTTGAAAAATATTGTTCCAAGAAAATCTGTTAAAAATATAAAATAATTTATCTAATGTGCATATGATATAGTAACGCTCTTCATGAGGTGTAAAATATGCCGAAAGGATGGGTATACGATCCGGTTATCACTTATTATGATTCACTTATGTTTTACAACGCTTTGAAGAAGCATCCGGACTCTTATTTTTATAGACCGATAGCGATAGCAAGACGAGAAGAAACAGGTATAAAATACCGCTTTTTATGTATTGCCTTCCCAAAGGATAATCCATATAATCCCGCTCATTTTGCTGATATTGAGATATATAAGCCGCGTTTAGGAATGCCCTATGCTACCAGTCTTTTTAAAATAGATTTTGAAAAAATGATGCCTAATAGAATACCCATCATATAAGGCGGACTAACTTCATAAAATTCTTATTTATCGACAGATCATACCAACTTGGCAGTCATAATCTGACTGGCTGCAAAATAGCTCTCTTAAAGAATTAATCTTCCTTAAGAGAGCTATTACTTATATGTATTTTACTTATATGTATGTATTTATTTATATATATTTTATTTAAATGCTTATATTAGCATCCTTTATGTAATGATCTGCTTTTTTCACCATATCCTGATGCACCTTTTGTGTAACATTTGTAGAGTGCGTCCTGCTATTCTTAAAGTGTATATCCATATGACCATTCATGCCATTACCCTTTATTGCATCAAAGTTATATCCTCTTCCATAACCGGCACTGCGCCCACTTACATAAATACCCTCCGGTTTATTATCAAGTCCTGCATGTGGCATTGCAGTCATAGAACCTGCTATGGCATACTGTCCTATCTGTACAACTACAGCTCTTCTCTGCCAGCTAAAACCGCCCCAGATATCCTTTACCACTTCAGTATCCTTTTTTGTAAGAGTTTCAATATCTGCATGATTCGTTCCGTAGGTTCTTTTCACTTCAAAGGTCTTACCCGTATCTACATCGGTGATAACCGCATTCATTCCTCTCTTCCAGATATCTCGTACCTCTGTAAACCAGTCTAAATCACCGCTGTACTGAGAATTAGTATTTATCGCTTTAAATGTTATTGCAGAACCTGATACTGATTGCATTATATTATTATTTAATAATGTGCTCATCGTCTTTTTCCCAATAATACCATCTGCAGGTAGTCCGTTCGCCTTTTGGAAACGTTTTACGGCTGACTCCGTAACACTTCCATAGTAACCTGTTACCTTGGGATATGTATAATAACCTAATTGATGAAGGGTGGTTTGGACTCTCTTAACCTCTGTTCCTGTAGAGCCCCTTTTTATCAGTGTCGAAGCATTTGCATTAATGGGTGCGTATGCTATAATTACAGCAAAGCAAATAGCTGTCATTCGCGTAAATAATCTTTTCATTCGTCTGTCTCCTAACTTATGTCTTTATTATTTATAACAAGATTATATTACGTAATTATTAAACTGTCAATGTCAAATTTAATAATTACGTAATATATAATTAATAATTATGTAACATATGGTAGATCAGGAATTAAATACCATAAGAATAGAGCCACTCATAATGATCCGAAACTAAGTAAAGTAAGGGATAGGATGAGATGGCTCTATGTAAATAAGTGTATGCAATTCTTCGTTTGTAATCTTTAATTAATTATTAGTTAAGTACTTTTTCAACAATCTTTTGTAACAGCTTCTCCATTTGTTCTATTTCTTCTTGGGTAAATTCCTCGCGAATACCCTTCATCAATTCTGTACTGAAAGGTGAATTTATTCCATAAGTATTTGAGAATTTATCTGTAACTTCAAGATAATACTCTCTTCTATCCGTAGTAGACAGAACCTTTCTAATATAACCTTTATTGATTAGGTTGCTAATCCTGTAAGTTGCATTAGGTTGAGAGATATTAACATAATTCGCGAATTGATGTACTGTAGGCCTGTTCATAAGAAATATAGTTTCTACACAGTAAGCTTCCGTAGGAGTAAGGCTATCCTTATCTTCATTCACACTTGTAAAGAGGTTTTTACAGTAATAGTTTCGAAACTTAAAATAGAGTTTTTCAAATTCTTTTTCCAGCATAATATTAGCTCCCGTCATTATTTGTTATTCTTATGTAACTATAGCTGTCCCTAGAAATTCGATACAATTAGTAGGGTAAGTCTCCATATATCTCCTTTTCTATATAATATCGAATTAAATGATACTATTTTCTTTTCCATTATAAACGTTATTGTCACTGAAATCAATTATTTATAAACTAAAATATAAAAAAATAGCATTATTTTAAAAAAATTTTAACTTAAATTAGTAAATATCTGTTACTTTCTTACCTTAAGTATAAAAGAATAATAATAAGTTATATAATCTCATATTAGTACTTTACTCAAACGACGAATAAATAGTCTGACTAAATTTATCTTTGACACAATACAATTCCTATGATAGAATGAAAATATCAAATAATTCATAATATGAAAGGACGGTTTTGATGTCGGTATTAACTGTAAATGAGGTTTGTGCTAATTAGCACAGAATTGAATAGGTATGGGTGCACTAATTGTAACCTTTTATTTTTTGTACCCAAATTTCTACCTTTACAGTAAATACTCATCACTGTCTTGATATAAATCATGCTGGGTGTATTCCACTTTTTGGAATGCAAAGAATATATTACGATTCTGTTGTCATGAAGAGCAAGGCATAATAGGTGTTCCTGTTATGCTTTTTTTGTACGTATAATTGACAAAGCCAGTATACGATTCACCTGACATATGCCCACTGAGAGTATCTGCCTCTATGTAACGGTAGAAAGCTCTCGTGGGCTTATTTTATAAAGGGCGTAACTAATATCTTCTCATTTAATATTTTTATTTTAGGGTTACGCTTATACAGAAAGGATTTAATATATATGGAAAAATCAATAAAAGCATTGGAATTTAACAAAATATTAGAACAGCTGTCAGCATATGCAGTTACAGAAAAAGGGAAACAGAAACTCCTTGAACTCAGACCTTATCTGAATGAACGGGAGGCTGTTGCTAAAACCAAGGATACAACAGAAGCAAGAAAGATACTAGATCATATCGGTTCAGCACCGCTTTCAGCTATGAAGGATATACTTATGTTTTTAGAGCTGGCTGAAAAAGGGGCTATGCTAGTGCCTGAACAGATAACGCAGATTGGTTTATTTATTACCTCCTGCAGGCGCATGAAGGGGTTTTTAAAACGGGCTGAAACCTTATGTGTAGATATAGCAGGCTATGGCGGGTCTATTCATGAGCTTACCCATCTTTTAGCAGAAATCGATCTAATCTTACGCAATAATTCAGTGGATGATAACGCATCAAAGGAGCTTAAGGATATCCGACGTAAAATGGATCTGATTAATCAGGAGATGAAGTCCAAACTGGAGAGTCTGCTTCGAAGCAAGAAGGAATGGTTTACTGAAAGTTATGTTGTAACACGAAATGGTCATTTTGCTCTTCCGGTAAAGCGGGAATATAAAAATCAGATAAGCGGTTCCGTACTTGATATCTCCTCCAGTGGATCTACTTATTTTATAGAGCCGAGTTCTGTATCAAAGCTTAAGGATGAATTGGCAGAGTTAGAGGTTGCAGAAAGCAACGAGGTAAGAAAACTATTATATTTACTCTCTGCTCATATTGGAGACAATTCCTCTGAGCTGCGATTAAACATGGAAGCTATGGAAACCCTTGATTTTATCTTTGCAAAGGCAAAGCTCAGTGCAGATTTAAAAGCAATTCCCGCCACACTGAATACAGAACGGTACATTCATATTGTAGATGGACGGCATCCTCTGATTAACCCTTCCGAATGTGTACCCTTAAATTTCACCCTTGGTAACGGTATCAACGGTATTGTAATAACCGGGCCCAATACAGGCGGAAAAACCGTAGCCTTAAAAACAGTTGGCTTACTGCAGCTAATGGCACAAAGCGGACTTCATGTGCCCTGTGAGAAAGCTGAATTATGTATGAATAATATTGTATTATGTGATATCGGTGATGGTCAGAGTATCACAGAAAATCTATCAACCTTTTCCTCCCATATAACTAATGTTATCCACATTCTAAATCATTCTGACAGGGATAGCCTGGTGCTTCTCGATGAGTTAGGCTCCGGAACAGATCCGGCTGAGGGAATGGGAATTGCTATCTCTATCTTAGAGGAGCTTAAAAGTAAATGCTGTCTCTTTGTTGCCACCACCCATTATCCAGAGGTAAAGGAGTACGCCAATAGAACGGAGGGCTTATTAAATGCGAGAATGGCCTTTGACCGAGAAAGCTTAAAACCGTTATACCGCCTTGAGATCGGTGAAGCCGGGGAAAGCTGTGCTCTATATATCGCGAAGCGGTTGGGTCTTCCTAAAAGAATGCTGGAACGAGCCTATAGAGAAGCCTATTGTAAGGAAAATACACGAATTAGTCCTACCCCAGACAGCAGCTTTCTAGAGAACTGCGACTGTAAACAGACAGAGGAAAAAGTTCTCCCTGTCACTACACAAAGAATCGAAAAGGCAGTACCTCCTAAGTTAGTCAACACCCGCAGTCAGAGATTTCAGATCGGTGATTGTGTTGTTGTATATCCTCAGAAGAAATTTGGTATCGTGTTTAAACTGGCTGACGAAAAAGGTGAAGTAGGGGTTCAGATACAGAAGGATAAACAATATATTAATCATAAACGCTTGCAGCTAAAGGTTGCCGCTACCGAGATGTATCCTGAAGATTATGATTTTTCAATTATTTTTGATACTGTTGCGAACCGTAAAGCCAGACATAAGATGGATAAGGGTTATACCGGTATTGAAATCAGTTACGAAAAGGATATGAAAAAGTAGCCAGCAGTTAGAGTATCTTTGTTTTACGTACCTTCGAGGTCTTAAGATAAATAATATTGTTTGAGTGTTTAAAAAATATTTATTTTCACGGAAAGTTTGCTTGACATTTTAATGAAACATGATATACTCATTATATGGAAAGCAAACTTTACATGAAAGGAGTACTTATGTGAAAAACAGATTAGAAGAAATTCGTAAACAACATGGCATTAGGCAGGAAGAGCTTGCAGCCGCTCTGGAGGTTTCAAGGCAGACAATCGGATCTCTTGAGAATGGACGTTATAATCCTTCAATCCTGTTGGCATTTAAAATTTCCCGGTATTTCAAGCTTAGCATTGAAGAAATCTTTATCTATGAGGAGGACGATAAGAATGAGTAAAAATGCAGTGTCAGTAGTTATTACTATGCTCGGCGTAATATTCGCTATAGCAGGATTTTTCTTATTAAAGAATTTTACAGATATGCCGTCGCTGCCTTATCCTTATGTACTAATAGGAATTGGCTGCGGTGCCTTTGGTCATGGTTTTGGAAATATTATAAGCAACAAAGCGATAAAAAATCATCCAGATTTAATCAAAATGAAAAAAATAGAAATGAATGATGAGCGTAATCAGACAATTAGCCATAAAGCAAAGGCAAAGGCTTATGATTGTATGATATTTGTTTATGGAGCTTTGATACTTGCTTTTGCTTTAATGAATGTATCCTTACCAATCATACTGCTTATGGTGTTTGCTTATCTTTTTGTATCTGGATACGGTTTATTTTATCGCTTTAAATATGATAAAGAGCTTTAAGCTATTAAGGGTGTCTCTGTAAAAGTGATAAAGAGCTGTAAGTTATTAAGGGTGTCTTAAGAATTAATTCTATGAGACACCCTTTCTTTAGGTATATTTAGAATTCTATCGTTCTTGGCTGATTGCCAAATGAACAAAAATTTGCTGTTACATCCATTAGATATAATACTTCAAAGATGTCGTCATCTGCCTTATACATGTTATTCAGACCAGGGTTTTCATCAAGCATTGCTTTCTTTGCTTCTAAACGGTCATCCGAAATTACTTTAGCCTCTACCCTCAGCCAGTTCCCCTTTTGATCTACACTACAGATTTCAACTTTTGCATTATTTTCTATTTGTTTAAATACCTTCTTCTTGTTATTGGTGCAGATATAAAGCTTATCGTCAAACTTCGCTACTGCCCCAAAAGGTCTAACTCTGGGCTGATCTCCTTCAACTGTCGCTAAATAAAATACCGGGTTTTCCTTGAAATATTGATATAATTCTTCCATATAGTATTATTCCTTTCATTAATATAATTAATAGATAATTGTGATACTATACAATTTTATTAATTGCATACATGAATTTTATGTGATAAGATTAAATATGTAAAGTACGATTTTTTATAATTGTAAGTATCTTTTAGTATACTAATGGAGGTTATATGATAAGTCAGGAAGATTTATTTGGAAAATGTCCTTATGCCACCACACAGAAAATCCTTACCGGAAAGTGGTCCATTGTCATACTGCATTTACTTAGCGAAAAGACCTATCGTTTCAATGAACTGCAGCATCAAATACCCGATGTTACGCAAGCAACTTTGACAAAGCAATTAAAGCATCTTGAAGAATATGGACTTGTAATAAGAACCGTATATGCTCAAATACCTCCAAAGGTAGAATACACCCTGAGCGATATAGGGCTTGAATTCAACAGGGTTTTAGATAGCGTCAGAATATGGGGTGATAAGTATATTCAGTATAATAAACTCAAACGATCAAATTTACCCAGCTCTTAAACAATAAAAATTCTATCAGACAATTTTCCATCTGATAGAATTTTTTCTTACCTAAGAACTCAAGCTTAGGTAATCTTGTTTTATTGTGTTAGGTAACTGTACTCCCAAATAACATGCATTCTCTTTTAATTATTTTATGCTGTAGAATATGCAGGCACAAACTTCTAGGTGTGAATGCAAGCATATCTTTTCTGAGCATTTATTTTATAACATATTGAAGCAGGATTTCATGCATATCTTTATGATCCTTCTTTAAGCTGATTGGCCTAAAATCCGTACTGACAAAGCAATGCTCTGTTTCCCCTACTGCTCTGACCTGTTGCGATTTGGCATCTCGCACCTGATATGCGATCTTCATCTTTATGCCATTAAAATACCTCAAAGTGGCATAAATTTCGACTATCTCATTAAACCTTACTGCTGATTTATACTCACAGTTAACACCAAGAACTGGAGAATATACTCCTGCTGCCTCAATCGTATCATAACCAAGGCCTATTTGCTCCAAATAATCAACTCTTGCTTCTTCAAACCAACGGATATAATTCGAGTGATGGACTACAGCCATCTGATCTGTTTCATAATATTTCGCCTGACGAATATAGGGCTTAATCTCCTTCATCTCATTTGCCTCCCAACTTATCAATAAACTTGGCTAAAGTATTATAAGCTGTGCTTGTTTTGATTGTGCATTGAATCCGAAGTATCTAGTTCATAAACTAATCCACAAAGACTCTAACCAAGCATTTATTACATCATAACAGATATCAAAGAATACTTCAAAACTAATTAATCCACAGAAATCTTAAAACTGTTAACTGTATTTTGAAGTTCTTCCATTAGACTCTTTACATTAACTAGATCATTTTTAATTCCTTCCATTATCGCATACTGTTCCTGCGTTTCAGCAGAGGTCTGTTGAGTACCGGCATTCAATTCTCTAGCGATTTTAGAAAGCGTTGAAGTCTTACTTAATACACTCCTTCCACTTTCTTCAATATGGAGGATAGCCCTTGCTATATCCTTAACTCCGGTATTAATCTTTTTATTAGAGAAAGAAAGCTTATCCAGATTAAGCTTCACCTGTGACATCAGAATCAGTACTTTAGTCCTATTACCACGACCTCATTATATCTCAAGAAACTGCAAAATTCTACCTAAAATTACTAAATTTATAGAATTATAAATATACTGTTTTCATTATAAAATTAAGAAATTATGGGATATAAATAAATTCAACTGAAAATACTATGATTGGAGGTGTTATTATGATCACAAATTTTCAACCGACAACAAAAGAAAAATTTTTGCTAGAAGATGCAAAAACACATGAAGAGAATTGTATTCGAAAATATGATAATTATGCTAATTTGGCTTGTGATGGTCAATTAAAAGCTGTATTTCGTGCAAACGGACAAAAAGAGCAGGAGCACTTACAGACAATTAATCAACTGCTGAGCGGACAGGTACCTTCTATGGGCGGAGGCAGTCAAAGTAACAATCAACAACAATCAGGACAAATGGCACAAAGCGAGCAGGCTTCAATTGACAGCCAAAGTAGCGGTGCGACCACCTTTAAAGCATCGGATAAGGACTTATGTACGGATATGCTATTGACGGAAAAATTTGTATCTGGCTCTTATGATACCTATATCTTTGAGTTTAAGGATACGCAGGTACGTGATGTACTAAATCATATACAAAAGGAAGAACAAAAGCACGGAGAAGCGATCTTTGCTTATATGCAGAGCAAAGGAATGTATAAGACCAGCTAATTTATTTTAGCTATATACCTGCATATGATAAGTGAGGATGACTCAAAAGTAAAAGCCTGATATTCGCATGAATCTGAGTATGATGCATAAGCTATTTTATATTAGGATAAAGCGATGCAAGTTTTCCATATTCTATCTATTAAAAAGCAATGCTTACTTTTGTTTCATCCTCATTCTATTTTCCAGAATTTCTTCATATCGCTTACGATATTTACTTACACTATTGCTCCAGGAAGCATTAAACTGCATTCCATTTTTAATGATGCCTTCCCTCTCAGGCGAGTAATATGCTTTAACAGCCTGCATCATTGCTTTTGCAAGAGCTTCTCCGGTCCAGGCCTCCATATAAAAGCCTGACCTTCTTGACGGATATTTATCGCTGCATTTTACTGTATCTTTTAAACCTCCAACCGGATTAACGACAGGAACGGCACCATAACGCAGCGCATAAAGCTGTCCCAGTCCGCAGGGCTCATATAAGGAGGGCATTAAGTAGATATCTGCTGATGCATAAATTCTTTTTGCCATATCGGAGGAATAATTTTTCTCATATACAATACTCTTCGGATATGCAGCTTGAACCTCTTCAAATATTCCTTCATAATATGGATTTCCAGAGCCCATGATAATTAATTGAAAACTATCTAGATCAGTAATACTGATTGCTTTGAGCAGTAATTCAATGCCCTTTTCATATACCAGCCTTGTTACCATCGCGATCAGGGGTATCTCGGTATCCGTCAATCCTAATTCAGACCGTAATAAGGATCTATTCATTTTCTTTCGCTCCAGACAGGTAATATCATAAGCATAGGACAGTACTTTATCTTTGCTGGGGTCATAGTAATCCGTATCTATGCCATTTAAAATTCCCGTAAAGGAAGCAGCCCTTTTTTTAAGCAGAGTAGACATTCCAAAACCTTGTACAGACTTCATAACTTCCTTCTTATAACTGGGGCTTACCGTTGTGATTAAATCTGCATACAAGATACCAGCTTTCATAAAATTCAACCATTCAGGATAACCGAGCAGTATTTGCTCCTCCTTTGAGACTATTTCAGCAACATAAGCAGGAGGGAGAAAGCCGTGGTAGGATATATTATGGATAGTGTAGACAGATTTTATGGAAGGGAATTCTTTTTTTAAAAGTAACGGTAGAAAGCCGGTATGCCAATCATTCGTATGTACAATATCTGGTTTAAACTTTATGTTACGAAGCATCTCTACTACTGCCCTGCAAAAGAAGAAAAATCGATAATTATCATCCTCATAAGCATAAATATTATCTCTATAAAAATATCTGTCATTACTAATAAAATATGTAATGATATCCGTATTCTCTGGATCTGTCTTAAGTACACAGGTCTCATAGCCTGCCTCTATAGCTACCGGATAATCCGCTATGTATTTTAATTTTACATTAATTTGCTTATAACAAGGCATAACTCTGCGTATCTCAATCTTTTTACTTTTCTGCAGTGCCTGCGGAAAGCTCTTTCCCACTTCACCAAGACCACCGGCACTGGCATAGGGTGATATTTCAGCACTTACATACAAAATCTTAATTTTTGATTTCCTCATATCTGCCCTCCTCTCCCTGTAAAATATCTTATCAATAGCTGTCAATTACAGACTACTGCTTCCTCCGTTCATATAACTCTAAATATTGTCCGGCAGAGCTGTTCCAACTAAAATCACAGGTCATTGCTGTCCTTCTAAGCTGTGTCAGCAAGGTTTTACACTTATAGATAGAAAGCGCACGTTTTATGGTATAAAGCATATCATGCGCATTATAATTCTTAAAGCTGAAGCCATTCCCTTCACCAGTTACCTCATTATAGGATACTATGGTGTCCTTTAGTCCTCCTGTCTCTCTGACAATCGGAAGGGTTGCGTATCTTAAGCTGATTAACTGTCCCAGTCCGCAGGGTTCAAAGAGAGACGGCATTAGAAAGAAATCTGCTGCAGCATATATTTTATGTGCCAGTTCATCGTCAAACCGGATATTTGCTGAGACCTTACCTGGATAGTTGTGTACTGCCTCAGTAAAAAGTTGCTCATATTTCCAATCACCTGAACCAAGTATCACAAGCTGTACCTCTTCAGACATGATTTCATGTAAAACACAGGCAATTAAATCCAATCCCTTTTGATCAACAAGTCTAGAGATTAGACCAATCATCGGTATTTCTTCATTAACCGTTAAATTCAAATCCCTTTGCAGGGCAGTCTTGTTGATTGCCTTCCCAGTTAAATCAGTTTCCGTATAGTTTTGATAGATCAGTTTATCCACTGCCGGGTTAAACTCTTCGTAATCAATTCCATTAACAATACCATACAGATCATTACTTCTGGCATTTAGAAGGCCCTCCAAACGTTCACCGTAAAAGGAATTCTTAATTTCCTGTGCATAAGTATTACTTACCGTTGTTATGATCTTTGAATACACCAGGCCACCCTTCATAAAGCTCCCCATACCGTAAAATTCCAATTTATCGGAGGTAAAATGGTAATCACTTAGCGCAAACCATTCCTTCATAGTATTGATATTACAAAATCCCTGATACTTAAGGTTATGGATTGTAAATACAGTTGAAAGGTTAAGATAAAGCCCCTTCCTTTTATATCCCTCCTCTAATATTACCGGAAGCATCCCTGTCTGCCAGTCATGGCAATGAAGAATATCCGGAATAAAAGACAGATACGGAAGTGCCGCCATTACAGCCTTACAAAAGAAAGCAAACCGCTCACAATCATCCTCATAACCATAGTAAGCTTCTCTATTAAAATAATATTCATTGTCAATAAAATAGTAAAGAATGCCGTTGTACTCAAGCTGTTCTATACCGCAATAAAGATGTCTCCAGCCTAAATCAACATAGATATAACAATTATGTACAATCCTTTCCCGCAAATATGCCGGTATGGAACGATATTTCGGCATTATAACCCTTACCTCAGCCCCTTGTCTTAATAAAGCAGACGGCAAGGAACCCAGAATATCCGCAAGCCCACCTGTCTTCGCAAATGGGCTTGCTTCTGATGCAGCCATCAATATTTTAAGCATATTAAAATCCTCCATGCTGCCAAAACCTGTGAATTTGGGCGGCAGCATCCACCTATATAATCGCATTTTTACGAATCACTACCGGATAACTATCCTGCCCGACTAAGTGCCTGCCCTTTCGTATCATTACTTCTTTATCTAAAATAACGTTTTCAAGTATCGCTCTCTCTTGAATTTCAGCGTCCTGCATGATGATGCTGTTCTTTACAACAGCTCCTTTTTCTATTTTAACTCCGCGAAAAAGAACGCAGTTTTCTATTTGACCATCAATAATACAGCCATCTGCGACTAGAGAATGCTCTACAATAGAGCTGTCACCGTATCTTACGGGAACTTCGTCCTTAACCTTTGTATAGACCGGTCCGCCGTGATGAAACAGCTCGTTGAAATTATCCTGATCAAACAGCTCTAAGTTATGTTTAAAATAAGATTGTATGCTGTCTATTTTGGCTAGGTATCCGCTATACGGATATCCGTAGATCCTAAGCTTATCTATTTTTCTTATTATAATATCCTTGATAAAATCATATTGTCCTCTTGAAGCGCACTCCTCTATCAAAAACTCAAATATTCTTTTTTCCATAATATACATTTCCATAGATAGCTTGTCCGAATTCGGTGCTGACGGTTTCACTTCCATATCCCAGATACGGTTCTGATGATCCGTACGAATTAAGGTATGCCTAGATAGCTCTTCCCTTGCTGCCTTCTCTTCCTGCTTATAAATCACTGTGATATCAGCGTTATTTTCTTTATGAAATTCCATCGCACTATCATAGGTAAGATTACATACCATAGTGCTTCCGGAGATAATTATAAACTTTTGCGGACTCCTTCGGATATAAGACATATTATAGTGATATGCATCAATTTCCCCCCTATACCACCCGGTATTATCCGGGCTTACATAAGGAGGGAGAATAAAGAGACCACCGCTTTTTCTGTTTAAATCCCATTGCTTTCCCGAATCTAAGTGATCCATCAGGGAATGATAGTTATTCTGAGCAATCAGGCCAACATTCTTAATACCTGAGTTAATCATATTAGATAAGGTAAAATCTATCACACGGTATCTGCCTCCGTAGGGCAGGGCTGCTACAGACCGCTTTAACGTAAGTTCTCGTAGACTTACGGTACTTTCACCTGTATAGATAATTCCCATTGTATCTCTCATTAAAGCTCCTCCTTAATTATACGACTGCCTGGTAAGCCCTAAAGTTATCTGAGTCAATCATAATCCCCTTATCTAGTTTAAATCCGGAGGGCAGTGTTAAGTTCTCTCCGACAACCGTAATTTCACTTTCCTTTATTTCCTGTCTGTCATCCTCTTCGGTACGTATTTTATAACCGATGTAGCAACCATCTCCGACGATCGTATTCTCAGCAATAATTGCATTTTCAATTACTGTATTTTCTCCTACTTTCACATTCGGCATAAGGATGGAGTTATGAATCTTACTTCCTCTGCCGATCGTAACCCCGGAACATAAAACTGAATGATACACCTCTCCATAGATAATCCCGCCTTCTGTGATGATGCAGCGCCTGACATTTGCGCCCAGCGCTATAAAATGGGGCGGTTCAATTGGGTTTCTGGAATAGATTTTCCACTCCGGATCATATAAATCAAGCTTTGGTTTTTCCTCTAACAAATCCATATTCGCCTCCCATAAGCTCTGAATCGTACCGACATCTCTCCAGTAGCCTTTAAAGGGATAAGCATACATGCGCTCCCCATTCCTTAGCATCTTCGGGATAATATCCCTCCCAAAATCGTTCGCTGAACCTGATGTATTCTGATCCTCTATTAGATATTGTCTTAATTTTCTCCAGGTAAATATGTATATGCCCATAGAGGCCTTATTGCTGATGGGATTCTTGGGTTTTTCCGCAAATTCGTAAATTCTGTTTTTCTCGTCGGTGCTCATAATACCAAAACGGCTAGCCTCCTCCCACGGAACTTCGAGAATTGCTATACTTACATCCGCTTTCTTCTCCTCATGATACTCAAGCATTCTGCTGTAATCCATCTTATAGATCTGGTCACCGGACAAAATTAATACATATTCCGGTTTATATGCTTCAACAAATTCAATATTCTGATAGATAGCATTGGCCGTTCCGGAATACCATTCTCCTGCCGTCTGCTTCGTATAAGGCGGAAGTATTGTTACACCGCCATTCAGCCTGTCAAGATCCCAGGGCTGCCCTATTCCGATATAGGAATTTAATTTCAGCGGCTTATATTGCGTAAGCACCCCAATCGTGTCAATACCTGAATTGGTACAATTACTGAGCGGAAAATCTACGATTCTATACTTCCCTCCGAACGGAACTGCCGGTTTTGCCATATTTTTTGTTAAAACACCTAATCTGCTGCCCTGCCCCCCCGCAAGCAGCATAGCGATACATTTCTTATTAACCATCTAACGTCCTCCTTTATAAATATGTTTCTTCATCAATCTATAAAAGCTCCACTGGCTTATAAAACACAACAGTTAAAGGCGGCACAGCCAGCGAAATGGATTGTCTATAGCCATGGCAGGGTATCTTACTCGGAATAATCAAATCCTCACAGATTAAACCCGTACCTCCAAAGCATGTACTATCTGAATTAAATATTTCCCGATAACCGGAAGCCTCTGGAACTCCCAGTAGATAATTTCTTCTCATTACCGGTGTAAAATTAATCATAACAATCAGAAAATTCCCAGGTGTATGACCTTTTCGCAGAAAGGCAATTATACTTAAGTCACTGTCATTCGGACTAATCCACTCAAAGCCATTCCAACCTCCGTCATCCTCCCATAAACAAGGATTTTCGAGATAAAAGTGGTTTAAGGCTTTCACATAATCCTTCAGCTTACGGTGCATATCATATCGCAGTAAAAAGAAGTCAAGACAATCATCATACTTCCATTCTATAAACTGCCCGAACTCTCCACCCATAAAAACAAGCTTTTTACCGGGATGTGATGTCATATATCCATATAAGCAACGCAAGCCGGCAAATTTCTGATGGTAATCTCCGGGCATTTTATCAAGTAAAGAGTGCTTTCCATGTACTACCTCATCGTGGGATAAGGGAAGTATATAATTTTCGGAAAATGCATAGGTAAGGGAAAAGGTTAAAAGATTATGACTTCCTTTACGAAAAAGGGGATCAATAGAGCAATACTTTAAGGTATCATTCATCCATCCCATATTCCATTTATAAATAAATCCAAGTCCCCCATATTTGACAGGCACCGTAACAGAAGGCCATTCGCTGGAATCTTCTGCAATCATCAGGGTATTTGGATAATACTTGCCTATCGTCACATTTAAGGTCTTTAAGAAATCTTCAGCCTCCAGATTCTCTCTGCCCCCAAATTGATTGGGAAGCCAGTTATCTCTGGCATAATCTAAGTACAATATACTGGTAACCGCATCTACACGAATTCCATCCACATGAAAATAATCCAGCCAGAACATTGCACTCGATATCAGAAAGCTCTTTACCTCATATCTGCTATAATCAAAAATAAGTGTACCCCATTGCGGATGCTCTCCCCTGCGTGGGTCCGCATGTTCATAAAGTGCAGCTCCATCAAATCTTGCCAGACCATGGGCATCCTTTGGAAAATGACCGGGTACCCAATCAAGTATTACCCCAATCCCTTTTTGATGACACAGATCGACAAGGTACATAAAATCCTTTGGTGTACCATATCTGCTGGTTACCGCATAATAACCCGTTACCTGATACCCCCAGGAACCGTCAAAGGGATACTCCATGATGGGAAGGAGTTCAATGTGCGTATATCCCATATCCTGAACATAGTCGGTTAATTCTTCTGCTATTTCACGGTAATTCAGAAATGTCTTATCTTCTTTTGTTTTCCAGGAGCCTAAATGTACCTCATAAATCATCATAGGTTTATCATATGGCAGCTGCTCCCTTTTATGGGCCTGCCAGGCTTCATCCTTCCAAGGATACCCCGCTAAATCATATACCAATGAGGCAGTTTTAGGTCTTACCTCAGCATAAAAGGCATAGGGATCTGCTTTATAGAGTACTTCCCCACAGTCGGTTCCAATTGCATACTTATATCTTTGATTTTCTTTTACCCCCGTAATAAATATTTCCCATATGCCTGAAGCCTCTACCCTGTTCATTGGGTGAGACTGAAGGTTCCAATCGTTAAAATCTCCAACAACACTGACGGAACTTGCATTTGGAGCCCAGACACCAAAAAAAGTCCCCTGCATATTGTTCTTATTTATTAAGTGTGCTCCAAGCATTTGATAGCTTCTGTAATTTGTTCCTTCGTGAAACAGGTAAATCTGCTCATCGGACATTATTCCGGGCTTATTTGTTTTTTGCACGAATAGAATCCTCCCGACTTTCTCTATTGTCTTTTTCTATTTATACTTAAGCCAGTTTAACTAATATCAGCATTGAAATTATATGATGAACCCCCTCGAATTTATTCTCATTTTTTTCTTATGTGGAATTTTTTTTATAATATAAAGATAATAAGACGTGTTTTAGATAGCTTGTATAAGTATACTTATTAACTATGTTATTACATAACAATGCATTTCAGAATATGTAGTTAAAATATTTTAAGTATAATAATTAAAAAAATTTTGCATTACCTATAAGTTAGATTCAAAGCTTATAATGCTTCCATTACTCATTAAGGATTATTTGCGAGCCCTTATGTTACACTTATAAATATATAAGAGTATATTATAAGCTAGCTTATAATGCTTTCCTTAACTTGGACTAATCTGCTTTATAGAAACATTATAACACATTTGTAAATTTATGTAATTACATTTTTTACATTTTTTAAGTAATTTTATGCATTAATATTATACATAAACTCTTCATTTAAAATAAAAAAGTTCACAGGTATAATAAAATTTCATCAATCAAGCTTCTCAAAAATACGTTAGCACAGTAAAAAGCGGTTACTTTGATTAATATGCATACTTCCTGGCATATTACGGATAATAGCATCAGAAGTTTACGCTGATGCCCATATTCATGGGTTTTACGGCAGAATGGAGATAGGATTATTATGTTTATCCCAAAACGGATTTTAATTGAAAAGGATGCTTTGACTTATGATCTTGGTAAAAAGATCTATCAATATTTTATCAAAGAAAAGGACATAGAGATAATTGAGCTAAGCAGTAACAGGATTAATGAAAATATCCCAGGTGATACCCTTAAGGATAGATACCGGGCAGGAAAGAAAACCCTTGTCGTCGGTGTTAAGAAGGGGTTGAAGTTCCAATCCTGCAAACCCTCTGCACATTACCAGCTTCCATTAATGTCAGGCTGTATCGGACAATGTCAATATTGCTATCTAAACACGAATATGGGGGATAAACCCTACATGAGAGTGAACGTAAATACCGATGAAATTCTTGAACAGGCACAATCCTATATTAACCAGCGCCTCCCGGAAGAAACAATATTTGAGGGCTCGGCAACCTCTGACCCAGTTCCGGTGGAACCCTATTCCAATATTTTAAAGCAATCCATCGAATTTTTTAGTAACAGCGAGAAGGGCCGCTTCCGCTTTGTTACTAAATTTACAGATGTGGATACCCTGTTGAAGATCAAGCATAACAATCACACAGAAATCCGTTTCACCTTAAATACGGATAAAGTAATTCATGATTATGAAAGTGTAACTCCCACCTATAAGAAAAGACTTGAAGCCTGCCATAAAGTAATTGAAGCCGGATACCCGGCCGGTTTTATTATCGCTCCTGTCTTTCTTTATGATGACTGGAGGATAGATTATCATGAATTATTATCGGACTTGAAGAAATGTCTCCCGAATAAAATACAGCATCCTCTTACCTTTGAGGTGATTTCACATAGATATACTACCAGAGCGAAAAATGTAATAAATGAAGTATTTCCAGGTAATCAGCTTCCCATGAGTGACGAGGAACGAAGCTTTAAATACGGTCAATTCGGCTATGGTAAATATGTCTATTCCAAGGCTGCTTTAGCGGAAATGTCAGAATTTTTTGAAAAAGAAATAAACTCCTTATTTGATAATAAAGAAATAAAATATATTATATAATTACCGGAATAGTCCCTTACGATCCGGTTCCGGAAGCTTTGATGTTATATGTATGATAAGCTCCTCTATCGCAGAAAGCATCGCTATAAGCGCAACAATATAAAATGCACTCTCCCAGGCTGTTATCTTATAGATAATTATGGAAGCATAAATAGCCAGTCCGGTTATTTTATTACCCCAGGTATGAAGCATAAGAAAGCAGTGGTATTTCATAGCAGCATACCCTAAACTAAAAAGCCGTATCACTGCGATACCGATCAACAAAGGATAAAAATGATTAAGCCTATCCCCCAGCTCTATCACCATACAGAATAAGATAATGATAAATAGCAGGAAATCCGCAGCCGAGTCTAGCCCGGCTCCCAACCTGCTATTTATTTTCATTTTACGGGCGAGTATCCCATCAAGAACATCACTTATCCCTGCATAGAAAAAGATACAGATAAATAGTACTGGATAATTGATCGTAAATAGAAGTAGCATACTTGCCACTATTCTGCTGATTGTTATTATATTAGGGATATGCTTCATAATAACCTCTATCTGCCGCTTAAGCGGCATACAAATACTGAGCGAAAAGCACGCTTAGTGCTTTTTGCCGGTTGAAAAATGTACTTCTTTTCAACCTAACCTCAAATACTTTCTCCAGTGATTAAATCAGTTGCTCCGTTAGGTGCTTTAAGTAGTATGAATGCTATTTATCTTATCATATTCTTACTGAATATCCAACAAAATTAAATATTTATGAACATACTGTAATAGAAATGAGATACATATTTAATGCCGTTTATCTTTACTTCATTTGTATTTCTATTTATAATAGTGTAATATAAATGATCTATCATGAATTGTAAGTACATCTTGGGAGGTATCGTAATGAAGGTAAAGTTTTTCACTCTGGTTGCTATTCTTATTATAGTTATTGCGGGCTTTGTAGTTTATCTGAATTTGAATAAGGATAGTGTAGAAGCGGATAAGGATTTTTCTACTGAGGATATTTCCGCTCAGCCAACTGCTTCACCTACCCTGTCCGCTACTCAGACACCTACAGTCGACACTTCCACCGATACGAATTTGTATCCGGTATATCAGAGAGTTGAGGGAATCAATGTCTACGGCTATATAAACGCCAAGGGAGAGATAGCGATAAAACCCTCCTTCGAAGCCGCATCCGATTTTCACGAAGATAATGCCGTTGTTTATATGGATAATCAATATATGGTTATTGATAAAAAAGGAAGTATCCTTTATTCCAACGATTATTTGATCAGTGATTATCAAAACGGTATGGCAGTTATATCCGAGTTTAATGGTGATAACCTATTATATGGCTACATAGACAAAGCAGGAAAAAAGGTAATTCAACCGCAATTTAAGCTCGCAAGTGATTTTAGTAAAGAGAATACCGCCTATGTATATTTAGATAACGGTAAATTTGCTAAGATAGACAAGAACGGTAAAATATTAGAGCGCTATGAACAAGATACAAAATATAACCCCTCCTCTATACAGGACGGGTATATCATATATAATGACAATAGCAGCAATAATTTTGGTGTTATTAATGTAAAGGGCGAACAAATAATCAAGCCCAACTATAGCGATATAACCTATTTAGGTAATGATTTATTTGCCCTAAGAGAATCAGAAGATGCGGTATATGGTATGCTTAGTGCTGTACCAGCTGCTTTATTTAACGCGAAAGGTGAACAGGTTACCGACTATGTATTATATGATATCAGCAGCTTCTATAACGGTGTCGCTTCTGTTACCGATAGTACCTACACTTATTTTATCGGTACTGACGGCAAAACAGTAACAGATCTTCCGAAATTTGAGGGAAGAGGAACCGTAACCCTTTTGGGTAATGTTATTAAAGCTGACATCGACGGCCGACTTACTTATTATAAAAAGGACAGCACTGTTATCTGGCAGGAGGCTAAGGATCGGATTCTGGAGGGTGGCATAATTGTAAAGGATAACAAATTTAAGCCGAATAAATATGTCTATGTATACTATCCTCAGATAGAAGGACTCACTGACAGTACCATTAAGACTTCTATTAATACCCGGTTAAAAAGCTTATTTCTCGATCATCGTAAAGATATTAAGGAAAAGGATATGTTGTCTGTAGCAGATTCCTTTCAGGCAAGCTTAATAAAAAACCTTTTAATCATAGAAAAAGAAGGCTATGATTATCCCTTCGGGGCAGCTCATGGGACACCGATTAGGAAGTATTACTATATTGACATTACGAATGGAACCTTTTATGAATTCAAGGATTTATTCCTTGCCGACAGTGAATACATCAAAAAAGTAAATGAAATAGTTACATCGGAAATGGAACTTCGAAGCCAGGATGAAAATTCGATGCTGTTTTTTGACACCTTTGAGGGAATCTCAGAGACACCGGATTTTAAAATTTCCGCTGATGCTTTGACGATTTTCTTCACTCCCTATGAGGTTGCCGCTTACGCAGCCGGCTTTCCCGAGTTTGAAATTCCGTTTGAGGTAATCTATGACTATATTGATTTTAATGGAGCCTTCTGGAATGCATTTAAGTAATAGGAATTTTATCATAAATAATTATTCATGAAGGGATTAGGTTGAAAAATCAAAGATTTATCAACCTGCAAATTTGTGCGTTGCCCAAATTCGCAGGTTTAGGGGGCATGGAGGTTAATATATGAATTTTATCAGTCGCAGAGAATTATATGTTACAATGGATATAATGAAGTTAAATAAAGTAATTAATCTGCTTAAAGAAGGAAATATAAAATTTTCCTATAAAACTCAGAATACTACATATCAGCATGGAAGGGTTATTGGCCTGAATTCTAAAGGGATGTTTTTATACTATATATATGTACATAAGAATGATTTAAAAAAAGCACAACTACTGATAAAAAATATTTAAAACTTATACAGCTTCAATTGAATTGAACGCATTGAAATATAATTAGTCAATTGCGTAACTATATCGTTTTATTAATTGTATACACTTCATATACTTTCCTTCGCTTCAACGCTCTTATGCGCATAAGTGTTTTAACACTTTACTTCAGCTTCGGAACAGTATACGCTGTGTATACAATACTAACAATTACTGAGTTTCGCAATTACCAAATTTATATGATTGTTATTTTATCAAGTATTTTGGTAAGATATGCGATTGTAACACCATAATTCGTCATTGGAACCTCTTGTTGTCTGGCCATCTCAACCCTATTCATGACATATTTGCGGTTGAACATACAGGCACCGCATTGGATAATCAAATCATAGCTAGATAGCTCCTTGGGAAAATCATTTCCGCTCACATTATCTATCGTTAAACCTTCACCGATTTTTTGCCTAAGCATTCGTGGCAGCTTCTCTCTTCCGATATCCTCGGTAAGTGGAACATGCGTACAGGCTTCGGCGATTAGCACCCTGGATTTTTCCGTAAGCTTATCTATCGCTTCTGCGCTTTTTACGAAATAGTCAATGTCCCCCTTGTGGCTGGCGAATAAAACCGAGAAGGAGGTTAACAAGCTCTCTGCAGGCTTTTTCTCGTATACCAGCTTAAAGACCTGTGAGTCTGTTATGATCAGCTTTGGCGGGTTAACAAAGCTTTTCAAGGCCTCCTCATATTGATCCGCAGTACAGCTTAAGACGATACATTTCTTATCTAGCAGTTCACGAAGCGTCTGCACCTGTGGAAGAATCAAACGACCCTTCGGCGCCTGAATATCCTGAGGCATTACAAGAAGTACCGTGTCCCCTTCCTTGACAAGCTCTCCGGTAATGCTTTTTGCATCAAAATCCTCAAGAAGGTTACGAATTATCTCTTCCCGTATTTTCTCGATACCAATCTTTGAGATTGCACTGATTTTAACCGGCTCAAGCTTTAAGGCCTCAACTATTCTATTTCGTATTTTATCTGTATTTCTAATCTGATCTATTTTATTAATAATCATAATAACCGGTGCTTTACGCGCATTGAATTCCTTCGCCCATTCTATTTCCTCGGTGATATCCTCCTCGCTGCACACAATCAAAGCAACATCTGTTTTTTCCATAGCTACTCGAGTCTTTTCCACTCTCATTTGCCCTAGATAACCGCTGTCATCAAAGCCTGCTGTATCAATCAAGACACAGGGGCCTATACCGTAGATCTCAATCGTCTTATAGACAGGATCTGTGGTAGTTCCGGCAATCTCTGATACCAGTGCCGTATTATGTCCGGTCAATGCATTAATCAGTGTTGATTTACCGCTGTTGCGCTTACCAAATATTCCGATATGAAGCTGATTAGCTCTAGGTGTATCGTTTAAGCTCATTGAATTATTCCTCCTACTATTAAAATTATTTAGATAATTACGAAACAATATAGTTTTATTAATTGTATACACAGCATATACTATTCCTTCGCTCCAACGCTCCTATGAGCTTAACTTCCGCTCCGGAATAGTATATGTTGTGTATACAATACTTACAATTACTGAGTTTCGTAATTATCTACTGAAATTATTTTCTCCTAGACTAGAATCTAAAATCCCTGCTGCCTTCCTTAATCTTAACCAGATTATCCCTTGCTATCTTATGAACCTTTTCATTTGGAATATTCAAAAGCTCCTTTTCAATCAGTGCTTCTCCTTTTGCTTTGGTATCAGACGAAGCATAATCCTCTAGATATTCCTTTAAGGTCATTAAAGCATTTGGCTGACAGCAGTTTGCTATTTGACCCGATTTCACTAACGACATAAAGCGGTCACCGGTTCTACCCTCTCTATAGCAGGCAGTACAAAAACTTGGAATATGCCCCAGACCAAGCAGCCAGTTCACTATCTCATCGAGGGTTCTGGTATCCTCGACTTCAAACTGTGCGGAGCTTTCCTCCTCCGGCTCCTCTTCAGCATAGCCTCCTACACTCGTTCTTGAACCACCACTGATTTGAGAAACTCCTAGTCTTAATACCCTCTCCCTGCTCTTTTTAGATTCTCTGGTAGAGACGATAATTCCCGTATAGGGTACGGCAATACGAAGAATTGCTACAATCTTCTCAAAGATATCATCCGATATTGAAGCTTGAAAGGTTGAAGGGTCGATATCATCCGCCGGACGGATTCGGGGTACGCTGATGGTATGCGGACCAACCCCCATCGCTGCTTCTAGGTGCTCTGCATGCATTAATATTCCGGCAAAATCATAACGATACATATTTAAGCCAAAAAGTACACCAAGCCCCACATCATCAATACCGCCTTCCATCGCCCGGTCCATAGCCTCAGTATGGTAGGCATAATTGTGCTTTGGCCCTGTGGGATGAAGTTTCTCATAATTATCCTTATGATAGGTCTCCTGAAACAAGATATAGGTCCCGATCCCTGCCTCCTTTAATTTACGGTAGTCTTCCACTGTAGTGGCGGCAATATTTACATTTACTCTGCGGATAGAACCATTCTTATGCTGTATGGAATAAATGGTCTTTATACTTTCGAGGATATATTCGAGCGGATTATTTACCGGGTCTTCTCCTGCCTCCAGGGCCAGACGCTTGTGCCCCATATCCTGCAAAGCAATTACCTCACGTCTTATCTCCTCTTTCGTGAGCTTCTTGCGGGGAATATGCTTGTTAATATAATGATAAGGGCAGTAAACACAGCCATTCACGCAGTAATTGGATAGATAAAGCGGTGCAAACATAACAATTCGGTTACCGTAAAATCTTTCCTTGATTTTAATCGCCAAGTCATAGATCTTCTGTATCTCATCCTCTAAATCACATTCAAGCAGCACGGAAGCTTCCCGGTGCGTTATCCCCTTCATCGCTTCTGCTTTCTCCAGGATATGATCGATTAGTTCACGGTTATTTTTGTTCGCTTTTGCATACTCCAGTGTTTCCAGTATCTCTTCATGATTAATGAACTCTTCTGCTTTTTTGGATTTTACATCATACACTAGCTTTTTATTTTCCTTCATGATTATCTCCATTCTATTTTAAAATCTCCTCTGTCAACGGTAAGCTCATAGCCTATTTTTTTTACTCGTCTTTCGAGACAAAAGCGGCATTCTGCTGCCTCATCACCGGTGCAGATTTTATTATCATATAGCTCATATTTTTTTCTCACTATGGTAGGAGAAAGATTAGGCATCACTACATTGGCACCGTGCAATATCCCCAGCTCTCTTCCATTTTTATTGATCGTTCCGAGTGCCGTAGTTGCAGGAATTAAAGCATTCGGCTGAAGGAGTCGCAGAATACTGATCAGAATTAGAGTTTGTTCCACTGTTCCTGACGCATGCTCTGCAAAGGGTGTCTGATGGTGGGGGATAAAGGGCCCTATTCCAATCATTTGAGGAGAAAGCTCCTTGATAAATAACAAATCCTCCACAAGGTTTTCAATCTCCTGATAAGGAGAGCCTACCATAAAGCCTGCTCCCACCTGATACCCAATCTCTTTCAAATTCTTAAGGCACTGCTTTCTATTCGCTAAACTAAGCTGCTCTGGATGAAGCTTCCTATAATGCTCTTCACTCGCAGTCTCATGCCTTAATAGATAGCGATCAGCCCCTGCCTTATAATAGCGTAGATAGCTCTCATAACTCTTTTCACCAATGGATAAAGTAATTGCACAGTCCGGGAACTCAGCCTTTATCGTAGTAATTATGCTAACGATATCCTCATCTGTGTAGCTTGCATCCTCACCGCCCTGTAATACAAAGGTACGAAATCCCAATCGGTGGCCTTCTCTGCAGCAGTCTAGTATCTGCTCCGTAGTCAGCCGGTATCTTTCCACTGATTTGTTACTTCTTCGGATCCCGCAGTAATAACAGTCATTTTTACAATAATTCGTAAATTCGATTAGCCCTCGCGTATAGATTTTATTTTGAAAGTGTCTTTTTGCAGTATACTGTGCTCTTTGCCGGAGTAGTTCTATATCTTCCTCCTTTATTTCGGACAAAAGCTTAATAAAATCCTCCTTCGTAAGTATCCGTTGTTCTTCCAGTTGTTTTATTAGTTTTTTTATTTCTGTCATACAACCTCTCACTTTCTTTCAGTAACATCCATCAATTATTTATTAGTTGCATTAATTTGAATTTAGCCTATGAAACCAAACGTTATAAAATTGTTATTTATCTTAATTAGCTCTTTGATAAAGTGATCTATTATAAAACAAAAAAATCCTTGCACCAAAAGGCACAAGGATAGTATTAACCCATAATATTTACCTTAAGGCTTTCACCGCTTCAGAGAACTTCTTAACGCTGTAAAATCCTTAATGTAAAAAAGATAAATTCTATTCTTCGCCTTCTCACTTGGGCGTACCCTCGTTGTCAGCACGATTATTTGTTATTTATTTAACAATTATATCTCACTTTAATCAAAATGTAAATAAGTAAAGTTAATCAAAAATAATTAATATGATTACTGAAACATTTCTGCTTCAGTGCAGCTACGTCTAATAAAAAGGGAGTATCGCTTTTAAGATTTTCGATACTCCCGAAATTTAGATATTATTAAATACTCCTACAAATTTAGTGAAATCTTGATCTTTTTCTCTTACAAACCGGTTTACCAAGAATTTCTGACCATATAATTGCTTCCTGCAATCGTTCCTGGCTAATCTTTTTATCTTCTGATGACGCTATGCTCCTATTACTGGAACTACTAAGCTCTATTTTCATTTCCTGCTGCAGATTTTGAGTCTTCGACTTTTCAACGGAAGACCTCGTTTTAGACCTACTATTAACAGATGAATCTAGCTTATGATTTTCAATTGAGATATTTTGATTCATACTCTCTAAGGGGTTCTTTTCTACAAGCTTCCGGGCAACAGAAGCAGAACTTAACGGCGCTCTATACATAGACTTTCTTTCCATAGGCAAATCCTCTGATCAAATAATTTATGAGACTGGTACTGTTTCTTATTAACTTTTCATTATGTTATGATCTGATATTCTTTTCCCCGTCACCGATTGTCTTCTTTGAGGATTCTGAGATTTTCTCCCTCATCTTGGTATCTGCTTTAATGTTCTGCATATCATAGTAGTCCATGACACCCAGATTACCGTCTCTAAGTGCTTGTGCCATCGCTTTTGGAATCTCAGCCTCGGCTTCCACAACATAAGCACGCATTTCCTGTTCTTTAGCAACCGCCATTGCTCTTCGTTCCTCTGCCTTCGCCTGAGCTATATTTTTATCCGCTTCTGCCTGTAACGTCTGTAGCTGCGCTCCGATATTTCTACCGACGTCAATATCAGCAATATCAATTGACAGGATTTCGAAAGCAGTACCGGAGTCTAGACCCTTACTTAACACTCTTTTTGAGATATCGTCCGGATTCTCAAGTACCTCCTTATGTGACTGGGCAGAGCCGACGGTAGTTACAATCCCTTCACCAATTCTGGCAAGAATGGTTGCTTCTCCTGCGCCACCAACAAGTCGCTCCAAATTCGCTCTTACCGTAACTCTTGCTTTTACCAACAGCTCTATTCCATCCTTAGCAACCGCTGATACATTAGAGGTTTCAATTACCTTGGGGTTAACGCTCATTCTAACCGCATCAAACACATCCCGCCCAGCTAAATCAATTGCAGCCGCCTTCTCAAAGGGTAGCTCAATTCCAGCTCTTTCCGATGCGATTAATGCATTTACAACACCATCCACATTACCGCCAGCCAGGTAATGTGCCTCCAGCTGATTAACACTTAGGGAAAGTCCTGCTTTTGTTGCCTTAATTAACGGTAAAACAATTCTTGATGGTACAACGCGCCTTAAGCGCATACCGATCAGATTAAAAATACTTACTCTTACATTGGCAGCTAGGGAGGAAATCCATAATCCGACCGGTACAAAGCTGAAAAAAAGTAAAATTCCTAATACAATAACTCCGATGATGATAATAAATCCAATTGTTGTTTCTGGCATAGCTTTTCAACCTTCTTTCTATGTAGATATAATTTGTAGTTCCTAACGCATTTTATTCAATAAAAATAACCTGCTAGTGCTAAAATTATTGTATAATTACTCTAATTCTCTAACAATCAATTTTGAACCTTCTGCCTTGTATATAATTAGCTTTGTATCCTTTCTGATATATTTGCCCTCTGAAATCACATCATAATTATTGCCCTCAAAGCTTCCTGTTCCGCTTGGTCTTAAATCAGTAAGTGCAAAGCCTAGTTTTCCAACCATATGATTAAGGTTATCGAAGCTTAGATAGCCTTCGTTTTTATTTTGCTGGTCACTTAGTATAATCGGTGATTTTAGCTTCCCCGAATACAGTAAACCAAGGATAACTGAGAGCATAACTCCTAACAGGATTAGTACAATAATTGTAATGATTGCTCCCTCCGCAAAGGAATCAGATACAATAAATATTGCTGCAATCAGACACCCGCTACCGATAAATCCGGGAGCATGAAGCCCCGGTGTCACCATTTCGATACCAATTAATATAAATCCAGCGACAAATAGTAAGATTGCCAGCAAAAAAAACCAGTCAATCGAATCAAACATAGTGCTTCACCCACCTTTCGAAGTATATAGAAAACAAATCAATATATATTATCTCTAAAACCTCACAAAATATAAAATTTAATCGGATTGCACAGTTTTTTAGAACTATTGTTATTAAATAAGCAGATACCGGTTCTAATAAAGCATATGAGAAAACCAATAATACAATGCCTACGACATATGCTGTAATTTTAAATCGTAGTGCTTTTCACTTTTTCGTTATGTTGCGAATATTCTTATTGTACTACGATAGGGATAACCCAATTTTCCATATGGAGCAATAACCATCATAATTTTTTACTCATGCAGATGGATTCATTTATATTTTTATACTGACCAAAATTATCAATTATTGTATAGCCAATTTTTTTATATAAGCCTACAGCCTGAAGAAGTACCTTACCTGTCTCAAGAACTAGAATTTGATAGCCTTGTTCTTTTGCCACTTCCTCAAGCCGCTCCATGAGTAGTACTGAAATTCCGCGGCCTCTGAACTCCTTACGGACAAAGACCCGTTTTACTTCAGCAGTTCCCTCTTCAAAATATTTGTAGGCAGCACAGGCAATTGGTTCTTCCCCCTCATAGATTAAAACCACATCATGAATATCTCTTAATTGATTATATTGATTATACTGCTTACTCTGCTTTTCTCTACCCACAGCATCATTTAAATTGTCATCCAGTAATTGACACAGCCGAATAAAATCTCTATTTTCTCCGTTAGTATAAACAACTTCCATCCTAAACCTCCATGCTGCTAAAACCTGCGAATTTGGGTAGCACACAAATTTGCCGTCTGTAAAATCTATGATTTTTCAACCCAAACTTCCTTCATACAATTCCTCGTTTACAGAGTATTTATGTACGCATTTTGCAAACGTTCAAAATTACTTGGATTTATATTAGGTATTAATTTCCATAATGCTATTTTAGCTTTAAATTCTATATTTGTACAGGGCTTTATTCGTAAAAATCCCATGCATCTTTATAAGCGATGCATGGGATTTTTATCTGGTCTATTATTATATTAATGGTCCTCAACTCTTATATTACCGCTCATCGTATTCATCTGAATAGTAATCGACGGATTATCCCCAATCGTACCGGAGGCATAATCTCTGTTCTTATTTATGGAAAGCTGATCATCAAAGAAGGTCTTGATATTGCCACTGCTGGCTTCAGCATTAAAATTACAGGTAATTGTATCCGGTACTATCAAAGTTGCGTTACCACTGGAAGCTTCCAGTTCAATATCACCGGTCACCTCTTTCAGTTCAAAATTAATATTACCTGATTTTGTGCTAATCCTTCCGGCGCCCTTTAAAGCTGTTACCTCAACCTCGCCGCTGGAGGCAGTTGCTTTTATTAATCCAGTGGAGTTTTCTATCGTGATATTACCGGAGGAGGTTTCTACCTCTTTTTCTCCTTCACTATCCATTATTTTAATATTACCGCTGTTCGCATCCGCGGTTAAGTTTCCTACCGCCTTCTCAATCGTGATATTTCCAGAAGAGGCCTCAAAAGTACTCTCTCCTTTACCGCTGTATACTTTAATATCACCGCTATGGGAAGAGATCTTTCTTTCTCCTTCTGCCTTTTGTATTGTTATATTGCCACTGGAGGATGCCATTTTAATTGAATTAGCATAAACTTCATTCAAGGTCACATCACCGCTATGGCAGTTAACAGTAAATTGAGATAGCTTGAAACTCAAATCAGAGGTTATATTGCCGCTAGAGGTAGTGACAGCCAGCTCCTCAGCGTATTTAGCAGGAAGGTATATATCATTTCTGCTATAATGATTACCAATGCTAAAAATTCTATTATTATGTCTTCCGCTTCTTATTGATAATTCATTACCATTTGTAGATAGCTTTGATAATTCATCCTCCTCCGGAGTGTATGTCTTATACTCTTTCAAGATTAACTCATCCGTATCACTGGCATAAAATACAACATCATCAGAGGTATATTCTATCTCTATGGAGGTAATGTTCTCCAAGCTGATTTGCTGTGTATTCACAAGCTCTAAACCGTGCTCCTTTACGGATACCACATTAATGCCATCATTGTTAATTGCAAATATCATAAAAAACGATAAACCTGCTGCAAGTAATATACAAACAGCTATACCTATAATAATTCCCTTTCTCATTTTCTCACCGTGACTTCCTTCTCATCAATTTATTTTGATTCCTTCAATCTGAAAACTAATTCTATTACTGCTTGTAGACACAACGCTATTAAAAATACGATCCAAGTCATATACCAATCATAAGTAACAAAACTGATCGCAAAGTAAAACAGAACTGCCGCCGCCCAAAGAACAGCGCTAACAGCACCTTTTATTGATTGCTTCTTCTTGTTGTTGCTATTCCATTCTTTAAATTCTTCAACAACCGTAATCCCATCCTTACTGTTTTTCGGATACATTGTTGAAATATAAACAAGCATACAGGTAGGTATGATGTCGATGATGATCATTAATATAAAACCTAGCATTTTATAATCAAAATGCCCCCCCATATATATGCCTGTTATATTTGGCATAAAATTGTATGGATTAAAACTCATCCTATCTATAAAAATAAAAAATATAAATACCACAACACTAAATAAGTATATGCCGATCGCTACCGTTTTTAACACCGCTGCCTTTTTAACCTTCTCATAGTAATATGCATTCTGCTCCGAGGTCATCTCCTCAAGGCCTTGAAACAATTCCGATACATTACCTATTGAGCTGATTACATTCTTGATGGCATCTTCTTGAGATACGCCGCCTGCAATCAGATCCTGATAACGCTCCTCAGAATTAGCTAGAAGCTCTTCTTTAAGCTCCAGTGCCTTCCTTGTTTTAGGAGCTTTTTCAAAAAGTAATTCAATATGATTTTTAATTTTTTCATTCATATAAAGTCCCCTCCACTATTTTAATAGTTTGTTTATAATTTCCTTTGCATTTTCCCAATCCTTCTTATACTCTTCATATAATTCACGACCCTTCTCTGTAATCGCATAATACCTTCTCCTTGCACCAATACCTTCATCACCCCAGTAAGAAGTTATCAGCTTCGCCTGTTCTAACCGCCTGAAGGCAGAATATAAAGTTGCTTCCTTCAGTTCATACATATTATCGGTCTTATCCATGATATCCTTATTAATCTGATAACCATAACTATCTTTCTCAATAAGATGAGCTAGGATAATGGGTTCGGTATGGCCTCTGATAACGTCCGACGTTATTGACATATCGCGCTCCTCCTTTAATTTAACCAAATTATAGTATAATATACCTCGCCTGTCAAGGTATATATTATTATAATGTAAATTATTATGTGAAGTAAATCACAACCTGAAATCAAATCAAAATATATCAATAATTAATACATTCATGAAAGCCCTCCATAATAACTTCCAGCGACTAGCTTAATTCTTTTCTATAATACCTATGATTATACTTAAATGAAATAAACTCACTCAACAAATATACATTATATTTACGTTACACGCTGAGGTTTGTATCCTGCGGAGTATTTTATACATTCGGATGCAATTTTCTATTACAAGAAAAAAGCTGTAAACTTATAGTCTACAGCCGCTCTCATAATATTCTTTACGATTTTCTTAAAAACTTTTTATTAAAATATAGAATAAACTCTTTTGCTACTACTTTCATCTTCATATCTCTGAATTCTTTATTAAAAATGAATAGAATTATAACCATTCCTTCAAATATACTGACATAAACATCTTTGAGATCAAATATAAAGAAACCCTTTAGCCATATATAATCCAGACTTCCGCCCCAGGCTACTTTATCAATCAAGGAACAAAGGCTTCCTGCAAACAATACCATAAACATAATGTATGCATAGGTATTTATCGAATATCTTCTTCTTATAAAATCATAGATGATAAAAATAAACAGAAGTAATACTGCAACCACTGCGATATGAATAACTAGACCAATTCCCATATCTGTCAGTGAGTTAATCCAGGAATACTTATCATTCAGATAAGGCTTAAAGCCAAGAAAATTTCCTAAAAGATCAATTTCCTTACCCATTAAATTCTTAAAAATTATGATTTTTATCAGCTGATCGATAAGTATCAGTATACAAACTGGCAAACACTTTTTCATAAATTTCATATATTCTACCTCTTCTATTGGTTATATACAAAAAATTATTAACTACTTTTCTCTGACCATAGTTCAATCTATTCCTCTATTTTTCTTAAACGACTGATGATTAACATTAGCCATAGATTTAAGAAAAATCCTAAAACTACCGTGATAATTTTTAAAGCCTGGTTCTCCGTGAAGTAAAAAATACATAAAATTACGGTATTTACGATAAATATAGTCATATAAGAGGTCAGAACCCGTTCATAATATGCTGCTATCTCAATTCTTCCATCTGTATACAGACATTCAATACTCCCTTCAAGCAGATAATATACAAATAGAAAAAGTACAATATTAAATATAATTGATAGATAATTTTGGACGTTATAATTAAGTTCCCGTAAGGAACCAAAATAGATAAAGAAGGTTAGTAATGCCTCAATTAAAGCACCATAATGTGCCTTTTTGAAGCTAGCATTCTCCTTCTCTTCTTCTAATGCTTTCGCTCCGCTTGCAATAATCAGCCAGCCCACAAAGGCAGGAAGAATATGAATTGGACCATAATTGATATGAAAGCTACTAAAAATCAATCCCCAGAATATCTTCCCGTAACCCTGATACATCATATAGCTCCCCTCTCCTTTAAATAGTTCAGAGTATCCTTAAAGGTTTTGAAAGGGCGTACCCACTCTATATTAGGAACTCTAATGTAACCATCTACGCCATTTTCGTCTCTATAGCAAAGCTTTGGAGCTATATTATACATATCATAACTCATGCTATTTTTGTCGGTAGTATTAATACTTATATTTACTGCGATATTATCATATTGATTATAAATTGTTCCTGCAATTTTGTCTAACTTCTTATCATCTACCTTAATATCTATAAAAGAAGCTACCTCCTTCTTATACGGTGAATTCAGGCTAAGAATAGTTAACTTTTTATTTGCCTGAAATACTGATCTGTATTCATTCATAACATTATTATTGGAATATAATTTACTATCAAGCGCCCCTTCTGTTACTGCTTCACTATATAAAAGGATACGCCCAATATTAGTTGTCATGGAGAAACCATCACTAAACCTTATCTCGGCAGTATTTAGCTCTTTCTCACCTTCCCATTCCTCTCGAAAAAAATTATTTTGATAAACATAGACAGTATGAAGGCTATATTTTCCTAGCTTTTGGCCCATCGGCAGGTTTACATTGCTATAAAATGAAACTAAACCTTCCTGCGGTAATGACTCTGAAGCAAAAAAATACATTTCCGGCACCTCCCGAAAAGAAATATTCATCACTTGCCTTTTATCACTGCTATTTGTAATGTATTGCAGCTTAAAAACCACCTTGGAAGCTGACTGATTTGATCCTACAGATGTTTCCATGCAGCAGCTAAGAAAGACCGGCTTTCTTAACCAAGTATAAGAATTATTTCCCATGCATATCAGAAGAGCCAAAAGCATTAGCCCAAAACCTATTTGCATTATCCTGTGATTTCTTTTCATTCTGCACCTCTTGTTATGTATTATTTTTCGCCTATGTTATCCATATTTTAACATCACAAAGCAGGAATAACAATAAAAAAACAATAAAAGCTTTTGCCAACTTATTTTACCAGTCTGAACCTGATAATAATCCTTTGGCAAAAGCTTCTTTATTCTATCCTGTAATTCGCTTAGTACCTTTATGCAAGTCCCAGCTTCTTACGCTTTTTCATAATATGAGCCTCAATACCCATAGCAACTTGTATCGGATCATCTCCCAGTGCCACCTTACCGCCGGTTAACTCCTCTATATCCTCTGTTAATAGCTTTACTAACTTAGGTGCCCCTGTAATAAAAGGGGTCGGTGACAGATGGGTATAGGCACCGTAGGCAACAGCAAATAATCCATCAATTGTTGCCTTCTGTTCCATCCACTCCGGAGCCGTAACAGCAATCGGTAGATCAGATATATCAACGTCCAGATGATCTGCTAAGGCAGTAACTAGCATCGATATTCTACCCGTATCGGTACAGGTACCAAAGCTTAGTACCGGAGGCATGCCAAGTGCTTTACATACTCCCTTTAATCCTTCTCCTGCCTCCTCGGCGGCCTTAAGACTGCACATTCCGGCAACCTCCAGTCCATGATTACCGCAGCCTCCTGCAACTACAAGGATATCCCTTTTCACCAGCTGTTTAGCAAGATTGATGGTATTCCAGTCCTGCGGTCCATTTCTTAAGGTGGAGCAGTTTGCCAGTGCCACTACACCCTTGATCTGTCCCTTCGCGATAACATCTACAAGATTATTTAAGTCACCACCTATCGCTTTCATAACCGCCTCGGTTGAAAATCCAGCAATCGCTTTTGTTATATACTTTGGAACCATCGGTTTAATCTTTCCATGTCTTTTCTTAAAGTTCTCAATTGCTATATCAATGCAGCTCTCTGCCATCTCATCGGCTTTTGTCGGGTAGTAAGGCATAGCATGGTCTAATCCTGGTACGCCGATAATCGTACTGACACTGATTAACGCTACCTGATATTTCTCTGCATACATATCCATATCCGGAGGAGAACAGTTTTCCTCCATGACAAGTGCATCCACGGTTCCGGTTGCAAGAAATGGCTCAATCGCAAGCCAGTTGCCCATCAGTCCAACAAAAACATCATCCACTTCAAACCGTTGAAGCAGTTCTTGACCGGTCTCAATAGAGCCCACGATGTGGATTCCCTTTGCTCCGGCTTTTATTGCTTTCTCCTGATACTCCTTAAGCTTTGCCTTCTGTAGCGTTGCAACTCCGATCCAGGGCTGATGACCATTGAAAGCAATATTAACATAATCCGGGTCCATAATTCCAAGATCAACATCCACTTCATGCGGCATCGGTGTCCCAAATAAGATATCCTGAGACATCTCAAGACCAATCTGTGCGGTATAAATTGTAGATAAACCAAGTCTTAACGCTTTCTTCGCCAGAGATACATAATCACCGTCCACATTCGTCAGACAGCTTGCTATGCTGTTCTCCACCTCATGCTGAATACCGGAAGGATATAAATGCAGGTCCTTCCAAAGCTTCTTTCTTTTCTTCGGAGCAAAGAGTTCAACCATCTTACTCCCTTCATCCGGCGTAATCTTCATCTCTTTATCAAGAAAATCAGCAAGCTGTATTGCCAGTTCATTCACATCCTGCTTTGTATCTATCCCAACTGTCTCACACATCCATCTAAGCTTTCCCTCATCCTTAATCTGAAATGGGGTCTTCCCTTCTCCGGTTGCTCTAAGTGTACGAAAGGCTTCAAAGGCATGATGCCCATAGGTTGCTGCGCCCATGATATTTCTAATTAACATGTTTCGCATCGCCATAGCATCATTGCCTATACCACAGACTCCTTTATCCGCACCAGCTTTTTCACTTAAGCGGCAGGGTCCGTTGGTACATAGCCAGCAGCTCAAACCCTCAAGGCAGTATTTACATCGTATTCTTTCTTGCTCGCCCCATCTTGAAAATACGCTTGATAACCCATCCTCCTTTATTCGAATTAACATTTCTTCAACAGAATCATGATAACTCATCCGACCTTCCGGCTTTTCTAAAACTTGTTCTGACATAATTAACCTCCGATATTAAATATTATTAAGTAATTGCAGAACCTCATAGTTTATCAATTACCTATAGATTTCACTGCTAGTTAATATGTCCTTTTTTAGAAATTACATACCAATTCTTTTATATGTGAAGATAAAATTATAGGGTGGCCTTCCATAGAAGTACCACCCCGATCATTTTTAATTAACTATTTTTGGCTTAATACGGATTTCATATTATATAAGACAAATTTATTTATAAATATAAATTATTCTATAATATTATTCTTTATTACTCAAACCTTCACACATAAATAAAACAATGAATCAAATATAATGTTTAAATGATTGTGAACTATCAGATGATAAAATCTGTGAGCTTATGGATTCATTTATGATACGATCCCATCTGCGTTCAAAGAACGGTTACAAGCTGCTTAAATGAGCTGAACATTGACAAACTAATTACAGCCAGGTATTGAATTTTCAAGGTGAATAGCTAAAATCTATGTGTGAAGTTTTAGTATATAAGTAAATTTAGCAACTACACCGAATACTTATAATAGTAATACAATAATCTCGTGTGTTGTGGCAATTAATCTCTTTTAACTAAACCACTTTACTTTTGTGATCTATTCTGTTCTCCCATATACCGTTCATCCGAGGTATTTCATTTATATCAACAATACCTTTCCAACTGTAATAGGTTGGCCATTTCTTGAATACCTTCACAAATTTAAAAAGTAATTTATAAGCTATAGGATATCTTTTCGGCTGCCACTCTTCAAAACTATCCAGATCCACGTGGACCTTATCTGCAACTCTTGTTAGACGATATTGCCCCTTAGTTATCTTCTGCGAAAATATATCTATTTCAAAAGAACCTTTCGAGCATTGTTTTTCAGGCAAATCCACCAAATTAGGGAAACCATCCGGAAAATTCAGGCTTGCATTATGATTACCCTTGCTGATTTTAATTTGTTCAACTTTTCCCAGTTCATTACAACAAATTTCTGTATCATCTTTTATTATTGTTTTTCCAGGTAATCCATTAAAACACAAGGGGCCTGAGCCATTACTGTTAAGAGCCACAGTAATTAATTCTGAACAATATCTAACCATATAGGTACGATGTCCCTTAATTATAATTGGTAGTACTACCGGTTCAAGGACATGACCATCTACAGTGCAATTGATTTGTGTAGTTTTAAGATAAGTAAAATCAGCATCCTTCAAATAAACGAAAAATAACTTTTGAGGTTTTTCTATATCACCACCAATCGGAGCCAAAAAAGGAACGGGATATTTTTTGGTGCCTTTTTCCATCACCTTCAACGTATTCTTTCTTCCTTGATTATCAGTAAAAATAATATGTAACTGTAGTCCTTTTTCTGTTACTTGAAAGATGTTCTGCTCAAAGTGGACCATTTTCATTTCATTGATTCCGGCACCAATACTAAGATTTTGGTCAGGGATAATACCGGCTTCATAATAAACATCGATTTTTCTATCTCTCCGATACCGCAACAATCGAATTCCTTTTCCGTTAACCGGATCATCAAAGAGCTGCGGCTCAAAGCCATCAAACTCTTCATTCCCTTTGAAGCTAATTACAGCCAGTCTTCTCATGGGTTCAAATTCAAAATTGAATGGTAATACATACCTCATATTTCATTCTTTATATGATATTATAAAAATCAAATATCATACTCTCCTCTCAAAAATTAATTATTAATAATACCTTCTGATGCTATCGCCTTAAGATTATTATTCGATAGTTTAACTACTTGAAGGTTTCTTCATTTATCTACTCCTATCCCTTTTGCTATCAGTTGTTTCATAGTGTTGAAGGAATCCTCTGCAGAGGATAAATTTACTTCATTCTCTTTTTCTATCATATAAAAGAAGCCAAGATATGCACTCCATATACAAAAAGCAACCTGTTTTACATTAATATTCCTTACTTCCTTTTTTTCAACTCCCCGCATGAGTTCTTCTTCAATCATGCTAATCCACGGATTAATAGATTCTTTTCTGACAGTGTATTTCTCTATCATTATCAATTCGAAAATATCCTTGTCTTTAATTGCAATTTTCATCACTTCATAAAATACCGAATTTATGTTTTCAATGGTTCCCTTGTCTTCAAAGCTATTATTCTGAATTATATGAATTATATCTTTATTTGCCATATCATGTACGGCGTCAATTATTTCCTGCTTGTTCTTAAAGTGATAATAAATAACCCCTGATGAGTATCCCATCTTTTTCCCAATATTTCGTATCGATACCGCTTCAAATCCATTTTCCTTGATAATATCAATTGTAGTTTGAATAATTAAATTCCTGACTGTTTCACTTCGATCTTTTTGTTCTTTCCTGCTCATTGCATTCCTTTTTATAACATTGTTATTTTTTATAATATTGTTATAATATAGTATTTTTATTTTGTCAATTGCTTTTTTCAACATAAATCTGTCTACTCATACTTACCAATAAAAATTCCAACGCTTGAAGCCTTATATTTCCAGTCTTTTTGACATCTCTACTTCGCCACCCTTGATATTTTATTACTGTCTCCACATGACTCGAGTGCTCGTTATTGATGTCCGCGCTCTCAGGAACTTGCATCTCCTATGTATAATGGAACAATCACTGATACACTAAAAACTGTAACAGGTTGACTTTATGCAAAACAGTCTGCTCTTGATTATGATGAATTTAAAAGAGAGAGCGTTCTACTAATGACAGGTGGTGGTGACGATTATAGTCTAGCAACAAATTGGTATAATCTATGCGAAAAATACTTGTTGGAAAAACCTTGGAGAAGTACTTGGGAGTAGTAAAATAGAATAGGCTCGTGAACTTGGAGCGAGCTTTTAGTAGTAAGAGATACTATGACAAAATATCTAATATACAAGGAGAATTTAAAATGAATGAAGTATTAAAATGTATAAAAGAAAGAATAACTATAAGAATATTTAAACCAGATCAAATAAAAGAAGAAGAGTTACTAGCGATAATAGAAGCAGGTCTTTATGCGCCAAGTGGAATAAATAAGCAGCCTTGGCATTTTACAGTTATACAAAATAGAGATTTAATAGATGAAATGAATTTTGAGATAAAAGAAGTAGACTGTGCAGTAGCCACACAGAACATGTTATTAGGTGCACATACTTTAGGAATAGCATCATGCTGGTACGCTGCAATTTCAATGCCATCTAGCGGAGGAAAGAAGGAAGAGATTATATCTAAATTAAATATACCTGAGAACTACACTCCATTTTATGCAGAGCTTTTAGGATACTCAGATAATACACCTTCAAAAGCACCAAAAGAAAATACAGTCCAGTATGTATGATAATTATACTTATTAACTGGTTGGGGTGTCAAAACCCTAACCAGTTAATTATTCTAACCATATAATTATTTAATTACATATGTTTTACTTTCTTAACCTTCTCAGCTAGATTTCTACCGGCGAGGCAGCTATAGCTGCAGCTTCCGCAACCGATACATTCTGACGGTTTATATTTCAGTGCATCCTTAAGCTTTCCCTGATCAACCAGATCAGCTATTTTATTTACCGGAAGTCCTGCCGGACAATGTGCAGAACAATACCCGCATTGTGAACACTGCGGAGATTCCTTATACCTTGGAAGCATACCTGTCGCAATAAAGTTAATCTGTTTATCAACAATTGCTTCCTCCAGAGCGGTATATGCCTGCATTACGCCCCCGCCTGCAAATATCCTCATATTTCCAGGATATACTGCCTCGACAATATCTTTTAGCTGCATTCCGATACATACTTTAACGACTTTAGCTGTTCTTTCCTTTAGATTAGCAACGGTTAGAAAACGCGTATCTGCCGGCTTATTTAAAAATATCGCATCATAGACAGAGAGAAGCGTCTGTACATTTAAGACAAGTATTCCGCAAGCTGCAGGTATCTGCCCCTTATCAAGATGTTTATTTAACACCTCATTGATCAGTATCTTCTCTGCGCCAGCCGGATATTGATTGGAAACCTGATGTATTTTAATATTGTCTGCAAATTGAAGTCCTTCCTTACCTTTTACCGCTAAATGCATGGAGCTGAAGCCTACACAATTATTAAGAACCTCTATAGCCTTCTGCAATTCCTCTTTGAAATGCTTTAAGATAAAATCATCATGAATTAATCCCGGATCACATTCCACACCATTTATAATTAAGTATTTTGATTTTTCATTACTAGATAGTACTGAGGAAAGCTTTTTATAGGTTGGATAGGCAGCCCCTCCCATGCCAAATACCTCATTATGCTTTAGAATTCTGATAATTTCATCCGAGGAAAGCTCTTCTATTCCAAGCTCTGCAGCTTCAAGTATTTTATGTTCTCCTGTCAGATCAATCACTTTACTTTCTTCATAAGTAAACATCTTAGGTATTTTAAACCCTGCTCTATATACCTGTTTTTGATTAAGCTTACCCTCTAACATAAAAGATAATAAATTCACAATAAAAATAACCGTAATAAAAATCCATGAATCTACATGGAAATACATAGCAGCAACTCCGGCAGCAAAACCTGCTACCGAACCAATCCATTTATTACTTGTAACAGTAACCGGGTCAGTAAGTACAACACAGCTCCAGAAGATTACCCCATTAGACAAGAGATTATCAAAGCTTAACTGATGATTTAATGATAATATCATCAGGGCACCAAGTATAAAGCCTATCCCTGCATAGGGTCTGATGAAAAGAAACGGAATACTTAATAATATGGCTGGAAGCAGCAGGTAGGATGAAGTAAAAAACGATTCAGGCATATCGCTAAAAAGCATGATAGCCAATAGTCCCAGCACAGCCGGATTAATCTTATTCTTTCCTGTGCCTCCCCATATGTATTTCCCGATGATTAAGGCTACTGAAAGTCCCATCAGCTGTTTCCATAAAGGAATTCCTGGTGTCAATAAGCTTATTATAGCAGCTGTAACTGCAGCCGATACACAACACCATATTCTTTTATACTTAATGATATTAGCCGCAGCATCCATTATAAGCCCAACTAGAGTCAGAATGACAAAAGCAGGGAACTGCCCCAGATTATCACTCCAAAGAGGTATATGATATAAAATTAATACAACAAACAAAGCCGCCATAATATGCTCATTGGACCACTTCGTTCTGATTAAAGGGAATACATTCATTATTTCACTCCTGCGAAAAATGCATGAAACTTATGCAAACCGCTGCCATATACCATGAGTGGACATCCAACAGATATTTCAACTCCGGCACTTTCACATTCAGCAGTAATTGCGGAATCTAAAGCGCTTTTATTATAAAATAATATTTTATTTACTCCATTCTCTATTAATTGTTTTACCGCTTTTGGTGTATTCGCTTTATTTAATAATACAAATGCCGTTTTGGGTATAACAGGAAGCTCTTCCAGCTTTTTATATACTTTAATATCGAAGGCAGCATTATCTTTTGTATTATATGGATATACCTTAATATTATTATTAGTAAAAGCCTGTAGGATGCTGTTGCTATAAGCCTTATTTCTGGATGAATACCCAACAAAAAGAATTTCTTTATCAGTAAAAAAATCTCTACTTAATTTAACCATATGTTTCCTCCAATCTATTGAATAGTACTATTATACTATTTGTATGTTAACATGTCTAACATTTTCAGGAAATTTAACAAAAAATTATTATTTTTAATAAATACTTTAGTATAATTGTAACATTTGCTTATCCAAGTCAATTTTTAAGACAATAAAAAGGGCAGAACAATTGCTCCGCCCCAGGCTGTTAACTTCTAAAACTATTAAATCAATCATTCTCTTACTACATTATCCATATTAACCTGAAAGGTTTCCCCTTTTTTCATTAATATGTGGCCCGATTCATAGGGTCTGCCATCTACTGTGATATAAACCTTTTCAACGCCGTAGTAACTACCGAGTGTATTCGTTAAACCTTGAAGCGTTAAACTTTCATAGCCTGACCCAAGATGCATATCCTTTGTCAGGTCGATAGAGAAATCTGCATATACAATTTTGTCCTCTCCCAGATATAGACTGTTTATCTTTGTATTTGCACTAATTAGCGGCAGATATGACTCCTTAGCTCCTTCTTTTTTAAGTGCTTCCTGTAATACCAATCTGGTCACATCTCCGGTTTTAAAGGTTATAGTAAGTGGCTCCACATAAAGCTTCTCATCAGAATCCGGGATATACCTATCTATTAAGCGGGTGGAAGGCGTATCTGTATTAATTTTACTGAGTGACGAGGTAACCTCTAGGCCGTCAGAACTATATATGCTTTTAACGAGGCCGACCCCAGGAGCATAATAGTCCTTATTCGTCCCTCCTTGCTCCTTCGTAGTAACCTCAAGTGCTTTATATTTACCGGAAGGGGTATCGATCTGAACCTCCAATTCGGATATATAGCGTTTTCTGCCATCAGGCAAATTCCACTCTGTACCTTTTACCAATGGCTCCATTAATAGTACCTCAGAGTCTGTCGGATCGAAAGTTTTATCCATAAAGTTGTCGCGATAATAACACTCGTCAACTTTATATACAATAGACAGCTTACCATCCCTAAGCTCTATAACCCTTACTGTTTCGGTTCCTCCGTTATTGGTTCTGGTTTGAAGCTTATTCTTCTGTGTATCTACATAATCAAGATATCTGGTATAAGAAGCATATTCATTTCCTTCACCCTCATATACATATTCTGTATCAGCCTGTATCGGGTAATAGTCCATAAGCTTTCGTTTCTCTATATCTGTTTGTGAATCCGTACCCGATGTATCCTCATCCTCTACCTCCTCAGGCGGAAGTGTTACGATGGGCGAGGGAGACGGCGTTAACGTAAGCTTATCAGCTTTGTTGTCCTCCTTATTTTTACTACAGCCACTAAAGCCCGCCAACAGTATAGTTATTATTATAAAATATATTATTTTCTTCATAAACTGCACCTCAATTATTTTATTTAGATCTACATACATTAGACGTAACTGATTTTAGTTACGTTCCTGTTTTTACTATAAACTTTATGTAAAATCCTATCAGGAAAATATCTATACTTTATAGTCACCAGAAAGTCTTAACACTTACAAAATCCAAATGAGGCTTAGTATTTACAATTATTTTTATATAGCTATTCCTATATCGGTTTTATTTAAGCTTTGCCTTACCAAGGCTATTTTATTCTGAAAAAGGTACTATATTTTATTAAGTACAGCATAAAGTAATATGATAGTTGGAAGCGTCAGCCCTATTTTTATTCCTGTATCAGCCCTGCTATGCTTTCGCTGATCTTTCTAGCAATATAAGCATTATTCATGGTATAAAGATGTATTCCGTCCACCCCCTGCGAGATTAAATCCACGATCTGATCGATCGCATATGCGATACCTGCGTCCCTAAGTGCCTGCGGTGAATGCTCAAACCGCTGCAGCATTTTCGTAAATTTCGGGGGAAGACTCGCACCGCATAAGGTAACCATACGTTCTATCTGTGCTTTATTAACCACCGGCATGATACCAGCCTCAATCGGTACATGAATACCGGCTAAGCTTACCTTCTCCCGGAAGGAATAGAAGTAGTTATTATCAAAGAACAACTGGGAAATTAAATGCTCTGCCCCTGCATCAACCTTCTTCTTTAAATTAAGAATATCCTCCACTATAGTTTCACTTTCTATATGCCCCTCCGGATAGCAGGCACCCGATACATGAAAGCCCCCTCGCTCCTTGATAAATGCAACCAGCTCACTGGCATAGTGAAACTGATTTTTAGGTGGTATCTCCGGATTAATGTCGCCTCTAAGAGCCAGAATATTTTTAATTCCCTTCTGTTCAAGACGGTCAAGAAGCTTTAGAATCTCCGGTTTGGTATAGTTTACACAGGTTAAGTGAGCCAAGGGCTCTATATGATATTTTTCCTTTATAGCTGCTGCAATATCACAGGTTGCCGTATCTCCCGTATTACCGCCTGCGCCATAAGTTACACTGATAAAGTCAGGATTAAGCCCATTTAAAGCATCCAGTGTTTCATAGATGGTTTCAACCGGGCTGGACTTTTTTGGAGGGAAAACTTCAAAGGATAAAACGGTTTTCTTTTCTTTAAATAAAGATGCTATCTGCATAATTTTCTCCTTTTGTATTATCTTAAGCACAATTTTCACTCAGAAGCTTGTGCCTTCATTTTCTTTGGCATGGCTTGCGGGCTGTTTTGTGCTTTAACTTCTACATTAATTTTTTCAATAGCTTCAATTTGTCCTTATAGGGAGCATATCGAATGTTTATATCAATAAGATTAGACTTCTTCATGATACTTTTCTTATGTGTAAAGGTATCAAAGCTCCATTTCCCATGATATCCGCCCATACCGCTTTCTCCTACTCCCCCAAAGGGCATATATGAGGTTGCTAAATGAACCAGGGTATCATTGATGCAGCCTCCTCCGAAGGGGATACAACTTACTACCTTTTTCTCAAGCTCTTTGCTTTTCGTAAACAGATACAAGGCCAGAGGCTTTGGGCGACTGTTAACCATAGTTATAACCTCATTGATATCATTATATACCATAACCGGCAGGATGGGTCCAAAGATCTCCTCCTGCATAACAGGATCTTCCCAAGTGATTCTATCAAGTATGGTGGGAGAAATCTGAAGTGTTGCTTGATTATAATTTCCGCCAGCTATTACCTTTCCATTCGACAAAAGCTCTTTCAGACGGTTAAAGTGCTTCTCATTCACAATTTTTGGAAATTCTTTATTCTTACAAGGATCCTCACCAAAGAATTCTCTGATATACCTCTTCATAGAGTCTAGCAGTCTTTCCTTAACCTCCTTCTGAACCAGCAGATAATCCGGGCATACGCAGGTCTGCCCGCTGTTCAAGGTTTTTCCCCATATAATTCTTTTGGCTGCAAGCTCTATATCAGCATCCTTATGGACAATACATGGGCTCTTTCCTCCAAGCTCTAAGGTCACCGGAGTGAGATTTTTCGAAGCTGCCTCCATGACCATCTTACCGACACTTATGCTTCCCGTAAAAAAGATATAATCAAAGCTTTCCGTTAATAGCTGTTGATTTGCTTCTCTTCCTCCTTCAATTACCGCAATATATCTATCTTCAAAGCACTCCCTTATGATTTTACTGATTATAGCCGAAGTGCAGGGAGAATAAGCTGAGGGCTTTACTACTGCACAATTTCCTCCCGCTATGGCACCGATTAGCGGGGCCAGGGTAAGCTGGAACGGATAATTCCAGGGAGACATGATAAGGACTACGCCATACGGCTCCGAAACGATATAAGAGTTGGATTTGAAATGAACAATCGGTGTTCTTACTTTTTTCTTTTGATTCCATATAAATAGATTTTTTATCGCATCCTTAAGCTCTGTATAGACTAACCCGATCTCAGAGGCATAGGTTTCAAAGGGGGCTTTGTTTAAGTCTTTTTTTAACGCGTCAAATATATTATTTTCATTTTCCTTTATAGATAGCAATAGTTTGTTTAGTGCTTCCCTCCTAAAGGAAAGCTCTAATGTAGATTGACTGTTATAATAATCCCTCTGTCTCTTTATAAGGTCTTTCACATCCATTTCCTCTGCCTCCTAAAAATAAGTTGTAATGTTTTAATGATAATTTATTTCAATTGTTAACAAAAGCATTTTCTTATGTAAATTTTTTCTTAACCCCTATTATATTACATCTTTATATAATGCACTATATCTTATTTATTATTTTATTACCGCTTTAAGCAACTTTCACTTAGTTTAAGTTCCTATGAGTATGCGGTATTCTTTTATGCGAAAAGCCTTGGATATAATCACTGATACTAACAGCTTCTTATACTCCAAGGCTTTATAAAAAATACTCCCCTTATGCAAAAATATAAATTAGTGTAAATAATCTTGTGAATTACCTGTAAGCCCTAAGCCTCGCATACGAGGCAATTTTATACCCAAAAGGCATGGGCGTTAGCGTAAATTATTCGAACACAGAACAAAGCTTAGCAGTTTTGCGTATTCCGTTCTCACCATTGATCAGAATTTCGCCCCAATCCGAAGAAAGAACACTACCGTCCCATTCCTTTGCAATATCAAGATACTCCACTCCGCCGCCATTGCCCTTCCAGGACCAGGCAAGATAACCCACACCTATCTCCTCACAATAGCTCATCAGGAAGGCTTCCTCCACATCCCCGTCTGAGTGCCTATAACCAAATTCTCCAATCGTTACACATAAATCCAAAGCTCTGACACCATCTATGTTATTCTGAATTGTATCCTCATTTTTACCGGCGGTTCCATACATATGGATTGCAAACATTGTATTCTTTATCGGATCAGCTTGAAATACCTCCGTCCCAGAGTCATGTACGCTCTTCGCATATTGTCCCCATCCACCGCTGTCGATAAGTATTGTATGGGATAAACCTGCTTCTCTAAGCTTTGGTATGGCTGCTATATAGGCATCTGCCCAATCTCTGCTGTTAGATCCACCGTACCATTCATTTGCAATATTTATTATTACATACTGCTCATATCCGATAAGTGCCTGCTTAATTCTAATCCAGTAATCCACAGCCTTATTTAAGTCCTCGACGGAATCACTTCCGGTAGCATCATGAACTTCAAGTACTGCTATCATTTTTAGCTTAATGCAGTCTTCAATTAATTTTTTCACATAAAGCATATAATCCTCCGGCCATTTTTGTCCGTCCGCTAAAACAATTCTGACGGTATTAGCACCGGTTGCGGCAATTGCCTTAAGGGCCGTCTTATTATCGCCCTTATACCAGGTATAGGCCTGATTTATGCCACGCATGATGAACTCATTACCATTCACATCATATAGCTTTGTCCCCTCAACATAGAAACCGGCCGGACTGGTTACAGGGCCTGCCACAGGTACAGCGGTGGGAGTAGCTGCCGGCGTAGGAGTAGGTGCCGGCGTGGAGGTTATGCTGGTGTCTTTAACCGACAAGGCTGGCGTTATCTCTTCCTTATCTATATTCCTGCCTTTATCGGCAGAACAGGCAGACAGTGCAGTCAAAGCAATTATAACAATAAATATAAGTATCATTCTAAGTCTTATCTTCCTCATACCCAATCATTCTCCCTCTCTCCTGCAATTTTACTCAAATTTTCTAGTAAAACTTTTACTAACTTCAAACAACCTTGACTATCCTTTTACGATAATACTTTAATTAGCAACTACTGGGCTTTCCTTACACAATTTTATATTCCTTTATAACATTAATCTATTAATAAATACTCTCCATGCATAATCATAGTGCATTATTATAAATTTTGCAATATTTTTATTTAATTTTTGTAATATTATTGCACTATTAATTTGTACCTTCATTCTGCATTTACTTACCCGATCCCAAGAGGTAAAAGGTGGGCTGCAAAAGTTAAAAAATTTTGATTTCTATACTTGCATGGAAGAAAATGTTATGCTATACTTATCCGCAAAACTAAGTTAAGGAGATTTTTCCATGAGAATGTTTAACCTTGTCCAGGTCTTTATGATGGTGCAATTTAAGATATAAGCTTGTAGCATAAAATATGGCTGCAGGCTGGTATATCTCTTATACCTATGCAGCTCGGATAAGGTTTTCCTTTATTAATAAACCATACCGCCTTGCATAATATTTCTATAATATATGCAAGGCGTTTTTTTATCTTATTCCGGAGCGGTAGTAAAGTGTTAAAACACTTATGTTCATAGGAGCGTTGGAGCGGAGGAATAGTATATGCTGTGTATACAATTAATAAAACTATATAGTTTCGCAATTATCTAAATACATAAGGAGGTAACGAAATGGATGCCATCACGGTAAGTAATTTATCAAAAACCTTTAAAGTAAAGGTAAAGGAAAAGGGGCTAATGGGAAGCATGAAATCCATCTTTCATCCCGTTTATAAAAACGTAAAGGCCGTGGACAACGTCAGCTTTAAAGTTGAAGCCGGTGAGATGTTAGCCTTTATCGGACCGAATGGAGCGGGAAAAAGCACTACCATTAAGATGCTAACCGGAATCCTTTTCCCTGACCAGGGTGAAGCCTCCGTTATGAATATCAATCCTTCTGCAAAACGTAAGCAGTTATCCTATAAGATAGGAACGGTTTTCGGGCAGAAGGAGCAGCTTTGGATGCACTTAACCCCATATGATAATTTCAAATTCTTCGCTGCAATCTATGATATTAAGGAAAGTGAAGCAGAGGCTAGAATTAGAGAATTGCAGGAGGTATTTGAACTGGAGGAATTTATTAACACTCCGGTAAGAAGTTTATCCCTGGGTCAGAGAATTCGTTGTGAGATTGTTGCTTCTTTGCTGCATAAGCCTGAAGTTTTATTTCTGGATGAACCAACAATCGGACTAGATCCCGTAGTAAAGGAGAATATCAGAGCGTTAATTAAGCAAATGAATCGGGAATATAGAACTACGATTTTTTTAACCAGTCATGATATCGGTGATATAGAAAAGCTATGTAAAAGAATTATCATCGTAAATCATGGGCGGATCGTACTGGATGATTCCATGGATAACATCAAATACCACTACCTTAATAAGAAGCTCGTAGAGGTAAAGCTGCGGGAGCCAGCAGATTTCTCCGAGGAAGATGGTATTACCATAATAAAAAGCAGAGGTGCTTTGATTAAACTTGAAATTGATACTACGAAGAAGAACATCAGTGACGCCCTCAAGCTAATCGACACTGATAATATTCTTGATATTAATATCTCCAGTGTACCACTTGAAAATATTATTACTGAAATTTACAAGGAAAATAGGCAAGGCTAATAGGCTTTAGATGGCTCTGTGAGCTATAAGCCAAATGATTAATTATTAACCTTGCGTGTTGTGAATCACCTAAATTCTCCAATTAATCAGAAGTGGAGTTAAGATGCGCATCGTCTCGCAAGCGAGTCAAACAAGCAGCACAGGAATGAGGTAAATTATGAGAAAGTATTATTATATTTTTAAAGCAACCTTAATCGAAAGCTTCCAATACCTTATGAATATCGTCTTAGGCTTTGTTACCTTCTTTGTTATGCTATTCGTGTTTATGAATCTATGGAAATATATGTACTCTGATTCGGCAGGCTTAATAAATGGGTATTCTTTTGAACAAATGATCTGGTATGTGATTCTGACTGAAACCATCTGGTTCGGCGGCAGAAACGCAACCTTAACCTCACAGATGAGTAACGATATTAAAAGTGGAGCAATTGCCTACGGTATTAATAAGCCTTACCAATATATTTATTATATCATCGCGAAGCATCTTGGTGAAACCGCCTTAAAGTTTTTGCTTTATTTTATAATCGGTATCCTAATCGGTTATGGCTTCGTGGGAGGTATTCCCGACTTTAAGCTATATCAACTGCCCTTTGCATTACTATCCTTCTTTTTAGGAATTATGATAAGCTCCTTTCTCTATATGAGTATTAGTGTATTATCCTTTTGGATTGAGGATTCCACCCCTTTTCACTGGATCTACGATAAGATGCTTGTTATAATCGGAACCATCTTTCCAATCGAATTATTTCCAGTATGGGCACAGCCTGCCATTAAAGCTTCTCCCATCTTTGTTGTAACCTATAGTCCTGCTAAACTGATGATAGATTTTAGCAAGGAGATGGCGGTAAGAGTATTTACCCTGCAAATAATTTATTTTGTCGTTACTCTTTTTCTATTAAACACTTTATTTCAAAAAGGGGTGAAAAAATTAAATGTTAACGGTGGCTAAAAATCAGATCAAAGTTATGTTACTATCAGTAAAGTATAATATCATGAGGGAAATGACTAACCGCGTTACCTTCTTAACCAATGTCTGTTTTATGATATTAAATAACGCCTGTTTTATCATACAATGGATTCTTCTATTTCATCTTAGGACAGACATTGGCGGATTTTCATTAAATGATGTTATGGTACTCTGGGGCTTTGCTGCCTCTACCTACGGCCTGTCCCATATCTTTTTCCAGCGGGCCTTTGAACTGCCGGGATTAATTATGAATGGTAAACTGGATTCCTTTTTGGTACAGCCGAAAAGTGTTCTTCTAAGTGTCATTTCTTCCGGCACAAACCCATCCGCTATCGGCGATTTTCTCTACGGGTATCTGGTCATCTTCTTTTTTAAATTCAGTATTATTAACCTGCTTTTATTTACTATCTTAAGTATTCTTGGAGCATTCATTTTTACTGGTTTTTCAGTCATTATAGGAAGTATCTCCTTTTGGATCATCCGTGGTGATTTACTGTCAGAAAACATTACCCATATCACTATCCTCTTCTCGACCTATCCGGATACAATTTTTAAAGGTCTTGTACGCTTATTATTTTATTCTATCCTACCGGTAGGTTTTTATATTTATATGCCTATGAAAATTCTTCTCCACTTTAATATTTACTATTTTCTATGCGTAGTCGGAGGATGCATACTCATTATCTTGCTGGCATTTTTCATTTTCTACCGGGGCTTAAAAAGATACACCTCCAGCAGTCTGATGTCAGCAAGAATTTAGTACTTATTCCGCATTATAAAAGTAAGCTGTTAAGCCAGCTTAAGAAAATAAAAATGTTATCTATTTATTCTTTATGTAAATATTTGCTTATCCATACAAATCATGGTACAATTAGGATTGTAGATTGAAGCTACATACGATTAACCCGCCTGTAATACAGCAGGTCACTAAATTTACTACAGATAGGTTCATTGCAAGCCGGATCATGACACCGGCTGTATGAATAAGAAAGACTTATGATGGCGCACAGATCTGGGGCACATAGTGACAAATCTTATTCTAATTAATGAAAGTAAAGGAGTGAAATGATTGTATGGTACTTGAAGGTAAAGTGGTTGTAGCACAGGGTGGAGGACCAACTGCAGTAATTAACCAATCGTTAGTTGGAGCCGTGCTGGAATCGAGAAAATTTCCACAGATTACAAAGGTTTACGGAGCTGTAAACGGAGTTTCAGGAATAATCAATGAAGATTTTCTTGATCTGACGCAGGAAACAACACATAATTTGGAACAGGTAGCGATTACTCCTTCCTCAGCTCTTTTTTCTACCAGGGACAAGCCGGACACCGCCTATTGCAAAGAAATTTTTAATGTTTTTAAAGCGCATGGGGTAAGATACTTCTTTTACATCGGTGGTAATGACTCTGCCGATACCGTGCGTATCGTTAATGAACAGGCAGAATCCTCCGGTTATGAATTCAGAGCAATTCATATACCGAAAACCATTGATAATGACCTTATGATGAATGATCATACTCCGGGCTATCCTTCTGCAGCTAAATTCGTAGCACAGGCATTTATCGGCCTTAATCTGGATAACCGGGCACTTCCCGGCGTGCATATCGGCGTGGTTATGGGACGTAATGCCGGTTTTTTAACGGCTGCTTCCTCCATTGCACAAAAATATCCGGACGACGGTCCCCATCTGATCTATCTTCCCGAACGGCATTTTAATGTTGATAAGTTTCTCATGGATGTCAAGGAGGTATATAACAAATACGGTCGCTGCATTATCGCTGTCTCAGAGGGTATTCAGGATGAGAACGGAGTACCTATCGTGACTAAGCTTGTGAATACAAAAGAAACAGATGCGCATGGTAATACGCAGCTGTCAGGAACGGGTGCCTTAGGCGATCTCTTAGCGCAGGAGATTAAAAATAAGCTGGGAATAAGCCGAGTAAGATCAGATACTCTGGGTTATTTACAGAGATCCTTCATGGGCTGCGTGTCCCCGATTGACCAGCATGAAGCAAGAGAGGTCGGAGAGAAAGCTGCACAATTTGCGATATGGCATAATATAGACGGTTCTATCACCATCCATCGTACTGGTTACTATTCTGTTGACTATAAAATGACTGATCTTCATAATGTAGCCGGTAAGACAAAATTAATGCCGGAGCATTTCATCAACCAGAGCGGCAACAATATAACTGACGCCTTTAAATATTATCTTCAGCCCCTGCTTGGCTGCGACATGCCGGAAGCAAGCATGTTAAGAGCGCCGCGTGCTGAAAAATTAATTCATAAGCTATAAGATTAATCTAACAATAGATTTTTATTGAATTTTAGTGGGTGTTTTATTATTCCAATAGCTCCTTCCTTATGTGATAAATTATGTATTACACTTTGTACTTCTTCAGCTATTTCCTTCAAAAAGGAAGTATCTGCATAAACTGGTACAGAAGATGGAATTAGAATGCTTATATAGGAATATAATTCACCCACCTTTTTTATATAAAAATAAGGCTTCGTTCTATATAGTAATAATAAAGCTAGTTTAACGCTATAACAGGTTATTAATTATGATTGATATACCAGATAATATAAGTACAAGGATGACAGCTTTCTTAATCAGCTTTTCACTTGATTTATTTGACAGCATCGTACCGATAAAAAGTCCAATCAGCATGAATGGTAATAGTATTACAGCCTTTTTTATCACGGCAAGATTAATTATGCCTGTAACCGTATATAAAATTATACGAACTGTACTTTCAATCAGAAATACCGTACAAGTATTACCTCTGAACTGATTTTTATTTTCTGTTGTTCTTGATGTATAAGCTACCAGTAAGGCTCCTATTCCAAACAGACCACTAAGAAGTCCGGTCATAATTCCAATTACGGTTAATAAAAGCTTAGAAGATTTCTTTTTTTCTTTTTGCATATCCCTAAGAAACATCTCTATTCCAATAAAAAAGACCACAAATCCAAAAAGCGTTTTTATAAGGGTAACATCTCCCTTACTCAAAAACAGCACTCCTGGAATAACTCCCACTATCACCATCCCTGCAAGCGGTAAGAATATTTTAGTGGAGATACTTTTTCTCTCTTTCCAGACAATGAATATATTTGAAGGATAACCTACAATTAAATCTATCGGTGAAATATTAATATTACTAGTCGTAAAGCTCATAATTGTACTAAAAATCAACGTATTGGCAAAACCACACATTCCTTTTATGATATAGGCGCATATTACAGCAATGATTGAAACAATTAACATTTATTATCCCTTTCGAATGGTATTTATTTGCGAGCTCCGGTTACCATTATTATCGCTCTTCCTTCATGGCTACACCATTATTTCACCCCATTATAACTTATCTTTTCTTTATAAAGAAAGCAATAATATATATTCTATGTTTTTTGTTATGTTCTATCGATTTTGTTCTATTAAATAAAAAAATTCCCTCCTACCATAATATAAGAGGGAATTTTTTTCTTATTTTTTCTTTGTTGTACTCGAAGCCGTTGTTGACTGCGCTGAAGTTTTCTTCTTTGGCGCTTTTTTTGGATTCTTATCTCCCATGCTTTCACCACCTTTTTCTTATATTGTCCAACATTAATTCCATTTTATATTGAATCCCATATATTGTCAATTGTTATTTCTTTGGTGGATCAACTCTCTGATTCTACTATTTCTATTATGATGGTACTTATATTATTTCTCTCTCAACGCTTACAATTTCACCCTCAGTATTACTCTCAATAAAGTTTATGACATTATCTATTATACTGTCTGCCAGCGCTCTGTCTCCAGCCACTGCTGCTAATCCAAGTACCATTATCTGATGGATATCCTGTTCCTCGATTTCAGCAATTGATACATTAAATTGATTTCTTACCTTCGCCGTAAGACTTCTTACAACCATGCGCTTTTCTTTTAAAGAATGCACCCAGGGTAAATGAATTTTTATAGCAGCTGTTCCTATTGTCATATTCACCTTCCTCCTGCCTGCCAAGGCTTCCTTTACTTGGGACAGAAATTTGATTGAGTGCCTCGCTTAACGCTTATAGCAGCTTTTATAGATATTATATCCGGAATATACTCAAATATATCCCTATCTGTTAGAATTAATGATGCGGTAGAAATTCTTCCATATTCTTTCTAAATAAATTCTAACAGGTAATGCAAACCATATACTCTCATTATTTATACACACAATAGTTACATATTCCTTTCCTTCAACGCTCTCTAAAGCGTAACTTACGCTCCGGAATAGTTTTTATGTGTATACTCAAGCTAATAGAACACCTTCTCTAAATACAATCCGCAGGCATCAGCAAGATCTCCTGTTCTGTCTCTAATCCTATCTTCTAAAATACCCGTTATCTCTTCTGCCTTCATCCTGCCAAGACCAACTTCCACCAGCGTACCAACCATGAAACGGGCCATATTATATAAAAAGCCATTTCCGGTGATTCTGATTTGAACGAGACCATCCTCTTCCTTTATATCAATATCATAAATCTCACGTATCATTGACTTTTTTTTAGATTTTGCGTTGGAAAAGGCAGTAAAGTCGTGAGCTCCGATAAAATAGGAGCCTGCGGCCTCCATAGCCGCAATATCCAGCTTATCACTAACATGCATGCTATATTTTCTTAGGAAGGGATTACTGTATTCCTTATTCCATATTTTATAGAGATAGGTTTTCTTCCTGGCAAGATACCTTGCATGATAATTCTCAGCAGCCTCAGATACCTCCGTAATACTGATGTCCTGAGGAAGATAATGATTAAAATATGCTTTTATTTTATCGGTATCAAACTTTATTTCTGTCTTGAAATTGGCTACGAAAGCCAGTGCATGTACTCCTGCATCCGTTCTGCTGCAGCCTATCATCTCCGTAGCTTTACCTAACATCTGAGATAATACCTGTTCCAGCTTACTCTGAATTGTATTCTCGCCATTTGCCAGCCTCTGAAAACCTTTATAGCGGCCTCCGTCATATTGTATAATCAGCTTATAATTGTACATATCCTAACTCCATCCTGCCGTAAATTGCGAACAACAATATCAAACCTAAAGCATTCCTGACTTGACTATTCTACCTGTAATATAATAAATTATCATGATATTGCCAGACATAACAAGTATTTATCTGTTGTATATGCGTATACCTTAGTACAGATCATCCTTTACATAAAATTCTTATAATCAGCCCAATTATCAGCCAGTAGCTTCGGCGTATCCAGACCATATGGGCAGTGTTCCTTACAGTGATTACAATGAATACATTCTTCGATTTTTTTCATTTTTTCCTTCCAGCTGTCACTTAAAAATATTGACTCAGGAGCTCGGCGTATCATGAGTGACATTCTTGCCGAGGTAGGAATATCAATATCTGCAGGGCAAGGAAGACAATAGCCGCAGCCTCTGCAAAAATCCTTACTTAGCTCCTTCCTGTCCTGCTCAATGATCGTAACCAGTTCCTCATTCATCGAAGGCGGATTATCAATATAACTGATGAACTCATCTAGCTCTTTCTCCCTCTGAATACCCCAGATTGGAAGCACATTATCAAATTGTGCAAGGTATGCATAAGCTGCCGCAGAGTTTGTAATCAATCCTCCCGATAATGCTTTCATAGCAATAAAGCCTAATTGCTTATCACGGCATAATGAAACCAGAGAAACCTCACTTTCTGAAGCAAGATAGCTGAATGGGAATTGTATCGTATCATAAAGTCCGCTTTCTGCTGCTTCAAGAGCAACCGCCAGACGGTGATTGGTAATTCCGATATAACGAATCATACCTTTTGCTTTTGCCTCCAGCATCGCTTCATATAAGCCTGAACCATCCTCCGGCCTCGGACAAAAGCTCGGATTATGGAATTGATAAATATCTATATAGTCCGTCTTAAGATTACTAAGTGACGTTTTTAATTGACTCCAGAATTCATCCACTTTTGTTGTCATTGTTTTTGATGCAATAATTATATTATGCCTAACCTTACAAAGAGCATCACCGATCTTCTCCTCACTGTCTGTATAAAATCTAGCAGTATCAAAAAAATTAATCCCGCTTTCATATGCCTTTTTTAATAATCCTGAAGCCTCTTCTTTGCTGATTCTCTGAATAGGTAATGCTCCAAAGCCATTTTTATTTACTTGTATTCCTGTCCTGCCTAACTGTATCTGTTTCATATAATTCCTCTCTTTAGTAATTAACAATAGATCTATAATTCTTACTCCTCTAAGTTATCCCAGTCCACCTCTATTGGCTCCACTGTAACGGTATCATCCTCTGATTTAAAATGATTAATCCAGTCTGGCGGATAAGGCATCTTATCAGAAGGATCACCAAATTCAGGAAAATCAGCATAATCCGTATGCTGAATTGTTATGCCCTGTAAAGCCCACCATTCTTCATCCGTTAGTCTAGTATCTCCGGTAAATTCGTAAAAGGAATACACCGAGCCTCTTGATAAGTAAAGCTTACCACCTGCCGGTATGACAACATAGATATGATCAAAATACCCTGTACCTAACGTAAGATACGACTTGCTATAGGTAGAAATATCTGTAACCAGCATATCCGTCACATCTCGATCTGATATATCACCAGTTGCACCTTTTATAAAATTATCAATCATACTCTCAAACTTACCACCGCTCCAAAGAAGCTGCTTTTTCTCTTCCTCTGTCAAAGTCTCATTATTCAGTTCCTTTTTAGAGCAATTGATTAATAGATTCAAATATTCCTTATACTCAGCAGCTCCCTCACTAAAAGCTTCCTTAAGCATACCCTTATCCTTTAATACTGATAATGTAAAATCAGTAAGATATAAAAGCTTATAGTAAAGGCTAATGGAAGGCTCCACATACTGGCAAGCAGCAAAATCCTGTGGCCCTCCTCCTTCGGCGGCAGCCTGCTTCCCATAAAGTACTGAATCATGCTTTAGCTCTGTATAACTGCCAAGTGCTGTATTAAGCGATTTATATTTCCAGGCATCGGTAGTCATAAAGAAGGGCATACCGGAATTCTCATCATATTCTGTCAATATATCCTGAATAGCCCAAAGCCATCCGGAATACAGGTTCTTCTTCCAGGTATCTGTTTCTAATCCTACAATCTTTTTCTGAAGCTTTTTATATTCCTCCGTATACGCAGCCCAGGATTTCTGTGGTTTGTATACCTGAAATAATAAATCCTCCGCTGTCTGGCTGCCAATTACGCCCATTACATCTAAGGAAGACGGTATCGGTCGTTTCCTTGAATCAATTAACTTCTGTAAGATCTCACCATCCAGAGTATACCTCTGACCCATAAAGCGAAACTGCTTTCCTGTCGGAGTAGATAATTGCGTAAATTCAGCTTTAATCTGGGGCTCAGGTAGCGCTTTTACAGCCTCTTTTAGTTTCTGCATATAATCATCATCATTGAAAATATCAGGTTCCTCCTGATTGCCATATACAGATAATCGGAGACGATTTATATCAAAAACATTAATATCATCGGATAACCCAACATATAATGAGGTCGGCTGATAGATATCTGACCAAAGCTTGGCATCACAATCACCCTCAGCTTCAGAAAAGGTGGTATAAGAGATCAGAAGTGCCTGTAACATACCCTCGGTATTTAAATCGCCTTTCTCCTGCGTTAAGGCATAGGGTACAGTACCAAACCACATCATCGTTCTAAAGAATTTTCCAAGCTCCTCACTTCTTGTATAATGTCCCCTTACCTTAAACTGAGAATAATCTAAGTCCTTGCCGATAAGTGGAGATGCAATATAGCCTTCTGCCGCCTGACAAAGCTCATATTCTGACCTTGCTATATCAAAAAGCTTTTGCTCCACCTCTTCAGAAACTTCTGTGTTTCCCAGTAAAAGCATCCTCGCAACTAGAAAATAAATAATATTTTTCTCTTGTAAGGCTTTTAAATCCGCATCTTCAAGCTCTTTAAGTAAGAGTACGGATTTATGAAGCATTTGCTTTGTTATTAGCTCTAAATCCTGATATAAATAATCCTTCTCAATACTCATTAAGGACTTATCATAAAATTGGTGGAATATATGAAGCACCGTATCAGAAGTAACAAAATTAGGTATTCCCATATACTCATTACTATCATAGACATAATACGATCTGCTGTCTTTGCTTGGTATTACCAGAAAGCCATTTTGCACCAGCTTACTAATCTGTTCTTTACTGAATCCTTTAAATTGGCTGATGTTTTCAATATTGGATAGATCACTCGCTACGGTATAAGCCGGCACCTTTGCCTGATAGGAAGGAGCCTCATATTCCGGCTGGGTCAGATTAAGACTCTGCACTAAAGACCATTCCTTGTTTAGTGTAAGCAGCTTTGTACTTATTGTTGTTGCTTCCGGTGTAATACCACTCTCCTCCTTCTCTCCTGTACGATTTTCAGGGCTTTCAGGGCTTTCTGTTATACTTACCTTTCCTGCACTGCCGGCAGTACTGCTATCTTGATTTTTTCCTTTAGTACATCCTGATAAAATCAGACATATAGCTAGTAAACCTATAAGATATTTTTTCATTGCCAACCTCCTTTAATCCATTTTCCCCTGTATATAGTTTGTGTTACTGCGTCAAACTCATATCATAAAAGCCCTATGAAGTTTGAGCCGAGGAATATTATTTTGTTACCTCAATCAACCTGTTATCCTTTGCTTTTAATACTACTTGCTTTTTCTTTTCCTGTATCATTAAATTTACTATAATGCGATTCTCACTCTGAACAGTAACATTGATTACGTTCTCGTAATCTTTACTCTCCGCTAATAAAAGAAATCCAAAGTCAAACCAGTAATAAACGCTTATCCTTACTCCCTTACCAGTTTTTTTAAGAAAAATTAATTCCTCTCCCTTTATAGGCACAAAATCTCCTACAACAAAGTCAATCCATTCTCCTGCAATCTGTGATCCGGTCCATTTTTTCGTTAGTCTACCTGCTTCGTACTGAAAGATAAACATTCTGTTTTTCTTTTGTTTATCATAATGTACTGTCTTATTTACCGCTGTTAAAAGCTCCTCTTTGCCATCCCCATCTATATCTGCAAGCTCTAGCTTCCAGGGCATCAAATCCTTAAAATCATTCTCATAGGTACGGCTCCAGTTACCGTCTTCTTTCTTAGTAAATACCGCAATTCTATCTCCAAAGCTTGCATTTTCTTCTTTCTGACTGGTAATTAGATATGCTGTCTGATTCCTCACGACACCATCTATTATTTTCTCATTCTTTAATAAGGAGGCCTTAAAAGGCTTCCATTCATCCCTGTTATTGAGGCTGTCTTTGACGATAAACACAGCCATACCGATTAATATTATTATGATTGCTATAATAAAAAGCAATCGCTTTTTTGTTATTAGCATAGAAATACCTTACTGAACAAATGATATTAGTGATTATTGAATTTAAAGGGCCTGTATGATAAGTTAATATATAACCACATTCTACACTTATATGAAATATAATGCAATAATTGCATAAAAATGTTTAAAGTACTAATTTTGATTATATTAAAAGATGCTAAGGAGTCTCCCGTGAGCTTTTATATTATATTTGATTTTGAATTCAATCAGGATTTCTCAGAGGAGAAAATGATAGGCGGCACTAAGTCTTCCTATCCCTTTGAAATCATCCAGATTGGTGCCATAAAGCTTGATGCGAAGCTTAATACAATCGCTCATTTTAATCGCTATGTAAAGCCTGTTATTTATTCTAATATAACTCCCTTCATTACTGAGCTGACCGGTATCACTACCGCGAAGCTCCAAACCGAGCATACTTTTCCTGAAGTCTATCAGGATTTTATAGAATTTATCGGAACAGATTCTATTTTTCTGAGCTGGGGTAGGACGGATGTGAAGGAATTATTTCGCAGCGCGGATTATTTTAAGCTTGATACAAGGTTATTACCAAGGCTATTTATCGATCTTCAGCCCTATGCTTCCCTTTATTTGAAGCAGCCCGAAAAAAAGCTTCTAAGACTACAGTATACCGTTGAGGCTCTGGGAATTACGCAAGCATATCCCTTCCATAATGCTTATCATGATGCCTACTATACAGCGGAAATATTCAAGCAGATTGGTAACACCTCAATGAAACCCATGCTCTATTCTCCGCAGGATACTATAAGAAATAAACAGAACAGAGTTCCGAAAAAAACCATTGATTATGCTTCCTTAATTTATCAATTTGAGAAAATGTACCAACGTCCTATGTCAATAGAGGAGCAAGAAATAATTAAGCTTGCCTATCAGATGGGTAAAACCGGGCAATTTATAAAGCTTCCTTCTCAAGAAGAGTAAACAATAGCTTTCATTTATTTCCTTTATAAAAATATCATAATAATACTGAATAACTCCGATAAGCGGCAACATACTGTGTATACAATTAACAAAACTATAATGTTTCGCAATTAATATAGGGAGGCCACAATGAAGACAGACCAGAAACTGACCAATGCATACAAAAATGCAAAAACAGTATATATTGATAAGAATTCGAAATACATTTTTTTTAGTGATGTTCATCGGGGAGATGACAGCGTATCCGATGAATTTACACGTAATCAAAACGTTTTTTTGCATGCACTAAATTATTATTACAAAAATAATTATTCTTATATTGAGGTCGGAGATGGGGATGAGCTATGGGAATATAAAGAATTCAAGCATATACGTCTTGCACATACGGATATCTTCATTGTCCTTAAGAAATTTTACGATGCAGACAGAATGATTATGATTTATGGAAATCATAATATCTTTCTCAAATCAAAAGATTTTGTAAAGAATAATTTTTATCAGTTTTACGATGAATATAATCAGGAACGGGTTGAACTATTTAAAGGACTTGAGCCTCAGGAGGCAGTTGTCCTAAAAATAAAGGATACCGGACAGGAAATTCTGGTGGTTCATGGTCATCAGGGTGATTTTATGAATGATCAGGCCTGGCAGCTGTCAATGCTTCTGCTTCGGTACTTCTGGCGTTTTATGCATATTGTCGGTTTTGAAAATCCTGCCAGCCCCGCTCGTAACCTATATAAAAGACATAAGGTAGAAAAAGCCTATAATAAGTGGATTGAAAAGCATAAAATGATGCTGATCTGCGGACATACCCACAGACCAAAGTTTCCAAAAGCGAACGATCTTCCGTACTTTAACACCGGCTGCTGTATCCGTACGCGCGGACTCGCCGGAATTGAGATTGTTGATGGAAAAATTCTTATGGTGGATTGGAGAATTGCTGCAGATGATGATGGTACTTTAAAGATGCACAGAACAGTAGTCAGAGGTCCTGAGCCCATCGAAAAATACGATTGCCGTAATAATCCCTACTCAGGCCATTGTCAAAAATGTGATGATGATTAAATACAATAAATTCATAATATAAAAAATCACCACAAAGGGTAATCTAATCTTGGAGGTGATTATTTTGAAGGTTAGAGAGATTATGTCAAAGGATATAGCAAGCTTACGTTCGGATGATTCAGTTGAAAGAGCAGCACAGCTGATGAAGCAGTATAATTGCGGTTCTATTCCTGTATGTACTCAGGATAAGATAATCGGTATCATAACGGACAGGGATATTGCTGTCAGAAGTGTTGCATCCGGTAATGACGTCTCTGAGCAAAGAGTCGGTGATGTCATGACCAATGATGTTGTCTTTGGCAGTCCAGAGATGGAGGTATCCGATGCTGCGCGGCTAATGAGTGACCGCCAGATAAGAAGACTCCCTATTGTTGAAAACAACAGTCTGATTGGCATTGTAGCCTTAGGTGATATTTCACTTGAACCAAGGTATCAGGATAATGCGGAGGATGCACTGAAAAACATCTCTGAACCTGGGACTAGATTGTGGTAGTTTAATCTCTTTCAAAACATGATAGCCTCTTGATTAATAATCAGTACTGAGAAGTTTTCTCAATACTGATTATTTTTATTTCTATTTTTAGTATTCAATCTCCTGCAGAAATAATCCCTGGGCACTTGCGGGTGCACTACCTGACTCATTTGATTCAGGGTCTAGAATCTTTACAAGCTCTTCTACACTTCTATTTCCCAGTCCAACCTCTAGTAAAGTACTAACCACCATTCGAGCCATATTATGCAAAAAATCGTTTGCTTTTATTGTAATCTGAAGCTCCTTTGCATCCTGATAAATATCAATGAAATAAATCTCCTTCACTGTGGACTTTGATTTTTTTACACTGGAAAAATTCTTAAAATCATGCTTTCCGATTAACAGCCCGGCCGCATTTTTCATGCTGTCAATATCCGGCTGATGAAAACAGTAATAGGTATATTTCCTGTCAAAAACGCTGGGGGCGTCTCCTAAAGCAATACGATATAAGTAGGTTCTAGACTTCGCATTCAGGCTGGCATGAAAACGTTCCGGCATCTCCTCCACTTCAACTACAGCTATGTCCATAGGCAGATAACGATTAAAATAATTTTTGATCTCATATAGTTTCCTATTGGAATTTGTTTTAAAATTGGCTATCTGAGCATACGCATGAACGCCTGCTTCAGTCCGGCAGCCGCAATTTAACTCTATATTTTCTCCTGTCATCTTCAAAATGACTTCTGTCAGCTTATTCTCGATGGTATTATCAGCTTCTCCCTTACCCAGTCTCTGCCACCCGTTATAACGGCCTCCATCGTATTCAATTGTTAATTTTATATTTCTCATAAAGTCTCCACTATGCCTATAAAGGCACTTTCTAAGTGATCTAGTATAATCGTGATTTTCTAAAAGTCATTTACTATATTCTTAATTATAGTTAGTCGATTCTTATCATTTTTAAATTCATATAACACCTTATCCATACTTTTTTTCACTATATATATTCCCAGTCCTCCGATTTCTCTATCCTCAGAGGCTAGAGTAGTATCCGGATTCTTTTTCTCCAAAGGGTTATACGGAGTTCCACTATCTATAAAGGTAATTGTAATAGAATCTGACTCTTTTGTAAAGCTGCATTCAACCTCACCGACACTTACCGTATAAGCATAGCTTACAATATTAATGTAGATTTCTTCCACTGCAATCATTACCTGAAGTCTTGCTTTGGGTGCAATTCCATGTCTTCCAAGCTCTTTACCAATAAAATTAAGTACTTGCACCAGCTCGCCCTGAGTAGCTTTTACAGTAATTTTATTCATTACTTCTCCCCCTGATTTTGAGTGCAAGCATAGTGATGTCATCAAACTGAGGTACATCCTTAACAAAGGCATCAATATCCTCCTTCACTGCGATCAGTAGGATAGAAGGTGACGTATTTCTATTTCTGTTAAGTACTTCCTGCAATCTATATTCGCCATATAATTCATTTTTACTATTCGTCGCTTCCGTAACTCCATCCGTATAGAGATATAACTCATCGCCGGGTGCCAGCATTATCTCGTGCTGCCTGTAATTAATTCCCTCCATTCCGCCCAGTACAAAGCCTGAACGGGATTTTATATATTCATAGCATCCGGACTTCTTTTTTAAAAGCGGTAAATTATGACCTGCATTTACGTAGGTAAACTTTCCTGTAGATATTTGAAGTATTCCCATCCAAGCTGTTACAAACATGCCGGCTTCATTATTTTCACATAGCTGTGTATTAACCATAGTAAATACTTCCTGTGGAGATTTTCCTGCCTGGGTCTGATTCTTTATTAAGGTCTTGGCAATAACCATAAAGAGCGCTGCCGGAACTCCTTTCCCAGAGACATCTGCTATCACTACAGCAAGATGATCTTGGTCTACAAGAAAGTAATCATAAAAATCTCCTCCAACCTCTTTCGCAGGCTGCATCATAGCATAGATATCAAATTCCTCTCTTTCCGGAAATGCCGGAAAAATACAAGGCAGCATAGAGGCTTGTATCTGGGTTGCCACATTTAATTCTGTACAGATTCGTTCTTTTTCTGCTGTAACCGCGGTAAGATTTTCAATATAAGTATTAATGTCCTTCTCCATTGTCTGAATCGCTCTGCATAAATGCTCGATTTCATCACCTGTGTGTATATTCAACTGTGAAATTGCCGATTTTTTATTCATTTCTACACTACTGCTCTTTTCCTTAATAAACTTGCTGGCTGCTGTTGATAGCTTATTAATAGGGTGCACAACAAATTTATTAACAAAGATACTAATAATAACAGTCGCAACAACTACCACTATAGCAAGCATAATACAGATAAAGAATAAGAAGTCATGTCTGTTCTTCATTATTTTATTCATGGATATATCGGTAAAGGCTAATGCTACCACGCTGCCATTACGATTAAAGATGGGTGCTCCGGCTGTACAGAGCCAGCCAAATTCAGTGTTTGATATAAATGCAGGTATCCCTTCCTCCAAAGAAGATAAATACCTGATATTATTTTGCACGGGAGGATAGGTTTCACCTAATTCACAAGCGGAGGCTTCTCTGTCTGCATCAAGGATATATGTTACATCTTCTGCAGAAACCTTTTCTACATATAAATATAAAGCATTATGGCTTTCCTTTAAATCAAACAGGATTTTTAGCATTTTAAAATAGCTTTCATCCTTTATTGCTTGTACTGCCTCATTATAATTTTCTGCGCTATTATCAAGTGCTTCCACCTTTTCGATATAACAAGCTATCTTATCACCATCCATTAGAGATGCTGCTGCCTTTGCGATACTCATAGCATTTGTTTTATAATGCTCATCCATTATTTTACTATATGCGCGATAACAGATGGCTATTGCAGAAATTGAAAGAAGGATTGCTGCTATCATTACCACAATAATAGTTTTGACCTTCAATGATAGTCTTTTCATACCTATCAACGCCTTTCCTTTATGTCATAATCGTTTTGATTCAATAAGGACAAAGATATTAGATATGGTTCCTTTCAGTTCAGCAGTAAATTACAATATGAATCTGTCAGTATCTGTGTTTTATAACCCATAATCCACTTTATTATCTTACCGTTTAATTTATTTTGAACAGGTACATATACCGAGACCTGTAATATCTTGTAATAAGCAGCAAGCGCCTTAACTATTTCAGGTATGAAATGCTCCGGAGCTATTATTTCTGTTATGATAAGCTTTTCCTCTACTCTTCTTCCAAGAATAACACACTCCACCGTCTGATAGATTAACTTATAACAGAACCCTCCACAATATTTATTTTCCGATATTGCATAATCGATTGCTGCATTATCCCATTTAACATAACCTTCCGAATAAAAAAATTCGTTTCTTAAAACCGCATAATCCCTTGGACTTATCTCCTCCAAAAGTAGCTTCCTAGCTTCAGGAACTGAATCATAGGAATAATTCAATAACTTAATAGATCCTGCAAGTGTCAAGCCTAAGTCTTCATAATATCCCACCAGACGTTCATTAGCAGGATAAAATAAAAAAACACAATCATTTTCTTCACAATAATCACGGATAAAATCAACGATACGTTTTCCAAGGTCATTCCCCCTATGTTCCTTCATAACACCAAGGGCATAACCGAACATCGCTGGTACCTTCCCCTGGACTGTTATTATTTCAGCAGGAAGAAGATATGCCGCACCTATAATCTGTCCGTTATTCACAGCAACAATAGTATGATCCGGTACAAAACGATTGCAAAAAAACTTTTCTATATAATCTTCACTATCCCGAAAGCTCTCTTTCCAAATATTTATTAATTCCGAACAAACTTTTCTATTGACCATATTATGAAAGGGATATTTATCCTCTGTTTTGCTGTATTCTAACTGCATGATTTGTGAAGCCCAAGTTATGTAAGACGCCATTTTAACCCCCATCTGCTGCCAACATCTGCGAATTTGGGCAGCGCACAAATTTGCCGGTTGAAAAATTTTAGATTTTTCAACCTATTACCTCTGAATCCTTCGTTCCAGCACTTATTCGTATTCTCTTTTCGGGATGACATATTTTTATACTCTCACAGTTATTGTATTAAAACCCTGATAACGTCTATAAAAGAATTCCTTTGTTTTATTTTTCACCATCAACATGCCAATTCCTTCCAAACCCTCTTCATTATCTTTGTTAATTTTTTTAGTTATTACTTCAAATGGATTATGTTTCGTGGCATTATCTCTTATATGCAGCTCGAAGGTACTGTCCTCATTTGCAATCAGCGTTAGTTCTAAATATCCGCCTTCCATACCTGCAAAGCCATTCAGAAAAATGATACGGCAAATTTCCTCTACTGTAAGATTTACATAATATCTCTGTGAAAAGCTTTCACTCCACCTACTGCCAAAGGAATCGGTTTCAGTAATTAACGCTGTAAGATCTTCTCTCTTTTCAATTATCCTGCTATATATTCGACTCTCGTCATAGCCTCCTGCCCGATTATCTAAGTTCTTATCTTCGTGTCTCTTCCACCGAACCCAAATAACAGCAGAAACAAACTCTGTTGCAGGATAGGTCCACCAGAAGGCTTGTATACTAATGCTGCTAAGCAACAGGCTGAAAATAAGGTAGGTGGCAAAGGTTCGTAAAAAATTAATAAAAAATACCAGACTTGTCCTCTTCGCCGCCTGATAATAATAGCCCATTAGGATGGAATAACCTCCGATTACTGTACTTAAGCTAAAAAGCTGCACTGCCTTGATGCCAATCGATTTTGCCTCCTCACCCAAACCAAAGAAAGTACAGATCGGTCCGGCAAAAGTGCCTGCAAGAAATGCCATAACGATACCTAAGACTGTTCCCCAGCCAAGTCCCACAGCAAGTGTATATTTCTGTGCATTTCTATTCTTTTCTCCGTAAAAGGTACTTACGAGCGGTTGTATTGCAGCACCCACCCCATCGTATACAGCAAACATGACATAAGAAAGATTAATGATTACATTAAACACAGCTAATCCTGTTGTTCCACCAGTTCTCATTAATAAATGATTCAGTATCATTAAGAATAGGAACTGAAATACAAATTGAGAGGAAGAAGCAAAGCCGGATCTAAAAAGTAAGAAGCTGTGTCTGATATCCGGTATCATAAGTCTTAGCTTAAGTATGGTATGACTGCAAAACAAATGAGGAAGATAAATACAAATAGCTACAGACTTACCGGCTACGGTAGCAAGTATCGCTCCCTTCACTCCCATATGAAGGGTTAGTACAAAGATAACATTCAATATGATATCAACCAAATTACCAACAATAAAGCCTATTGCCGCCAGCCTTTGGTTATCGTCACATCTTACATAATAATACAATAAAAAATTGATAAAGAAGAGTGGAGCAGCGATAAGCAGTATTTTAGCATAATTCATCGCAGCTTCATAAAGAGCACCATCAGTAGGTCTTGTGCCAAGTACCAGCATAAGCTGAGGTAAGAATAGGGTTCCGAGAACTGATATTGTAACACTCGTTATCAGAGAGACATACAGCATCTGATTAAAGCTTTTAATCCCCTCCTCAACCCTTCCTTCACCAAGCAATCTTGTATAATAAACTGATCCACCAATTGCGATACCCATATCAAAGACATTATATATCATATAAATAGGTGCAATGATACCGATCGCAGCCAATCCCGTTTCACCCATTCTAGAGCCGATCACCAGTGCATCTACGATATTCCCCAGTGATAGCCCTGCCGAGGATAGAAGAGAAGGAAGCAAAAAGCGGTAAAACATCCTGCGTGGAAAATACATTTGCCTGCTATGTAAAAGACGATACTCTTTCACTGCGTCCTTATCCTTCCCTTCCAAAGCTCATTAAACCGGACAGGCTTCATATCAGTTTTATGGATACGAAGACCTTCTATCCCCAAATCTTCTTCCCGGTTAATATAGCGAATATTTTCTGGCAGCTGCTTATAAAGCTCCCATTTTAGGTAAGCATCAATATCACTTTCTATCGTCTTTGAGATGTGTAAATCATAGGTATCCTCTGTAATGGCCGAGCCCATAGCAAAGGCGTAGGGCAGATTATTCTCCATAAGCAGTACTCCTGATAAATCAAGTAATTCAAAATTATCAAATGCATTTAAAGTGGCCTTCTTATCTGCACTTTCCCCATTATGCTTTACTTCATTATTCCATCTTAAGGTTACCTCTGCGGCAGCCTTTAGGCTATCCCTGCAAAGCTTAACTACAGACCAGTTGTGGGTACCGCTTCCCTTATGTACCTTAGCTCTTAAATGTTTAAAGCTTCCCCCATTCAGCTTTACCTGTTCCTCGCGGTCATAAATATATTCCCAGTCCTCTCTGGCACAAACAAATTCAAATGCACCGGGAAAATACTCCTCAAGAAATTCCATATCCTCCTTTTGTATATACTGAAGAGACAGGTTTTCTTTCTTAAGTAATGATGAAAGAAGGTCAAGCTTAGCTTTTTTGCTGCCACAGGGAAAGAAGTAATTATTATCTGTACTCTTCCCCCTTCTTACGCAAAAAAGCTCCTGTGTAAGGTATACACTAAGCTCCATTTTATCCTTCCATAAGTAAAGAGATGAAAATGCATGCGAGGATAAGCAGTGGCCATACCTTTGTCTAATCGACTCTATCCTATATTTATCTTCAATTCTGATTTGTTTAAAAACCTCAAGTTCTCTATCCATGGCTTATTACTCTATTGTAAGAATATCAACAAAACCGGTTACTTCAAACACTTCCATAATGATACTGTTTACATTTTTTACAATCATTTTGCCTTGCTTGTTCATTAGCTTCTGCGCTGATAGAATTACTCTTAATCCCGCTGAGGAAAGGTACTCTAGTTTGGAAAAATCTAATTCCAGTTTCGTTACACCGTTTAAAGAAGCCTTAAGCTCTGCTTCCAGATAGGGTGAAGTAATCGTATCAAGCCTACCTTCCAAATTAATTGACAAATTTTCTCCGTTTGCTGTTTTCATAATATTCACTATCTGACCTCCGATATTTATTATTATATCTTCCAATTTCGCACTTTTCAGTCAAATTATACCATAATTTTATCATAATAATCTGCTTTTCTCAAGAATAGATGCATAAATCTGTAAAATTAATTAAATTTTTAGGTGGTTATATTATTAGCACAACTATTACCAAGAAATTATTCATCATATATTTCGTCTTTTAGCAGATACTAATATTGATTTTTCAATCGGCAATTTTGTGCGCTGACCAAATTCATTGACATTTGGTGGCATGGAGGTGTTGTATGGATAATAATAAGAATAGAATTAAGGATCGCGAGAAAAGCAATTCAGAGCTTCGAAAGATGAGACCAAAGGATAATGCAGATGTTGGTATCAAAAACGGTCAGATTATAGGTGTTCACGAAAGCAAGCATGAAAGATCCAGGTCAGAAAAATAAAACATCACCCCTGCTGTTAAGTAATATAGGCAATTGTGAAACTCAGTAATTGTAAGTATTGTATACACAGCATATACTATTCCGGAGCGGAATTAAAGTGTTAAAACACTTAAGCTCATAGGAGCGTTGGAGCGAAGGAATAGCATATGCTGTGTATACAATTAATAAAACTATATAGTTTCGCAATTACCAAATTAAGTAATAATAGCAGGGGTAAATATTACATAATTCATTTCAGGAAAAAATTTGTAAATTCATAAGATTTCTCTTGCTTCATAAACCTAATTCGCTTAAAATTTTACTATGTGTAAAATATTCTGCATTTTTAGGTATACGAGAACGAAGGAGGTTAATAGAGTGAATAAAAATAGAGTTCGTTCCGTAATAGCAATCGGTATTGGTACAGCGCTCTTCATTCTTATATCCTATGTAAATATACCTGTAATTTTCATCTCTGATATATCCTTTCAGCCCAGAGTGGCATTATTAGCATGTATATCGGCATTATTCGGTCCTATCGTCGGTGGTGCCGTCGGGCTATTTGGTCATGCTTTCTCAGATCTCCTTCTATACGGAGAGCTTTGGTGGAGCTGGATATTACCTGAGGCAGTAACCGGATTGATCATCGGTTTCTTTTCACCGGCCTTCAAAATAAAAGAAGGCTGTTTTAACGCTAAATGTGTCGTGTTCTTTAACCTTATTCAGATCATCGCAAATGCTCTCGCATGGATATTAATCGCTCCGGTTTTAGATATCCTTATTTATAAAGTACCCTCCGATATGACATTTTCTCAAGGTTCGATTGCGTTTGTTGCAAATATTCTTTCAATCGGTATTATTAGCAGTATTATTCTGCTGGCATGTTCTTTGATGAAATTAAAAATGTCCGGTATTATCAAAAAAAAATAGAAAAATGCAAAAAAGTGAAATTAGATATAAGTTAAGAGGGCTCCTTAGAATGAGAAATTCATCCTGATGGGAAACCCTCTTATTTTCTATCTCTATTTTATTTATTATCTAATACCAGCCGCTTAAATACCTCTCCGCGTTCTTCAAAATTCTTAAAAAAGCCATAGCTTGCTGCGGCCGGTGAGAAAAGGCAGGTTTTCCCTGGCATTGTCTCTTTTTTTGCCATCCTTACCGCTTCCTCTACATCGGCAACCATTAGTAAATTGTGTTCATTTAACTTTTCCTCGCTACTTTTCATCAATTTACTGATCCGATAACCGGTATCGGGCATTAATATAATATTTCTGATATTCGAAGCCACTAAAAAATCCACTAACGGTTCATAGTCGATTCCTCTGTCCATACCACCTAATATTACCGTATCAATATTTTTGATGCTTAATGCCGCCTGAATGGTCGTCTCGCATATCGTTGAGATGGAATCATTATAAAACTTTACACCAGCAATCTCTGCCACATACTCCATTCTGTGAGGCAAAGGCTGGAAGGTTCTAAGTGCGCTCGTAAACTCCTCTTTCGTCACACCACATACCTTTGCAACCACATAAGCAGCTCCGATATTATATAGGTTATGTTGACCCTTTAATAGAATATCCTCCTCCTGTATTTCAATTACCTGCCCTTGATAGTATATTTTATTTTCTTTTACAACAGCATCTGCAGCTTCTTTGGTATTTGTAATCGTGATTTTATTTGCCTTAATTCCTGCTTCATCCTTCACAAATTCCCTATTATAAATAAACAGATCACCCTTTTGTTGAAAACGAAAAATATTTTCTTTTGCTGCTATATATTTTTCAAAGGTTCCATAATGATCAAGATGCTCCTGAAAGATATTTAAAAGGACTCCGATCTGCGGGGAATGTGTAACATATTCTAACTGATGGGAAGATAATTCATATACTACCTTCGTATTCTCCCCTATCTTCTCCAGCATATCAAATACAGGGATTCCAATATTGCCAACTAATATCGCATCCTTCCCGGACTCCTGAAGAATATGGTATAAAAGCGATGCGGTCGTGCTCTTGCCCTTTGTTCCTGTTATACCAATTGTCTGAGTACGGTAAAAATTAAGAAAAAGATCGGTTTGTGAGGTTATCCTTTCTAAAATGGTGCTGTCTGTGATATTTAATACAATACCCGGACTTTTAATCACCAGATCATATTCCGGCAGTATTTCATGAAAGGCTTCTCCTCCATGGATTACAGCATTGTGTAAATCTTCCTTAATTGCATTCCTGTCATAAATTCCTACCAGCTTGTCAGGAAAGTGCTTTCTGATAAATTGATAGGTAGATTTTCCTTCCCTGCCATAGCCTAATATCAGTATTTTTTTATTTTGTAGTAGTGTACAGATTTGACTGATCATGATATACCTCATTCATTTAACATCAAAGCCTTTAAGCGTCCCAGGAACTCTGCCGGAACCTGGTTCTCCTTATTGTAATATTTGATGTATGTATTTTCTTCTGATTTAATCGTATGATATAAGTTCTTACTCTTATAGTATTCATAAAGCTTAGGTATTCTTAAATTATTTGCTTCAAGCTTCTGTATCGTCATACAAACCGCCGTATTCGCTTCATCAACAGTTCCGACACATTCAAAGGGTTTTTCGGGAACCAAGCCAATCAGCTTCTCAAAGGTCACAATTAAGCTCTCATCATTTAACATATCACTTCCAAAGATTTGTTTTAGCTGCTTCGGTTCAACAAAAGGGGATAAAATGATATATACGAAGAGACACTTAGGACATAGGCCACACCATTTGCCGGATTTACTGCCGACATTGCAGCTTCTGAAAATATCATAATATTTATCCTGTTTTGCAAAAAAACGTGCAATTTGAAGCTCGGCAAAGGGTCTTAATAAGCTGAAATAGAATACCCCACTATGAATATAGCATTCTTCATACTTAATAAAATCACTTTCAAATTGGTAACTTTTGGAATATTGATGATTTACCAGAGTTCCCTCCACCGTACTTTCATTTGCACTGGCTTCATTGGATAGAACTACATATTTCTTATCATATAAATATGCCTGAAGGACCGAAGAAAAAGCTACAATTGCAGAAAATGGTGTATGACCGTTTAAATATCCTTCTTTATTCAGTGTCAAAAGCCTTGGATCAAGGCTCCTTTGTGCAATTAACACCTCTTCCTCTTTGTAACCGGCAATTGCCGCACTTCTTTCTGAGGCTTCCTTCTTATTAATCATATAGCATAAATTACTTTCTTTTCTGTCGCCTAAAAGCTCCAGGGTAACGATTGAGTCCTTGCCGCCTCCGATGGGGATCAGGCAGCCCTCCTTAACAAATTCTAATTTATTGAATTTACTTTCGAAAGGATTACTAACAACCTCCAGCTGCATAAAAGCTTCCATATCAGTTTGAATTCCATTGGTATAAAAGAATTCACCAAGTCCAAGGAAATACTGCATTTTCCACCAGCTAATCTGTTCTTCCTTTAGATAACCGGCCTTAATTTTAACAAGCGGGGGGCAGGCACATTTCCAGTAGCTAATCAGCTCCACCATGCCTAATTGGAATGCCAGATTATTAACAACATCCTCCTGCTCATAATTGATATCGAGATGCTTTTTTTGAAATTCCCAGCTTGGAGTAAATATGATATCCTCCTCCATTCGGAAGACAAAACTAATCAACAGCTTATCCTTTAAATTCACAATTTCATATTTTTCGTATGTAAAAACAGGATGTTTTATTCTCAGTGCTTCGAATTTATTCTGCATGAAAACCTCCTGCTATGGTAACTTCTTTAATCATATTTTTGTTCATTGATATCTTCTTCTCCCGATCATAAAAAATGCCATTAAGAAACTTAAAACCTTCTTGGTATTTCAGCTATGCTTATTATATTCTTCATAATAAAAGAATTCAATGTTTATTTGATATTTATTGCTTCCAGTCCGTGCGTCTAATCCACAAAAAAATACCCGAAATTCTATATAAAGGACTCCGGGCGTGGTCGATAACTATTTTATTATAATCTATAGGAAAGTGATACGAAACAAAATTTGTTACGCTTAAGCCTTCATAGTGATCTCCCTGCATCTTTTGGATTTTAGAAAGTATAAGTACCATAAGGCACTAAACACCAAGGTAAAAGCAATAGGCGCTATGAGTATCTCAACCGTCAGCTCTGTAACATTTTGGTAATGCAATAAGCCATTTCCTATCAAGCTTTTATCATTGACAGAGTAGCTAAAGATGATCAGAACACTGCATATCATAAATGCAACTCTGGCTATTAAATATTTCTTAGCTAACGCGACCATATTCTTTTTTAATTTAAAGCAGGTTACTGTAGTAAATAACATAAATAAAGCAAAAAGAATTCCTATAATCAGATATCCAATACGCAGGACAGGAATATCACTAAAATGGTTATATACCTGATAAGTAAAGGAGACTGCCAGAAAAGTATCAATCGATAGGACCATAATTATAAAAAGTAGAATAATACCTCTTTTTTCTTCTTCATATTCAAAAGGCTTGCTAAATTCATCCATAAGATTCCCTCCTTGAGCTATTCATGATATCTCACAGATATTTTATATGTAAATGTTGGTATTTTCAATATAATTTTAAACTATTTTTGATTCTGTCTCAGAATATGACACCCTAAACAAGTAAGAAACACATCAGCTGTAGGTACTGTGCATACAATTAAAACAACTATATTTCGCACAAGTTTTATTAAATTCAATAAAATTCTGTAAAACAATATTGACTCTCACGTTACGTTATATTGTATGATAAAGAAGGTAAGGAGGGATATCAATGAGAACTGTTAAAGAATTATCGCAATTAACCGGTATCAGCAAACGTACACTTCACTATTATGATGAGATAGGTTTACTGAAACCTACTTTGACTACAGAAGCTGGTTATCGACTCTATAACGAGGAAGCCCTTTATCGGCTTCAACAAATCTTATTCTTTAGGGAGCTTGATTTTACCCTAAAGGATATCTTAACCATTCTCAAAAATCCGAACTACAATAAAGACAGCCTTTTGGATAAACAAAAAGAATTACTAATCTTAAAAAGAAACCGTTTAGATGGTTTAATTAACCTAATTGAACGAATAAAGAAAGGGGAAGATATTTTGAGCTTTCAGGAATTTAGTACAGAGGATATTGATGAAATCTTAAAATCAATGCAAAACAATATGACCGCCGAACAGCTCGGTAGTTTGACAGAACAATATGGAGGCATAAAGGAATGGGAGCAGGAATTTAGAGAAACCCTCAATCGCTCCGAGTCAAAAGAAAATCTATCAAAACTTACTAAGTGGTATGGCAGCAAGGCTGCCGCTAAAGAAGCCGTTAAGCATCCAATTACTGAGGATTCTTTACCAGATTATCAGGCAGCTGCATCCGATCTCTTTCAAAAGATAGCTGCCTGCAAATCTGAAGGTATCTCTTCCGGTAGTCTTAATGGGCTTGTTAATGCGTACCGGAATATTTGTAAAGACTTATACCATATGGAAAGTCCAGATGCAATGCTTAAAGAGATGGCAAAATTATATCAGACTGACGATGCAATCATACAGGCAAATGATTCCTTATATGGAGAAGGCAGCTCTAAATTCTTCGGTGAAGCATTAATATATTATCTTGACTAATGCTTCGTATCATACTCTCTTTGCAATCTGCGCAGGAGGCAGCTTAATTATATGATATACAGGTAAAATTCCAACTAATATATTCACTGTATAAATAAACAATAGGAGTAATCCGGCTGCATACCAGGGATAAACAATATCCGACTGCAAGGAAGGTGTGGCTGCAATCGCTTTCACGATGCTGCTGCTAATCAAAACAACCGGTAATACGGTGCAACTCGTAATTTCAATGATTTCTAAAACAAAGGCAGCTAAAATACTGCCTTTTGTTATTCCTAACAGGCGGTATACGGTAAGTTCTTGCACTCTCCTCATTGCATTCGATTTCATAGTAAAATAGAGCATCAGCATAGACAAAGTAAAAATCGCCGCCGTAACAATAAGACGTGTATTAATGGTTACCGCCCGCGCTGCCTTATACTTAGCTAAGTACTCGCTATAATTATCTGTAGCGATTAGCTTTACAAAGGTTGTATCAAAGCCAGCCACATTTTCATTGAAATAATTCAGAAGCTTTTCCTTTTCATCGGAATAGATCAGAAATCTTCTGCTGCTTTTAATATACATGCTAAGAAAGCTGTTATAATACTTATCCTCAATTACATAAGCTGCACCAAACTCCTCCGGAAAGGTTCCGGCAATCTTAAATTCTTCTCCACTCTTAACTAAGTAAGTATTCTTACCCTCTAAAACAGCTTTTTTATATACTGCATCAGAAACCAGTACTTCATCCTTAGCCAGCATAGTCTTATCGTACTGTTTTGGATATTCTTTTTGAAGCTGTGCTATGGATGCTACTTTCTCAGCCCAGGACGCAGTGCTAATTCCTGTATATTTATCAATATATACCGTCGGCTCGTTGGTGTCACAGATTCCGACAATGGTCAAATTCTGGGCTGTAATATCCGATTTAACAATAAGACCCAGGAAGCTTTGCATATCCGGCATCAGACTGGTAAAGACACTGTCTGAGTTTTCAAATACATCGATCAGCCATTTATCAATAATAATCTCAAATCTATTCTCCGGTAGTCGCCCGCAGATTAAGGTCTCTTTCTTAAAATGCTCCAACGTTACATACGAAAATTCTGAGATAGAATAATCGAGCTGCTTGGTCTGCCTAAACCCGGCATAAGTAAAGGAGAGCTTTGCATCAAGATCAATGTAAATATCCTTAGCCAAAGCATTCTTTAGGAAGCTCGAATAAATATCATTAAAGCTGTTATAGTATTGTTCGGTTTTAGCAGATGAATTTCTCTTGCCTACCACACTAACATAATGAGAATCTTCCGCAACAATAGACTTTTTATCGATTGTTATCGCAGTCATATAATCTGTTGCTGCGATTACCATTAAGATGGAGGTAATAATAAAAGTAAGGATCAAAAAAATCTGCTTTCTTCCTATCCTTTTACGGTTCTCACTTGCTAGTTTTAACGTTTCTTTAAAAGAAAGCTTTGGATCTTTATTCTTGCAAATCGGTTTAAGGGTGTAGTCAAACTCCTCTATTTGACTTATTTCCAGTTCCGGTCTGGCCTCATCAATTAACTGCTGCTCATCCTGTGAGGTTAGATAGACCACTTCAGCTTCAGTCGTGCTTTGAATATAAAGCTTTCCGTTAAGGAATACCATATTCAGCTTTATCTCATTTTCTCCACCACTGTTATATAGATTGATGCTGACATTATGGCTGCTGTAGGTTTCTTTTTCATATTCCTTTAAATACAAACTCGTATCATCATTATAACAATAAGCATGTTTCGCCTCAGTATATATATCCTTAACAATCCTGCCGTTACTGATAGATAGGATCCTGTCTGCAAAGAACTCAGCAATTCTTCTTTCATGTGTAACTAATATTATCAGACATTCTTTCGATATTTTCTTGATTATACTCATAATTCGCAGGGTATTTGCTTCGTCTAAGTTACCGGTCGGCTCATCGGCAAATATCACTTCCGGTGATTTAACAAGAGCACGGGCAATCGCAATTCTTTGCTTTTGTCCACCTGATAGCTGTGATATTAGACGCTTTTTATATTTCTTCATATCAACTGCCTGAAGTACATAATCTATCCTTGCAGCCTTTTCCTCTTCACTGATCTCATAACTATTGAGTGCCAGCCTGATATTATATTCTACTGTATTATCCTGAAGAAGAAACTGATCCTGGAATATATATCCGAATTTGGCGTTGCGAAGCTTCTCTATTTCTTTGCCGGAATATCTATCAAACTCCTGATGATCTATCGTGATATGACCACCTTGAAAGGTATCAAGGCCTCCGAGTGTATTTAGGAGGGTTGTTTTACCCGAACCACTCTCACCAAGGATACATACTAGGCCAGTCGTTTTAAACTCCAGCGTAGTATTATCAATTACATGAAGTTCACCCGCTTTGCCTTTATTGTAGTATTTATTAAGCTTATTGATTTTTATCATATTAATCTCCATACTGCCATAACCTGCGAATTTGGGTTTAAATCCACTTCTGTTTGCGTTTTAAATATTGATTAAACATATATACTGTAGCCATAATGACGAAGCAATTATAGAAAAGAAATATGGAATAGGTAACAGGATTATAGTACTTTATTCTATCTGCCAGATATCCGATATGAAATTGATTAAGTATAATGGTCATAATACAAACAAAGCCTACAGCCGCAGCCGTATACAATAGCATCTCAAAATAATTCATTAGTTTCATTGTTCTATGGCTCATCCCTATAGAGCCGAGGATGAGATAATTATTATGCTTAATTCTTAAAAAGGAGCCTATAATCAGCACTTCCAGCAAAAACAAGATAATTAATACAAGCGCTGATCTTTGAAGAGCATTATTTCGTTGCTCTACCTTCCAGGAGTTATATTTTATTGAGCTTATACGGTAGGAACTAATGGCATGATAGCCCATAGCTGCTAATTTTTTCAAAACATAGTCCGTATAGATATAATCCTTTATATATAAGGAAGCCTGATCACTTTTGTATTGATAAAGCTCATGAAACCAGGCTTCGCTGATTTCAACGAATTTGACGGAATGCATATGATAGGCATTAAGTACTGTTGTATCAAATTGGAGGCTTTCCCTGCTGCTACCGTCTTCCTCACCGCCCCGGTAGATAGATACCTCTGAAGCTCCGGGTATATTATATTCGGAGGTTGTAATTAGATCTGTAGATACCTTAAGCTCCCTATCCTTCATGCCCTCGCCGATTACAGGAATAAAAGGCAGCAAAAGATCATAATCCGCGCTTATTACATTTTTACTTAAATACATCATATAGCTGTCCTCATACATAGACAGGGAGAGCATATTACATAGCTCCTCGGAAAAATAAACCTGTTCACTTTGTTTATTAAGTAAGCCTACCACCTTGACTGTCGTCGAATAATAATTATCATATCCCCAGCTGTTGCGGCTGGTAAAATAACAGGTTATCTCCTCTCCCAGCCTGCTTTCTTTATCTGAATAAAGGACTACTTCATTGATAGCCTTAGGAAGACCTCCGGCACGAAGCTTTTTATCTGTGAGGCAGGTAGAGGATTTCACAAACTTATCTGATAATAAGAAATCCGGTACCTTTAAGCGGAATTTCCCGGTCGGATCATCGTTCGGTTTGTAGATATAATCATAATCCTTACCTAAGGTTATATAAAAATTAATATCATTTGCATAATCGTACCTATCTGCCATTTCTACATGTTTAATCTTATTAAAGCACTTAATATCTTCCTCCGTTATTTCACTGTTATCGGGTTTTTTTACTACAATTCTCTTATTATCACTGTTCAAGAAGGCTCTGTCATCATAATCCCTCGTAAAGGTGTCGTCTTTATTACTATAAATTTCCCCAAGAAACAAGTTGGACACCCCCGCAGTCAATATCAAAAATGATACAAATAACATAACACGTCTTGGTTGCGTAGAAATATTCATTCGAGTAAATCTGAGTGCAATCTGCCATCCGGATTTCCTCCTTTTCTTACTCTTGGCATTTCTAACGTCCCGTTCCCGTAGGTCCTTTGTGGGACTATTCGCACTGGCACCCATACCGATCGGGCCATTATCCTGAAGAATAGCTGCTTTTGCTATCCTATCTTTCTTTGCTTCAAAAGGCTCCTCTGCTATCTTAGCTGCCGCCTCCTTCACCTGCGTATCTGCTACAAGCTCACCATCATGAAGGCGGATTTTACGGGTTACATAGGGTGCGATCTCATCATAGTTATGTGTAACTATAATAATCAGCTTATCCTTAGAAAGCTCACGAAATAGCTCCAGGATCTGTTTTCCTGTTTCACTGTCCAGATTCCCCGTCGGTTCATCTGCGACGATAATATCTGTATTCTTAGCAAGGGCCCTCGCGATTGAGAGCCTTTGCTTCTGACCGCTTGAGAGCTTTGCAGCCCGCTCCTTCGTCTGTGCTTTAAGACCTACCTTATTCAGTAATTCCTTTGCCTTTTTTCTTGCTTCTTTACTGTCAAGGCCTTGAATAAGCAGGGAACTTTCTACATTGTAAAGAGCAGTAAAATTCTCAATCAGGTTATAATTTTGAAATACAAATCCAATTTTATTTTTGCGGTATTCCTCCCAGTCATCGTCATCAAAATGAGAAGTGGCTTCTTCCTCGATAAACAGCTCTCCGTCGTCATAAGTATCTAATCCACTTATGATACTTAACAGAGTTGATTTACCGCTACCGCTTTCTCCCGTTATTGCTACAAATTCACCTATATGAAATTCCAGCTTAATTCTTTTAAGAGCGGGGATTACTGAATTTGCAGAATAATAGTATTTTGATACATTCTCAAGCTTAATCATTGTAGTCCTCCATATGACTGAGTGTTTTTATATCTTAAGAAATTACATATTATTGCATTTTATTACCAACTAATATAAACATTATCTCATATAAAGTCAAATATTTTAACCCGCTAAAATGCATATATATAGTGGATTAATTTTACATGAAAAAGCGTCAAAATAGTTTGTTTCTGCAGGCATGCAAAAAGTCTATTCTGACGCGATTTTTATTTATACAATGATTTTATTGATTACTGATCAGGCTCTTTGTATCTACTCTTTTTATTTTGCGCGAAATGAAATAAGCAAATACAAAGAAACAGCTTGTTATCAAAAGAACAGGCAGTAGTACACTGTTTCCCGTATAACCTGTATGAAACTTAGTAATTCCGATACCGCTTAGTAATACACTCATCATAGCATTATTAAAGCATATATTTAACCCAATTCCAAATATACCGCCAAGAAAGGCTATTATCGCAAACCGCACTGAAAATTGCATTCTGAGAGCCGAAGCTGAAAATCCGAACGCCTTATAAATACCATAATCGGTTCGCTCCTTTAAAAATATCTTACTGCATACAATGAAGATTACCACAAAAGCAAACAGAACGGAAATGGTATATATAATAATTTTTAATACACTCATGGAATTCATAATGGTATCCCCGAAGTCATCTTCTGCATTCACGTCCTTCGCTTCAATCCGGCTTCCATATTTTTCAGCTATTACTTTAACTATGTCTGCAGATTTATTTGTATCTGCTATAACATAATCTACATAATCTAATCTGTAATCCGGCACAATTTTCTTTGCACCTTCCTCAGACATCGCGATTGCTTCACCCATATCAGTGGTGCTTTGATATATTCCGGATATAACAAATTCATCCTCGACTCCCTTATTCTCGATTGTAACAGTTTCGCCCATTTTAACCCTAAGTCCTTTTGCTACTATTTCAGTTACAACGATTTCATTCCCGTAAAGCGGCGCTCTGCCCTTTAATACACTTTTAATCAGCGTTGGGTCATTATAAATGCTGACATGATATTTTTCTCCATTTACCATATAATAGGAGCTGCCAAGGATAAAGGATCTTTTTATGGGACTGATCTGTTCTATCGCATTCTCTACCTGCTCCTTAAGCTCTTCTATCTCCTCCTTTGCTGTATTATTTTGTGGATTATAATTTACCCCAATATCACTGAAGGTTACTCCAAAGCTTTCTTCAATCGTCTGTTTGTCCATTCCTGTGTTTAATGAGGTAATTGTTACCATAAAATAAACTAGAATACCTGCTATTATGATAGAACTGATATATTGCTTTTTATGAGCAGTAAGCTGCCTGAAGGCTAATTTTAATAATAAACCTTTCCCTTCCACAGGTAACTCCAGTCTGCTATGGAAATATATACTTTCTCTGCCTCCAGATATGGCATAGATGGGAGAAATCCTTATCAATGCTTTTGTTTTTAAGAAAATAAATAATGCACTTATCAGTAAAACTGCAGTTATTATGCTAAGACAAATACCGAGGGCCGGCTTTACAGAGCTAAGCAATCCGGTCATGCTTACAAAGATTGAATTCAGATAATAAATTGCCGGAATACCTCCCACAATACCTAAGGCTGCCCCAATCAGCTCAGCTAGTACATATTCAAGTACAAATACCTGCCTGAGCCTGCTTTTATCATAGCCGATTGCTTTTAACACTCCAAGATTGGTATAATCTAATTCTATACCTGTACTGATACTGTGTCCCATCACGATTAATACAACAGCAAATAACAGGACTAAAAACACCATCAGGATACTGCTAATTATTTGTGTAAACATGATTGTATAGCCTCTACTTTGCTCCTTACTGATTGTTAGCATGGAATAATCAATAATTCCTGTTCTATCATTAATTGATTTTTTTATTCCACTCATCGAAAGAGCGCTGTCCTTGTCTTTGAAGAGATTTATCAGATAATAACCGCGAACTCCATCCGGATTAGTATCTCTTTCCTCCTTCGTCATTAAACGCCCGGCATATAATGCTTGAAAATCTTCTTCATTCATTAATGCCAGTTTAATTCCTGTCATTTCCGTCCCCATGAAGGGTTCTTCAAAATAGCCTTTTATCGTAAAGGCTATTTTATCCTCATTTACGGTCAGATATGCTTTATCCCCAATTTTACTGTCATATAACCTCTTAAAGCTGATCGGAACGTAGATCTCTCCCTTCTTTAGTTCCTCTGGATCATTCTCAAAGGATAATCCATTGTTCGTATAAATCTGATAGGAAAGCGTCGTCTTGTCATATGGCATAAAAAACGTTGAACTGCCGCTCGTAATTTTGTTGATCTCTAGGGTTTGTGTCAACGTCTTAATTACATTGGTTTTTTCTATGTTCTCATCCTTTTGCAATTCCTTTAGCATAGAATCCGTGCACATCACATCCCAGACGATTGATACCAGATCACCGGTATGATTAAGGTCAAGAGAAGTTACCGCTCTCTCCTCAACGTTATGATTAATGCTGATAATTGTGGTAACGCATAAGGAGATAATAAAAGTTAAGATGAGTACACTGATAAAGCTTCCTTTTTTATAGCGGATATTCGCCTTTAATAATGTCAGAATTTCCATACGCTTCACCTACCATTCCAGGGAAGCAAGCCAGGAGCCAATCTGTGTTTCCCTGCTTCTTGCTTCCTCCTGCTTAAAAGGAGGAAGCGTTAACTCTCCGGTAATACTTCCATCCTGCAGATATAATATCCGGTCTGCGCGAAGTGCTGCATGGATATCATGGGTTACCATAAGGATCGTTTGACCCTCCTTATGTAAATCGGTTAAAAGATTAAGTACATCTACTGTATTTTTCCGGTTTAAGGCACCCGTCGGCTCATCTGCAAATAGTATTTTAGGTGAGTTGATAATTGCTCTTGCAATTGCAGCTCTTTGCTGCTCACCTCCTGATACCTGAGAGGGCAGCCTTTTACTTGCTTCGTTTAAATTCATCTTATTTAATAAATCGATCGCTCGCCCCTTTACTTCCTTCGGTTTCTTCCTCTTTACAAGATAACCAGGTACTGCAACATTTTCTAATAAGGTTAAATTGCTGACCAAATGCATCTGTTGAAATATAAAACCAAAATCTTCTCTTCTAAGTAAAGTGATCTGCTTTTCACTATATTCGGAGATGCATTCATCCTGAAAGATAATCTCCCCGGAAGTAATTTTATCCATTCCGGATAGTCCGTAAAGTAATGTGGATTTTCCAGAGCCGGAGGCCCCCATAATTACTGTATACTCCCTCTCATAGATGGTTAAATTCACCTGGTTAAGTACATGATTTTGAAGCCCATTGTTGGCAAAGCTCTTACACAGATTTTTTGCTGTCAGAATACTTTGTTTCATTTCGTCCTCCATTCTTTGGCCCATTGGCTAAGTAATTTTTATCATTTACTTAACTTTATCAGATAAGTTATTAAGAAATCTTTAAGAACCAAACTAAATCTTGCGTGCTGCATCCGGCTCTTATTTATATTACTTTTTTTCACTGATCGGTAAGGTAAGGATTACTTTAAGTCCCGGTGAGGTATTATGAAGACTTACACTTCCACTCATCTGCTCCATAATATATTTTACTATGTATAGACCAAGGCCGGAGCCCTGCTTACCTAAGACATTTCTTCCCCTGTAAAACTTATCAAATATAAACGGCATATCCTCATCCGGTATTCCGCTTCCATAATCCTGTACGTTTATAAGCAAATCATTCTCTGATACTTCACAACTAATCATAATCCTGCTTCCGGGGGCATATTTTTTCGCATTGTTAATGAGATTTTCAAACACCTGCTCAAAGCGTTTTATATCTATCATTACTTTAGCGTCAGGTATCTCACTGGGTAGAATGATGCTATCATCCTTAAGCTGCAGCTCAGCTAATAGCTTAGTTAAAATATCCTTGAAATCTTCTTCCACAGGAAGCATTTTAAGCTTATCTAGATCAGACAGGGAATGTAAAAACAAATCATTGGTAAGCCTAGTTACTTCGTCGCATTTTTTCATAATAACAGAACTGTATTTTCTACGCATTTCAGGCCCTGAATCAAGATTAGCATCAAGCCCCTCCGCATAAGCGCGGATGGATGCAATCGGTGTCTTAATGTCATGGGATAAGGTAGCGATTACTGTCTTATTATTATCGATGGCTTCCTTTTCGCAGGCCCTTGCTTTCGTTATTTCCCTTCTCATATGATCAAAGGCCCAGGTGAATTTACCAAAATAATTTGTCCTTTCATACTTTAAATCAAGGTCAAAATTGCCCTTCGCAACTTCATCAGCATAAGTCTGTAATTTGTGAAACGGACGCAGTATTACTCTGTAAACATAGCAAAATACAAGCAGTACAAACAAAACATTAAGACCATATAATATCCACAGCACTTTCATGTTATCTTTGTCTTTTTCTCTGTCCTGCTCACCAGCGAGCTTTTCTTTAAAATGATTGACTGCCTCTTTCAGTCTTTTATCACTATCTTCCTCATCCAGCTCACTTAGCTGTACTATTTCATTAAGATCAACCAGCTGCTCCTGATAAAAATCCGCTTGAGAAGCCTTCGTTCTAACTATGCTGTAAGAAATAGGTATAACTGTAATTATGAATAAAAAAAGAAGCATTATGTAAATCAATTGTTTTTTCATCCCGACACCTTCCCTTCCAATTATTACGTTCCATCACACAGACAATACCCAATTCCCCATACTGTCTTTAAATAAACCGGTTGTGACGGATTATTCTCAAGCTTTTCTCTTAACCAGCGAATATGTACCGCTACCGTTGACAGTTCAACTTCGCTATACATACCCCATATCTCACTAAGCAGTTTTTCCTTCGAAATTGCTGTATTTAAGTGCTCAGCCAGATAGAATAAAAGGTCATATTCCTTCAAGGATAGCGAAACCGGTTCACCGGCTTTTTTCACTATTCGGGCTGCTGCTCTGATTTCAATATCACCGATTTGATACACCTTTTCTTCCTCCACAAAGCCATAGGTCCTGCGGTATAATGCATTTACTCTGGATAATAGTTCTTTTAAGGAATACGGTTTTGGCAGATAATCATCACCGCCTATATCAAAGCCTGTAATCCTGTCATTTTCACTTGTTCTGGCACTTGCAAAAATGATAGGAACTGTAGATATTTTTCTTATCTCTCGGCATATTTCAAAGCCTGATTCTCTTGGCAGATTAATATCTAAAAGAAGCAGCTGATACTTATTTAAACTAAGTAAAGAATAAGCTTCCTCTGCACTATAAGCTTTCGTCACCTCATAATGATAGGCTTTCAGCATGTCCGCAGTTATTTCAGAAAGCTCCTTATCATCATCAATGATTAAGACAGATCGGTTCCCCATATTTTGTTCTCCTTAATAAATAGGATTTTGATTATATATTCCAATTTATTATACTATAGCTTTCTATCAGAACAAAGGATTTCCCTCTATTAACTTTCATGAAATATATTTTGAATAAGGAAAGCCCTTTATAGCCGTACTCTTTCAAACAAATTATGGAACCTTTACTATACTTTATTTTACATAGGCCTGTACCTAATAAAAATAAAATCCTGTTGTAAAAAATTCCAAGTTATACAAATTAATATGTTGACATACGACATATGTCGTGTTACGATATAATTAGCATATGTCGCATGACGACATATGTCATCCGACGACATGTGTGAATACAGATATATCTATCAATCTGCAATATAGGAGGTGCGTAATATTGAAATCAGAACCGCTGACCGAATGCTACTATTATATTCTACTTTGTTTATATCACAGTCCTAATCATGGTTATGGGATTATGCAGGAAACAGACAGATTATCAAGAGGAAGAGTTAAAATCGGATCTGGTACCATGTACGGTGCTATCAGCAATATGATGAAAAGAGAATGGATTTACGAATTACAAAGCATGAATCCGGAAGACTACCGTAAGCGCATGTATCAGATAACAGCACTTGGCAGGGATATTCTCAATCAGGAGATTTTAAGACTCCGTGAATTAGTTGACAATGCCGCAACGATCATCGATAGGGGGGAAATTAATTGATTGGCAGATTAAAAATAAAACCTATTATGTTTTTAGCATATGACTATGATCGTGAGGAAAACTATATTAATGCTATGTCTAAAAAGGGCTGGCAATTAGTAAAGGGAGGGCTGTTTCATCATACCTATGTTAAAAGTGATGAGGAGTACTGCTATAAGCTTGATTTTAATAATAAAGTTCATTTTAGTATGGATGAACACTGCCGTTATCTCTCCTTTTATCATGAGCAAGGCTGGGAGCACATTAATTCAACCATTAACGGCTGGCATTACTTTCGCAAAAAGTATGATCCGAAGTTAGGGGAGGAGGATTATAACATCTATACAGATGACACCTCTCTACAAGAAATGCTTGAGCGCTGGAATAAAATTGCTAGATTAATGCAGGTGATAACTATTTTTTACTTCCTATACTATCTATTTTATTTTTTCCAAAGCCATAGCTTCTTAGCTTTGGCAGCATCCGCTCTTATGCTTTTTCCTTTTGCTCTGTTTCAAATAGGAATATCGAATATGCGTGCAAAAAGGATTGGTTTTAAATCCAGATCTACTACAGGAACCTTCGGCGGATATTTATTAATAAGTGCATTACTCTTGTCTTTCTGCTTATCATTCTTCCTTGTTAACCATGAGTATTATTATGATAAGATAGATTACACTGCAAAAATCAATCAACATACACCGGATTATAGTGATACCCTGACATTGAAAAAGGATGGTACCTATTATCTTGATGTCAAATGTAAGAGTGAACGTGGTATTGTTGCTGTTCATATTATAAATAACGGTACATTAATTTTTAAAGCAGGAGGAGGCGACTTTCATATATCAAACAAACGACTTAATTTAAAAGCTGGTGATTATACAGTGGAAGTAATCTATTATCTTGAGGATTATAAGGAAGAGTTCAATAAAACCTATGGTGTAATTGATAAATATTATATAACCGGAGATTTAAACGAAAAGAGTGATGTGGATATCTTTGTAGGATTAAAAAAACAAAATTACTAGACCTCATATATCGCATTTCGCATCACTTTATATAGATTACGCTGCTTATTGATAAAAAAATTACTTAAGGGGCTTTTACAATCCAATTATATTATGAAATAAACTGCAATTAGTCTTAGAAAACGTCCATTTTATTGCACTATTTTAACTAATTACAGTTTATTTTATTTAATTTTCAATAATCCTTCCTTTATACCAGGTAAAATCCATCTCATATCTTTCATCAGTAATCTCAAAGCTATCTATTGTCTCAACTGTCTGTTGCAGCTCACTATCTCCATAGACGAAGGTATTCAGACTTCTGTTCAGATCCTCCGGAATTACTCCGAAGTCAGGGGTATATACGTTACAATGCGGATAAAGGAATGTGCAATAATCCTCCGGATTCTTAATGAGGGGATTATCCGTATAAAGGATAAAATTAAATTCAGAGTTTGCGTCTAGTTTACTTTCCCGAACCGTAGCCTCCAAATCCTCAAGCATATATTTCATTGGCTGAATATAATTAAAATAAATAAAGGACTGATTAATCTGCCGGAAATTAAATAAACCTATAAGAGAAAAGGAAATGGCAATAATCGAAACTCTCCAGGGATTTATGCGCCTCTTTCTCGTGCGCAGCATATCATAAATGGTTAGTGTCACTCCCATCACAATTACAGGAAGCACCACCATAGCCCGCTGCATAATAAAGGCTTCATCATACGAACAATAGCCCCGCATTAAATAAGTAATTGCAAAGACTGCCAGTGTCCACATAGCTATTAGGCAATCGCGCAGCTTAAGACGAAGTGACAAACCGCTAAGCAGATAAACGATGACAACTATACCGAACATACCAAGAAAGGCAGCATTTTTATCAGTAAGAAAATCACATATATTATTGATACTCTGCTTTACTATCTCTACATCGGTTCTAATTTGTGTAAATCGATCCTGCCTCTTATCAATCAAGGTAGCTAAAAAGTAGATGAAACTATTAACTGCCAAAAAAAATAGTGCCTTAGCTGTTAATTGAGGTGTCTTAACTGTAAAGGGCATTAATTTTGGTCTAGTTAATAAGGTGATCGCTGTTAGAATAGTAAAAACCAGTAATAGACCCAGCGTCGCTAGCGCAGGAGTATAGGAATTACTCAGCATACAGCCGCTCCACGCAAGACCGATAAAATTAACGATATTCGGTTTACAGAGCAGTAAAAGAAAAAAGCCTGTCACTAACATAGTAAACGAAATTGGATAGATTGCCTGTTCAAAAATAGTAAAGTATTCTGATACAAAAGGGAACACAAATAGAGCATATAAAGGCAGTACACATACCTGCGTACTGATATTTAATTTTTCTGCCCATTTTCTTAATCCACAGTAAAAGCTTAAAAGGCCCATAAAAAAGGGGAGTGCAAAGCCCCACTGAAGAGACGCAAGGCTTCTTCCAAATAGGAATGCCGGTAATGCCGCTATCACATATTGTCTGGCCGGATAACCCAAAAAAGCCTTTCCGGTATAACTTAAATCTCCGATATGGTAGGAAGCAAGTCCTGCTGCCACCTGCTGCGTGGCATCCGGGCTAATCTCAGTATAATATAAATTTCCGATAATTGATGAAAGGAAAAGCAGCAATATAACAAGTAAGCCTATTGATAGCAGTTTTCGCTCTTTTATATCATAAATAACTGTACATAAAAAAGAGGACAATATACTAGCTCCACAGGCCAAACCACCTAAGACCCAGATTCTTGATGCGATAACCGAGAATATCCCCTGATAGAGGTAGGCCATCAATTCCATAAAAGCTGTTCCTACAAAATAGATACCCAGCGTTCTTATCTTACCCTTGGTTAATTCTGAATACAAAGCTTTCTGTATTACTATTAACAAAGCTTTCAGCCTAGTAAAAAATCTTTCACCGTTAATCATACATCCATCCTTGGCCTTCTAATTTATCTATTTTGTTATCCGGAAAATAAATAATTTATGTAACTATTTTAACAAAATATTATCATGCTTTATTTGCACTTACAACCACATTATAAATATATTAAAAAATGATTAACCCACTTCTCTAGAGAGCCAAAATGTGGTATCATTAGCATGTTTATGGCAGTTTCGTCGACTGCCGGTTAGCAACTAATAGCGTAGAACTATAAATCATAAAGGATTAGGAAAGAGGGGTATCATGTCTTTAAGTGTTAAGAATTTATCAAAAAGTTATGGTGACAAGGTTGTTGTTGACCATTTAAGCTTTGAAATTAATCAACCCGGAGTTTACGCCCTGCTTGGTACTAATGGTGCCGGTAAGACCACCACACTTCGTATCATTCTCAATATGCTCGCTAAAAATGAAGGCGAAATAACCTGGAACGGTAAGCCGCTTGATCCGGTAAAAGCCAATGTCGGTTATCTTGCAGAGGAACGTGGTTTATATCCGAAGTATTCCTTACTAGATCAGCTTATGTACTTTGCAAGGCTTCGTAACGTTCCTAAAAGCACTGCCATGCAGCGTATTAAGTACTGGTCAGACCGTCTGGCAGTAAACGAATATGTATTTCCGCCTAAGGTTAAGGGCAGGAGACCTGCCAAGGCTAACCGTGCCGATCAGCTATCTAAAGGTAACCAGCAAAAGATACAGTTAATGGCTGCTTTAATTTCCGATCCTGAACTGCTTATTTTGGATGAACCCTTAAGCGGTCTGGATCCTGTTAATACCGATTTATTCAAATCAATTATCAGAGAAGAAATCTCCAAGAATAAATATCTGATTATGTCCAGCCATCAGATGCCAACCATAGAAGAATTTTGTTCTGATATCACTATCATGAATCGTGGTAAGGCTGTGCTTCAGGGTAACTTAAATCAGATCAAAAAAAGCTACGGACGTGTTAATCTTTTTGTTAAGAGTGATGTGGAGATTGCCTCTTATATTTCAGCCTTCGGCCTAACTATTATTGAAAAGACTCCAAGCGAATATCATCTGAAGGTACAGAGCGAAGCGCAGGCAATGGATTTTCTCTCCAAAATGATTAATGACAAAATACCGATTGTAAAATTTGAACTGCGTGAACCGTCACTACATGAAATATTCATCGAAAAGGTGGGAGTTGTTCATGAATAAAAGTAATCTATCAGGGTGGAAAGATGTCTTTGCCTTTACATTAAGGCAAACAATGAAAAGTAAGGCATTTTTAATTAGCTTTGTGATTCTGCTTATTATTTCAGCAGTATCCATGCCGGTTATTTCCTTGATAACCGCTGATAATAATGTAGATGTAAATGCACCAAGCCCCATCAACAAAGTGTATGTTAACAACAAAACAGACCTTTCAAACATTGATTTTTCCGGACTTCACAAGGAAGCTGCCTATGAAAATATCACCTTTGAAGCTATGCAGGAGGATTATGAGCTTGTTTCTTCAAGAATAGAAGAAAGTGAGAACTCCTCCATTATCTTAACCATATCTATAGCTGACGGTATGTATTCTCTGGAATTTATTAAAGCCAGCAAAGGACCGGTAAAAAAGGAAAGCCTTTCCCTGTTCGGAGAAGCTGCTGCCGCGGAATTTGAAAATATTAAAATAAACTCACTTGGGATATCAGCAGATAAAGCTACTATGCTTAACGCAACGGTTGACACGAAGGTGTCCTTATTAGATAGCAACGGTAACCAGATTATCAAGGTAGATACCTCCATATCCGGCAGCGAATACGGATTAATCTATGGTATTTTATTTGTTATCATGATGATTAATTCAATTGCAAGCGGCCAGATTGCCACCTCCATTGTTACGGAAAAATCCACTCGGGTCCTTGAATATCTGCTCATTACCGTAAAACCGTTAGCACTGATTGTAGGTAAAATTTTAGCAATGCTTTCTTCTGTTCTGATTGAAGTAGTATCTTTATTAGTGGTTATTTTCATCTCTAATAAGGTTTCGGCATCGATATCCGGCGGTGAGGATATCTTATCAACCTACCTGCCTGCAAAAATATTTGAAAATCTAAACCTGGTTAATATTTTGTTTTGCCTAATCCTCTTTATTCTTGGAATGATCTTTTATGCTATTCTGGCAGGTATGGCCGGAGCAACCGTCAGCAAATTGGAGGAGATACAGGAGGGCGTTCAATTAGTTACTTTTGCTACCATTATTGGCGCATATATCGGAATTGCAGCCATTAATATTTTACTAAACGCAGGAGATAACAGCTTTGTCACCTTTGCCTATCTGTTCCCGCTTTCTTCTCCCTTTATACTGCCAGGAGCAATTTTGATCGGCAAAGTAAGTGTACCAATGATTGCAATTGCAATTGCATGTTTATTAGTATTTATTGTATTATTATTCAAATTTGTGGCAAAGGTTTTTGAAACTCTAATTCTTCATAATGGTAATACCATCAAAATCAAAGAATTAGTCAAGCTTTCAAAGAATTAGGCGAAAGGAGGCAATATATGAAACAAAATTTTAGAGGATGGACGACCGTATATGGCTTTACCTTTCGACAGGCTACGAAGGGTGCAGGCTTTAAGGTAGTAACTGCATTAGTTACCTTCCTGATTATCGGCGCTATTATAATCGCTAATATTGTCGCAGCAAAACCAGAGGATAAAAGTAAAGACATCTCGCCGGTAAAGACCGTATTTGTACTGGATAACAGTGGCTTACAGCCGACAGATTATAAAGCTCTTAATCCTGAGTTTTCGACAGAGAAATTTCAAAATATAACTTTTCAACAAATCACTGGACAAAGCAGAGATGAGGTAATTCAAACTGCCAGCGCTGATTCAAATCAATCAATTGCCGCTATCATAAACCCTACCGAAACGGGATATGAGATAGAAACTGTCATTCCTTCCGGCTCTGTGATATCAGGAGGCCAGGCGCAGGCTGTACTAGATTGTATGACCTCTTCCTTCAAGGCGAGCAAGCTAATGCAGGCGGGGCTGACACAAGAGCAGTTAACTACAGTTCTAACACCTTCCGTAACCTCTTATGCAAGTGTTGGTGAAGACAGGAATATAGTTGTTTATGTCATTAAGCTTATTGCACCTATGCTTTTCAGTTTCTTGCTTTACTTTATGCTCCAGTTGCACGGCCAGACAGTCTGCAAATCAGTATCCAATGAGAAGACCTCAAAGCTTATGGAGACCTTGCTTACCTCAATACATCCCTATGCTTTAATAACCGGTAAGGTTCTTGCTGTTTCGTCCATGGCAATCTTACAATTCGTCTTATGGATACTTGCTGTAATTGTTGGTTTATATGGCGGTAATGCTGTTGCTCAATCCATGTATCCCGATTTTAGTAATTCTGTCATTACCGTTATTAATTTCCTAAAGGATAACATCGGTGAAACCGCTATGACACCTACCGCAGTTTTACTAGCCATACTGTTCTTCTGTGTAGGCTTTTTGTTTTACTGTGTTTTGTCCGGTCTTGCAGGCTGTATGGTATCAAAACCAGAGGATGTGGCATCAACGCAGTCTTTATTCGTTTTTCCAGTACTCATTAGCTGGCTTTTAACCTATCTCGCTCCCTTATCTGGTAATGAGCTGTTAACCAAGGTGTTAAGATTTATCCCCTTTACCGCACCCTTCTGTGTACCGATAGATTTAATTACAGGTACAATCAGCCCGTTATTAGGTTCGTTACAGCTTTTGATTTTAACCATATTTGCACTTTTATTTGTACTATTATCCGGCAGAATTTATAAGGGACTGATCTTATATAACGGTCAGAAGCTTAGCTTAAAAATGATTGGTAATGTGCTTAAAGCAGATAAATAAATATCATGTTTTCCAGTTACTAACCATGTCATGTTTAACAACCAGGTATAGGTTATAAGCGGTAAATAATATAAGAGCAGCGGGAATGTATATGAATTTCATCATTTACATCGTCCCGCTGCTTTTATTATATACCACATCCTTTATCTTCCTGTTATGAATCAGTTGCATATAATTTTATAACAAGCCAAGTATTTGAATAGTAATTGCTGCTGCCTGCGGTGGTATACTGTTGTTTTCTATTTGCGTATGCCTAATCTTTACTATTTGGCCAGTCTTTAATTGATTTGGCCTGCAGCTTTTCCCTTTGTTATCTATAATTTTTGTGTTCGGAGCGATATTAAACCGAAGCTGTGAATTTAATGCATCTGCACCTCCAGTAATTACGTATTCATAATTTAAATCGGTAATCACTACTTTGTCCACCTTCGTACACGTATTATTACTATCAACCTTTGCCAATATTTTATATGCTCTTACCTGCGTAGGGATTGAAGCCGTTCTGATTTTTGAGATCAGAGCATCTATCTTTATCCCTTCCTTCAATTCATCCTGCCGCAGTCTCTGACCGTATTGATTTTTTGCTCTTGTACTATTGCTTAATATCATAGTTATAATTCGAATATTCAGAATACCGGACTCTTCCTGTTCAACATAAGACACAGTTAATAACACTACTCTTTTGCCTCTGAAAATTCTTTCTATATAAGCATTCTGTATACGCGTTAAATAGCTTCTATTCTTTTCGTTTACCATAAAAATCACTCTACTTCTTCCTTACTATATCCTATGTATTATATTTCTATTGTTGAATTAATTTACAGATGACAAATGCGCAAATCATATAAAATTAATGCAATCAATCATACTTTCTCCTTTTCAGGCATATAATGTAGGGTTATCAATAGATTCAAATCTTCTATGAAGCACGAAATCTTATGGAAGAATAATCAATTATCACACAAAAGTATGCCATTAGGCATACGATAGAACGGAGAAAACCATGTCAAATAAAAGAAAATTTGTACTTGAGTTAATCATAATCATACTTCTGCTTGCCGGAAGCATCGCCGGAATTGCAATGTTAAAGGGCAATCTTTCAAAAACAAATCCTGCTTCAATTAATAACGATGAAACAAAGAAGCCTTATGATGTAACAGGAAATAAGGAAAAAGGTGATATTATAACCGGTGCAAAAGAAAGCGAGAAATCAGAAGGCCTGCGCTGTATTATCTCTTCTGCTCCTTACTTTACTGATGCTAAATCGATGGGAAGCTACTGTATTGCTAATCACACTGATAACAAAGGATATTTGCTGCAGGTAGAAATATCAGACAATAATACCGGTGAGTTACTTTATATCTCTCCCTTGCTAAAGCCCGGCGAGAAGATTCAGGAGGATTATCTAACAAATCAGGAATATCAAGACGGTTCCTATCCGGCAACAGCAACCTTTAATTTCTATCAAGCAGAAGATGAAGCCTTCTACTATTCAGTTCCTTTTGATATTACGATTAATATTGGGGGTGGGTCCGAATAGGTATTTGCAGGTAGGAATATCTTTTAGATATACATAGGATAGGAAATAAAACTATCGAATTTTAAAATGTAATTAATGAAAGTATTTGAGCTGCCTATCGGCAGCATGGAGGTAGTGCGAAGGAAAGCACTTCGCACTCTGGAAGAACCCTGGAATGAACACAGAGGTGTTCATTCCAAGCTTCTTCATAACTATTTGAGCTGCCTATCGGCAGCATGGAGGTATTTATGAAACTTAAAAAATTAATTAGCATCCTAATTGTTTTATCCTTACTATTCTTAAATCCTATTTACGCATCTGCCGATTCAAATGATAACAAGATAAAACCCACCCCAACCATAACGCCTACAGCAATTCCCACAGCAACAGCAGCACCTACGATAGCAGTAACTCCTACTGTAGCGCCTACTATGACTCCTACCCCTACTGCGTCTCCTACTGCAACTATTACTCCTAATGTAACTGCTCCGCCTACTATTACTGTAGCTCCAACCACCGCACCAACCCCAACTGATATTATCACAGCTCCTATATCAACTCCGGGTAATAAAGTTGTTTCACAAGATAACCTATGGACCTATCTCTTAGCCGGTAATGAAGCTGTCGATTTAAAGCCCAACAATGATCAGGTTAGGTCAGGAAATATCGTAATACCGAAAACAATAGATGGCCATACCGTGGTATCCATAGCAGCCTCTGCTTTTGATCAATGTACCAATTTAATCTCTGTAGAACTGCCCGATAGCATTACAGCAATAGGTGATCATGCCTTTTCAAGCTGTTATAGTTTAACCACTGTAATTCTACGTCGCGGATTAGCAGTGATAGGGGAAGCAGCCTTTAGCTACACCAGCTTACAATCCGTCATTATTCCCAATACTGTTCTAACGATCGGTCTTAATGCCTTCTTAAGCTGTAACAGCTTAACAGAAATTAAGTTCTTAAGTAAAACAACTGCAATTGATCCCAGTGCCTCTACTATTAGCAGTAACGGCAATGCTCCCTTTACGATTTATGGAAGGGATAGCTCGACAGCGAAGGCTTATGCCGATGCCAATCATTATGCCTTTAGTCAGCTAACCTCCACAGACGCCTTGAATACCGATATGTTAGTAAACGCAGAAGCTACGATCATTGATGTTGTGATTAATCCGGTCTTTACAGTTGAAATAGACCCTAACAACGGCAGAACGATAGAAACAGTTGATATTTCCGTAGAGAATAACACAACGGCACCTATTATCGTAACCTCTAATCAAATCAATAATGAAAGTAAGGAGAGCTTTCATTTTGTAAGTCCGGATACCAATATAGACTGGACACAATTAACGAAGGAACAATCTAAGAATATTGCAGTAAAGCTTGAGACGAAAAGTGGCTGGAAAAATGTAGCCGAGGATGGTCATATTCTTAAAACAGATACAAACGGCTGTGTCGGGAAGCTCTGTGGAACCATAAGGCCTTATGAAAGTGCTTATGTGACGGCAAGCCTGCTCCACGGCAACTCCTTTGCTGTGAAAACCTCTTCAACCTTTAGTATTAACTGGTCTATCAGTCTTGAATAAGCTGATGCCCATGCCGGGCGCACCAATAAGCGGGACTCTGCAGCGATTGCAGGGTCCCGCTTATAAATCTCTTAATATAGCTCTGTTAGTTAAGATATCTCTAAAAGCTTACTCTGGGAATTTCATTTTCCTTAACGTTATGGGACATATTCCATATGTAAGCAGAGCCTTTTACGATTCGGAATATAGCAACTCCTGTATCTACCCCAGCCCGCTCAATATTCCCCCATAACCAAGCTCTTTCCTCGAATAACCGTTTTTCCAGTTCTTTATCCTCAACAAATTCTACCGCTCCATTCACACGAAGCATCTCAAAATTAACCGGATCATTCGCATTACGGATAAATGCTACCTCGACCTTAGGGTTATCTTGTACTTCTTTACAAAGCTTCTTTGCCTTAGCAGTATGATAGTAAAATCCGGTCTCATCTGCAAACCACATAAGCATTCCACGCACATGCGGTTGATTATCTTCACTAGTGGAGAACCAGCTGGACGGATTTTGATTAGCAAACAATAACACCTCGTTTAATTTTTCATTCATTGACTTTCCTCCTCACTTCAATCAAAGGGCTTATACCACCCTAATCCTAGTTAAAATTAAAATAACAAGGTCTATTTTATCTTAATTGAAGCATCCATACTTTCAAAATCCTGTGGTAATTTATCAATATCCTTAGATTCTTTGCTTCATTTTAGTTCGATATTCTGAAGGGGTCATACTATATTTTTCTATAAAACAGGAAGAGAAATAGGCGGAGGAACTAAATCCACAGCGAAGTGCAATTTCGGTAATGTTATCCACGGGATACATCAGCATACTCCGCGCTTTCTGAAGTCTTAATATATTCAGGAAATCAATAGGTGTCGTCCCGGTAACATTTTTAAATAATTTGGAGAAATGTCCCGCGGATAGATTAACTCGCTCAGCTAAATCTTCTATTGTAATCTTCTCTGCAAAATGACTGTTCATATAGGCTATGGAACGGTCTATCTCAAAGCGGTCATATAAGGGGACTGTTTGATAGGTATCGGTTATAACGGTACGAACAATCAAGTGTGTGATAACAGGTGCTAAATGGTCTAAAATCTCAGGTGCTTTCGTGTAATTACCGGCTTCCAGCATAAAGCATCTTAAAATCCCAAGAAGCTCAGGATGAGGAACAAATACATCCCCTTTAAAGACAGGAACCGCCTGAACATACTGCTCCATAACTTTTACGAAAAATTCTGTATCAATTAAGATTGCGATATAGCTTTCAAAGGTTTCCTTCTCGATTTCTTGATGTGGAATATAAGGAGATATTCCACATAAGCATTTTCCTTTGCTAAAATCATAGTTTAATTTATTTCCTTCAATAATAATCTCAGAATCTGACTGAAAGTAATAAATAAAGGAATAGGCCGGATGTATATGGCTAGGCGTCGTTGCATAATTACATTGTCCGCTCGACGGCATAAATAGGCTGACCTTTGGATGTAGATAGCAGTCAATCTTTTTTTTCATCGTGGCCTCCATCACTTCATCCACAGGCCCTACCAGTCTGTTAAGAATATCTAAATCAGAATATCCTTTCATCCTTTCCGCCCTCCTTTATTATAACAAAGCTAGTTTGTCTTTTCTAAACATCATAATAACCATTTCTCATAAGTCATTTCCCTGTTATGAAGAATTAGGTTAATATTCCCTATCAATTATTCTATTGACTTAGAGTTGACTCTAAGGATTATAGTTAATAATAATAGAAATGTCTTATATCCTTGTCATTTTTATCTATTATAATCCACATTATTATTATTTGAAAGCAAGAAATAAATAAGATGGGAGCTGAATTAATGAAAAAGATAGAGTTAGGTAAAAGCGGCTTAAAGGTGCCGAATATTGCGGTAGGCTGCATGAGAATTAACAGCATAGACAAGAAGACGGCCGAACAATTTGTAGAAAAATCACTGGAATTAGGCTCAAACTTCTTCGATCATGCTGATATATACGGAGCAGGAGAATGTGAAGCAATTTTTGCAGAAGCCGTACACATGAACCCTTCCACTAGAGAGAAAATGATTTTACAATCAAAATGCGGTATTAAGCCTGGAATCATGTTTGATTTTTCCAAGGAGCATATCTTAGCTTCTGTAGATGGTATCCTAAAGCGTCTTAGAACAGATTATCTTGATATATTACTGCTGCACAGACCCGATGCCCTGGTAGAACCAGAAGAAGTAGCAGAAGCCTTTGACTTATTGGAGCAGTCTGGTAAAGTCAAATACTTTGGTGTGTCCAATCAAAAGCCCATGCAGATTAAACTTCTGCAAAAATATGTAAAGCAGCCGATTATTGCCAACCAGCTGCAATTAAGTATCACGAATGCCAATATGATTAGTAATGGCTTAGAGGTTAATATGCTGACCGACAAAGCGGTAGACCGGGATGGAAGTATTTTGGATTTTTGCAGACTTAACGATATAACCATACAGCCTTGGTCACCCTATCAATATGGATTCTTTGAAGGTGTATTCTTAGATAACGATAAATTTCCTAAGCTGAATGAAACCGTCAACCGTATTGCCGAAAAATATCAGGTAAGTAACACAACCATAGCTATGGCTTGGCTTTTAAGACATCCTGCCAATATGCAGCCGGTAACAGGAACCATGAACCTTGATAGACTTACTGATATCTGCAAAGCCTCCGAGATGTATCTAACGAGGGAAGAATGGTATGAAATATATTTATCAGCCGGACATATTTTACCTTAATTATATACTTGCTGCTTCTTTTATCTTCTAACCCAAGTGGATGCTTTATGAATTTCAAATCAGAAAAGTATTTAAATTCCATTCATATTTGAATACAAAATTGCTAAGACTATTTTTAGGTATTTATGAAACTATTTTATAGTATACACCGTTAAGAAGTTTTACAATTACTGAATTTGTATGAATATAAAAGGAGAGTAATGCTATGGATATCAGACGTGCAGAAGAAATTGCTTCTTCAGCGGATATGGTTAATGTAACCTATGACGGGGAGCCTATTTATATTGAACAAGTAAACTCAGTAAAGGATACAGCAAGTATACACTTTCTTAATCGCCCTGAAAGCAGTGAAGAAGTCTCTTTATCCCAATTGGTTGAGCGCTAAAGCAATTATAATAAGTATATTTTATCTATCCTTTGGTTACGTTTGATAAAAACAATTACTTCTTAATAAAAGGTTGAATCAGTTTAACAGAGTTAAAAAACTGATTCAACCTTTTATTCTTATCATCCACTTGGATCGGGGACTCACTTGCGAGATAGTTATTCTAATATTAAATATAACTGATAGTAACATTCTTATATATAAATCCCGACGCAAGATTAATAGATCTCTTTCTATATCAGAATCACAGTATCATATACTTATTTTTACCATTCTTTTTTGCCAGATACAGTGCTTTATCCGCCTTTTTTAAATGATCGTCAACCGTGACATCCTTTACTAACGGTGTAATTCCCATACTTATTCCGGCTGAATATTTCTTTAGATCCGTATCGTTTTCAATAGAATGAAAAATTTCCCCTAACATTTCTTCAAGTTTATCCCGGTTAAGCAAAATATAACCTGTAAATTCATCACCACCCCAACGGAAAATATCCCCGTATTCTTTTAGGCAACGCTTTACTATATTTACAATAAAGCACAGTACTGTATCCCCTGTAAGGTGCCCGTATTTATCATTGATATTCTTAAAATTATCCACATCAATAACAAAAATAAACCCGTTTTCTTCTCCCTTCGCATTGATTAATATCTTTTCCAAGGCTTCATCAAAGCCGCTTCTATTCTTTAAACCGGTGAGTGTATCCATTTTGGCCAAAAGGCGCAGACTTTGATCATTATTTTTAATCAGCTTGGCTATTATAATCAGGATAAGGATTAATACCGCCAAAAAGATAATAATATCGTTAAACAAGGAGGCTTGAAAGGACTTTGCAAGTACAGCAGTGTCCTTTTTTATGAGAAGATACCAGTCAAGATCCTCGATATATTTTGTAATCATATAACCTTCCGATTTTTTATCCTTGTAATGGTAGACTGCAACAGTCTCCTTGTTACCTAGGATAGAAGCTTTATTTTTTTGCATTGATTGATTGTCAAATACATTAATTTTCTCTATCAGCTCTGTATTAGAATGTATCTGAACGATACCCTTCTTATCAAAAAGCATTGCCTCTAGCTGAAAGTCTTCCTGATATTTTGAAAGCAAATCCTGAACCTTATTCAGTTCTAGACCAACTCCGGTAACCCCAAGAAGCTTCCCCTGCATATCCTCTATCCTGCAATTTACAAAGACGGATAGCGCATTATGGTTAGCTTCATCCGTATCGACATCTAAATCATATAAAAGCTTTGATTTTATGTAGTCATAATACCATTGATCATGCTGGTTCTTTTCACTGATTACCTTATTAATTCCATTAAAATGATAATAAACCTTTGAATTCTCCGAAACTAAAAAGACTGAATTATAGTTATATTTGAGTCTTAAGCCATCCAAATATTCCTTCATTTTCATCTGATGCTCAGAATTAGCCATATTATTTTTTTCTTCACTCAGCCAGTTCTCCACAAAGCTGTCATTCGCCATTGTCAAACCAACAAAGATCGGCTTGGTAAGCTGTATGCTTATCTCGGAATATATATTCGTTGCTGTCAATTTGGATATGTTTTTAATATCATCCTTAATAATTTTGCTATAGGTAATATAGCTTAGAACACCCACAGAACCAAAACCTGTTAAAATAATTAAGCAAACCAATATGTGAATTCTTATCTTTCTCATTCGTTCCACTTTTCTGCCACCTATTTATCCTTCTTATTATTTCTACATTCTTGTATACCGCTGTTACTATTACGAGATAATTGCACCGCTTAGCTCTTATAGTTATGTATTTTACATTTTAACAATAATAAGTGCAATCATATATTTATTTTGTTTCTATGAGAACTGTAAATATGTTAGAACAAATAAAAATATTTGATATACTCGGATTAATAATGTTATTTTTTATTTGAATTATATCCTTAACTTCATTGAGCTATTAGTATACTTTTGTAAATCCAAATCCTATTTCCATATACCATAAACACTATTATAAAATTATGATATATTTATTATTAGAATAGCACTAAAACAGTATCAGCTTATAACGAATAAAAAACAGAAAGTTCTAATAAATTTTTTGAGACTCAATAAAAATCGCTGTCTTATGCATCTAATTATTAGATGGGAGGGAAGACATGGGAATTAGTAAAAGTGAATATGTAGTGCAAATTGAGAAATACAAGGAAAGCTTATACCGTATCGCTTACAGCTATATGAATGATTCAACTCTGGCTTTGGATGCACTAGATGAGGCTTTTTATAAGGGATATATAAGGATGTCCCTTAAAAAATAAGTTCGCCTTGTCTTATATTCAATATGCAGAAGCATTTTAAATCATTCTTCCTTATATTGTTATGAAACAAATCGAACTTATGCTTTTGAGACATCCTCTTTCTCTCTAATAATCCTTGATATTATTCAATCAGGTTTCCCGATTTATCATAAAATAGATACTCTCCTTCGTAGGGCTCGTTTGGGAGCTCAACCAGCGTTAATGAAGGGTTGGAATCAACCTCCTTATTGATAGGTTCCCCGTTATTGATCGTCAGCTCTATCTTTGACAATTCAGCATTCATACCGATAACTAGCAGATATGATTCTAATTCATGCTTTTCATCAAAAACACTGATATAATCAATATAAATATCTAGCGCTCTTTTTGTTAAATCTTCAAATCGATTAACCTTTTTCAACTTATAGCGTGAATGATCAAGCTTTTCCAGTACGGCATACCCGGACTTTGACTGTTCTTTGCCAGCAAGTGTAAAGCCTACTACTATATTATCAAAGATTTCATAGGTAGTAAAAATATCAATTTGCTTTTTTTCATCATATCGCTTTGATATAGCCTTTTCAATAAGCTTAGTCATATCTTTACTTAAATTACGTGAGTAAATTCCCATAACAGCTAGATAGCCCACAAATAGTATGGATAGTACAATTACCCAGGTTTTCTTCTTACTCATTATTCCCCTCCGATTACCGATCTACTCCTTAGATAACTTAAAATGCGGTTATCATACCCCTTGGCTGCCCTCTTTTATTTTTTCACAGAAAGCATCAACCAGCTTCTCTAGCTTTTTCATCTCAAGCTTAGTTGGATCTTGAAACCCAGCCGTACTTATAATAGTATTATCCATTAATTTATCTTCCAGCTTACGAAAGCATTTCTGAGTCTCTCCTCCGGAGTTACATGCATAAAGATGAAGCTTTTTGCCTTTTATTTCGTAGCTGCTAAGGAAGGATAATAAAGGCGGGGCAAAGCTACCGGCCCAGATAGGCGTACCAATGATTAAAGTATCATAATTCTTAAGCTGTATATTATGATTGAGTAATTCCGGCTTTTCTTTAAAAACAACACTCTTTCCTCCCCAAAAAAACTTTTTAAATCCATCCTTTGCTATTTCCTTCTTTGGCATAAGCTTTATTAATTCCGCTCCGGTCCTTTTTGAAATCATATTTGCAATCAATTCTGTATTACCTTCCAGTGAATAATATATAATAGCTGCTTTCATCATCTTCCTCCCATTAATTAAAATATAAAAAACGTATTGAAAATTTCTTCAATATTTCTTTGATGTCTACCATATGATTTTTCTCAATAAGGTACTATATACACTTTAGTTATTTCTATTATTCTAATATGTTTAGGAAAATTCAAAATCATATTATGTAATCACACTTAATTTTACATCAAAACTCCCTGGGAATCCATATAATAAATCAGATAATTTAATGGGTAAAAGGACGCTAAATTACTCCAGCGTCCTTCTTAAATGCGGGTTTGCAAAAGATGAAGTTTTATTTAAAATATTAATTATGAGTATTTCTCTCTACTTTTTTATTTACACCAAGCATTAATCTGAGGAAAAAGCTCTATCTTTACCTGTTTTGGGTCAAGAGCATTTCTAAAAGCCAAAGTAATATCCTCTGAAAACATTTTAGAAGAGGCACATTTCATATCTTCTATGTTTTCCCAATGCTGTAGCATATAGTACTCATTATTTCTTTCATCAAACATTAACTCCGAGTCTATGTAGCCTGGCTGTCCACTATGAAATTTTACTTCCAAATCATTTACAATTGCTAAAAATTCCTCGTGTCCAATATTATCCAATGTTTTCATCTTTACCAATTCAGTAATCATATTTACCTCCACGATATTGTTTTATGTACACTACAAGTTTAATAAAATGCAGGTTTAAACTTGCTGAGTGATTGCTCCATCTCTTTTGCATTTAGCCCTTGGTTGTTAACAAGGTAATCGTATCTATTTCACAGCTTGAATAATAGTAAAAAATGGACACCGAGAAATCTTATTCTAGTGAAGTTAAATTCTTAACCGTATCTTGATTATGTATATAACAATTAGGTGTATTTCCGCTTAAGGTGTGGAAATCTTTTATAAAATGGGACTGATCAAAAAAATAATCATTTTCCATCAAGTCAAACATCACTCTATTTTGTGCAAGCATTCTCCTATTTATATCTAAAAATCTTTCTAAACGCAAAATTTTCTTAGGGGTATAGCCTACATATTTTTTACAGGCTCTTTCAAAGGTTTTAACTGAAATATCGTTTATTCTGCAAAACTCTAGTATCGAAATATCATAACCTGTTTTTAAATACTCTCTTATTCTGTGAATCATACTTATGTTCATGTTCCCATCATACAACGCATCCTCTAAAAATAATTGCAGCTTTGTAATATAATCTTCAATGCCAATTGAACCTAGTTCAATATTATGAATTCTATCTGCAACATTCTTCATTACATCAGCCAAATTATAGATCGGTTCTACCATTTGATCCAAATCCCTTCGGATGAATGGAAACATACCATAGGGAAAAAATGATATTCCTACTACATTAATTATTCCTTTTTGAATTATGTAACAAGGTTTCATGCTAATCCCACGAAAATGAAATCTTTCAGCCTTCCTTTCTGCCTGATTAAAACGATAGTAGATATCCTCTGAATAATTCAGAATAATATCTATATTATTTGTTGGTATTAGCTTATGATTAACATCCATAGGTTCTGTCGAATACAAATGCCAAAAGTATTTAATCCAAGGCTTAATCTTTTCTGATGTCACATCAATTCTTTTTACTATTAACATAATTCTTTTACCATTCCATTCATAAGGGGTTCGTCTTAATCAAGTTTTCATTACTCATAAATGATTGCTAAAATCATTCCTATCACATTTCTGCGGTGCATTCAGAAGCTTTCCGACTGAAAGATTTCAAACTAAAAGTATCTTGTGAAAAACTGAAACAAAATACAAAAGTGTCTTTACTTCTAAATATATCAGTTAGTTCACAAAACACTTTGGATACTCTTATCTTATAATAGCTTATAGCCCTTATTCTGATTCTAAGCTAAGCTGCCAGCTAATGCCGTACTTATCTGTTACCATACCATAACACTTACTCCAAAAAGTCTCTTGCAATTCCATGTTAATGGTGCCACCATCGATTAGTTTTTGATAAGCGGAGCGCAGTTCGCTTTCCTCCTTACTTACAACTGTCAGGCTTATGTTGTTACCTTGTATAAACGGCATACCAGGTGGTACATCAGAGAACATAACTTTGCTGCCACTTATCATAAGAAAAGTATGCATAACCAGATTCTTTACCGCTTCATCCTGTCCAAAACCTGAAGTATCTTTGATATCTCCAAAAAGCATAAATTTAGGTTCGTTTGTTTTAAAAACATCTACATAATATTCTACAGCTTCTTTGCAATTACCGTTAAAATTAATATAGGCCTGTACTGACATATAATACTCCTCCTTCATAGGGTAAATTTATATGTCCTTAGTTTCAGCACAAAGATATAAAATATTCATAACTATATAATTAAAATATAAGCTATCATAAAAATATGCAAGCCTTTATTTATAAGAATATAAGCTGTTATCACGATTTATACTCAGAAAGCATGGGCATCCAGCCAGTTCATAGCCAGCTGTATCCAGTAGTCTGTATTGCAGAAGCTTCTTACCTTCTCCCTATTAGCTAAGCTTTGACCCCCCAAGGCAAAGCCATGTTCCCCCTTTTCAAATACATGGAGTTCGTAAGCGATTTTATTCATTGCTAATTTTTTGACAAATTCCAGACTATCCTCCACTGCTAAATAGGAATCCTCCGAAGTCATCCACAAAAAAGTCGGTGGCATAAAGGATGTAATCCGATTTGTTATATTCCACTTATTAAGGAGTGAAAGTTCCGGCTTCGTTGTTCCATAAGTGTAAATAAACATCATCTCAATCAGCGTTTTCATCTCCAAATTTTCCTGATTCTTTAACTGAAATAGTTTTAAATTAAGAAGCGGATATCCTAAAATAAGTGCATTTGGCTTATATAAGCAATTATCAGCACCAAGCAGCTTCTTATAAAATTCCTCCTGCCATGAAGCGCAGAATGCTGCTGCCGCATGTCCACCAGTTGAGAAACCACAGATACAGATTTTATCGGGGTCAATTTTCCATTTGGGGGCAGAGGTACGCACCAGCAGCACAGCCTTTGCAACATCGATAAAGGGAGCTGGAAATCTTGCCATATCTCCGGTCGAATATCTTAAAACAAAGGCTGCATACCCTTCAGAGATAAATTTTAATGCTACCGGCTCCCCCTCTTTCTCAGTGATACCTAGATAAGCCCCTCCGGGACAAATGATTACTGCAGGTTTTAACAATTGTCCCTCCAAAAAAGCATCAGGAATATAGACAGTTAATACAGTATTTAAAATTCCCTCCTGCAAATAGATCGTATCATTGTACACAGCTTCGCTCCCCTTTCTAAAATTATTATAGGTATCAGTTGGCCTTACAAAGCTTATCAACTCAAACTTGGCAGTAAAATAGCTCAACATTGCTTAATAAAAAACGCCAAAAAAGGGTTCCATAAGTAATAATAGTATACTTAAAGAACCCTTTTTTATAATACCTATCCTTAATTATTTACCTGCCAGCGACTTATTTTTCTTCTCCACGGCAAGTGCGATCAGGATTGTAACAATCATACCGCCCCATACTGTTCCAAGGCCGACTGACATCATAATAACAGCACCAGTAGACATATGTTATCCCTCCAATTATTGAGCATTTGTAGTCCATTTTCTCTTGCAGAAAATGATAGAAGCGCCTATCATAATTACAACTATTCCCCATCCGTAAACGATATTGGAGATTACTCCAATCTTATCCATTCCGGATAAGTCAGTTACTATTTTTATTATATTTGTTATTACAACTGCACCTAGAAGGATCGGTGTAAAGTATCTAAGTAAATAATCCCACCATTTACCGACTTTAAAGTCAGAGTACTCATTCGCTTCTCTTCTAAGCTCCTTCGTTCCATAAATATAACTGATAGCAACAACTTCAACCAAACCTAAACCAGAAATAATGATGTTACCAACATAGGCGTCAACAATATCGAGAATATAATTAAAGCCTGCATAGCTTGCAAAGCAAGCACTGCCGATGAAACCAATAATCGAGATAATCGTAACTAATTTCTTTCTTGTGATATTAAATTTATCAAATGCTGCGGTTGCAAAGGATTCAAGCATTGAGATACTCGAGGATAAACCTGCAATAAATAAGCAGAAGAAGAACACAAATCCGAGTAAGCCTTGGATAACTACATTACTTGACATAGTGGAAATAGCAATCGGAAAAGCGATAAATGCAACTCCTGCACCTGTACCAAAGGACGTAAATTCTACTCCCATGGTATTAACCAGATAACCTAAGGTTGAAAATACTAAAACACCTGCAATCAAATCAAAACTGGAGTTTGCAAAAACAGTTATAAATGCACTGTTTACGACATCTGCTTTTTCATGTAAATAAGAACCATAGGCAATCATTACACCTACTGCTAACGTAGTAGAGAAAAACACCTGTGCATATGCAGAAACCCAGATACTTGGGTCTAAAATTTTACTAAAATCGGGTTTAAAAAGAGCCTCCAAGCCGATTGCTGATCCTTTTAGTCGTACCGCATTAATCATAAAGACAAGCATTAAAACCATTAACATTGGCGTAAAAATGTTTGACATTTTCTCGATACCACCGGAAATACCTTTTCTTACAATAAGCCAGTTTGCAATCCAAACAAAAACTACTGCAATCAGAATGTAAATACTGATACCGGCACCAAGATCAAGTGCATTATCCGCGCTGCCGGTTACCATGCCCATAATTGGTCCGGGATCTGACAGCCAGTTAATCATACCAAAAGCATGCCCTAGTGAATAAACCATAAATATAACGGATACCGCTATTATTGCCGAATAATATGTCATTACAATAATCGGGACCATTACCTGGAGCCAACCAAAAACCTCTAATTTCTTCTTCAAATTAGAAAATGCTTTAACAGATCCACCACGTATCTTCCGTCCATAAGCGTACTCCATTATCATCAATGGGATTGCACAAGTAATCAGGGCTACAAAGTAAGGTAAAAGGAAGGCTCCTCCACCATTTTTATAGGCCTGGAAAGGAAATCTCCAAAGATTTCCGAGCCCAATTGCAGCACCTGCTGCAGCAAAGATAAAACCCTTTCTACTTTGCCAATTTTCTCTCATGAATGTACCTCCCTAGAGTATTATATAATTGTCTTTGCTAATTCGAGAAGCTTGTAAGGGTAATATTTATTTATCGAGTGGTTTTAATCTTGCTAAGAAATGTCTTAATACCGGAGGTTCATACTCAAAGGTCAAACCAACCAGCTTATCCTTTTGTTCCATTACTTTCCTAAAGCCTTCTACAATCTCATCCATATGACTTTGTGTATAGACTCTTCTTGGAATTGTTAATCTTACTAGTTCTAGAGGCGCCGGCTCCTGAATTCCCGTTAATGGATTTCTTCCTAAAAGGAAGGAACCGATTTCCACTGCACGAACACCGGAGGCTAAATAAAGAGCATTACATAATGCCTGGGCAGGAAACTCTTCTCCCGGTATATTCGGAAGAATTTTTCTTGCGTCAACAAAAACCGCATGACCGCCAGTAGGATATTGAATCGGAACACCAATTTCCATCAATTTATCACCAAGATATTTAATTTGGCCTAAGCGATATGCAAGGTAATCCTCGTCGATTCCTTCATATAAGCCTCTAGCGAGTGCTTCCATATCTCTTCCGGACAATCCACCATAAGTTGCAAAACCTTCCATAGGTACACATCTTGCCTGAGCTCCTTTATAGATAGCTTCATCCTTTTTGATCGCAATCATACCACCCATATTTACAATTGCATCTTTTTTCGCACTCATTGTTAAGACATCCGCATAGGAATACATTTCTTTTATGATATCTTTCACAGCGACCTTCTCATAGCCTGCTTCTCTTTGCTTAATAAACATGGCATTTTCTGCAAATCTGGCGGAGTCAATTACAATGCGCTTTCCGTATTTATCAGCAACCTTTTTTAATTCCTTCATATTAGCCATAGATACCGGTTGTCCGCCTGCGGAATTGTTTGTTACTGTCATGATGAAGAAAGCAACCTGATCAGCGCCAACTTCTTCGATAAATGCTTCTAATGCCGGGATATTAAAATTACCCTTAAAATCATAATAAGTACCTGTATCTGTTGCCTGCGGGATTAAAAAGTTCTTCGCCTTCGCACCGGATAATTCTACGTGAGCCTTTGTTGTATCAAAATGAAAATTGCTGCAGACATATTGACCAGGAGTTAATAATAAAGGAAATAAAACCTGTTCGGCACCTCTTCCCTGATGGGTCGGTACAACATAATCGTAGTCAAAGATGTCTTTTACTGCGTTACATATATTATAATAGTTCTTACTTCCTGCATAAGCTTCGTCTCCAAGCATCATACCTGCCCATTGATTATCGCTCATTGCTCCTGTACCGCTGTCCGTTAAAAGATCAATATATACATCCTTAGATTTTAATAAGAAGGGGTTATAGCCCGCTTCCTCTAAAGCTTTTTTTCTTTCCTCTTCCGTTATAATATGAAGTGGTTCTACCATTTTAATTTTAAATGGTTCTGCTGGATGTTTTGCGCTAGTCATTCTAATTCCTCCTGCCAATTAATTATTACATTAATAATAAATTATTATCATGGTCATATTGTATACTTACTTCATCATAATGTCAATGCATTTATTGATAATATACAACATTAATCGACATGTAAATGATTCCATTGTACATAAAAGCCATAATTATGTAAATTACCAATACATAATTATGGCTTTTTTATCATCTAAAATTAAGTTTTATTCTTATATTAATAATATTTTCTTACAACAACCTATTTTAAAGCAATAACCTCAATTTCTACCAGCGACCCCTTCGGGAGTGCTGCGACTTGTACAGCAGACCTAGCCGGCGCATCTACTCCAAGATATTTTGCATAAATTCCGTTTACCACCGTAAAATCCTTAAGATCCTGTAAGAACACGGTTGCCTTTACTACTTTTTCCAGGGAGGATCCGGCTTCTTCCAATACAACCTTCAGATTCTCAAATACACGTTCTGTTTGATTCTCAATTCCACCCTCCACAAGCTCTCCCGTTGCAGGATCTACAGGAATTTGCCCTGAGGTAAAAATCAATCCCAATTCTGTCTCAATCGCATGGGAATAAGGCCCGATTGCTTTAGGCGCCTTTGCTGCATTAATTACTTTCTTATTCATCGCAAGTCTCCACCTTTATGTTCTTTTTATTTTGCTTAAATACCGGTACACAGTTGCAACAGATATGTCCAAAGCTTCAGCTACTTCACTTACTGTACCTTTAATCAAGAATAACTTTTCTGCGTTTAACCGCATCACAATTTCTATCTTCTCCTCAACCGATAAGCGTTCTACAGATATTTCACCTGCGTTGGTTACCTCATTGATGATATCATTAATCATATCTCTCGGAGAAGAATGTAATGCTTCGATATTATTATTATCCTTCTCCACAGGTTTAACCATTGGAATAAATGCCAATTTTTGGAGTAGCTCTGCTGCCTCCTGATATTTTGTAACATCAATATTAATACTAAGCATTCCTCTGGGATTTCCATTCTTGTCCAGTATAAAGAAGCTATTGGATTTTAAAGTGGTATCATTCTGGGACAAACCCACGTAGTTAAGATAATAAGGCGGTCCTTCCTTACCCTTATCCTTTAATTTGGATAACGCAAAGCTGGTTAATGGAGCACCGATGGTTCTACCACTGATGTGACCATTATGTATTGCAATCACCGAATGCTTAATATCTTTGAAATCATATAAAACCACTTCCGTATTCTCTCCAAAACAAGCTCCTAAAAAATCAACCAGATGAATATACGACGAAAAATCAAAATCCGTACTAATAATTCTCACCCCGCATTCTTATTATGAGAATATTTTATCATTATAAGAAAATATGTCAACTATAATATCATACTTTCCTCTCAAAATCTTATTACTGCTTATGCAAATCATATCGGCAATATATAAATTTCAAGTACCGTTCGTGCAAACATGGTATAGATGTCTGCAGCCTTAATTGAGGCAATACCTTCTCATATTCCGTATAATCATAAATCTTCATATTTTTATCGCCATCCACATTCTTTTATAATTGTATTTCATAAATTTTAATATATAATGGAATTATTAGTAAGTCAAATCTGGAAGCGGCTGCTTTACTAATGATCAAACCTAAACGATCTAGATTAAGATATAATATTGTACGAAATGGAGTTGAAAGAAATGGCTATAGAAAAGCAATACTTTTCAGATTTTGAAGAGATCTTATCACATAGATATGATAATGGCGCGGACTATTGGACTACACCTGACAAGCGTTTGATTAAAGGTGCACCTTTTTCCACTCTTGAGTGCATACTTTATCTTTTGGATTTGGGCCTGGAACAAAGTGAACCTTTGCTAAAAGAATGTGCCGATTTAATATTCAGTGTATGGAAGGAAGATGGAAGCTTTAAGCTGTACCCACAGGGTTCTATTTACCCGTGCCATACCATTCATGCTGTGAATGTGCTCTGTCATATGGGTTATGCCTTCGACGACAGACTGCAAAAGACATTTCAGCACCTTTTTAATACCCAATATACTGACGGTGGCTGGCGCTGTAATAAATTTAGCTTTGGCCGCGGCCCGGAAACCGAGTATTCCAATCCACTACCGACACTTATAGCATTAAGCGCGTTTCGCTTCAGCGATTATTTGAACAAAGAACCTGCACTTGACAAAGCTGTGGAATTTTTACTAAATCATTGGACCATCCGAAAGCCGATTGGTCCCTGTCACTATGGGATTGGTACGTTGTTCTTGCAGCTTGAATATCCCTTCCGCAATTACAATCTTTTTATGTATGTTTATGTTTTATCCTTTTGCAATCGCGCAAAAGAGGACAAGCGATTTTTACAAGCCTTTGACATGCTGGAATCTAAATTAGTAGATGAACAGATTATTGTCGAACGAGTCGTACCAAAGTTAGCTAAGCTCTCTTTCTGCAAAAAAGGGATGCCTAGTATATTGGCAACAAAACGCTACCATGAGATATTACAAAACCTCGGAAGAATGTGTTGACCTCCTGTGCATCCTATAAAAATATCTACTTTTTTATGAACTCATATGTAAATTCAATTGCTTTATTTGTCAATCTTTCCTCTCCCTGTTACCATTATGTATACATTCATAGCACCCCGCTCAAACATCACAGACCTTTGTATTGATATCTATCTCTCTTTATAGTGGATTTACCGTACTGAATTGCTGATTGCCTGCATCCGTTAATACATTTCAGACAAAATGTACACTCCCCTTCCCATACGGGTTTTCCACCTACCATATGTATTGCATTGCATGGGCAGCTTCTTTCGCACTGTCCGCAGCTGTTACATTCTCTTGTTACAAAAAATTTTTTAGTATGATCGGTTTTTCTATAAGCGTATCCGGTAATCGGAGTAACAAATGCTATCTTTCCCTTTTTGATATATTCTCTACTTTCGCGGCGCTCAATCATGGACATAATTTTATCTATTTCTACCTCAGCGTTAGTTAAGACTCTTCTTTGTTTATCTATATTCATAATGTTATATCCGACCACATAATTATCAACCATTTTTACACCAAAAATGCCATTGAGTTGTAACTGCTTTTTATTCAGCGCAAGAGTAAATCTGTCCATAACATTGCCGGCAGCTATACCATAAGTTGCTATCGCATATACGTATTGCTTCTGATATCCGGATAATTTTAGCTTTACTATAAACCTATCAACTATTGTTGGTATACAATACCAGTACACGGGAAAAATAAATCCAATTCTTTCATTTTCATCAATTTCATATGTCTCATTTTTCTTTATGACACTATCTGAAATATAGATTAGTCTTTCACCTGTACTATTTGTTATTTTATCAGCTATATGTCTAGAATTACCTGTACCGCTAAAACAAAATACCATCCTATTTTCCCTTCTTTCGTACTCTTAAATAGTTGATTATTCTCATAATACTGAATTTCCTTCTGATTTTTAATGCAACCTCACGACCAAGCATCAAACATCCCATCCAAAAGATTATTTCGCTTATTATTATCATTACTCCGGTTATTCCTGCTTTCGCACATACCGAAAACGGTAAGCAAACATTAAAAGGCATAATGATATATAATACAAAAGACATTACAATCAAGCTGATCGCGATGGTTTGATATATCTTTTTATTTAATTTTATACATTTCATATTTTCTTTGTCTCCAATTTTTCTACTAACACAGAGATAATATGCTCAACAATGATAACTTCTTTTTCATCAGCTGCAATATTTTTAATGGTATCCGTTACCCATTTATAAACAGCTTTATCCCCCTGTAATATGCCCTTTCCCTTTGGTGTAAGTTCCACATAATAAATCCTTTTATCCTCTTCTGATTGCACTTTTCCAACTAATTTCATATTGCTTAATTTTCTTATAATTGCTGAAACAGCTGGTTTCGTAAAGGATAACTTCTCTGCTATCTGCGAAAAGTTCGGTCTCTGCAGTGAATTAATTAACAGTAAATAGTAATAGTCATTATTCGAAAATTTATTTGCTTCCTCCTCTGTTAATGTTGCATTTAGATTCCGTATACATTCTTCCCATAATAAATTTACTAGTGCAGCAAATTTTTCTTCCATTTAAGCACCCATTCCTATTATTTATATTAGTTAATACTTTTTAATTAAATTACGTTAACTAATTTACCACAGGAAAGGCGTACTGTCAATAGTACGCCTGATCTTATATGATTTATATTACAGATTAACATTTCAGCCATAGACTCAGCCCTAGCAAACTTAAACTACTTCATATAATATTGTTTCATTATTTTGAAAGCAATTTCCTTTGCTATTGGTCCAGATACTTCCTTAGCTTCATCATTTAGATGAATCGCAAAGTAATATCTTCCATCAGAATTATCCATCATTCCAACAAACCACCCATTATTTCTGTGTCGTGTTTTACTATTTTGACCCGTGCCTGTTTTTCCGTACACAGAAGCCCTTCCAATATTCTTCGTCAGCATAACCTCTTTCAATATATCCTTATTTTGTTTTGAGAAATTTGTTTTACCATCAAAAATATTAGCTAAAACATCAACCTGTTCCTTTGGTGAGATCTTTAATGATGATTCCAACCAAAATCCATTCAATTCCGGTAGTGAATTAATTCCGCTGCCCTCCCATTCACTTATATCACAATTTCCATATTTCAATTGGTCAAGAAAGCTTTGAACGTTACTCTGACCAACCTGGTCTATCACCTTTCTAAAATACCATACACAGGATTCTTTAAAAGCATCCTTTAAACTCAAGTCTTTATTCCATTTATCCGTAGGATAAATCGTTCCGTCATAATCCATTGTAGAATCTACGGATGTAATTATCCCCTTATCTAATCCCATAATTGTAGCTATAATTTTAAAGGTAGAACAAGGAGAAACCCGCTTCTCACACAATTCATGATTATATACAGTATACACATTAGTATTCTGATTTAAAAATATAGCACACCCTTCTAATCCATTAAAGCACTCACTATAATCCACTTCATTCCAATTTTGCACAGCTTCTGTAACCTCTGATTCTTTTGATGAGGTGTTTCTTTCATTTAAAATATCACGAGACTTTATTATTGTAGGAGAAGCTGTTTCAGTTATACCGTTATCTTCTCGATTATTATAGTTACCCTTTCCTTTATTACAAGCAGATAAGCTTAAGCACATTAAAATAACCAGAAAAAAACCAGTAATCTTACTTAATCTCACAACTTTATGTAAATACTTATAATCCCTTATCTTATCATATAATATTTTTATCCTAGATCACTCCTAACAAAATGTTTCCTTTTATTAAAATTTCAAATAAAACTATAATGTAAACATGTTAACATAGTAATCCACAAATTTCCACATTTTCTGAAACCTCCACCCAGTATTCCATCCTCAGAAACCTTTCAGCAGAAATGTTGCCGATGAAAAGTTACCTTAACCGCCGCAGATGATAATGTGATAATTATTTATTTATTGTTTTTTTAATATTATTTATTTTTCTTGACTTCCTATGTTTTACATGTTACACTTGCTAAGTATTTTAAATAAAGATTTGATTTCACATATTTTTGTAAATCATTTTTGATTTACTTTGATATGTGTTTTTTATTGGAATATAATAAAATTAAGGAGGTATCTTTCATGAATAAAGGTACTGTAAAATGGTTTAACTCACAAAAAGGTTTTGGGTTTATTACAAACGATAACGGCGGAGAAGATGTATTTGTACATTACTCAGGTCTTGCAATGGATGGTTTCAAATCCATAGATGAAGGTCAGGCTGTAACGTTTGATTTAGAAAAAGGCCAACGCGGAATGCAGGCAGTTAATGTTAACCTTGCTTAAATAGCAATATATTAAAGGATCACTTTTCACTTAAAGTGGTCTTTTTTATTGTCCTAAAGCGTGCCCTACATCATAGTCATATGTTTCAATATGTTGCCGGCACATCTCTCTCATGACGGTCTTCAATAAATCTTCCATTGAATTTGTACTCCTACTGAAAAAAGTTTCAAATAAAAAAGCCGCCTCTGCTGTAAACAGAGACGGTAAGTTTATATAATAATCAGGTGATTATTATATAGTCAAAAGATAATAAATCTAATTTCTAACCTCCTTAACCGTTGAACAAACAATAGCATTACCAATAATTACAATACCCGAAATTAGAAACCAATGATTTACACCTATTCTATCAGCAAAGGCCCCAGAAAGAATTAGCCCAACCGGCATAGCTAGCGACATGATGCTCCCTGTAAGAGAAAACACACGACCTAAATATTCCGGTTCAATTATTTCCTGAAAAAGTGCTGTTTGTACACCGCTATAAAACGGAACAGAAAGTCCCATCATTAAGCAACAGATTAAAAATACAATAAATCCTCTTGGAGACAGTAATCCAGCCGTAACTAAACTAGCTCCCATAACAAAAAAAGAAGCAGCTATTAATAAGTTACGCTTTTTAAAACTTCCTAATCGTCCTAACAACAGTCCTCCAATAAGCATTCCCGAAGCAAAGGCGATCTCAGTAATGGAAATGTGCATCGGTGTACCATTAAAATATGCTATATTGATCAAAGGGAAAAGGGCATTGATTGGCATATATACAAAGGTATAGACTGTTCCTAAAAGTAATAGAGTAAATAAGCCCTTGTTTTTTCTTAGTACAAAAAAACCTTCTCTTAATTCTTTTATGAAATTCGGTTTCGAACTCTCTACTCGATCCCCTAGCCTAGGAATCGGTACAATCACTACTGTAATACATGCAATCACAGCACCCAGTACATCTACCGCTATTATCGCGTTTAATTTCCAAATCGAATATAACAATGCAGCCAGCGCGGGACTAAGAATATAGCTGATCGACTGTAGTGACTGGCTATAACCCGCACATTTTATCAATTGTTCTTCCGGTACCAAGAGCGGTGTAACAGCATTAAGAGCGGGTGTATGAAATGCCGTTCCCAAACTGCGGATAAACAATACCGCCATAACGACCCAGGTAGGTAGCTCCATGTATAGAGTAATACCAGCTAGAATTACTCCTGCTGCTGCAATAATGAAATCAGCACCTATCATTATCTTTTTTCTGTCATAGCGATCCACCAAAACACCTATTGCTGGTCCGAAAATCGCATAGGGTAGAAAGCCAACTAGCGATGCCAAAGATAGGACCATCGCAGATCCTGTTTTTTCTGTCAGATAAAAAATAATTGCCATTTGCAGGATAGCACTTGTAATCAGTGATATAGCTTGTCCTACCCATATTGTAAAAAACTTTCGTTTCCATATACATTTATTCATTTTTATATCTCCTGCATTCTATTATTTGTTTTATATCTATTTCAAATAGTATTCCAGGCAATAAAAAATGCAGGCCTTCATCCACAATGTGGCTTAGTCTGCATACATACAATATGGGAACATTCTAATTTATATAGTTACAAAGGTATAGCCATAGAATCTATTGCTAACCACAACTATTAATGCTCAATATCGTATAAATAAGCACAACAAAAAAAGCCTGTCATCAAGGATAGCTTCTGCTTTTTTATTGCTTGCTTATCTTAAACGAATTGATGCTGTCATGGTTTTAATTCCTCCTACATCCTTATTTAATCCACAGATATTCTAGCATGAATAATCGGCATAATCAATGTTTGAAAATGGTTATTCTATTACTTAACAGGGTTGTAAGATATAAAAAGTAAGTGCTCTTTCAACGTTTAACTACTGTTTGTATTATTTTACTCATATAATACCTCCAGTTTTAGTAATTTGATCATTTCTAAGATTCATTAACATTTCTGACACTGTTGGTCTATACGTCTCCAATAGATTACTATAATCACCCGTCTTTTTCACTTCCTGCAGCTGTGTATAAAACTCCTCATTTCCAACTCTTCCGAACAAAAGCGCTAGCAAATTCAAGTCATAATCGTGTTGAGCCTCACTCAGAGCCCCTTTAGAATAGGCAACTGTCAAAAGATCATAGTTTCTGATTTCTCTACCTATGTTCTGTGCTGCATCGTATAAATCAGGATCCATTTCTCTAAGGTACCATAAATATCTGGTTTCTATATTACTATTCGGTGTCCCGCTACAAATCCAATTTGCTATATCATCAAGAGATGCTTGCATACCCTGATCGTCTAGCAGATGCATTTTATACGAGCCATCCTCATCTAAAGTAAATGTATATTTACCATCTTCTGAATATTTTGTTGTAGACCAGTTATATTTTGTTTTTGATTCATCTTCTATTAATACCTTAAATGCTTCTCTTACAGCACTTCCTGCAGATATATTCTCATTGACTTCCATTTTCCCACTGGCTACCGCAATTTGTACAAGTTTATAGTCCGAAATGTTCTCGCCATGATAATAATAGCTTCCACATTCCTTAAGTTTTTCATAATTTTGAGGTAATTCTACAGGAATATTATCTGTAACTGTTTCAGAAAACTCTTTTTTGGAACTCCCCTTTGTCTTTGCAAAAGGATTAGTACCAGTAACCTTAGCGGTACCATAATATGCCTTCACATCTTCTTCCTGTAAAGCAACCGAGCCAAATAACGCCTCAGCCGATAAATGAAAGCTATCCCTGCGCATAGTGAAAGTGTTCTGGCTTTTCAGTCTACTTGAACTTCTATTTATTATACTAATTGTATCTTGCATATGTAATTGCTTATTCATTATTCCATATAGTTTCATACTTTACCCCATCCCTGCACTGCTTATTTGGCTTGCTTGCGAGACAATGCGCAGCTCAAGTTTGTATGTGCAGTGCAGACACAAACTTGCCGAGTGAAAGATTTGAAAAATCTTTCACTCTTCTCTCCCTCAATAGCCTGGCACCTTGTTAATTCTTCAATAATTCCAGCAGAATTTTCAATATAATAGCTAATTAATGCTTGCTCAGCAGGAGCCGCTAAGCGGCAACTGCATCATCTTCATATATTTTTATCCGGAATAATTTCCGGAGTTTGAACCTTGAAAATATCGAAATAAAAATTAGGCTCAAAAACATCTTC
>JAEZTJ010000084.1 GCA_023421505.1 Bacillota bacterium
ATTAGGCAGGCTTATTAAGTGTACCCAAAAACTGCTTATAGAATCTAAATCATTAAAATAGCTCTTCATCCAGTATTTGAGGGGGATTCAAAGAATCCCACCCCAAGACTTGACAAAGAGCCCAAAAATAATACGGACATCTATCAGGCTAGCATCGCCCTTAGATTCCGTATTATTTATGTTAAGATATATTTAAGATTGGTTTGTCAAATCCGCAAGCTAACTATTTTGCTAAAAGTAACATAATCTCATTGCTTCTCTGGACAAATTTTGTCATTGCCTCAGGCTCAAGCGGTTTATGACTGAGGAGGGCCAGATCATATAGCTGCTCACAGATCATAGGAGTCTGATCCGCATTTTCATTGGTCAAAATAAACTGCACCAATTTATTATTTGCATTCAGAACCAGAGTTTCACCGTTGCCGCCAAGATCACCCATATCCATTCCGCTCATATTGTACATACGCATCATATCCTGCATTCTGCGGCTTTCCTCTGATAAGGTCATAACTGAGGATACTTTTTCGTTCTTAAATTTCTCTACTTTTACCTCAAGCTTATCCTTAGCGAGCACCTTACGGAACAGCTTTGTCATAGCTTCGGTATTATTCTTTAGAACTTTCTTATCCTTCTTTTTCGTCTCTTCTTTGAAGCCTTCGTTAATATCAGCATCAATACGTTGGAACTTAATATTCTTCTCCTGATATTCAAGCTGTGTAATAAAGGGTTGATCAATATTATGGGTGAGAATTAATGCATCTTCACCTGCTTCCTTAAACATGTTAATATATTGGCTCTGCTGTTTCAAATCTGTTACATAGTAGACTACCGTCTTCTTATCCTCATCTACTTCGTCCTCGTCCTCCTCATGGCTGTGATCATGCCCGCACTCACACTTCTCTCCAGACTCATGATCATGACCACACTCACAATTATCATCCTGGTCATGTGCGCATTCGCAATTCTGATCAGCCTCAGCTGCCTTTACTTCTGCATTATCTTTACTTTCCTCTTTCTTATCCTCGTCTTCCGTTCCCTTTTTGGCTTCTGTATAATCTGCAAGTGTTATATATTTTCCTTCCAGATTCTTATAGATGATAGAATCCTTCATCTTCTCACGGAACTTCTCATCCTTTAGGCAACCAAATTTGATGAAAGGACTGATATCATCCCAGAATTTCTCATAATTCTCACGATCCACCTTATACATACCGGATAGCTTATCCGCTACCTTCTTAGAGATATATTCGGAGATCTTCTTTACAAAGCCGTCATTTTGAAGCGCACTTCGGGATACATTAAGCGGAAGATCCGGGCAATCTATGACACCCTTAAGCAGCATTAAAAATTCAGGAATTACTTCCTTTATGTTATCAGCAATAAATACTTGATTGTTATATAATTTTATTGTTCCCTCTAAGGAATCATACTCCGTGTTAATCTTCGGAAAATATAAGATTCCCTTTAAGTTAAAAGGATAATCCATATTCAGATGAATCCAGAATAAAGGCTCCTTGTAATCGTGAAAAACATCTCTGTAGAAGTTCTTATACTCTTCCTCCGTACAATCATTCGGATGCTTCGCCCACAGCGGATTAGGATTATTAATCGGCTTCGGCTCATCCTTCTTATCTTCCTTTTCCTTTGCTGTGCCATCCTGATCTACATCAGCATCAATTACTTCCTTTTTCTCCTCTACAGGAGCATTTGCATTTACAAAATAAATCTCCACCGGCATGAAGGAGCAATATTTTTGAATAACCTCTTTTACACGATACTCATTGGAGAATTCATAGCTTTCATCATTTAAATGTAAAGTAATATCAGTTCCTCTGTCCGCTTTTGTACTGTCACTCATCTCATATTCTGTACCACCATCAGATTCCCAATGAACAGGCTTTGCATCCGGCTGCCAGGACAAGGTGTCAATCGTAACACGACCCGCTACCATGAAAGCAGAATAGAAACCAAGTCCAAAGTGACCGATGATTTGATCCTCATTGGTCTTATCCTTATACTTCTCCATAAATTTCTGCGCACCGGAGAATGCAATTTGATTGATATATTCTTTCACTTCGTCCGCCGTCATACCAATACCGTTATCGGAGAAACGGATTGTCTTTTCCTCCGGATTTATTGTAACTGTAAGCTTATACTTATTATCCTCCGGCAGATTTGCTTCCCCCATAATTTCTAACTTCTTCAATTTTGTAATTGCATCACTGCCGTTTGAAATAAGTTCCCTGACGAAAATGTCGTGATCTGAATAGAGCCACTTTTTGATAATAGGGAAGATGTTCTCTGAATGAATTGATAAATTACCGCGTTCTTTGCTCATACTAACACTCCTTTTTCTTACAATAATATCGGGTAACGTCGATGTGCTATTACACTTTTTGCTTCCACGCTACCAGGGTAATAATAAAACCTCTTTAAAAGAGGTATTGTTTTAAATCCTTCAGGAAATATCATAATACTGTAAAATTAAAATGTCAAGAAAAAATTAGCACTCTTTAATCGCGAGTGCTAACAATGGATCTATACAACATATGATTGCTATTCTTCTTCATAGCTTATTCCATTTACTTTTAGAAAGCTCTTCACTTCCATATCCCACTCCTGCTCCAGAGTTTTATCTAGAGTAAAGGTTTTTATAGCTGTTCCACTAATAAGATGCAGCTCATTTTTTTCAAATCTGATATTAAAATATAAGCCGCCGATTTCTTCGAGACGAAACCGTCCGCCAGAGCGCTTTATTAACTCCTCGCACAAAGGCAGCTGCAGTTTAAAAACTATTTTCAGGGAAAGAGGAGTCTTACTTCCTTTTATCATTGAGAAGACAATCTGCCTTACATCATTCCATAAAACAAAGTTCTTACCTTTCCGTTCCTCCAGTTCCTCTTTATTAAAAAATGCTTCATTAAATTGACCCGAAATCGAGAAATTTGTAAAGGTTTGTAAATCCAGTTCACATAATATAAAAGAATCAAAGGTTGTATTTGTTAATAGCTTTGCCATGAATGACTTAACTTCCAAAATGTTCAGTGATATCATATTCTATCTCCCTGCTATCTTTTATTCAGTCTTTTAAGCAGCAGATAAAATAATTAAAAATCAAATTCTTCTACTCATCTGCTTCATTATCTTCTATGCCTATAAAATCCATATTATACCATTATTTTTATATTCTATTAGCTTCAAAATATCTTTTCAAATAATTTTTATATTTTACAGGATATTTTGTGTTTGTTTTACTTGCATATATGTTGAAGGTTTGAAGAACAATAATAATAGAAATTCTGATTAGTCTATTTGCAAGGAGGATTGTAAAAATGTATTTTGAACCAGCCAAAAAAACTTATTATCGTTTTCCTTCCTCAACTAGTATTAATAATCTTGATTCAAGATATTATTTTCCGGAGAAACCACATGCCACAGGAGAAAACATAAGATATGATGTAAACACTTCTGATTATGAAATCACTAGAAGCAATCACTACATTTCCTAAAGGAAAGATACAATTAAAAATAAAAAGAGTAAATGCGCGGGGTAGAAAATATAAAAGAAGTATTTTATATTTTTACCCTTTTCTCCGTTATAAAAAGCAATTGGTATGATTGAAAAAGCTGCTAAAATACTTATCACATCAAAATAATTACCAGTTTTAATAAAGCTTAAAAAATTGCACTCTAGTGTACCGAATATTATCAATAATGAAATTGTTAACAATATTTTACTTCCACGAAACAGATAAAAAGCTACAATTAGTAAAATACCTGCAACATTGTAATCTGTTTTTAAGATATATGCTATTACGCAAAATGCAATTGTTAACAAACCATTCAGAACATTGCTGATTGAAAGATTAACTACATCATTTTTATTAAACTTCTTTTCAACAAGATCCATAAGAGTAATCATGGCCAGACCTAAAAACAATGTAAAAAATACATTCTGATGTTCACCCAAACGATTAAGCATAGACGCAAAATAGTTTTCATTTTTAAACATATCTTTGATTGCCGGAAATGCATTTACTCCATATTGGTATTTATAAAAGGCAAGATCATAAGGTATCTCAGAAATCAGTGCAAATATACATAGTCTCTGTAAATATTTTTTCACATTACTGGTATGAAAGAAGCCTTCCACAATCAAAAATACAAAGATCGGAAATGCAAGTCTTCCAATTGCCCGAAATCCAAAATTCAGCCAATAATTTGTATAAGGTGAAATCAGAGTTGCCCCTATATGATCAATAAACATTACAATAATAGCAAACAGCTTCAATCCAAAAGTATTCATATTACCTCCATACCACTCTATATATGCATCCTTTTATTTAATTCCGTCTTCATGTTATCCCCTTCAAAAAGGATAATAGCAGATAGGCTGATTGCACTTGCTGCTACACAAATTATCGACGGATACTTTACATTCAGCCAGCCAAAAAGGATAAATATAATTGGTATAAATCCAAATATTCCATCTACAAACAGATAGATGATCAAATCACTGACACTGGTTCTTAGCATCTTTGCTGAGATAGCCATAACAATCATTGCTCCTACACTGACTGTAGGTATAATATAATCAATAGACCAACCAATCCAACCCATAGACCTATCCCAAAGTACAGATAGGATACTAATTAAAACCACCTGCCAGATTATTGTTTTCGGAATATTATTTCTTTTCCTAAGAATGATGAGCATGCTGATCCACATACACAATATTCCAGCTGCTACGATAAGAGACCACCTGGAATGCTTAGTAAATATAGCATTGACTGCAAAACTGATTATTACAGCACATATGGAAATCAGTAGCATGATACGAATAAATAAGTTGAATTCCTGATAAATTGTAGGAATCTGAGGGAATTTTTCATCGGTATCTTCCTCATTAACCTGAATGATCCCTCCACATAAAGGACACACCTTATAGTTACCCATTAATTTTACTTTACAATTCTCACAACTTGGCATATTCACGAAACCTTTCCTACAATAATCGATTTCTATACAAAGACACCATTAACAATAACACGAACATAACATACCTACCCTATAAATTAGTTTGTACTAAGCATGTTTGCATGTTTTAAAAAATTGTAGGCACAAACTTTGAAGTGTGAATTGTTCTTTTCAACAATTTACATTACTATAACATGCCTACCCTTTGAAGTGTGAATTGTTCTTTTCAACAATTTACATTACTATAACATGCCTACCCTTTGAATTAGTTTGTGCCGAGGAATACGCAGGCACAAACTTCTAGGTGTGAATTGTTCTTTTCAACAATTCACATTACTATAACATGCCTGCCCTTTTAATTAGTTTGTGCCGAGGAATACGCAGGCACAAACTTCTAGGTGTGAATTGTTCTTTTCAACAATTCACACTACTTCCTTAATATTGGAGGCTACTGATACATCAATACCCTCCTTTGTCAGCATTCGAAAGAAGTTCATCTGAATATCAGTACTGACAAATGGTGTAGCAAATCCAATCACTAACCGATCACTAAAGGAGCACATACTGATCTGGGGTCTTCTGGCACTGGTAAAGCAGTCAAATAGATGGATATATGGTGCAAGTTCCTTGGTTACTGTGATCTTCCCGATATTGGACAAGGTTGCCGTAATACCCCTGTTACTAAGATAGTTAGCCATTTTAAGAACATAATCCTTAAGAACTAGTGGTACAACACGCATGAAAGCATTATGCTCCAGAGCAGACAATCGATTCATATGCTTTCGTAGATTATCTTCGGTGAGCTCCTTCTCAAAATCATCCTTAACTGCTGCTATAATATCCTCCAGTTTATCAGAATTCTTGCCAAAATGGTAACTTACATTAATCACCGAAAAGAAATTTCGTGCTGTTACAGAAGGAAAATACGTCCGAAGATTAACAGGTACCGTAATTCTTACCGGCAGCTTGCGTGCGCGGGTTGGCATGTCCTGATAAATCGCCTTAATAAATAGAGCCGTCAAATAAATGGTCAAAGTAGTATTATAACGGTGTGCAAGATCAAGTACCTTCTTAGCTGACATCTCTCCTTCGATAACTTTAAGCCGATTATCAATATAACGCCTTCCAGTAATATGATAAGCCTTACTTAGCTTGATTTTGTCAAGCTTCTTATCACCGCTGTAATGTTTAAGAAAACTGTCATCCATCTTTTGTGTAAAGGATGCATCATAATTCATAGCAGGAAGCTTACCACCAAACTCTTTCTCATACTTTATCGTAATATAATAATAAACCAGAGTTTTCAGAAATTCTAGTGCGCCAGTTCCGTCTGTTAAAGCATGATACATTTCTACATTAATTCTTTTATTATAATAGGAAACTTCAAATAATAAGTTTCTGCGATTCGGGTGATATAACATATTGCAGGGGAGCTTATGTTCCTCCACTACCTGTGGTTTAATATCCGTACTTTCAAAATAGTACCAGAATACTCCTCTTCGTAAAACACATCGGTACATAGGAAATAGCAGCATAGCATTCTCAAGTGCCTTCTGCAGAATATCCTTTTCTATTTCTTCACTAAGCTCACAAACAAAACGAAAAACTTTAGTATCTCTTTCATTTGTTGTAGGCGGGAATATCTTAGCAGCATTGTCTAGCTTAGCCCAATCAACAGGCATTTTTTTCGTCATATAATCAATATTCTCCCCCTTCTGGCATTCTTCCTAATAACACGTATCATTGTGGGTATAATATTCAGAACGATTTTGTCGATATTTCTCTTCATTAATTTTTATTTAAAAACAGATTAATCAACTCGTAACATCTTTTCACATGTACGAAATGCTTTGGCAGGGAAATGAAGCCATGCAAAGCATCCTTCATCCGATATACGTAAGCTTCATTACCAAATTCAAACAATCTTCGCCCATAGAGCTCTCCTTCATCTCTCAGTGGGTCATATTGAGCCGTAATAATCAAGGTTTTAGGCTGATTGGATAAATCCTTAGATAAGATAGGAGCCAAATAAGGGTTAAGTAAATCATCTTTACTACTTATATATAAATCCATAAAGTCATTAATACGCTTTGCTGTTAACAAATAATCTGTTCCATTTACAACTACTGAAGGATAGGGTGATTTCTCACTATGATCACTTCCTGTTGAGGGGTATAAAAGAATTTGCCTGGAGGGCATAAACTCTCCCCTATCCCTCGCCATCAAGGATACAACAGCAGCAAGATTACCGCCGGCACTGTCTCCTATCAAGGTAATATCCTCCTGCTTTATATCAAATAATGCTGTTGCCTCCATAAATACTTCTTTCGCTACAGCATAGCAATCCTCCGGTGCGGCCGGAAATTTAAACTCCGGAGCCAAACGATAATCCACTGAAATTACAGCATGTCCTGTCTGCTTTGCCATATTGGAACAGATTGTTGTATAGCTGTCAATATTACCGATGACCCAGCCTCCCCCATGAAAAAACAGAAGAACCTTTGGAACCATTTCTTCCGATGGAGGCAAAAAAATTCTTACCGGGATATCATGGTCCGGCAGAGAAACCTTATGATCCCACATTTTATATAAGGGCTTTATATAAGGATGTGAAACATTTACCATCTGCCTTTGTAATTTATAGGTTTTCTTTAGATCCAAATCCGGATACGACAAAGCTTTTAACGCAAGCCTCATCGCTTTATTGATCGCCATGGTTTCGCCCCATACCTTTCATTTTCTTAAGGACCTGTTGGATATTGAGAGGCTTTAAGAAATTACTGTTAGTTAACTATATTCTATCTAAGTTGGATTTAAAAGTCAAATTGTATTCATTCGTGTAATTTATTAAAAGCATAATTCACAATTGAAAATCTATTCCCTTGCAATCGAAGTGTACCTTGCCTTGCAGAGTACATGCAGGCCCAAAGACTCGTAAACGAGGTTTATCAAGAATGTATCTTATATATGGCTAATGTATGATGTATTTATTCCCACTGATTATAAAATATGATATACTACATAGGAAATAGAAAATATAACATTTTATCAAGTATTATATCGTATTATGATATCAATTAATACCTTTAGGTAATTGTGAAACCCAGTAATTGTAAGAACGGCAAGAACATTGGATCGAAGGAATAGTAAATTCTGTGTTTACAATTTATTATATTATAACGTTTCATAATTATCTAAATTAATACTTTAGTATGGAGGGCTCACTACAATGTATTATAAACAATATGGTAATACTAATATGAAAGTTTCTGCGATTGGCATGGGAGCAATGAGATATAATGATGCAGATATAAAAGCAGGTAATCTGTCAAAATGTGCTGAGGTTGCATTGTATGCTCATGAGAAGGGGATCAACTTCTTTGATTCTGCACCTTTCTACTGTGATGATAAAAGCGAGGAGATAACTGGTCTTGCACTCTCTCAACTGCCAAGAGACAGCTTCTATGTATCTTCTAAGATGAATATGGGAACCATAGGCGGAAAATTTACACCAGATGCTTTTCGAAAGAGATTAGAAACTTCCTTAAAACGTTTGAAGGTTGATTATCTGGATTTTTATTATCTGTGGTGTATGCTCGATCTTGACTCCTTCCATAAGCAATATGATCTCTTATATAATTCTTTTGAACAGGCAAAGAAGGATGGCTTAATCAGAAATATTACTTTTTCATCTCATATGCAGGGCAATCAGTTGGAGGAGGTAATTAACACCAGTTCCTTTCAGGGTATGCTGATTGGATATAACGCACTTAACTATCGTTTCCGTCAGGCAGGTATCAGTGCCGCCCATAAAAAGGGTATGGGTATCACAGTTATGAATCCTCTGGGTGGCGGTTTAATTCCGAATAATCCCAAAGTATTTGAATACTTAACCGCAGGTACTGATTTAAATGTTCCTCAGGCTGCCCTTCGCTTCGTTGCTTCTCATAAGGAAATTACTGTTACCCTTTGTGGTTTTACAACAAAGGAGCATGTAGAGGATGCAGTAAAAGCAGTGGAAGATCTCGAAGAAAGATCTGCCGCAGAGATTTATAAGGAATATGAAAGCAAAGGAATTACATTAAACAATCTTTGCACTGGCTGCTCATACTGCAAGAATTGTCCAAAGGAAATTGATATTCCAAAGTATATGGATGCTTATAATCAAAAGATCTTAGGTAATAGTATTGCAGACAGATTAATGTGGCATTGGGGCATGCCTTCCGATAAAGCTGCAGAATGCATCAAATGCGGACAATGTGAAACCTTGTGCACCCAGCATCTACCCATTATGGAACGCTTAAGTGAAATTGCACTGGTTTAATTCAAAAAACTTAATAAAAGCTGAAGAGGATGCAATCCCTTTTCAGCTTTTTTGTTATCTATTTCTTTAAAAGCTTTATAATCTCCCTTTCAGGCTGTGGCCTGCTGTACAAAAAGCCTTGAAATTTGTCACAGTTGCAATGTGTTAGATATTCTAATTGCTCCTGTGTCTCCACCCCTTCAGCGATTGTTGTCATCCCCATACTCTTACCCAAAGAAACGATCTGGCCTGTAAGCTTATGATCACTATCATATAAGATACTATCTATAAATGATTTATCCAGCTTCAGTGTAGATATAGGTAATTGTCTTAAATAATTTAAGGACGAATACCCTTTACCAAAATCATCAAGCGCGATCTTTATTCTACTTTCATATAATGTATTTAATTCCGTTCCGATCTGATCAATTGACTCAATCAAGACGGATTCTGTTATTTCTAGTTCAAGATAATCTGCGGCAAGTCCGGTATCCTTAAGGGTCTCAAATATAATATTGCAAAAATCACTTTGAAGCAGCTGTATGATAGATATGTTTACCGATATCATTAAGTCGGTGTAACCCAAATTATGTACTCTCTTAAGAAATTCACAGGCCTTTTGCAAAACCCATTTACCCAGCGTTATGATAAACCTGCTATCTTCTGCAATCTTAATAAATTTGACGGGAGATATTTCACCAAATTCAGTACTGTGCCAACGCAGCAGTGCCTCAAAGCCTGTAATTTTATTCGAGGTTAAATCCACCTGCGGCTGGTAATAAATCTCAAATTCTCCACGCTCAAGTGCCTTTGGCATGCTCTTTTCCATGTTAACTTGTTCAAGGAAAAGCTCATTTAAGCTTTTATTATAAATAATATAGTTCTTCTTACCGGTAGCCTTTACACGATACATTGCTATATCCGCATATTTTAACAGCTGATCAATAGATGTCCCATGCTCAGGATACATAGCGATACCAATACTAAGGCTGATTTGCAGTAAACTGCCATCAATATCAAATTCCGAAGAAAAGCCTGACTGAAGTTTCTCTGCAATTTGTAAAACTTCCTCCGCATTATTGATCTGCTGCAATAGTATAATAAATTCATCTCCGCCAAGCCGATAAATCGAATCATTATTATCAAAAAAAGAGGTAAGCCTTTCACTAACTTTCTTTACAAGAAGATCTCCGTAATCATGTCCTAATGTATCATTCACATTTTTAAAATTATCGATATCAAGAAAAAGAAGCGCGGCTGCCCCATTCTCCGGAATAAAAATCCTTTTGGCTGCTTGAAATAATGACAGCTTATTCGGCAAGCTCGTTAAGGAGTCGTGATATGCTAAGAAGGTTAGCTTTTCCTCCCCCAATCGAATCTTCTCATTAATAGATAGTATTTCTTCATATTGCTGCTTCATTTCTTCATCCGAAGCTGTCAATTCTTCATAAAGCTGCGTAAGCTCCTCATGACTTTCTGAAAGCTCCTTCTTCATACGGTTAATTCGACGTATATAAAAAATCAATATATTAATAAATAAGATAAGAACTGTTATTACAGATATAACCCCAATTATCAAGGTTCTATAGGTCTCAAAAAAGGAGAACGGTTTATTAATTACCTCAAAATTCTTCGGAATTTTATTAAGTGGTATGTCAAAATGCTTTAAAGCCTTATAATCAACAGCAGCACGCATTGAATTAGGTACAAAAAACGGTAGATTTGCAATATTCTCTCCATCAAAAATCCGAAGAGCTAAAGTTGCTGCATTTTCACCCTGCTTCCGGCCGCTTAACATTACACCTCCTACCACACCACTATTTAATCCAAAATCATAAATACCATATACAGGAACACTGCTGTTAGCACTTATCTCCTTATGTGCATAAAACATGTCAAGCATTTTATAGTTCACATCACGGCTATAGGTTGTAATCAAAATAATACTGTCAGACTTAAACTGCTTCACTTTATCAATAATTACATCATATGGCATGTTATTCATTGGATGAATAATAAGATCAGGATTTTCGCCTTCTACCTTATCAATGATTAACTTACCGGTAGTAAGACCACTTTCTGTTCTATCGTACAGAAGATATATATTTTTCAAAGAAGGATTGATCTGTCTTGCTAGCGCTATTGTCTCTGTTGCATCCACTACCTCAATTACTCCGGTAACCCGGTTATAGCTCTTCGTAATCTTCTCTGCTCCGTCCTTGTTTACTCCGCAAAAGATTACAGGGGCATCCGAGAATAGCTTCCTTCTATTTTCTAATGAAAATTGCAAAGCGATATCATCCGTGGCTATGATTAAATCAAGCTTCTTATTCTGATATTTATACTCGTAATACTGATAAAGGTAATGAAGGTTTTTATCGGTAGGGTGATTCTTCCAGTCCATATACTCAACATCAATATTAATATTCTTATCACTACCTGCAAAGGTATCAATTATACCATTCGTTTCTTCTCTGGACCACGCTAATCCCTGATGATAGGAATTTATTATTAATACATTTTTGTCTTCATCCTCCTTGGCAGCTTCTGCATTAGAGTAAGATAAACCACCAAGCACTACGATTATTATTATAAAGAAAGGTCTAAGTAATTTTATAATCCTCTTCATATTGCCTCCAATTATGCTTCAAATTATACTAATAATTCATTCAATCATTCCTTAAGAAAATTCTGTATGTCTGGCTTAAAATATTGATTTATAACCGCATATGTAGTATATTCATGGTCGAAATGATAGCCTAGCTTTTCAGCCAAAGCAACCGATTCTTTATTGGCAGCGTCCCAACTTGGATAAAGACCTCTTTCCAAGCATTTAAGAATAAGAGCTGAGGCACATACCTTTGCTAGTCCTTTTCTGCGATAATCCGGTTTGGTATCAATCTCAATTTCAATTCCACCACTGTATACCGTATAAGATGAAGCTCCGCTGACTAATCTACCCTCATGAAGTACTGCAAATCCTATTCCTGATTTGTAATAATCCTTATAAGTATAAAATTGAGAGCATAAATCCTTTGACCAAGCTTCTTTTTTAGCCTGCTCATAGATATCCTCATCAATCTGCTTTAATACATAGTCTTTTGGAAGAAGCTTGACATAGTTCTCCAGCAGATTACGATCAAATACGCCAGTCTCTTTTTTAATCGCATAGCGGTTGAACTTTACTGCATTATTTTTATAATACTGTTCAATCAGAGCAGCCCAGGCTTCATTTTGCGGAAGCATTAATAAATACTGTGATGAATAATATTCTGGAATATTCTTAATCAAATTCACATTAGGACATCCTGCAAAAAAGCAAAAATCTCCTGTTATAATTTGCGCTGAACCAGGATCATTTTCATTATCTGCCCAGGCATGCCCCATATACCCTTGCAGGCATGATATAATAAGAGTTTCCTTAAAGTCCATAAATAAGTGTTCTATTTTATACATCTGCACTTTACATAGTTCAACTATTGCATCGCAATTATCACTCTTCAATCTCTATTCCTTCTCTCTTATTTTATCATCCATTATATAACAATATTTGCTATGTTTCTACTATGAATTTCTAAATTTAATATAATATCTAAAATGAAAAAGTAAATTCCAGTTTGCACGACTAAATTCTAGGTGTAGTTATAGACCTGATTTTACTTGTGCACACTTTCCGTTATAATAAATGTATGGTTGTCTGCCTGTGCGGAAAGAGGA